>DATBYF010000071.1:0-37773 GCA_036513895.1 Candidatus Acidiferrales bacterium | reverse complement strand
GCCCGGATGAAAATCACATCCTATAATCTTCATTGCGGCTCCTTCCTATCCGAGCCTTGTCTTGGCAAATTCAAGTTTACTCGGTAGGCTCTCGGAGCCGCACTTCGTCATACAATCAAACGAAGTGAGGGATCTGCGGTTAGCCTGAAGGCTCCGTCCCGTTTGCATATTGGCAATCCCGCCCCGCAGCACTTGTATCGTCGCGCCGGCATCCTGCCGGCGTTTTTGACTTTGCGTTTTCCCCAGTCGCGCGACCGTCTCGTCGAAAAGCCCACAGGCAATCACGGCCCGCAGCACTTGTAGCGCCGGCCTTCAGCCCGGCAGCCTTTGCGTTTCTCTCTCGCACATTTTTACCTCTCATCAGGCCGCTCCGTCACCGCCCTCCCACCTGCGCCCGGCAACCTCGACTTCGCCCCACCCGCCGCTTCACCCCGAATCAACTCCTCAACGCTCCCATACGCATAAATCGTCGGCGCATGGCTCGCCATCAAACCCCCCGTATCCGCCGTCGGCCCATAATTACTATGCAGCTCACGTCCAAGCATCCGCAGCATAGCGCTCTGCTGCCCGCGATGATGCGCAGTATGCGCAATCCTCCGAGCCATGATCCATTTCCGCGCGCGCCGCACATCGAAAAACGCCGCATCCTCCTCCCACCACGCATCATTCTTCTCTCGCAGCACTGCCAGCCGCTTCCCGCTATCCTCCGCGTAACGCCGGATAAACTCAATTCGCGTCTCCGGATTCGGCAGCGGCGGCGCACCCACATCAATCCCTAGCATCGTCCGGAACCAGATGTCCTCGCTGGCGCATTGATGCACCATCTGCTCGTGCACGCTGCGTCCCCGCGGGTCCCCCTCGCGCGGCCGGAAGCCCAGATCCTCATCCCGAAACTCGCTCCACATGCTCACCACTTTGATTCTCTCGGTCTCATACGTCTCCACCAGAAAATCGTAAATCATCAACGAATCTCCTCGCTCAACATTGGCATGATGCAATCGGCTGTAGCTCATGCCTGCCCTGAGCTTCGAAGGGTCCCCGGCGCGACGCAGTCGCGACGAGACGTGAGGATTTTCTGTCGTTGGTGCCTGCCAGGAAATTATTTCAACACGGGCTTACGCCACGCCTCGGATATTTCAACGCGCGCAACCATCTCGCGAATATCAGCCACCAAGCGAGAAGCAGCACCACATTAAGCCAGCCAGCCTCCACACCGAACGGCATTCCAGTCAGCCACGCCGGCCCGTGCAAACTTCCCTCGAACAAATGTCCCTTGCCCATCAGCCCGCTGCACGGCACACCAAAGAAATACACTTCGCCCCAATTCCATCCTAAGTGCAGACCTATCGGCATCCACAGATTGCCCGTTCGTCGCAGCAGAAAACATGCGACGAGTCCGAATCCGACAATGTTAATCAAGCCGAGAACCGTCCAGCCCGGGTTGAACATGTGATCGGCACCCATCAACACCGAGGTCGCCACCGCCGCAGGCCAGAACCCAATCCCGCTAGCCAGCGTGAACTGCATGTATCCCCGGTATAAAAATTCCTCGAATACCGCCGCCAAAAAAATAGCCACAGCCCACAAGCACGCATCCCTCCACAACTCAGCCCCGCGAAGTTGCACGCCTCCTATGGAATAAGCGTGCACGAGCCGCAGCAAAACAAGTATCAGCGTCAGCGAAATGAACCCGATCGCCCACCCCAGCCAGAACCTTCTACAAAACGCCCGTCGCCACGGCAACCCATACTCCGCAATACTTCGCCCCTCAATTTTCGCCATGATCCACGCCGCGAGCAGAATCAAGCACACGCCCACCAGAAAGGTAACGATCCCAACTGCCGCGTTACTATCGTCCGGCTGCCGCCCGTGCAGTGCAGCATCGGAAATTTTCGTCGCCGCGTATCCCATCGCAAAAATGAGCGCAAAATAAATCAGCAACCGCCACCCTGCGCGCAGTCCGTTCGTTCCTTTGAAAATTTTGCTGAGCTTCGGTGTCACGGCAACCAGTTTGAATGAATCGTTTAACACATCTTCGCGCTGCCATCGAACCGTTCGTACTGTTATTGAATCGGAGACCCCGATCTCTTCCGGAAATTAACCTCCGGAAATTCTAATTTATACTCGTGTCAGGCGTGGTACCGGTACCGCAGAGGAAATCATACGGGGGCAGCATTCCAACGCCGCATGGCGAATTCCAGATGAATCATGAGACTCTAGCGGATTGCGACGGGATTACGCCAATGCTAAATAGCCGCGATAATCCTGCGCAGGACCCCGCTCGCGAATCACCCGCTGCACACGACCGCCCGAGCCCAAGCCCAGCCACCGCCCAGGCCATTCTCAACGAACTCGCCTCCGTCTTTTTGAACGACGCCGCATTTTGTCCATCTTCCGTTGATTTCGCGAACGACGGCCTGCACGGCCTCAAGCCCGAAGAAGCCTTACCCAAGCACGACAACATGTATCGCGTCCTGGTCGAACAAATTCCAGCCCTGGTTTTCATCGCGTATCTCGAACGGGGCGTCAGCGAAATGTATGTCAGTCCTCAAATCGAATCCGCGCTGGGATTTACCCAAGCCGAGTGGCTCGAAGATCCAATTCGCTGGTACGGACAAATTCATCCCGACGACAAACAACGCTGGAGCTCCGACGCCGCCGAAATGTTCCTCACCGGCAAATCTCTGAAATCCGCATATCGCGTCATCGCCCGCGACGGCCACGTTGTCTGGTTTCAATGCGAAGTCAAAATGGTGCGCAGGCCCGATGGCCGCCCCTGGTTCCTTCACGGCGTCGGCTTCGACATTACCGAGCTGAAACAAACTGAAGAAACACTCCGCCAACGCACCGTTGCGCTTCAAAATTTATCGGCGCGTTTGCTTCGCTTGCAGGACGATGAGCACAAGCGAATCGCTCGCGAGCTTCACGATAGCGTCGGCCAGTATTTGGCCGCCGTAAAAATGAATCTTCTGGTGCTGAAGGGATCGGCTGCAGACGGCAATGACGCCATCCACTCCGAAATAGAACAACTGATCGAGCGCTGCATCGTCGAGACGCGCACGCTATCTCATCTCCTTCACCCGCCCGCGCTTGACGAACTTGGCTTCGCCGCTGCCGCACAATGGTACGTCGAGGGCTTCGCGAAACGCAGTGGCATCCATGTCACCATCGAGTTGCCGCCGCAGATGGATCGCCTCCCTCACGCCGTCGAACTCACTCTCTTCCGCGTCTTGCAGGAAGGCCTGACCAACATCCATCGTCACTCCGGCAGCCCAAAAGCCGAGATCGTCCTCGCCATCAATGATGCCGAAGTCTCTCTCCAAATCACCGATCACGGCCGCGGCATGCCGCAAGACATGCTCGAGCTCTTCCAAAAAACAGGCAGCCACGCCGGCATCGGCCTGGCAGGCATGCGCGAGCGCGTCAACGAACTAGCCGGCCGCCTCGAAATCTATTCAAGCACCCACGGTACCCAAATCAACGTCACCATCTCTCTATCCCCGAACCCGCAGCAAAAATAACCCCCGCAACCAAATAACGCGGCCAGATTCCGAGTCACGACTCAGGACTTTGCGCCGATCCGCTGTTTGCCAAATTGCTTCAACGTAGCCGATTTTGCTAAGGTCGTCGTCATGCCCGAGCATTCCACCGAGCACATACGCGAATTGCTCGATTCCCTTTATCGCGTGGATTCGCGGCGAATATTGGCAACTCTAATCCGCTTGCTCGGCGATTTCGATCTCGCCGAGGAGGCCATGCACGAAGCCTTTGCGGCTGCGCTGAGCCTATGGCCGACGAGCGGAGTACCCGATAATCCGCGACCATGGTTGATCTCCACGGCCCGATTCAAAGCCATTGATACTCTGCGTCGCCGGGCAAGATTTGATGCCTCTCAAGACGACCTCGTGCGCTATCTCGAAGCGCAATCGAGTTCGGCGGAAAGTTCCAACGAAGAGGACAGCCTTGAGGACGATCGGCTGCGGCTGATTTTTACCTGCTGTCATCCGGCTCTTGCGCCGGAAGCGCGCGTTGCGCTCACCTTGCGCGAGGTGTGCGGGCTGACAACCGAGGAGATCGCCAAGGCGTTCCTCACGACTCCGCGCACGCTGGCGCAGCGGATTGTACGCGCGAAGGCAAAGATTCGCGAGGCAGCTATTCCGTACGAAGTGCCCACGTCGCAGGAATTGCCCGAGCGACTGGGCGCGGTGCTTCAGGTCATCTATCTCGTCTTTAACGAGGGCTATTCCGCTGCAGCAGGAGCGGAAGTCACGCGCGCCGACCTAACCGGCGAGGCCATTCGACTCTGCCGGTTGCTGGCCGAACTCCATCCGCAGCCGGAAATTAACCCGGAAGTCATCGGTCTACTTTCCCTGATGTTGCTGCAAGAATCCCGGCGCGTCGCGAGAACTTCGCCCACCGGAGAGCTGATTTTGCTGGAGAACCAGGATCGCTCCCTCTGGAACCGGCAGCAGATCGCCGAGGGAGTCGCATTACTGGAAAAAGCCCTGAAGTCCCGCCGCTTCGGCTCGTATACGCTGCAGGCTGCGATTGCGGCCGTTCATGCGGAAGCAGAATCGATAGCCGCTACAGACTGGCGCCAGATTGTGGCGCTCTACGACCAATTGGCAGAAATTCAGCCTTCGCCCGTTGTCCAACTCAATCGTGCCGTGGCCATTGCCATGCGCGACGGCCCAGAGGCCGGTCTCACGCATATCGACGCGGTGCTGGAGCATGGCGAACTGGCAAATTATTACCTGGCGCATTCAGCCCGGGCAGATATGTGCCGCAGGCTCGGCAGAACAGCGGAGGCTCGCTCCGCTTACGAGAAAGCCCTGGCCCTGACCCAACAGGAACCCGAGCGTCAATTCCTGCAAGAGCGAATTCGGCAGCTGAAACTTTGAGGTTCGTCCTTGTTTTCTTCCCTATATAGATTCGCGTCTGGATAATTCTTTGCGATCACCTCAGAAACGTATTTGATGGGAACCATCTCGGCGAGGTCGGCTCCTGCAACATTGCCACTCACCAGTCCCAAAATCTTGTTTCTTGGGGCGATAAACAGGAACGCCGACCCAGATGCAAATTCCAAAGGCATTAAGAAAACGGGTGAGCCACTGTTCCCGGGCACGAACTTACCGGTGATTATCCAGCTTAATCTGTCCTTTAGCGGTCCGGTTCCGCAACGCAATTTCCCGGTATCGTCCGACACGCTGGAGACTTTCCCGAAAGTAAATGCCGGGTAATTCTTATTCATCTCAAATAGGTCGGGAACTAATGTCGCTGAAATTACGTTGGTGCCAATCCCTATTTGAAACTTTTCAATTTCGTCCTTTGTTGAAAAATCACTGATGGGCAACGCCTGGATATCGTTGTTTATAAATCTCCCCAACCTTCCGTCGAACGGGATGATCGCGACGTCTACTTTGTCATCGGTGTGAGCTAGCCACGTCCTCCGATCGTTCCGCTCTAGGGCGAAAGAGGCTTGCCAAACCCCGATTTTCACAGTCAATTCAATTGGATTTGCCCATGAGCATCCCGCCCAGTGAGGGTCAATAAAATGTCGGCTGGTAACAATGGCCACGTGCGGGTGTGACGGATCACCCATCGCAGGTATAGCAATGAGAAATCCCGTTCCCACCACCACAAAATTATCGTGCTCATACGTAAGAAATACGAGGCTCTTCTTCACAACCTCAACATCTACCGGCAAGTTCGAAGGAGTTGTTTGCTGCGGGGGCGCTGAGAACGCGACTACAAGTAAGATGGCGATCATTCCTCTCATGATTGGGACTTCAACTTACTGAATTGGACACCCTCCATCAACTCAAAGTTTCCGAACGCCAGGGGCACTTGCCTGGTAAATAGCGCAATCGGATACTGGCCCACCGCCAGATATTGAAATGGCCAGGCGCAAAGCATAGTTTAGAGCGCGAAAGAGGCAAAATTTCTGGGACGACTTGTCGAATTTGGCTGGGACGTTCGACTATATAGTGAAGGCCGGACAACCGGCCACTCGCAACAATTCAGGCAGCGCGGTCAAGCTCTTACATAAAAGTAGCGGCCCCGCTACGGTGTCCGCTTGACACTCAAGGAGAAAACGATGCGTTACATGATTATCATGTATCCGGAAAACTACCCAACTGCGAAGGCCGGTTGGGTGCCCGACCTGACCGACATAGAGGACACAAGGAAATTCCACGAGGAAATGGCGGCAGCCGGCGTGCTGCAATCCCTCGACGGTTTAACCCCGCCCGCGACGATGAGCGCGCGCATTACCTTAAAAAACGGAAAATTGAAAGTTACCGACGGCCCGTTTACCGAAGCGAAGGAAGTGATCGGCGGCTTCTATATCCTTGATGTGAAGTCGCGCGAAGAGGCGATCGAATGGGCCTCGCGTATTCCCAGAAAGGACGACGAAATGATCGTCGAAGTCCGCCGGTTATTCGATGTAAGCGACTTCACTCCCGCCGTGCAGGACAAGCTCACGGAGCTTGAGGAAGAGCAGGCCGCCAAGTTCGGTAATAAGCCGGGCCAGACGTAAAAAAACTCTCCGCGCTATGTCGATTTCGCGATGCCTCGTTCGACGTGAAGTAAACTTTCTGGGACGACTTGTCGAATTCCGCTCTGCCCGTTCGCCTATGTAGTGAAGGCGGGAAAACCGGCCGCCCCGAAATCCGTTACACGAATAGGAGGAATCATGCCGCGATATTTGGTTGCAATTCACCACCCCGACGACTATGACCCGTCCGTCGAGACCGAAGCGATGTCCGAGGATATCCACGCGCTCAACCGCGAGATGATAGCCGCCGGTGCCAGGATTTTCGCTGGCGGCCTCTCCGCGGCCGGCCGCGCGAAGTCACTGCGGGCCCAGCCTGATGGCAAGGTGCGCGTCACTGACGGCCCATACCTCGAGACCAAGGAGCACATAGGCGGTTTTTGGATTCTGGACGCCGCTAACCTGGACGAGGCTCTCGCGTGGGGGAACAAGGCTGTCGTTGCCTGTCGGGCCTCCGTCGAGGTGCGCGAGTTCCTTACCATGCCGGCGAATAAATGATGGACTACTCCGCCGTCAGCGCCGGAGAAGCTTCGGCTCCTTGAGTCATCCGAAACAAGGAGGATTTGATGAAATACATCTGTTTGGGCTATCTTGAGCCCGGCAAGTTCGAACACATGTCTGAGAGCGAACGCAACACCGTGCTGGACGAGTGTTTTAGCTACAATGACGAGCTGCGCAAGAGCGGACATCTGGTCGCTGAGGAACCTCTTCAGCCCGCCAACACGGCGGTCACCGTGTCCTGGAAGAACGGAAAGGTTGCAGTGACAGACGGTCCATACGCGGAAACGAAGGAGCAATTGGGTGGAATTCAGGTGATTGAAGCGCGCGATTTAAATCACGCAATTCAGCTCATCTCGCAATCTCCCGGAGTGAAGTTGCAGTGTGGAACTATCGAAATTCGTCCAGCGGAAGACATAAGCGAACTGATCAGGGACAGCGAGCGTCGGCGAAAGGACATTTCGCGTCGTAGCGGTCACGAAGCAAAGAATGATGAGTGTGGTTGATTTACAATGTGGTCGTCCTTTTGGCACGCTCGTGTAGATAAACGCTGAGGGAGAAGAGACATGTCATTTTTTCGCGATCTAAAAGTTGCGTTCCACTCGCTGATGCGGAGTAAAGGCCTCGCGGCCATCGTCATCCTCACGCTAGCGCTTGGCATCGGCGCCAACGCCGCAATCTTCACGCTCGTGCGCGGAGTGCTGCTCAAGCCGCTCGTCAACCGTGACGAGAACCGCCTTATTTACATCCGCCAGAGCGCCCACGGCCTGGGCGACGACAACACCACATTCTCCGTGCCCGAAATCAGAGACATCGAAGCCAGCGTCCACTCCGTGAGCGAGTTTGGCGATTTCTCGACAATGGGCTTTACCATGATCGGACTTGGCGAGCCTCGCGGAGTTCGTGGCGGCGTCGTCAGCGGCAACTACTTTGAAGTAATGGGCCTGCGCCCTGTTCTCGGCCGTCTCATTGGGCCTCAAGACGACGGTCCAAATGCCCCTGGCGTCATCGTGCTCACCTATCGTTTTTGGTCCACCGTTTACAAAAAAGATCCTAACGTAATGGGCAAGACAGTTCGCCTTGGCAGCCTTGGCGACCGTTCCGCCACCGTGATTGGCGTCCTCGAGCCCTGCGTGCCGTATCCCGCGGACACAGAGATCATCGGCAACATGGTCACCAGTCCGCATCATCTTTCCGCCACTATGGTCACGGGCCGCGTCCATCGCATGACCGAACTCTTCGGTAAGCTTGCTCCCGGGGTCACACTCGATCAGGCTCGCGCCGAGTTGAGCACCGTCTACGCCACCATGCAAAAAGATCACCAGGACGATTATCCCCGTAGCGCCGGCTTCCGCATCGAGTCGCGGATGCTCCGCGACGAGATTACTTCCGGCGCGCGCACCGTTCTCCTCGTCCTTCTCGCTGCCTCGGGCCTCGTCTTCATCATTGCCTGCTCGAACGTTGCCAACCTGATTCTCGCTCGGACCGTTCGCCGCGAAGGCGAACTCGCAATCCGTGCCGCACTCGGCGCAAGCACTGGCGCGCTGCGCCGCATGTTGTTAGCCGAAAGCCTCCTGCTCTGCGGCGCGGGCGCAATAATCGGCGTAATAATCGCGCAGCCATTGGTCACAATCCTGGCTCGATACGCCTCGCGCTTCTCCCTTCGCGCCCTGGATTTGACGGTCGATTCCAGCATCCTTTGGGTGGGAGTGGCGCTGGCAGTAGTCGCCGCGGTGATTTTGGCATTTGTGCCACGTCTGCCCTCCGCGAACGCGTCGAATGGCATGAACGTCGCGAGCGGCAGCGTCCGCATCACCAGCAGCACCAGCCGCCGCCAGCGCATCTTCGCCGTCACGCAAATCGCCGCGTCTTTCATGCTGCTCGCGGGCGCAAGCATGTTGATCACCACGCTGATCGCGCTGCAAAGGACCCAGGCCGGTGTCGATACGCGTCACGTTCTCGCCGTTGACGTTCCGGCGCTGTCCTACGGAAAAACGCCTCTGCAAGTCCTCGATTTCTATAAAGAATCGATGCGCCGCATCGACGTCCTGCCTGGCGTCACTACCACCGCGTATGGCACCATTGCGCCGTGGCGCGATGCCGACAACTTCGGCCCAGGTCTGCAATATTCTGCTGATGGCCACCTCTCAGGCAAAGACGATCCTCGCGCCATGTGGCGCACCATCTCTCCCGGATATTTTGCCGCGCTCGGCGTGCCCATCCTTGAAGGCCGCGATTTCAATTCGCAAGATGACGAGACTCAGGACCCCGTCGCTGTCGTCAGCGAAACTCTCGCGCGCACCATGTATCCTGCCGGGGATGCCATCGGCCGGCATGTCTATTGGACCGACCCTGTGCTCGAATTCCTTCCCGGATCTGACGCTGAAAAGGCGCGATTCAAAGGCCCTCATCGCATCATTGGCGTCGTTGCCGACGTGGATGATCTGCATCTGGTTCCGCAGCCTGTCTCTACCATTTATGGCACCTTCGCCGACTCTGGGATGCTGTTTGGCGGTCACCTCTTCATTCACACCAGCGCAAATCCTTATTCGCTGGTAACGCCGGTGACAAAAATTATTCGGGATTTGTCCGCCGATCAACCCGTGGAGCACGCCGCCACTCTCGAAGACATTCGGGCAACAGTGCTTGCGCCAGACCGCTTGAACTCCCTGGTCTTTGGCGTGTTCGCAGCGGTCGCGCTGTTGATCGCTGTCGTTGGCGTCGCGGCTGTTCTCGCGTTTTCCGTCAGCGCGCGGACGCGCGAATTCGGCATCCGCCTCGCGCTTGGCTCTCAGCCGAGAAATATCCTCAGAAGTGTGGTCACCGAAGGCGTTCTGATGGCCGGCGGCGGCGTTCTGGCGGGCGCGGCCTTCGGGCTCATCGTCGCGCGCGTGGCAGGCAGCTATTTCGGCGAATTAAAAATGCCCGGCGCACTGCCCGTCGTCGTTTCCGCGTTGGTGCTGTTAGGCGCAGCCGTAGTCGCTTCAATGCTCCCGGCCGCCCGCGCCGCCCGCGTAGACGTAATGCAAGCGCTTCGCTCAGAATAATTTGCTCGGCGCCCAAGTTTGAGCGGACAGTAGTGGTATCGCGAACGAAGTGAGGGATCTGCATTTTGTAATAAAAAAGGCTCAATTCCATTTGCATACGGCAAGCATTACCCGCAGCACTTGTAGCGCCGGGCTTTCGGCCCGGCATCTTCGCTCTCACAAAATAATCGAAATTTCCTATCAACTCTGCTGTCACTCAAATAATAAATCTCACTCAGAGCCGGGAGGCTCCCGCCTCCCGGACACAATCAACAATTGGCTATTCTCGAAAAGAAAAGCCCCGTTCTCGCCTTTCGGTGGGAGCCCTCCGCTTCAGCCGGGGAACTGGACTTCAGTCCAGCGAACGAACGCCCAGCCCTCAATTGGCTTTAGCCATGGCAACCGCTCGACGCAAACAACCTTCACCACGGTACCAGAACGAAATGAATTAATACTGAGACGCCCATCCCGCTGATTCACAATCATTTAACGCGTCGAAAAAAAAGTCTGTGGACTGAAAAAATCCCAATTTTGCGCTACCCTTGTTCGAAATTTATGTCCGACAAAATTAAAAATCGGCAAGGCGCCGCTTCCGCGCCTCGGGCTGGAACTCGCAAACCCAGCCTTGATCGCCACAAGCGCGCCTGCGTCATTTGCCGCCATGCCCATCGCGCCGAGATCGAAGAAGAATTCCTGCGCTGGCGCAGCCCCATGGATATCGCCGAGGATCACAGAATAGGAGACCGCCAAACCATCTACCGCCATGCTCATGCCACTGGCCTCTGGAATCGTCGCCGCCGCAATCTTCGGGCCGCGCTCGAGAGCCTGATCGAGGGCGCCGGCAACGTAAAAGTCACAGCCGACGCCGTAATCCGCGCCGTCATAGCCCACGGTCGAATCAATGACCAGGGCAAATACGTCGAGCCGCCCCATCACACGGTCATCTCGCGCCGAAGCCAGCCAGAGAAGATTTCTACTCGATACACCGAGCGATTAGAAAACGGTGCAACTCAATGAAAACAAAGCACCGCACACATTTCTACTCGATACAAAATGGCATACTGGCGCCGCACAAGATTACGCGGAAATCTTGCGTCACTCAAAATTCTTGCTGCACTCAAAATCCTGCAACACTCAAAATTTCAGAGCCCGGAGGCTCCCGCCTCCGGGTCCCAGTTCCCAATTTCGTACCGGCAATCGCTCGGTCAGCGCCCTTTGGCCATGTCGCCGCGCAACGTCAGACAAGTACTCGTCGAATACGCCACCCGATCTCCCTTGGAATTTGTGACCGTGCACTCCACCAGCCCAACCGTCTTGCCTCGCTGTATCACGCGCCCGCTGGCGACCAAGCGATCGTTCCACACCGGCCGGAGAAAATTGATTTTCAATTCGAGCGTGGTAAATGATTCGCCCTCTTCGAGCGTTGAGAAATACGACATGCCCATCGCCGCATCCGCGATATCGCACAGCACACCGCCATGCAGCGTCCCCATCGGATTGGCGTGGCGCGATGCCTCGGCATCCATCTCGATGATGGCTTCGCCCCGTTTCGCGCCAGTCAGCCGAAATCCAATCAGCTTCGCGATAGCCGGCATCGGCGCTTCGCCTCGCATCATGCGTTCAAGCTGTTCCAGCATCGTGGCCATATGATCCACACCTCACTCACAGCATCGTCCGTATCAATCCCCGAATTAATCCTCCATGCGGGCCTCGCCGCGAGCGTATCCGGAAATGCGACGATCCACTCCCGGCAGAAAAACATAGAAGAGAGGCACCAACAAATACAGCAGAGTCGCGATTCCCGGATGGAAGAATGCCACGATGATCGCGACGGCGCACGCCGCCGGTCCCGTCAGAATCAATCTTTTTGCCAGTCGAATCATCCCAGGATGCATCGCCGGGTCAACGAGGTGCGCCGCTCCCGTCGCGTAGGAAAGGTGAGCGTAAAGCAGCAAGCCGACCAGCGCGAGATTCACTCCGTAAAATATTATGGCGTCGCGCTGCTCGGGATACCGCCCGACAAGTATCGTCGAGAAGGGAATCAGCGTAACCGCGAACAAAAACGCGAGATTGATCCACAGCGATTTCCGATCCGTTCGTTGCATCCAGTGAAAATGATTGTGATGGCCAATCCAATAAATTCCCAAGACCACAAAACTGATCGCGTAAATCATAAACTCGTGCCACATTCCCAAAAGTTTTCGCGAGAGTTCCCAGTCGACCGAGCCCGCGGGAATTTCCGGCACCCTCATATTGAAGACCATCAGCGTCATGGCGATCGCGAAGACGCTGTCGGTCAGCGTCTCGATGCGCCCCTTGGTCAGCCCGGCCATCGCTATGGTTTTCGTCTCAGGCATCGCAGGGAATCGTCGCGCGCTCAATCGTGGTCGTCAAACGGCGACGAGGGGGCGTCGCGCAACCCGCCCGAGATGCGGCCCCAGGCGCTGGTTCGCCAATTGTCGGCGATCGCCTCCGCGTGGATCCACGGCGGCAGGCTGATCGCGAGAAATTCGGAGAGCGCATATATGTATGGCTCGTACATCAGTCGCAATTCAGCGAGCTTCTTGTCTTCAGCGGAACCGGTGGAAATTTTCAGGCCGGCCTGAATGAGAATTTCGCGTATGCGGCGCAAATCGGCGGCGGGCAATCGATCCTGCTTCGGCGACTGCGGCTTGGATTTGAAAATTTGCGCGAGATCCACGACGGTGTGGCGGGTCATGGCAAAAGTCAGTTGCGCCTGCTTGGTGCAAGTACCGTCAACGCTGGCAATCGTGATCGCGCAGGAATCGAGGATAGCGGTGAGCGCGGCGAGCCAGGATTCATTGTCGTGCTGCGAGCGGTAATACGGCAAGACCGGATAGGAAATGTGGCTTTCGAGAATGTCCGCCGCCGAGCGCTCCCAATCGCGGAAAAGTTCTTTGAGCGATTCCGTTCCCTGCGGATATGAATGGCGGCGCAGGAGCTCCGCGGCAGTTGGCGGCGATCCGGCGCGGGCGTCCAGAAGCACCACGGCAACTTCTCGCCGCGAAAACGCCTGGTAAATAACGGGAAGATAGCCGATGAGCGCGGCAAGAAATCCGAAGCCCATTCCGGCTTCGGCGACGCTCAAGAATCGGCTCCAGCCCGTGCGGGGAATTACGTCGTCGAGCCCGAGTGTGAAGAAATTCGTGCCGCTCATGTAGAGCGCCGCAAGAAAATCGAATCTGCCGGGGTAACTATTCGCCGGAGGGCCAGACGCGAGCAACAGAAACGCAAATCCAGCGATCAGTCCAACAGCCCAAACCGATAGCAACAGAAGCAAGGAGAGCGGTCCATAGTAGGCGAAGAAAGATTCGCGCGTCTTCGGTCTGCGCAGCCTGCGGCCGATGGCGCGCCACGGCTTCCACGTCATGCGATAGAAGATGCGCGCCAGGCGGATGCGGCGAGTAGCGCGGCGCGGCAAGACGACAGTCTCGAACGCATCGAGCACAACGATGAACAGAATAGCGATGCCGGCGATGACTTCGAGAATTCTCATCCGTTTTCGAGTTTCGCAGTCATTGTGATATCGGCCTTGAGCAAACGCGAGACCGGACAATTCTTCTCAGCCGATGCAGCGGCGGTTTGAAAAGCCTCGGCCGACGCTTCGGGCACGCGTGCCGAAACATCAAGATGAATTTTTGAGATCGTCCAGCCTGCATCGAGTTTTTCGAGCGTCAGCGTCGCGGTCGTGGCGATCTGGTCGGCCGTCAATTTTGCCGCGGCAAGCTGGCCCGAGAGCGCCATGGTAAAACATCCGGCGTGCGCCGCTGCGATCAGCTCCTCGGGATTTGTGCCTGGAGCATTTTCGAAGCGAGTGGTAAACGAATATGGAGTGTTTTTGAGAATGCCGCTATCGGTTGAAATCGAGCCCTTGCCTTCGCGCAGCGATCCTTTCCAAATTGCCGATGCCTTGCGTTCCATTCAATCCTCCTGGACTTGTGAAAGTATTTTAAGTCGCGAATGCGCGATTGCTTAGCGCGCTTTCTGGCTCGAGCTTTGCCGGTCCAACATCTGAAAATGTTTCTGAATTCGCGAAAGTTGGTTTCCGAACGCGCTTTCGTACGCGCCAAAAACCAAAAATGGAACAAGCGCAGCAATCACCCACAGTTTCGCTTTGCCAGGAACTTTCGCTTCAGGCTCCCAGCGAAACAATTGGCGCGAAATTTCAAATGCAACGATCAGCCCGACCGCCAGCGCGATCAATTCTTCGAGAAGCTCATGCCCGCCGATGTATCCGGTGGTTGCCGCTTCGAGCCCCATCGCTAGATACGTCGCCGGAGAAAAAAGCGCGACTTTCTGAATCCAGACCGGAAAAACAGCAAGGGGCACCGTGGCGCCGGAAAGAAAAAGAAATGCTGACCATAGGAGATTGTTGATGACCTGAGTCTCCTGCATCGTATTGGTGACGCTGGCAACGATCAGCCCGAAAGCCGAAAACGTGGCGGCACCGACCGACACCAGTGCAAAAACGGCCCAGAGATTGCCCCAGGAAACCATATGAAACGCCGCGCGGCAAATCAAAATCTCCGCGGCAACGGCCGGTAGAATCAAAACATAGTTTGCAAAAATGCTGGAGGCTAGCAGCGCGCCCGCGCCGACCGGCGCGAGTCGAAACCGCCGCAAAATTCCTTGCTCGCGGAACATGACCAGTTGAACGCTCAAGCCCCAGAAGCTGCCCATCACCGTGATCGTGAGCACCGCGCCAAGAATATAGGCGATCCAGCCCGTTTGCCCGTGACCAAAAATCAGCACAAAGAAAAACAGAAACGCCAGCGGCATGATGAGACCGAAGAACATGAACGTCTTGTTCCGCAGCGCCAGCACAACCCGAATTTTCGTGAGACTCCAGGTATTTTTCACTGCCTGCGCTCCTGCGCGCTCATTCGCGAAGCCTGCGGCCCGTCAATTCGAGAAAAACATCTTCGAGCGAGGGCGAAAACATTTCGAGGCTCTGCAATTCGTTATTTTCGGCTTCCAATAATTTCACCAATGCGACGATGGTTTGCGGCGGCCGGGTGGAGTGCAGCACGTAAACGCCTTCGAACTCGCGCGAATCCGAGACGCCTTCGAGATTATTCAGAATTCCATCGGAAACTTGCCGGGCGAGGCGCACTTCGATTCGCGTGGTTCCCGCGGAGCGATGCTTCAATTCGCGCGGAGTTCCTTGCGCGATGATTCGCCCCGAATCGACGATGGCCACGCGGTCGCAGAGCCGCTCGGCCTCTTCGATGTAGTGCGTGGTGAGAAGAATTGTTTTCTTCTCTTGTTTCAATTCCTCGATGATGTCGTAGATTTCACGGCGCACTTGAGGATCGAGGCCGGCGGTCGGCTCGTCGAGAAACACAACGGTTGGATTGTTCACGAGCGCAAGCGCTAGAGCGAGGCGTTGTTTCTGCCCGCCGGAAAGCTGGCTGTAGAATACCTGGCGCTTTTCTTCGAGTTGAAAGCGGCGCAACAGGAGTTCTGGATCCGCGCGGCGGCGATAGAAGCCGGTGAACAACGTGAGCGCTTCACTGACTCGAAGTTTATCCGGCAGCGAAGTGGACTGCAGAACCGCGCCGACTTCCTGCTTGAACTCGAGGCCCGCGGTTTGCGGATCGAGGCCGGCGACGGTGGCCACTCCCGCATCAGGCGTGCGCAATCCTTCGAGAATTTCAATGGTCGAAGTCTTGCCCGCGCCGTTTGGCCCGAGCAATCCGAATACTTCGCCGGCCTGCACTTCAAAGCTCACGCCGCGCAATGCGGCGACCGTGCCGTAACTCTTGCGCAGATTTTCAACTCGAATAACGGGTTCGCTCACTACGCTCCTGAGTTCGTATCGCGCGACAGGATTGAAGAATTCCGCTCGCGGTTCGCGTCAGGCGAAGAAACTGCCTGGAAAATCAGAACATCTTCTATACCACAGACGAGTCCGAGGAGCGAACGCGCTATGCGCAGCGATCAAGCGCGCCGCGGAGTTTTCGCCGGGCGCCGAGCGGCTTTTCGAGCGGGCTTTCGAACTCGTTTCCTTGTTGGCGGCCACCCGTACTTCTCGTAATTGATGCGCGTACCGGCAATCTCGACTCCTTCACTTTCGAGTAATCGGCGTTGCAAGGAGCCGTGAGGTTCGCGAATGATCAGTTTGCCGCCGGCGCCGACCACGCGGTGCCAGGGAATTCCCTGGCCGTTGGGCGAGCCCGCCATCGCGTAACCGACCACGCGAGCGCCGCCGCGCACTTTGAGCGCACGAGCGATTTCTCCGTAGGTTGTTACGCGTCCGCGCGGAATTCGTTTCACCAAACGATAGATCGCATCCCAGGACATAAGATCAGAGCATCCCTCCAGCCGCCGCGCACGTCAAATACACAGGGCGGTTATGCGCACGATGCTGCGCTGCGTGTAATGGGAGAGCAAATTATTCCTTCACTATATTTTTTGGACTGCTGCGGGATTTCTCGGAACTATTAACAACTCCGCGCATCGTACCATTGACGGGCGTAGTGTACGGTACATACACTACGGCTCAGGGAAGAGATCTGAGTACGGTCTATGGCATTCGTCCGGCGCAAAGGAAACGTCTACTACCTGGTGCATAACGTGCGCCGCCGCGGGAAAATCGAACAAATCCATCTCGCGAGACTCGGTGAACGGCCGCGCATTACAGATGACGTGATGCGAAGCGTTTCGCGTGAATATCCCGCCCTGGAACTGGATTGGCCGGCATTGCGTGAAAGGATAAACACCCGTTTGGAACTGTTTGACATCCGTTCACCCTACGTACAGACTTTGATTCAAGCACTGCGAATTATAAATTTGGACCTGGCGGACTTACCTCCGCCGTTTTTGTCTCTGGGGAACGAAGCACTAAATCGGGAATTGGTAACGCAATTGAGGCTTCTCCGTTCGACGCTTGATGCCAAGCTCGACCAGGTTGAACGGACGCAGCCGCGGGCCATTGGCCCAATCCGGCAATTCCGGTAGGGAGCACGGTGGTGGCAACACGAGCACAACATCTCGATCCGACGCAACGCAGCCATGAATCTCGCGATTTCGAGGCGGGACTGCGGCGGAAAATTGTAGGACAGGTCGAAGCCGTCCAGGCTGTTGTTGATTTGTACCAGGTTTTTCGCGCCGGTTTGAATTCACCGGGACGCCCCGTCGGCAATCTGCTGTTTCTCGGACCAACTGGAGCGGGGAAGACGCGCGTGGTGGAAGCGACCGCGGAAAATCTTTTCGGCGATCCGCGCGCGGTGATCAAAGTGGATTGCGCCGAATTCCAACATTCCCACGAAATCGCAAAACTGATTGGTTCGCCTCCGGGTTACCTTGGCCATCGCGAAACTCATCCGCTGATCACGCAGGAAGCATTGGCGCAATTTCACACTGACAAACTGAAATTGAGCTTTTTGCTTTTCGATGAAATCGAGAAAGCGTCCGATTCGCTGTGGCAATTGCTCCTCGGGATTCTCGACAAGGCTACGCTGACGCTCGGCGACAACCGGCGCGTTGATCTTTCGCAGACCATGATTTTCATGACGTCGAATCTTGGCGGCGTTGAGATTACGGAATTGATGAATGGCAGCATGGGATTTGCGCCGCAACAGCGCGCCGACACGCAAAACCGCTTGGATGAAAAGGTGGAGAAGACGGCGTCCGAGGCGGCAAAGAGGAAATTCGCGCCTGAGTTCATGAACCGGATCGACAAGGTCATTGTGTTCCACCCGTTGCGCTCCGAGCAGCTCGAACAGATTTTGGAAATCGAGCTCGGAATGGTGCAGCAGCGGGTGCTGGAAACGGCGCGGGGAAGATTTTTGTTCCGTGTGACTCCGACCGCCCGCGAATTCCTGCTAAAAGAGGGAACCGATCTGAAATATGGAGCGCGGCATTTAAAGCGCGCGATCGAACGGCATCTTGTTTATCCGATGGCGAGCCTGCTGGCGACCGAGCAGATTGCGCTCGGCGATGTGCTGGCGATTGATTGGGACGAAGACGATCACCGGCTGGTCTTCCTCAAGGAAGCAGAAGGCGCGTTGATACCGGTGCCGGCAACGCAAGCGCCAAAGGCAGCCGAAGCGGCGCGCGCAAGTTCCGATGGGCGCGCTGTGAACGTTCCCGTGACAGCCGCGCCAGCCGACGCAACTGCGCCTCCTCAAGCGTCCGCTACGCGCGTAAATTCCCCAGAAAAAGTCGAATCCGACAGAAAGAAGTAGTTCCTCAGAGCAACCTAGTCAGCGTGCATTCTTCTTTTCCGTCTGCGCGACTCGGGCCTTCACCATTTTCTTTATTAGAGCAATCGGGAGTGGCTTGCTTGAGGGGAAGTGGATTGTGCCTTTGGATGTGGAGTAGCCTTTCAGTTCGTGCTTGAACTTTTCGATGACGGCGGCGGTGGGGAATAAGCTGTAGTGGTCTGAAAATGCGGCGAACCACACCAGCACCACTTTGCCCTTGAATGCAGGTATTCCGTAGCTGATGGTCTCGGTCGCTTCGGGTGGCACAGCGGAGCGAATTGCCGCGCGCATCTTTTCCAATGTGTCTCGAGCATGTTCCGGGATGCGAGCTAGATATTCATCCACGTTTTTCGGAGCGCTTTTGGCTTTCGCTTTCGCGGCAGAGTTGCGATTGGCGGATTTCGCTTTTTTCATTCGCGTACGCTACGTCAGGGCTTCCAGCGGAGGATCGGCTTGCGGGCGGCGGCGACTTCGTCGAGGCGGCCGACGCGTGTGGAGTGCGGGGCAGTCTTGACGACTTCGGGATTCTTTTCAGCTTCTTCGGCGATGGCGTGCATGGCTTGGATGAATAGATCGCATTCTTCGCGCGATTCGGATTCGGTTGGTTCGATCATCAGGGCGCCGGTAACGATTAGCGGAAATGCCGTGGTGTAGGGATGGAAGCCGTAGTCGATCAGGCGCTTGGCGATGTCCATGGTGTTGACACCGTGCTTTTTTTGGCGCGAGTCGCTGAAGACGACTTCGTGCATGGAGGGCAAATTGTAGGGGAGATCGTAGGCGTCTTCGAGATGCTTGCGAATGTAATTTGCGTTGAGCACGGCGTCTTCGGTGGCCTGGCGCATTCCGGGACCGTAGGCGAGTGTGTAGGCGAGAGCGCGCAGCAGAACGCCGAAATTGCCGCAGTAAGCGCGAACTCGGCCGATCGATTTCGGGCGATTCGAATCGAGCGTGAAACGGCCGGGTTCTTTTTCGGCGACGACTGGCACCGGCAGGTAAGGCTCGAGAAATTTCTTTACGACGACGGGGCCGGCGCCGGGACCGCCGCCACCGTGCGGCGTTGAGAAAGTCTTGTGCAGATTGAGGTGCATCACGTCCACGCCGAAATCGCCGGGGCGCGTTACGCCGGCTAGCGCGTTCATGTTGGCGCCGTCCATATAGAGCAAAGCGCCGCGCTGATGAAGAATTTCCGCGATTTCGCCGATTCGCTCTTCGAAAACGCCGAGAGTGGTGGGATTCGTGAGCATCAGCGCCGCGACGTCTTCGGTGGCGTATTCGCGCAAGTGGTCGGTGTCGAGCTGGCCGCGGGCGTTGGATTTTATGTTTTGGACTTCGTAGCCGGCGATGACGACGGAAGCTGGATTCGTGCCGTGCGCGGAATCGGGGATGAGAACTTTTTTGCGCGGATTGCCTTGCGATTCCAGATAAGCGCGAATCATCAGCAGGCCGGTGAGTTCGCCTTGCGCGCCAGCGACGGGCTCGAGCGTGGCCGCGTCCATGCCGGTGATTTCGAGCAGGCATTTTTGCAGATCGTAAAGGATGCGCAGGCAGCCTTGCGAAAGTTCCGCGGGCTGATAGGGATGCTCGGTGCCGAGGCCGTCGAGGCGCGCGACGAATTCGTTTACGCGCGGATTATATTTCATGGTGCAGGAGCCGAGCGGATACATGCCGAGATCAATCGCGTAATTCCAAGTGGAGAGACGCGTGAAGTGGCGAATGACTTCGATCTCGCTGACTTCGGGGAAGCCGTCAATTTCACCGCGGGCGAGAGCGCCGAGTTCTTTGCCGGCGTCAATCGCGGGGACGTCGAGAGGCGGCAATTCTACGCCGCGTTTGCCCGGCGCGGATTTTTCGAAGATCAGACCTTCGTTCTGCGTGGGGTGGCGGCGCGCTTTTGTGATCTTGGCGTTTTCGTCGTTCGCCACTGAGTTTTCCGTTTTTAGCGAATCGCTCAAGAGTTCGCTGCTCCAGACGCTGGTGGCGCGAGAATTGTCTTGATGGATGCGGCGAGGCGCTCGATTTCCGCGCGCGGCATCGTTTCGGTCACGCAGACGAGGCCGCGCTTCGTTAGATCCGGATACGCGGTGCCGATGGCGAATGGGCCAATTATTTTTTCGCGGAGAAGCTGCGCATTGATCATTTTCACCGATCGCGGAAATTCCAGAACAAACTCGTTGAACGTGGGGCCAGAGAATGCGCGGCGGACACCGGGAATTTTGATGAGTTCGCTTTGCGCAAAACTTGCTTTCGCGAGATTTTGAAGCGCGACTTCGCGAAGGCCCTGTTTGCCGAGCAGGGTTAAATGGATCGTCGCTGCGAGTGCGAAGAGCGCTTCGTTCGTGCAGATGTTGGAAGTCGCTTTTTCGCGGCGGATATGTTGTTCGCGCGTTGCCAGCGTGAGCACGAAGCCGCGGTGGCCCTCGGCGTCGGAAGTTTGGCCGGCGAGGCGGCCGGGAAGTTGGCGCACGAATTTGTCGCGTGTGGCGATTACGCCCACGTGCGGGCCGCCATAGCTCGGCGCGACTCCGAAGCTTTGGCATTCCATCGCGACGATATCAGCTTCGGCGGGCGGACGCACGATGGCGAGCGAAACGGCTTCGGTGATTCCGACGACGAGCACCGCGCCCGACGCGTGTGCGATTTCCGCAAGCGCCGCGACATCCTCGATTACGCCGAAGAAATTTGGCGACTGAACTACGATTGCAGCCAGATCCTTCACATCCGCCGCAGCGAGCGCGTCTCGATTGATCTCGCCCGACGGCGTGAACTCGACTTCCTGAATTTTGATTCCGAGATGCTTGGCGTAAGTTTGCAGCACCTGGCGATATTCCGGATGAACGCTGCGCGCGATGAGAACAGAGTGGCGGCCGGTGAGGCGCTCGGCCATCAGCACGGCTTCGGTAAGTGCCGTCGAGCCGTCATACATGGAGGCGTTGGCAACTTCCTGGCCGGTGAGCTGGCAGATCAGCGTCTGAAATTCAAAAATGGCCTCGAGAGTGCCCTGCGAAATTTCGGCTTGATAGGGCGTGTACGATGTCAAGAATTCGCCGCGCTGAATCAGCGAGTCGGTGACGACGGAGCGGAAGTGATTGTAGACGCCCGCGCCGAGAAATGATGTGTAGCCGCGCGAATTGTCGTTAGCCCGAGCCTTGAAATACTCGATGATTTCAGGTTCCGACATCGGCCCAGGTAAATTCAGCGGTCCGTGCACGCGAAATTTTTCGGGGACACTGCGAAAAAGTTCGTTGATCGAACGAGCGCCGATGGCGTCGAGCATTGCCTGGCGCTCGGCAGGACTCTTGGGGAGGTAGCGCATCAGGCGGAGTGTTCCTTGGCCTTTTCGGCGACGTAAGTTTCGTACGCGGCGGAATCCATGAGCGTTGACGTTTCGCTCTTATTGGCGAGCTTGAGGCGAATCAACCAGCCGCCTGTGTGCGGCTCTTGATTTATTTTTTCTGGAGAATTCGCAAGCACTTCGTTCACGGCGACGACCTCGCCCGTCGCGGGGCTAAATACTTCGCTCACCGCTTTCACCGATTCGATGCTGCCGAGTGTCTGTCCGGCTTTCAATTGCGCGCCAACCTTTGGCAATTCGACGAAAACAACGTCGCCGAGTTCATTCTGCGCGTAGTCGGTAATTCCAATCGTGCCGGTATCGCCTTCAACTTTGATCCACTCATGATCTTTCGAGTAGCGGAAATCCGCTGGATACATTTCCTCTCCTTGTCAGAAAGCGTCAAGAAAGCGTCGAGCAAGCGAACTTATCGAGACAATGCGCCACTGCGAGAAAGTGCAAAAGTACAAATGATGCCCGTTATTTCGGGCGTTTGTAAAAAGGCATGGCGACGATGCGCGCCGGGACGGGCGTTCCCCGAACGTTGATTTCGATTTCGGTATCGAGGGCAGACTGATTCGCGGGCACGTAGGCCATTCCGATATTTTTCTTCAAAAATGGCGCCGGGCCCCCGCTGGTAACGCGTCCCACTTCCACGCCGCCCATAGCGACGGGATAGCCGTCGCGGCCGATGCGCTTGTCGAGCATTTCGAATCCCACCAGCTTGCGCGTGATACCTTCAGCTTTCTGCTTCACGAGAATCTCGCGACCGAGAAAATCTCCCTTATCCACTTTGCAGATCCAGGCGAGTCCGGCTTCCCACGGCGTCGTCGTTTCGTCAATTTCGTGCCCGTACAAGCACATGCCGGCTTCGAGCCGAAGCGTATTTCGCGCGCCGAGTCCGCAAGGAATGATTCCTTCTGGCGCGCCCGCGGCCAGCAAATTTGTCCAGATTTGTTCGGAGTACTCGGGATCGAAATAAATCTCGAAACCGTCCTCGCCGGTGTAGCCCGTTCTCGCGATCATCGCCGAAACGCCGTCCACTTTTCCAAACGCGAGGTGATAGTAGCGAATGCCTGAGAGCGCGACGTCCGTGAACGGCTGCAAAAGCTCTTCGGCCTTCGGCCCTTGAATCGCGAGCAGGGAATAGTCGTCGCCATTATTCTGAACGCGAGTGTCGAAATCGTTATTCGCAGCAATGTGCTCGAAATCGCCATCCTGATTCGAGGCATTCACGCAAAGAAAATAGTGCGTCGGCGAGATGCGGTGAACCAGAAGATCGTCCACGAACGTCCCGGAAGGCGTCATCAAGCCGGAATATTGGATTTGACGATCGGCGAGCTTCGTGGCGTCGTTGCAGGTGACGTGCTGCACGAGATCGAGCGATTGCGCGCCGAGAATCTCGATCTCGCCCATGTGGCTGACGTCGAAAATTCCGGCGCGAGTGCGCACCGCCTCGTGCTCGGCGAGAATGCCGGTGTATTCGAGCGGCATATCCCAGCCGCCGAAATTGACCATTTTCGCGCCCAGGCTGCGATGGGCGGCGTTTAATGCAGTTTTGCGAAGTTGTATGGGGGCAGGCGTGCTCACGAATAAAATCTCAAAATTATGACCCGCAGTTCAACGTAGCATGCGGGTTTTGGAGTGTCAAGAAAACCGCGACCGATGGCCGGTTACTCACCTCTAGTAGAATGCGTCTTGTCGGCTTGGCGGCATTATCCTAATATTCACTCCAGATGGCTCTGCAAACACGCGCGAAGGGGACTCGATGAGCGGTCCCATCCTGTGTTCGCAGTGCGACCAGCCGGAAGAGAAGTGCAGTTGCGAAAAGTATTGTTGCTATTGCCAGTCGCAGCAGGGAGTTCGTCTTTGTATTGACGGGCTTTTCTACTGCCCGGATTGCCGGGAAGCCTGCGACGTGCGCGTGGTGGATGCCCGTGGAGAATGATTTCGTCCGAACGGAAGCGAGACTCGAGGAAGATCCTCGATTGTTTGCGGCCATCGCCGCGATCATCGAGCACGCCGCAGGACGCGTGGGGATGAGCGACTCGCGCCGGCAGGCGCTAATCCGCGCGGCGGAGCAAACTTGCCGCGATACTTGGCCCGCTTCCAATGGGCGCGAACCAATGGTTCGGATTATTTGCGATGAATTGGGCGACCGGATCGAAGTTACGATTCAATTTCCAGGCGCGCCGGAGCAGGGAACCGAAGCCAAGCTCAAGGAACTTCAGAAGCGAGTTGATCGGGCGACGACCGAGACGCGGCATGGATCCTTCCAAATTATACTTGTGGAATACATCAGCGCCCGCCAATAAGATCAATCGCTGGCTAGAAATCCGATGAGGCTTTACAGTTGCGCCGCAGCAAACGCGTGATTCTTGATCAAGCCTTGCAGCTGATCCTCAGTAATCGGAATATCAATTTTGATGTGGTCGCCGGTAGGAGACACGCTCACCGAATCGAGCGCCTTGGCCACATCAGGATGCGACTGCGCTTCCTGGTAACGCCGCATCATTACACCAGCCTGCAGCGCCGCGGCCAGAGTGTTCGCATCATCCACCGTGTTGCAAACAGCTTGGAATTGCGTGTCGAGGCCATTACCAGTCTGAACGTGAATTTCCATAGCTTTCAGGCGATCTATAATCGCAGAAGCCTGCGGAAACTGCGCCGCTTGCGGCAAAAGCTGCGCCATGGCGATGTGCGTGTATGACTTGTTCAGGACGGCCCAGACAGTCCCGTTTCCGTTGGCGTCTTTAATGAGCGGGAAAAGTTCGGTATTCGTCAGCAAGCTTTCAGAGCCGCCGAAATGTACATCGATTAGCTTTTCAAGCGCCGAGCGATTTCCGAAAGCGGCCGTGTTCGAATCGAGAAAAAAGAAAAGAATGTCGTTGCCGCCCACGCCGCTGCCGAAAGCCCAGAGTTTGTATCCGTGCACTTCGACGGAAGCCAACTTTTGCTGCTTGAAGCGCTCTTCGGTTGCGCTGGGAGTGAAGCCTCCGAGTGCCACGCCTACAATCTGTTCTCCCTGATCCTTAGTTGGCGCGAAAGCGGCCCACGCCATTTCGTCTACTTGCGTGGTCGGATCGATTCCGGCGGTGGTAAGAAATTGTTCGAACTGGCGGAAATTCACCGGTAGAAGCTGGTCGCGCAACTGTGCGAACCACGGATGCTGGCGCGCTGCCTTGAGATCGGCGTACGCGAACTCGCCGATATCTCGGGGGAACATACCAATAATATCCGTGCTGAGGCTTCCCGCAGCGGCCGGGCGCGTGAGAAGCGCCGAGGCCGCGAGAATGCAAATGCTCATTGCGGCGAAAATTGCCACGAGCCGCTCGACTGACTTTCTCATTATCCTGCCCCCTCAAATTTCCCGGCGGCGCCAAGCTGCTATAGCTTGGACTTGCCCGCGACAGCTGCACTATCTGTAACTTGCGTTTCAAGCTCCGCCGCTTCGGAGCGAAGCCGGGCAACGATAACCGCGTCTGCGCCCGCTTCGGTCATGGACTCGAGATTGATGGCCACATTTTCGAGCGCGCCGCGAACAGCTGCAACCGCCATCAATCGGCCCACATGAACATCTGACAACATAGAAGCGCTTGAGAGGCCTTCCAGTTGCCCGAGGCGTTCGTAGATGGCAACAGCCTTTCGCGCTACGTGAAGCGGAACCTCGGCGGCGACGAGCAATGCCTGGCGAATTTCGGTTTGACGCCGCGTCAATTCATCGGGCGACGTATTCGGCAGTTTGTGCGCGGCCATCACGGCGTCGAACGACGCGGCGTCCCGGTCAATCGCTTCAGCGAATTCTTTTGAGGCGGTGCGAAATTCAGTGAGAGCTTCGCCCAACTGGTCAACGAACGCGGCTTGGGACTTTTTCTTCCGCGATAGCCCAGCGACCATCTGCCCGAGGCTCGCAGCCAACGCTCCTGCGAGAGCTGCGACGGAGCCGCCGCCCGGAGTCGCCGTAGGTTGCGCGACGGCGTCGAGAAACGGTGTGGCTAGCGCCGCGAATTTCCGGCCAAATTCGATGGGCGCGCCTGCGAGCGATGCAGCGAGACGATTTTCGAGCACTTGCGCCGGCGAAAAGTTTTCGAGTTGCAGATAGAAGTCCGCGGTCATTTCGATGGCGCGCTTGGGAATCAGCCCGACGATTTCGCTTCCTACGACAGAAACACCGTAGCGTTCCGCTTCGCGTTTCACCATTTCGAAGACGCGATGCAGCGGAGTCTGCTCGAAATCGGTCATGTTGATGGAAACTTGTGCGAGCTTGCGGGCTTTCAGATCTACGGGCATGGCCTTGACGTAGCGCAGGCCGCCATTCGAGAAGCGGATATTTTTTGCGATGCGCTTGGCAATCTCGATGTCGGAAGTATTGAGATTGATGTTGTAAGCGATGAGAAATTTTCGTGCGCCCACAACCACTGCGCCCGCCGTTGGGTGAAGCCGCTGCTCGCCGAAATCGGGCGCGCGCGCCGGATTGCGGGGAACTTCCTCGAGCAAGCCTTCAAACTGGCCTTTGCGGATATTTTCGAGATTGGCGCGTTCGGGGCGCTGTGCAGCGGCTTCATAAAGATAAACGGGAACGCGATAGCGCTCCCAAATGGCGCGGCCCACTTTTTTCGCGAGCGCGATGCAATCTTCGATGGTCACGCCTTCGATAGGAATGAATGGCACCACGTCGGTCGCGCCCATGCGCGGATGCGCGCCGGAATGTTTTGTGAGGTCAATCAGCTCGAGAGCCTTGGCAACGCCGCGGAGAGCGGCCTCGGCCACAGCCTCGGCTTCGCCTGCAAGAGTAACTACGCTGCGATTGTGATCGGCGTCGCTTTCGCGATCGAGGATATAGACGCCGTCAACCTCGCGCATCGCGGCGACGATAGCGTCCACCTTTGCGAGATCCCGGCCTTCAGAGAAGTTTGGAACGCACTCAATCAGCGTTTTCATTTGTAGCGGAGAGACGCACGTTGCGCCGGCTGTTCGGGAAAATTTTCAATTCTCGGCCTTTTCAAAAATCACAGCGCCGCGTTTCATCACCAGGCTGCAGTGATTCACGCCGAAATAGTAAGGGATTTCGCGATAGTCATCCACATCGAACGCCGCGAGATCGGCGAATTTGCCAACCTCGAGTGAGCCAACTCGCGAATGGCGGCGCAGAGCATAGGCGCCATTGATCGTAGCTGCGGCGATTGCTTCGGCCGGAGTCATTCTCAACGCCGAACACGCGAGCGAGAGAATCATCTGCATATTGGGCGTTGGGCTCGTGCCGGGATTGAAATCTGTGGCCAGCGCGACGGCGGCTCCAGCGTCAATCAACGCACGGGCAGGCGCGTAATGTTTCAGTCCGAGGTGGAAGGAGCAGCCTGGTAGCAGCGTGCACGCCACTTTGGAATTGGCGAGCGCGCGAATGTCGCCGGAGTTCACTTTGTCGAGATGGTCGGCGCTCGCTGCCTGTAGACGCACGGCCAGCCGCGCTGCGCCCGTGCGCGCGAGTTGCTCGGCATGCAGACGCGGCGTGAGGCCGCACACGAGCCCGGCCATGAGAATTCGCGCGGTTTGGGGCACTGTAAACGCGCCGCGATCGCAAAAGACATCGCAAAATTGCGCCAGGCCGGTCTGCGCGATGTAGGGAATCCAAATGCGCGCGACCAGATCCACGAAATCTTCCGTGCGGCCCTTGTATTCCGGCGGAACAACGTGCGCACCGAGAAAAGTAGTGGCGATATCGAGGCGTTGCTCGAGACGCAGCTCGCGGACGACCTCGAGCGTTTTCACCTCGCTCGAGAAATCGAGGCCGTAGCCGGTTTTTGCTTCGAGGGTCGTCGTGCCGTGCTCGGCCATTTGCCGCAGATGAACGTGAGCGCGCACTTTCAGTTCGTCGGGGCTCATGCGCCGAAGCTTGCGCATGCTCGAGAGGATGCCGCCGCCGGATTTCGCAATCTTTTCGTAGCCGACGCCGGCGATTCCTTTCTCGTATTCGGCCGCGCGGCTCTCGGGGAAAATTAAATGCGTGTGCGAGTCAACGAAACCGGGCAGAACTACGCGGCCACCGAGGTCGAGTTTCTTCGCGCCACGCGCCTGGCGCAGCCGTTCGACGTTTTTGCGCGTTCCCACCGCATTGATTTCGCCCTCGCGAATCAGGAGCGCGCCATCTTGGATGATTTCGAAATCGCGCAGCTCGCGCCCGCGTCGAGGAGCGGGCCCGCGCAAGGTGAGAAGCTGTGAGCAGCCAGTGATGAGCAAGTCAGGCACGATGCGACTAAGAAGTTTAGCGTGTTGCCGCGCGAACTGCCACTGCGAACCGCACTTTCTTCTGCGGTCCTTTGGAGCGTGAGCGAATGTGGCCTATCATCACGCATCAATCGCGGCACTTGTAGCGGCCGGCTCAGCCGGGCAGCCTTGCGATTCAAACGAGCGACGCGAACAATCTCAAAACCTGGGCGCAAATTTGGTAAAACTCAAACTCGCGGGCTCGATTGAGATGTCAGGGCGAGGTGCAAGCCTGAGATCGAAGGACAAGGTGCAAAGATGAATCGAAGGGCTCTGTCAATTTTCGTCGCGCTGGTGGCTTCGGCAGCATTGTTTATTATATTCGCGCCTTTTGCTGGGCAGAAACTTTCGGCGCGCGATGCTTCGACTAAGGCGAACGCCGCTCCCTTCGATATCGTAATTCGCGACGGACGAATCCTCGATGGCACCGGCTCGCCGTGGTATTCAGGCGATGTTGCCATCCGCGACGGCCGCATCGCGGCAATCGGGCGTCTCGACGAAGTGTCCGCGAAGCGCGTCATTGACGCGCATCAGCGCGTGATTGCGCCGGGCTTCATTGACATGCTCGGGCAATCCGAACTGACCATCCTCGTCGACCCGCGCGTACCTTCAAAAATCCATCAGGGAATCACTACGGAAATTACCGGCGAGGGCAACTCTGCAGCGCCGGAAACTGCCGGTCTGCTGCAAGCCGATCATCTGACCTACGAGCATTACGGCATCACTCCCGACTGGAAGACATTTCGCGAATATTTTGCCCGGCTCAACAAGCAGGGAATCGGAATTAATTTAGCGAGCTACGTGGGTGCGACGCAGGTTCGCCGCTACGTGATTGGCGACGAAGATCGCGCGCCGACAGCGGACGAACTCGACCAAATGCGCGCGCTCGTGCGCCAGGCGATGGACGACGGCGCGATGGGCGTCTCGACGGCGCTCGAATACGCGCCCGCGCCGTACGCGAAAACAGACGAGCTCATCGCGCTCGCTAGCGAAGCCGCGAAATACGGTGGCATCTACGCAACGCACATGCGCAGCGAAGGCGACGGCATCATGGACGCGCTCGAAGAAACTTCGCGAATTGCGCGCGAGGCAAAAATCCCCGTCGAGATTTGGCACCTTAAAGTCGCCGGCAAATCGAATTGGGGAAAAATGCCCGATGTAGTGAACTTCATTGACCGGGCGCGGGCCTCCGGACTCGACATTTCGGCGAACACCTACGCCTATACGGCCTGGTCGAACACATTTTCCGCGTTCATCCCTCCGTGGGCGCATGACGGCGGCGACGAAAAACTCATCGAGCGATTGAAAGATCCTGCGACGCGCGAGCGAATCAAGAAAGAAATGGATGAACACACGAAGGATTGGGATAACGAATGGGACGAGATTCCGGGCCCTGAAGCGATTCTGATTAGCGCTGTTCACAATCCGAAATTGCGCTCGCTGCAAGGGAAGACGCTGGCGGAAATCGCCAAGATGTGGGGCAAAGATCCGAAGGACGCGCTATTCGATATTTTGATCCAGGACGATGCGTACACATACGTCTCCGTGTTCGGCATGCAGGAATCAGATGTCGCGCTGGGACTGAAACAGCCGTGGGTGTCCATCGATAACGATTCCGAAGGAACTTCGCCGGAAGGAATTCTCGGCCAGGAGCATCCGCATCCGCGCGCCTACGGAACGTTTCCGCGAATTCTCCGCAAATATGTGCGCGAAGAGAAATTGCTGACGCTCCCGGACGCCATCCGGAAATTTAGTTCGCTGCCGGCGCAGAGAATGGGATTCACGGATCGCGGCGTGTTGAAGGTTGGAATGTGGGCCGATGTAGTCGTGATCGATCCGGAAACGGTGCACGACGTCGCGACATACGAAAATCCAAATCAATTTTCAGTCGGCATGGACTACGTGCTGGTGAACGGCGTACCCGTAATTGACGACGGCAAAATGACGGGCGCGCACCCCGGCAAAGTTTTGCTAGGTCCGGGATACGGTCGCGCCAAGTAGCTCTGTCGAGTCGAGCGTCGCGAGGCGGGCGCGAAGTTTCAAGCTCTATGCCCGCGCAGCCTGCCCCTTGAATCGCGGCGCAAATTCTTCAGCAGCAAATGTCTCGATCGCAGTCGGCGTTGTATTTTCGGCCGAGCGCGTTTCAAGCGGCCTCATCCATCCCGAATTGATGGACTCCAGCATTTCAATCAACAGCTTCACGTAGTCCGCCGTCAGTCCCATCTGCTTCATCGCCATTTCCACAGCGAACGCTGGAAACTGCGAATATCCCAGATTCGGCTTGCCGATGGCCTTGCCCAACACAGTAGCCGTCTCTTTCATGGACACATCGCGCTGCCCAAGCAGCTCGCGACTGCTCTTCCCCGAAAAATTCAGCTTCAAAAGGGCGTCGGCGGCAAAGGCTCCGATATCGCGCGACGCAATTTGCGGCAGCGGCAGCTCAGGCTTCAGAACGCCCCCCATCGTGCCCATAGACTGAATCGGCTTGATTTGCGCAAAATTATTTTCCATGAAATATACCGGCCGCAGGATGAGAGCATTAAGTTTCGGAATGGCGTTGATCTTCTGTTCGAGATAATGCAATCCATTCACTGGCCCGACGCGCTCAGGTTTATCAGCTCCCATGCTGCTGAGGCATACCGCGTGAGACACGCCGGAACGCTCCAGCGCTGCCGCAAGCGAATTGCTCGTGCGATCCTGTGACTCACGCATGCTCTTAGCAGCGTGGTCAGGCGGAATCATCGCGTACACAGCCTTCGCGCCGGAGAATGCGCGAGTCATAACTTCCGGATCGTTAACGTCTCCGACAAAAGCCTCCGCACCCTTCTGCACGAGCGCGTCAAGACGTTCTTTGCTGCGCCCGATCACTCGAACCGGCTGCCCCGCAGCCAGCAATTTTTCCGCAGTTACATGCCCCGTGTTGCCGGTCGCCCCTGTAATTACGTACATAGCGCGCACCTCCGTTAATTTCGTTCGACAACTTCGTTTGACAACCTCGTTCGAACTAGGGCGTTGGATGCGAGAAGCCGTCTGCGTGATTCACATCATCGGAATTTTGATATCAGATTTGCGCGCGAACTCGATCGCTTCAGGATAGCCCGCGTCCACGTGTCGCGCGACTCCAATCCCAGGATCGTTCGTCAGCACGCGCTCGATGCGTGTTGCCATTTCTTTCGTGCCGTCCGCGACGGTCACTTGTCCGGCGTGCAGCGAATAGCCAATTCCCACTCCGCCGCCATTGTGAATTGACACCCAACTCGCCCCGCTCGCCGTATTCAGCAGAGCATTGAGCAATGGCCAATCGGCGACGGCATCGGAGCCGTCCTTCATCGATTCCGTTTCGCGATACGGCGACGCGACAGACCCGCAATCAAGATGATCGCGCCCGATCACGATCGGCGCTTTCAGCTCCCCGCGCGCGACCAAATCATTCAGCGCCAGTCCGAATTTGTCGCGCTCGCCATAACCGAGCCAGCAGATTCGCGCAGGATATCCTTGAAATTGCACGCGCTTCTGCGCCAGCCGAATCCACCGCGTCAGCACTTCGTCGTGCGGAAACATTTCCAGCACCAGCTGATCGGTGCGGTGAATGTCCGAAGCCTCGCCGGAAAGCGCGGCCCAGCGAAACGGTCCCCGCCCTTCGCAGAAAAGTGGTCGGATGTACGCAGGAACGAAACCCGGAAAGTCGTACGCGTTTTTCACGCCCTGCTGGAATGCAAACGTGCGGATATTGTTGCCATAATCAAAAGTCACCGAGCCAAGTTTTTGCAGCGCCAGCATTCCTTCCACGTGCCGCGCGATGGAAGCAAGCGACCGCTTTTTGTAATCGTCAGGATTTTTCTCCCGCAAATCCGCAGCTTCCGCGACGCTCAGTCCTTGCGGTATGTAGCCGTAAAGCGGATCGTGCGCACTCGTTTGATCGGTGAGAATGTCAGGAACCACGCCGCGCTTCGCAAGCTCAGGAATCACATCGGCGCAATTTCCGATCAACCCGACGGAAACAGCCTCGCGCTTGCGAACCGCATTCTTGAGAATTCGCAACGCCTCGTCGAGATCGTTCACCATCACATCGCAGTAACCAGTCTTGACGCGCCGCTTGATGCGCTCAGGATCCGCATCAATTCCGAGAAACGCCGCGCCATTCAGCGTGGCCGCAAGAGGCTGCGCGCCGCCCATCCCGCCCATGCCGCCGCTCGCCACCAATTTTCCAGCGAGATCGCCGCCAAAATGTTTTCGTCCGGCCGCCGCGAAAGTTTCGTACGTCCCCTGCAGAATTCCCTGCGAGCCGATATAAATCCAGCTTCCCGCAGTCATCTGCCCATACATCATCAACCCGGCGCGATCGAGCGCGTCGAACTGCACCCAGTTACTCCAGTGCCCGACGAGATTTGAATTTGCAATCAGCACGCGCGGCGCATATTCATGCGTGCGAAAGATCCCCACGGGCTTTCCCGATTGCACGAGAAGCGTTTCGTCGCCGGCAAGAGACTGCAGCGATTTCACAATCGCGTGATAGCAATTCCAATCGCGCGCCGCCTTGCCGCGCCCGCCATACACGATCAAATCCCCGGGCTTCTCGGCCACTTCAGGATCGAGATTGTTCATCAACATGCGCATCGCCGCTTCCTGCTGCCAGCCCTTGCAGCTAAGCGAAGTCCCGCGCGGCCCGCGCACCACCGTCGCGCCCGTCTTATCTTCAGTAGCCAAATTACCCATCGCCCAAACTCCAATCAACAACACGCACCACCGCCATCTTAGCGCAGCCGCCACACGAATTCACATCGCGCAACGCTTCGCCTGGCGTCCACAAGTTCCGGGCTTCAGCCTGGCAGCCTTTCATCTTCCGAGTTGCCGATAACTCGTGCACACTCACAGGCTGCGCTCGGTTGCCGAACTCAAACATCGGGGACTTGCTGATGACAAAAACCCAACACACAGCATTCGAAGCTCTCAATCCTTTCTTCGCAGTCGTCATGGAAGGCTTACGCGGCCTCGTTGATGGAGAACATTATTTCGACACGCTTGCCGATGACGCCCTCTTCGAATTCCGCTACAACTTCCCCGGCTGGCCTACGACCATTCGAGGTCGCGCCAATCTGATCGCTAGCTTCGAAGGATACGGCAAGACGATCAATCTCCATTCCGGCGACTCGCTCGTTGTGCACCGCTCGCAAGATAGTCGCGTCGTGATCCTCGAATACGAAGTGCACGGCACGATCCTTTCCAACGGCGCGCCCTACGACAATAGATTCATCTCGGTCGTAACGATTGAGAACAGAAAGATCGTGCACTGGAGAGACTATATGGACTCTCTGGCTGCGTGGACGGCGTTGAATAGCGCCTCTCAGCTTTAGAAGTTTAGCTTTTTCACGTGAACTCGAATCGCAAGGCGCTGCCCATTGAAGATCGAAACGATCCCGAATAGCTCGCGCTTCAACAAAATCGCCGCAGGAAAACAAAGTCGAACCGCATGATCTGGGGTATCGTTGCGGCGCATCCCCCGACGAAGGGAGAAGAAATGGATTGGAAACGCTTGATCGAGTTTGCGCTACTGGGAAGCAGTGATTTGGAGCAATATGCCATTTTGCTGGTACGCGTCTCGATCGGGCTGTTCTTCGCCATCTCCGGCGGAAACAAATTGTTTGTTCCCGGCGGCACGAAACCTGTTTACGACACGCTCGTCAAGGCCAAAGTCCCGTTCCCCCGCCAGACAGCTTATTTCGTGGCGAGTGTCGAGTTCATCGCCGGATCCTTGCTGGCCGTGGGATTTCTTTCGAGCCCGGCGAGCATGGCTTTATTGATCGACATGGTCGTTGCCACTCTGACCAGCGCTATTTCCACCCTGCCTAAAAAACTTTCGCCTCTTAGCTGGCTCGACGATTTCCTCTACCTTCCCGAAGTCCTGTACGTGCTGTTCTTCATCTGGCTGATCTGCTCCGGTCCGGGAAAGTTCAGCGTAGATTACTGGCTCGCCGGCAAATTACTGATGTGATCGTCCACTATTCGCTCGTCCGCCAGGCATAGGAGGAAAAAAATGAACCGTGACGCGAGGCTGATGTCCGGCATCCTTTTGATTACCGTGCCGACCATTCAATACGGCGGCTACTTTTTGATGAGGCTGTTTAGCGGTCAAATGCCACAAATGAAACCCTCGCCGCTACAGACCAGTTTCTTCCGCGCGGGACACGCGCACGCAGGCGTGCTCGTGATTCTCTCCCTCATCTGCCAAATGTTCGTGCAGCACGCCGCACTGGGCCCCGAGTTCGCGTGGCTAGTGCGAATCGGTATGCCGCTCGCTGCCATTCTGATTCCACTGGGCTTTTTTCTTTCCGTGACGTTCACGCCAGACCACCCAAACCAATGGATTTGGTCGCTATACGCAGGAGCAATCGTGCTTGCAATCAGCGTAGTAGTCCTAGGCATCGGCCTAATCCGCGCATAGCACGCGCCCGGTCTGTTCAGCCCGGCAGCGTTTTCCTCGTGGCGCGGGCCTGCCCTGCCTACCCTGAGTTTTCGAAGGGAGTTTTCGAAGGGCATCTTGCCCGCGATTATCCGTTGACGTTATTTCAAGTCCGAGGATCCCGCGCTATAATCGGAACCACTCGACACTCTTGTCGACAACGGCGTTCCTGCCGAGAAGGAGGTGATCCAGTGAGGTACGGTTTACGTTGAAGTAGTAGAGCAGGCGCTTGTGAGCTTACCGAGCGCCTCTCTCCTTTCGTCCCGCCTTCTTCTTTCAGCTCGGCGCAATGTTCTGATTTACGCGGAACAGGTTCGCAGGATCATACTTCTTCTTGATCTTGGCCAGCCGCGCGTAGTTCTGCCCGTACGTCGCCCGGATGCGGTCCTCGCCCTCGTCCATCATGAAATTCACGTACGCCCCGCCCGCCGAATACGGGTGGAGCGCGCTCCAATAATCGCGCGCCCACGACGAAATCTTCTCCTTGCTCGCCGGGTCCGGGTCTACGCCCACGATCACCTGCGCCCATTTTGCATCGCGGTAAGCCCACGGCGTGGCCGAGTTCTTTACGCGGCTCGCTGCTCCGTCGATGGGGTAGAGATGCATCGTCGAATGCATCGTCGGAAGTTCGGCCGCGTGCTTAACATGCAGCGCGATGGCTTCATCAGGTAGCGTCCGGACAAAATCCGCCTTCCAATACCATTGCAAGCCCGGCGGATAGAGGCCATCGAACAGACTCTGCAGCACAGGATGCGGAATCGGTCCCACCAAGTCCAGCGCAGGAGCCTTGAAGCTTCGAATCCGCTTGAACACCCTCTCCGCCTTCTTGATCGGTCCGGTGTAGCACCACACGATTCCGCACATCTTCTTGTGATACAGATGCTCGGGGAAGGGCGGCCACGGCGGCACGGTGTGGAAAGCAAAGAACCCGTAGACGTCATCCGGCGCCTTTGCCATGAAGTTGCGGTACCAGCGCATCATCTCCGCTGCATCTTCCATCGGCCACAGCATCGGCCCGCCGTAATCGGTGTGCACCGGCTGCCCCTTAAACAGAAACGACGTCACGACGCCGAAGTTGCCGCCCCCGCCGCGCACCGCCCAGAAAAGGTCGGAATTTTCTTTGGCGCTGGCCGTGACGAACCGCCCGTCGGCCAGCACCATTTCTACGCCCAACAGATTGTCAATCGTCAGGCCATACCGCCGCGTCAAGTATCCAATTCCGCCACCCAACGTCAGTCCGCCCACGCCAGTCGTCGAAATGATGCCCGAAGGAACCGCGAGACCGAAAGCGTGCGTAGCATGATCCACATCCCGCCACAGCGCGCCGCCCCCGACCAGCACGGTCTTCTTCTTTGGGTCCACGCGAACATAATTCATCGGTGAAAGATCGATCACCAATCCTTCATCGCACACTCCCAACCCACCCGCGTTGTGTCCGCCACCGCGGATGGCAATCAGGAGCTTCTGCTCGCGACCCAAGTTCACCGCGGCAATTACGTCGGCCACGTCCGCGCAGCGCGCAATCAGCCGCGGGCGCCGGTCGATCATTCTGTTGTACACCTTACGGGCCGCTTCGTAGCTCGTATCGCTTGGCGCGATTAGCTCTCCGTGCAAGCTGGCCCTGAAAGCTGCAATCGTCTCGTCCGCCATGGCCACCTCATTCCCGAAGATTTGACCGTCTCTTTAAACTCCTTTTCTAACCTTCTTTTTTAAACTAAAGATGGGTGCGCCGCGACACTTATACAGCTCGCCACCGAGCACACCCTATGTCGTCCAGCCGAATTTTCCGATTTGGACCCAAGCTCGCACATCGTACCTCTCCCCTGTTTCGGACACAACGACCTCGCCACCGACACAACCTCCCTCGTCAAAATGGCATACAGCGCCACTCATCCGGTTACCCGGCAAATGGAATCACGTCCCAATCGCCGGCTCTACGCCTGGGGCGGCGCCGGAGTGAGGCCGTGGCGACGCATGATCTCCGCCATCTTTGCTCGGTCCGGTGGACCACCTGCCGCCGCGTTGATTACCTCGGCAGATTCGCGGAAAAACTGCGGACCTAGCTCGGCTGGGGTGATCACGCACAGCGCCTTCACGTTCTGGCTGCCGTTATTGTCAAACCGGTGGATGGCGCCTCGCGGAATGCAGAGTGCCTGTCCCGGCCCGACGTCAATCTGTTTTCCGTTCACAGTCCAGCTCAATATTCCTTCGATGCCGTAGACTGTCTCCTCGAAATGATCGTGACTATGCGCTGGAGCCATCAGGCGCTGCGCGCTCGGGACCATCAGCTCAAATGCTGCGACGCTGCCAGTCGAGTTGTCTCCGGTAAGCAAGAAGCGCACCGCGAGCGGGCCGAGACGGATAGTCTCGTCGGCTGGATTGATGTGCAGCTCGATGTCCCGGGCTTCCATTCGGCGTCTCCATCGAAAAGCTTATAGGAAAAATTTCCCCCAAGGTAGGCCTTCTAGAAGTGGCGCTTTGCTTGAACTGATTACATCTGAATGCGCCGTGATACGTCCAGGACCGATGCGATTTAGCGCCAACCGAGGGCTGGAGCGACGGTAGTCAGAATTCCCTTCATGACGTGCGCATTGTACGCAACACCTAGTTGATTAGGAATAGTTAGCGACAGCGTGTTAGCCTCCTCGATCGCCTCGTCTTGCCTAAGCTGCTTGATGAGAACATCTGGCTCGGCAGCGTAGCTTCGACCGAAGATCGCCCGTGTATTTTCGTCAAGGAACCCGATTTTGTCCTCTTCCTGAGAGCCTCGTCCGAAATAGCGACGATCACGGTCATCGAGCAACGCAAAAATACTCCGGCTAACGGAAATGCGCGGAGTGCGCGTGTGGCCGGCATCCTTCCAGGCTGCGCGAAAGGCGCGAATCTGTGTGGCCTGTTGGAGGTGCAGCGGCTCGCCGGTCTCGTCGAATTTGAGAGTTGACGACTGCAGGTTCATTCCTAACTTCGCGGCCCATACTGCCGTCGCGTTGGAAGCAGAACCCCACCAAATTCGATCACGCAATCCCGCAGAGTATGGCTCGAGACGTAGAAGTCCCGGAGGATTGGGAAACATCGGACGTGGATTAGGCTTAGCGAAGCCCTTTCCGCGTAGCAACTCGAGAAACTCTTCGGCATGTCTTCGGCCCATGCCTTCATCGTCTTCGCCTTCAATCGGGTGGTAGCCAAAATAGCGCCAACCATCGATGACTTGCTCGGGGGAACCGCGACTGATTCCCAACTGGAGTCGGCCGCCAGAGATTAGGTCCGCAGACCCGGCGTCCTCCGCCATGTAATGAGGATTCTCATACCTCATATCGATAACTGCGGTGCCAATCTCAATCTTTCGGGTCTTGGCACCCACCGCCGCGAGTAGTGGAAAAGGTGATGCCAGTTGCTGCGCGAAGTGATGAACA
>DATBYF010000070.1:0-68250 GCA_036513895.1 Candidatus Acidiferrales bacterium | reverse complement strand
TCGAATTTGTTTCACAATCAGTTTCAAGGGCCGCTGGCACGCAAGCTCGCGGCGTGGTCAGGCCTCGATCGCGTTTTCTTTACGAACAGCGGCACGGAGGCTATCGAAGGCGCGCTGAAAATTGCGAGGGCGCACGCGCGCGCGCGCGCGACGAACGGTTCGGCTGCGAAGACGCGCATTCTGGCGCTGACAGGATCGTTTCACGGGCGCACGTTCGGCTCGCTGGCAATTACTTATGCGGCAAAATATCGCGACCCGTTCATGCCGCTTGTGCCCGGCGTTGACTTTGTGAAATTCAACGACATCCCCGATCTCGAGGCGCAGTTTGACTCAGGCGTGTGCGCGCTGGTAGTGGAAACGATTCAAGGCGAAGGCGGGATATTTCCGGTTAGCGAAGCGTTTTGGAATCGCGCGCGCGAACTCGCGACTGAAAGAGGCGCGGCACTGATTGCGGATGAAATCCAGTGCGGACTCGGCCGAACGGGACGCGCGTTCGCATATCAAAAATTCAAGAGCCTGCCGGATCTTGTGACTATCGCAAAGCCGGTCGCCGCCGGCCTTCCGTTGGGCGCAATCCTCGCGAACGAAGAATTCGCGAGTGCGCTTTCACCCGGGATGCATGGGACTACGTTCGGTGGCGGGCCTCTGGTGTGCGCGACCGCGTTTGAAGTGCTGAAGTCGATCGAAGATGAGAAGTTGATGAAGAATGCGCGCGAGCGCGGTGCCGAATTGGAGCGCGGGCTTAAGGAATTGGCGGGACGATTTGATTTCGTGGGTGAAGTGCGCGGAGAAGGTCTGATGCTCGGGCTGGATTTGACCGTCGAAGGCGCGCCGTTCGTCGAAGCGGCGCTCGCGCGCGGCTTAATCATCAACTGCACGCACGATCACATTTTGCGCTTCCTGCCACCGCTTAATATTCGGACTGCGCACGTGAAAGAGTTTTTGTCGAAGCTGGAATCTGTTTTTGTGGAAACGCCTCGGCCCAAGTCCCTTGGAGCTGAACTTGCGAAGGAGCCAGCGAAAGCGGCGTCACCGGCAAAGTCGATTAAGGCAGAAACACGCGAGATTGCAATACCGGTCCCAGCTCGTTGATCGAGGAGACTATGGCAACCGCCACAACATCAACACCCGCAGCATCAACTACGATTCCACTGCAGCACGATCTGCTGACAGGAATGGAGTGGAGCGCCGCGCAAGTTCGTGATGTGCTCCAACTCGCAGCGGACGTCAAAGCTCGCCCGGATCGTTATCGCGGCGCGCTTGCCGGACGATTCCTCGCTTTGATTTTCGAGAAACCATCGCTGCGGACGCGCGTGACGTTCGAAGTCGGAATTGCGAGCTTGGGCGGCTCGGCTACATTTCTCGATCACACTGCGTCGCATCTCGGCGAACGCGAAGCTGTTGCCGATGTGGCGCGAAGTCTTGAACGCTGGACGAACGGAATCGTGGCACGGCTCTTCAAGCAATCAGTTCTCGAAGAGCTCGCGCATAACGCGCGGATTCCGGTGATCAACGCGCTGACGGACCGCTTCCATCCGTGTCAGGCGATTTCTGATTTCTTCACGCTCGAAGAACATTTTGGGGCGCTCCGCGGGCTCAAAATCGCGTACGTCGGCGACGGAAATAACGTATGCCATTCCCTGCTGAGCATTGGCGCGCGGCTTGGAGCGCACATTCGAGTCGCCGTGCCGGCGGGATACGAGCCGGATTCGGGCGTTGTGGCCGAAGCACGGCGCGCGGCACGTGAGACCCGCGGCAAAATTGAAATCGTTCACTCGCCGGAGGAAGCTGTCGCGGGCGTGCAGGCCATCTACACAGACGTGTGGACCAGCATGGGGCAGGAGGCGGAAGCATCGTCACGCACGGCGGCATTCAACGGATTCCAGATCAACGGCGAACTCTTTGCGCATGCGGCGCCAGAAGCAGTGTTCATGCATTGCCTGCCAGCGCATCGCGGCATGGAAGTTTCGGATGCGGTGATGGATTCGCCGCGGTCGATTGTGTTTGATCAAGCGGAAAATCGTTTACACGTGCAGAAGGCGATTCTGCTTACATTGCTTTCCTAAAGGATTTTGATGCCAACGAAGCAGGCGACACACAAATCGAAGTCAAAGCACACACGAACGAACGGGCATGGGCACGCTGGCGCGCACGAGAAAAATGGGCACGGCGTGGCAACGCCAAATGCCGCTGCGAAAGCGCGGGAGCAGGGAGCGGCGCCGAAGAAAGTCGTGCTCGCATATTCTGGCGGGCTCGATACGTCGGTGATCGTCGCGTGGCTGATTGAAACATATGGCTGCGAAGTGATCGCGATGATCGGCGACCTTGGACAAGAGGAAGATCTCGAAGCGGCGCGGCGAAAAGCGTTGGCGACGGGCGCGAGCGCAGCGTACGTCGAGGATCTTCGCGAGGAATTCATTACGGATTTCATTTGGCCGACGCTGCGAGCCGGAGCCGTTTACGAGCACAAGTATTTGCTCGGCACTTCGTTCGCGCGGCCGCTATTGGCGAAGCGGCAAGTGGAGCTTGCGCGAAAGGTCGGCGCGGATGCAGTGGCGCACGGCTGCACGGGCAAGGGCAACGATCAAGTGCGTTTCGAACTGGCGGCTAAGGCGCTGGCGCCGGAACTGCGGATCATTGCGCCGTGGCGCGAGTGGGACATCGTGTCGCGCGAAGACGCAATTGTTTACGCCCAAGCTCACAAAATTCCCGTTGAACAATCGAAGACGAATATTTATAGCCGCGATCGAAATATCTGGCACTTGAGTCATGAGGGCGGAAGACTCGAGGATCCTGCGAACGCGCCGGAAGAAGCGATGTGGCAATGGATTGTGGCGCCGTCTGCGGCGCATGACAAACCGACGCGCGTCGAAATCGGATTCGAAGCTGGAATTCCGGTGTCGGTGGATGGCAAGAAGCTTGGTGCGATTGAGCTTGTCGAGAAATTGAACGAAATTGCTGCGGCAAATGGCGTTGGGCGCATGGACATCGTGGAAAACCGTCTGGTGGGAATCAAGTCGAGAGGCGCGTATGAAACTCCGGGCGGGACATTGCTCGTGACGGCGCACCGCGAACTTGAAACGCTGAGTCTCGATCGCGAGACGGCGCATTACCAGCAGATCGTGTCGCTGCGATATGCGGAGATGGTTTATTACGGGATGTGGTTTACGCCGCTGCGCGAAGCGCTCGATGCTTTTTTTGCAAGCGCACAGAGCCGCGTGACCGGCACAGTTGGACTCGAACTTTATAAAGGCAACATCAACGTGATCACGCGAAAGTCGCCGAATTCGCTCTATCGAACGAATCTCGCGAGCTTTACGATGACCGGATACAATCCGAAGGACGCCGAAGGATTTATAAATTTATTCGCTCTGCCGATCACTGTGCCACAGGGAGACTCGCGGCGTTGAGCGATTCCAGCGACAACAAAATGTGGGGCGGGCGATTCGAGCGCGGGCCAGACTCGTCGTTCTACGAGTTTCAGCGCTCGTGGAGATTCGATCGCAGATTGCTGCCGTACGAACTGGCTCTCGATCGCGCTTGGGCCAGGGGGCTTGAACGTGCGCGGCTGCTTTCCGCCGATGAATGCTCGCAAATTCTTCGCGCTCTGGACGGGATCGAGCGGCGCGCGAAAACAGACATCGCGTGGCTCGATCATTCCGCGGCCGAGGATGTGCATCATTTCGTGGAAGTAGCGCTGATTGAAGTTTTGGGTCCTGTAGGAGCAAAGCTCCACACGGGACGCAGCCGAAACGAAATGGTGGCGACGGAATTTCGGATGTTTGTGAAAGATGCCGCGCGCGCGATGGCCGGCGCTGTTGCTGCGCTTGTCGAAGAGATTGCGAAACAGGCTGAGCGCAATTTGGGCATTCCGATGGCGGGGATGACGCACATGCAGCACGCGCAGCCTATTCTGCTGTCGCATTTTTTGCTTGCGCACGCCGAAGCGTTTATCCGCGATGGAGAGCGCATCCTGGATGCGGCGGGGCGCGCGGATGTGTGTCCGCTGGGATCGGGCGCGCTTGCGGGCTGTGCATTTCCGATTGATCGCGAGACTCTGGCGAGCGAATTGGGCTTTGCCGGCATCACCGCGAATAGCCTTGACGCAGTGAGCGACCGCGACTTCGCTCTCGAGTATCTATTCGCGCTTTCGGTGCTGGCGACGCATCTTTCGCGATTAAGTGAAGACTTCGTGTTGTTTGCGTCCACGGAATTTGGCTACGTAATATTGCCCGATGAATTTTCGACGGGCAGCAGCCTTATGCCGCAGAAAAAGAATCCTGATGCCTGGGAGTTGATTCGCGGTAAGTCGGGACGAATTACGAGCGCGCTCGTCTCGTTGTTGATGACGATGAAGGGGCTGCCGACGAGTTACCAGCGCGACCTTCAGGAAGATAAAGAGCCGCTGTTCGACGCTCACGACGAAGCACTAGGGATGGTCCGCGTGGCAGCGGGTGCGCTTGCGGCGACGAAATTTAACGAGAAGAAATTGCGGGCAGGCGCGGCGAATCCGGCGCTGCTGGCAACGGAAGCTGCGGATTATCTTGTCGCGCGCGGCGTGCCGTTCCGTGAAGCGCACGAAATTGTGGGGCGCGTGGTTCGCGAGGCCGAACGGAGCTCTGCTTCCATCGTTGAGCTACCGCTCGAGATTCTCAGGAAACATTCGGAGGCATTCGGACCGGACTACTTTGAGGAAGTAACTCTTGATGCCTCGCTCGCGCGCAAGAGCGTGCCTGGAGGGACTTCGCTTGCCTCTGTGCGATCGGCGATCGCGCAACTACACACGCGAGTTGGCACGCTTGAGGCCGCTCGATGAGAACGCGCAAGGCTCGCATTGCAGACATTCCCGCGATTCAGAACCTAATCGAGCACTACGCAGCACAAGGAACATTGTTGCCGCGAAGTGAAGAGGATATTTGCCGGCATCTCAGTGGATTTCTTGTCGCTGTGGAAGATGCGGCGATCATCGGATGCGTATCGCTTGAGTGGTACAGTTCCGCTCTCGCGGAAATTCGATCGCTGGCGGTAAATCCTGCTATTCGCGGGCGCGGAATTGGAACGCGTTTGATGAAGGCCGCGCTCGAGTTGGCCGAAAAGAGAAAAATCGGACGAATTATCGCGTTGACGAGTTCTCCTGAGTTCTTCATCCGCCAGGGCTTCGCACTCTCAAACCGCTTCGCGCTGCATGAGAAGATTGACCGCGATTGCGTTCATTGCTGGAAGTCACAGACATGCCGCCTCTCCGCTGTGGTGATGAACGTTTCGGAAGTAAACGCGGCTCTCGACATACTCTCTGTTGCTTCGGAAACCGTTCAAACCGAATAATGGCCCGCCTCGAAGCGAAGGATCTGCCCAAGGGATTTACGTTTGCGGCTGCTTCGTGTGGCCTGAAGAAGTCCGGGCTTGACCTCGCCGCAATCGTGAGCGAAACGCCGAGCGTGGCGGCGGCGATGTTCACGACAAACCTGGTTCAAGCTGCTCCTGTAGCTCTTTCCAAATTACACCTTCGCAAAAGCCGCACGCGGATGCGAGCGATTGTAGTGAATTCGGGAAATGCGAATTGCGCAACAGGGCCAAGCGGCCTTGCAGCATCGACGAGAACTGCGCGGGAGGCGGCGCGGCATTTGGGATGCGCGCCCGAGCAAATTCTAATTTGTTCGACCGGGGTTATCGGGGTGCCCCTCAAAGTCGGAAAGATTCTTGATGCGCTTCCGGATTTGGTGCGCGCTCGACAGTCAACCGCACCTGCATTTGCGAAGGTGACTCGCGCCATCATGACGACGGACACGCAACCTAAGTGGGCAGCTGAGCGCGTTCAAATCGGGGGGAAATTGGTGCGAATCCTCGGCTGCACAAAGGGCGCCGGCATGATTCAGCCAAACATGGCCACGATGCTTGCATTCATTGTCACGGATGCCGTGATCGCGCCCGACTTGCTCACTTCCGGGCTGCGCGATGCGGTGTGTGGCACGTTCAATGCGATCACCGTTGATGGGGATACTTCCACGAATGACACCGTAGCGATCCTCGCCAACGGCGCCTCCGAATCGCGTGCAATTCGCGGAACGACAACGGACTACGCAGCCTTCGCCGAAGCGCTTGCCCAAGTGTGCCGGCGCCTGGCCTTGGCGATTGTCGCGGACGGCGAGGGCGCAAAGAGAGTTATCGAAATTGAAGTGCGCGGCGCGAAGACAGAGCGAGACGCAAAGACAATCGCGCGGACCATTGCAAATTCGCCACTCGTCAAAACCGCGCTCGCTGGCGGCGATCCGAATTGGGGTCGAATATTGGCGGCAGCTGGGCGCGCAGGAGTGCCGTTCGAACCAGGCCGCGTCCACATTGACCTCGCCGGCGTGCGCGTATGCAGGAACGGGTTGGAAGTTTTTTTCAACGAGCGAGGGTTACATCGCAAGATGTTATCGAAGTACGTTCCGATCAGAATGGATTTACGTTCCGGCCGGGCTACGGCCCGAATGTGGACGTGCGATTTCACAGGGGATTACGTTCGAATCAACGCGAGCTACCGCACTTAGTTACCACCCTTGTGAAATTCTAGGCACTACTGAAACATTGGCTGAATCCCGCACACTTCGAGGATGTTGAGCCGCCCGTCCGCGCCAACTTTGCTGCACATTCGATGAATGTGGTTTTTTACAGTTTGCTCGGACAGATTGAAATGCGCGGCGATTTCCTTGTTGGTCAGGCCACGCGCGATCAAAGGGACGAGCTGCCGCTCGCGCCGCGTCAGCGGGAAGGGCAATTCGTCGGGCACCGCTCCGCCAGTCGCGGAATGTTGCGCCACGAAATCGAAAAGGACGCGCGAGAACTGCGGTGGACATACCGCTGCGCTTTGCGCGACGGCTCTTACAGCCGCAACGACATCCGAGGCCGCGGCGTCACGTAGAACATATCCAGATACTCCGTGCTTTACGGCTTCGAGAAACAACCGGTCGTCATCGTCCATGGCCATCAGCACGATTTTCAACGCGGGAATTGCCGCGCGCATTTGTCGAACATGATCGGTGTGCTCAAAAAGCGGAGAAGGAGTGTCGAGCAGCAAAACGTCGGTGTTCGCTGAGACGATTTGCTCTGCCGTCTGACGCGTCAGTTTCTCCGCAGTGCTTACCGATATCCGCGCCCGGGCCTTGAATAGCCGAGTCAGAACCTCTCGAAGAAGACGATTGCCAGAAACAATGAAGAGACGAATCTCGTAGGAAGTCACGGGATACCTCTGCGAAAGATTGTATTCAGGCAAAACAGGGAGGGGGGTGGAGCAACTATCGTGCCAAAAAAAGTATAGAGGCTTTCGGTCGATTTGGCGAGGAATTTTTGGCGAGATACCCAGTTAGTAACCCGGACTTTATCCGACCTGCTTCCAGTCACGAAATTCCGGAACGATGTTCCTCAGGCGGGCACGAATTTGATCTGGACCGCCCTGATTCAGACTCGCCCGCAACGCTTCAAGTTGCAGCTGAAGTTCGGGCCAGCTTCCGTAAGTCATGCGGGCACGTTTGATTTCCTCACATGAGGTTGACGTCACGCTTTCATTTTTATAGAACAACTCTTCCTCGAGCTTTTCACCGGCCCGCAAGCCGATGAATTCGATATTCACCGACGTTTCGGATACACCCGAGAGCCGAATCAAAGATCGCGCCATCTCCAAAATATTTATTGGCTCGCCCATTTCGAGGACCAAGATATCTCCGTGGCTTCCTATCGTGAACGCCTGCAGCAAAAGAGAAACTGCTTCTCGGGCGGTCATGAACAATCGCCGAGCTCCGGCGTGTGTTATGGTCAACGGCAGGCCTCGACGCAACTGGTTTAGCAATATCGGAATCACGCTGCCGCTCGAGCCAAGGACGTTTCCAAAGCGGACTGACACGCATCGCATCGTTTTCAAAGGACGTGACGCGAGAATCAGTTCCCCGACGCGCTTGGTCGCCCCCATAACGCTCGCAGGATTCACGGCTTTGTCAGACGAAATCAGCACAAAAGCGCGGCAAGAGTGTTCTTCGGCGACATCGAGCAGAGTGGTAAGCGCGAAAATATTATTGGTTACGGCTTCGACTTCCTTCGTTTCCATTTCCGGGACATGTTTGTGTGCGGCGGCGTGAAATACGAAGTCAATTTGGTGTTCGGTGAAGCATCGCCGTATTGCATTCTCGTCGCCAACATCGGCAGCGACAGTCACGATGCGCCTCTGGGCGTGGAGATCCGAGCACTCTCGCTGCAATAACGCGAGACCATGCTCGTTCCGGTCCACACAAACAATTTTTTTAGGGCCGTATTCGATGATTTGTCGGCGGAGCGCGGAGCCGATAGATCCTGCCGCCCCCGTTACGAGGACTACACGGCCGTCCAGACCTTGGCGGACCGCGTCGAGATCAACCTGAAGCGGCTGTCGGCCGAGCAGGTCTTCCATCGAGACTTCGTGAAACGGCGCGCGGCTAGGCACGGACCGCAATCGCACTAGGGACGTAAAGGCCAGCGACGGTCTGCCGCACTGCTTCAACGATGTACTCAACTTCTTCGTCACACAGATCCGGATAAATTGGAAGGGAAACACAGCGCTGGAATTCGGCCTCGGCACAGGCAAAATCGCCGGACTGATATCCGTAGGCTCGCTGGTAGAAATCCTGGAGATGCAACGGAATAAAGTGGACGCTGCAGGCGACGCCTTTCTGCGACATGCGCTGAATGAACTCGTTGCGATCGGCGCTCAGGCGATCCAGGTGCAATCGCAGGATGTACAAATGCCAGGAGGATTCGCAGTTCTCACTTACGTTAGGGGTTTCCAGCGCGTCAATCGCGCCGAACGCTTTTGAATACAGCTGAGCGATACGTGTTCGTTTGTCTCGCATCGCGTCGCATTTGGCCAGTTGAACGATTCCGAGAGCCGCCTGGATATCGGTGAAATTGTATTTGTAGCCGGCTTCGCGAATTGAATAGTCCCAGGAACCGTTGCTCCCCGCTCGCTCGTCGCCCGACCGGTCGATTCCATGAAGACGCATCAATCGTATACGAGCTGCCGCTTCGTCATTATCTGTCGTAATCATGCCACCTTCGCCGGTGGTGAGCGGCTTAGTCGCGTAAAAACTGAAGCAGGTGAACTCGCTCATAGAGCCGATTAATTGCGCGTAATATCGCGAAGGCAGTGCGTGCGCTGCATCTTCGACGACACGCAAATTGTGCTGCCGCGCAATCTCTGCAATTTCGCGCATGTCGCAAGGATTGCCGCCCAGATGCACAGGCACGATGGCGCGCGTTGCCGAGTTGATCCGCCAGCGCGCATCCCTATAGTCCATGTTCAATGTGGCGGGGTTGATATCGCAGAGAATCGGCTTTGCGCCGAGATAAATGACCGCCTGGGCTGTCGCAGTAAATGTCGTAGTCGGCACAATCACTTCATCGCCAGGTCCGACCCCCGCGGCCTCGAGCGAAAGATGTAGCGCAGCGGTACCGCTTGAGACTGCGACGGCATGCCGAACGCCTAAATACGCGGCAAATCGTCTTTCAAATTCCAACGTGCGCGGGCCCATGGTGAGCGTGCCGCTCAGGATCACATCGGCGATCGCCTGCACTTCCGACTCCGCCACCGACGGCCGGTGAAATGGAATTGAACGCATTCTCGCATGATGTTGATTCATTTCGTGATCGATCCAAAATAATGCGTGCACAAGAATCGGGCACTCGAAAGCGCTTTTAGGAGCGGGTTGCTCCAGGCAAGGAGGCGCGCGAGCGGAGGCGCAAGCGTGATCCGTTCAAGTTCGACGCGGCGACCGGAAAACAGCCGCTCGACTTCCCTTCTCGGGATTCCACTGACATCGAAATTTCGAGGATTGTTCACGCAAAAATCGTACCAGAGAATAAAACCGCCGGGATGTAGGACGCGCAGCATTTCTGCAGCGAGCGACGATTTCAACGCGGGATCTTGGATCGAGCTGAATGCTGTGAATGACAGCAGAATATCGAAGCTCGAATCGGCGAATGGCAAAGTCGATGCATCGCCGCAGATCAATGTCGTGAGGGGCGAGCACAGCTGTCGCGCGAGTTCGATTCGCTCCGGCAGAAGATCGATCCCGGACAAATTCTGCGGCTGCGCGCCGAATTCGCCGAGCACTCGAAACCAACGGCCGTCTCCGCAACCGACATCAAGTATGCGCGCTTCCGCCAGAGAGATGGCGATTCTGCGGCGGAGCAATCGGAGAAGGCTCGTTTTGAGCTCATCCGTTTGGAAAACGTGAGCGCGATCCAGGGGTGAGTAACGCGAAGTCGGTATCGAGCGCTGACGGCGCGCGTAAGCTTCGCGAATCCGTTGCAATTCCGAAAGTTTTGCAGCGCCCGGCGAACAGGATGAGCCCGGCGGTTCCGGAGGCGCGATTCCTACGTTCCCCCCGGCGATCGTCATTGACTCACCGAAGCATGGGCAGCGCGCTCGCGATCCCTGGACGCGAGGGCGGCGGACTTCCGAAACGCGAGAACTTGCGTGAGCCATTCCCGAACCAGTGATTCCCACATGAAATGTTGTTGGACGAAAGCGCGCCCGTTTCGGCCCATCGCGGCCGCGCTCACGGGGTTCGATACGATGTTGCGAATCGCGTTTGCCAGCGCCAAAGAATCTTCGGGTTGGACGACGACGCCGCCACGCGCTTCCTCGACAAGCCGGGCGCCCTCCCCCTTCCCGGCGAATAAGACGGGCTTGCCACAAGCCATGATCGAAGTAATTTTGGCAGGGCGATTTCCTTCGAGTAGCGGGACATCCCGCTGGCACGCCAAGCCGTAATCTGCGATAGAAAAGTAGCGCGCGACTTCATTTGGATTTACGGGAGCAAGGAACGTAACGTTTCGCAAACGCCTCTGGCTCGCCAATTGAACAAGTTGCGCTTTCGCGGAACCGTCGCCGATAAATAAGAAGTGTATGGACTCGTTCTTCAAAAGTTTGGCGGCGGCCAACGCGGTTTCGAGGCCTTGCGCGAAGCCGTGCGTTCCTGCAAACAACACGATCCGCTGATCTTGAATTCCCAACGTGCGTTTCAAATCCTCGTCGACGGCGAGCGGCCGGAATATATCTGGATCAACGCCATTCTCAAGTAGCAAGATTTTTGACGACGGCACGGTTTTCTCTTGTACCAAATTCTGCCGGACGCCATCACTGACAGTGGTAATCATGTCCGATTGTGCGTAAGCGAATCGTTCCAGGCTCGCGAGAACTTTCATAATGTTGGGGCCGCGGTCGAGTCCCAGCGCGCGTATTGAGTCCGGCCACAAATCCGCAACGTTCATAATTACGGGCACGCGCCATAGCCGCGCCGCGAGAATCGCCGGTAAAACTAACGAAAGAGGCGGCGACTCTACGAAAATCCAATCAGGGCGAGCGCACTTAAATACGCTATATAGAGATGTGATCGCAAATGATGCAAAGCTAACCGCGCGCTTCCATCCTGCACCGAGAGATGCATAGACCCAGGTGCGATGTACGCGCATGCCGTCGATCGTTTCTCTGAGGTGCCAGCGATTGCGGTACTCGTCAAAAATTCTACCTCGCGGATAATTGGGGAGCGCCGTCACGACTTCGACGGAATGACCTTGCCGAATCAATTCTCGCGCGAACGCAGAGAGGCGAATCTGCGGGGCGCCAACCTCGGGAGGAAAATACTGCGTGAGAATCAAAAACCGCATCGCACGTAACTCCCGAAGCGTTCGCCGCTTGGACGGAAAGGCACGTCGCCATTTTACGACGAGCTAATACAAACTTGTGTTGGGAATTCTTCTGGATCTAGCGATGCAGGCAGGTGGTGTTAAGCGAGGAAGGACAGCGAGGATACTTGTCAGGCCTCAGACGATGGCTCTCGCGGGGCTTGGTGTGGCACGTGATTTCGAAATGGCGTGAGCCCGGGTGTCCGATGGAAGCGCCTGAATTGCCTGATCCAGAATTTCGGAGACAGATTTTCGAAACTCACCGCTCAAGAGGTTCATATCCAGCCATAGCGGCCCTGCAGTTCCCTCTCGTAGGAGGACAAAATCGCCGAAATGCTTTCCGGCGTGCGATACCAAGCGAAGGCGAAGTTCCCAATCGGGCGATGATGTATCGATTTCCCGCCACATCACCGCCAGCCTGCCGTTCGCGTCGGTGAGAATTGGAAACAGCAAGCATCGATCGATTGGATCGGGTTCGGTGAAACTGAAGGCTATACCCGAGAAGCCCAGCGGTTCGAGCGCGGAACGAAGAATTTCACAGATTTCGGTGAAATCCGGTGGCGCCTTGTCAATCGATTCGATGGCGCGCCGGAGATTCACGTCGTTGGCAATGACCAGTCTTCGCTGTCGAATGCGACGGGCCGCGGCCGCGAGCTCAGAAAACTCCAAGTACTTCAACTCCCGCACTCCTCGCCAAACTCCTAGTCCGATAGCGGCAACCGCAAATCCGAACATCCATTTTCCGCGCACCAACATTAGCCCGAAAACCGAAAATCCGGCGGCTACTCCGTACAGGATCAAGACAGCGTCGCGATGAGAAACGCCGCGTTTGATCAATTTGTGATGGATATGCTCGTCGTCGCCGCGAAAAAGCGGCTTGCTGCCGAGAAAGCGGCGGAAAACGGACAAGCTTACATCCAGAATCGGCAAACCGAGACACACCACGGGCACAGCGACCGCCACCGAGACTCCGGCGTTCGAACCGACTGCGAATGACAATCCACTCAGCAGGAAACCAAGCAGCAGGCTTCCTGAATCGCCCAAAAAAATAGTTGCGGGATGGAAGTTGTACCGGAGAAACCCCAGCGCCGCTCCGGCCAAAGCCGTGGCTAGAAGTGAAATAGACGGAACATGTCCCCAGAGTGAAGTAAGGCAAACTACAATCGCAGCAATAAACGCTGAGCCACAAGCAAGACCATCGAGGCCATCAATCAGGTTGAATGCATTGGTAATCAGCAAGACCCAGAATATCGTTGCGAAAAGCCCGAGGGGGATTCGCAGTTTGCTTTCCGCGAAATTGGGACCGAGGAAATGGATACCCAACCCACCGGCGTAAAGCCAGATCGCCGCGATCGTTTCTATTCCGAGCTTCCAATACGGACTGAGCGAAAACAGGTCATCGCACAGTCCCAAAAGGAGGACGAGCAGCGCCGGCAAGAGAATCGAAAGCATCGTATGGGTTGAGATAGCTTCGCGGTTGCCGACAAATCTGGACACCGCGATGCCGATGATTGACGCGGCCGTGAAACCAAGAAAAAGCGCAATCCCTCCGATTCTCGGGACGGACTTCACGTGAAGATGACGGCCGAGATTCGCGGGATCGACCCAGCGAAAATGCACGGCAAGATCACGCACGAGGCGCGTCAGAATGGCAGAAAGCAGCACACTGCCAGCAAAAATCGAAATGTAGAAAAGAAGCACGAAATTAGGCGATAGGCGGTTGGTGCTTAGCCAGTACAGTGTGCCGCTGAAAGTTCAAGACCGAGAACGTCATGAGATTACTGGCACGTTTAGGGCTGGCAGCAAGACGCGAGGTTCGAGCGTCGGCACTGAACGAGGAAGGTGCTGCAAGATTTGTACCGCCGCTGATTCGACTGAGAACTTCTCTTCCAGAAGCAACCGGCCGTTTCGACCCATGCGGTACCGCAAGTGAGGGTCATTCACCAGTTGAAGCGCGGCGGCACGAAGCCCCTTATCGTCGCCGTTCACACGACATATGCCTGCCTGATTTCCTTCAAGAAGCGAAAAAAGATCGGAACCGGGATTGATGCTGGCCAGAACGGGTATCGCCGAGTAGAAGTAGCTCAGCAATTTTCCGGGAATATTGTGATTCTTGAGCCGGCGATCGAGAGAAATTAGTCCTACATCGAATTCGGATACCATCGAAACGTATTCACGCTGCTCGACCGGCGGCAGCCTCCGAATGTTCGGCAAGCGTCGTTCGGCAATTGTTGCTTCGAGGCGACGCGTTTCGCTGCCTTCGCCGACGATCAGGAAAAAAATACGCGGATCGCCCGAGAGACTAGCCGCGAGCCTGAGAAGATTGTCCATGTCCTGCGCGATCCCAATGTTTCCACCGAAGAAGAAGACGACCCTGCTCACCAGGCCGAGCCGCAATCGAAACTCTGTCTTTTGCGAATTTGGCTCCTCAAGCTTCGTCCAGTTTCGCAGAACCTCCAAATGAAACCGGCCGGCACCAAAATTATGGTCAAAATAGGGTAAATCGCCTTCTGATTGCACGCCGATGACGTCAGCGGTGACGTACTGTTCGGCCTCCTTCCTGCGAAAGAACCGATAGGTTAAACCGCGCTTCAGAACACCTGTATCTGCCGCCCACTCCGGAAAAATATCGCGCAGAATCAAATAAGATCGGCAGTGCCATATCGCTTTCAACCGCCTCACCAGCGCGCCCCAGAAAATTGTCGGAGAATAGAAGACGATCAAATCCGCCGGATGTCGCGAGAGAAATGCGCCTGCCTTTCGCCAAACGAGCGCCGAGATGCGAATCTCATGAAAACCCCGGCGCAGATTTGACACGCCTTTGATTTGAGGAGTCTTCACGCGGGCGACGCACACGCCGTTTTGCATGGAAACATCGAGATCCTGAGAGATTTCGTGCGTGGTCGTTAAAACCGTGACCTCATGCCCGTGTCGCAGAAATTCGTCGCTGAGATCATGGATTTGCTTTGCGCCGGATTTATAAACCGGAAAATAGCAGTCGACAAGTATCAGGATGTGCATGAAAGATTTTTACGTGCTGGGATGCGTAGGTCAGCGAGTGGCGCTCATTGGCGCAGCGTTCGCAAGCGGAAACGTCGCGTCCTGAGCGGCGATGCGGTAGCCAAGAACTATTCCAGCTACAGTATCGGACACGTGCGGCGAAAGATATTCGGCCGGAGGTTGCCACCGCCGGGTATTCTGCGTAACCAAGCTGACCATGTTAAGGATTGTTTGCGCGTCGGCGCCGGCGAGAACGCTTGAACCGCACTCGATTGTCTCCGGCCTTTCCGTCACATCTCGAATGGTCACGTTCGGTACTCCCATTATGCAGGCTTCTTCCTGAACAGTTCCGCTATCGGAAAGAACGCAGAACGCACTTTGCTCCAGACGGATAAAATCGAAGAATCCAAACGGCTCACAAAAAGCTAGACCTGGACGAATGAGGCTGATGCCAAACTGTTCGGCCTTGGACTTGGTCCGCGGATGCAACGACGCAACAATCGGCAAACGGTATCTTTCATGGAGCAGTTCAAGCGCGTCAATCAAGCTGCGCAACCGATCCTCGAAATCGACATTCTCGGCGCGATGCATGGTCACTAGAAAAAAATCTTTCTCTTTGACGCCGAGTCGAGACAGGACAGTGCTTGCGGCGATCTGATCAGCGAAGGCCTGCAGAACCTCGTAGATCGGATTGCCAACTACGAAGATATCCTGCCCCGCGATACCCTCCCGCAAGAGGTTCTCCCGGCTGCGATTCGTATAGGGCATCAGAACGGAACTGAGGTGGTCGATCATGCGGCGATTGCTCTCTTCTGGAACGCGAAAATCGTAGCAGCGGTTGCCAGCTTCGAGGTGGTAAACCGGAATGTCAAGCCGGCGCGCCACGATCGCCATCAATCCACTGTTAGTGTCGCCAAGAATGAGCACACGGTCGGGACGTCTTTTCAAAAGTACTTGTTCGCCGCGGGACAAAATCTGCGCGACCTGATCTCCGAAACCGGATGCACGCACTCCGAGGGAGATGTCCGGTCGGCGCACCTTCAACTCGCGAAAAAATAACTCGCTCAAAGAAGCATCATAGTTTTGGCCTGTATCCACCAAGATATGTTCGGAATGCCGATCCAAGAGGGGGATAATTTGGCTGAGACGAATGATCTCGGGCCGAGTCCCGAGAATCGTCATGATCTTCAACGTAACACCTCGGCGATTTCTTCATGCGCGTTCTCCGGCATCAGGCTTTGTTTTCGAAGCATGCCGCAAGTCTCTTCAAGCGTCATCAGATTGTCGGCGGAGCTAAACTCTCGAGAAAGGCAAGGCGAACCGCTGCGCTCGTTTCGCAGCTCGGGCAACATCGGAAGTATCACGTAGTGGGCGTTGCGTGCGACCGAACGATGTGCCTCCTCCTCGCTAATCAGAATCTCGTGGACTTTCTCACCCGGCCGGATTCCCGTGCTTCTCATCTCGATCGCCCGGCCGTCGATGAGAGCCTTTGCCAGATTGATCACCAGCGCCGAAGGCACGCGAGGGACGTACGTCTCGCCAGGCAGACCTTCTCGAACAGCCGCAAAGATGGTATCAACGGCGTTATCCAGGCTGAGCAAGAACCGCGTCATTTCCGGCGTGGTAATCGTCACCGGTCCGCCATGGCGGATTTGATCGTGAAATAGCGGAATCACCGAACCCCGCGAGGCGAGAACATTGCCGTATCGCACGCAGACGAAGCGAGTGTCCGGGCATCGTATATTTGCCTGAATAAAAACTCGCTCTTGGAGTGCTTTCGTCATTCCCATGGCATTTACCGGCTTGCAGGCTTTGTCAGTAGAAACGCCGACGACAGTCTCGATAGACAAATGATGTTCTTGGATCGCCCGGACGATGTTTTCCGGCCCGCCCACGTTCGTTTGCACCGCTTCGTAGGGAAAATACTCGCAGGTAGGCACCTGCTTGAGCGCAGCGGCGTTGAATACGATATCGACGCTGCGCAGCGCTTGCGCTACGATATGCGGATCCCGAATGTCACCGATGCGAAATTCCAATTTTTCCTGGAAGTTGCGGTAAATAATTTCGTCGGTGGCCGCCATCCGATGTTGGTACTCCATGCGCATCGAGTGCTGTTTCGCTTCGTCGCGCGAAAGTACGATGATCTTGGCAGGGTTTCCGTCGTTGCCTTCGAGGAAACGTCGGACTAGTGTCTTGCCGAGCGAACCTGTCCCGCCCGTTATGAGGACACGTTTCCCCTCAAAATGCCGCAACCTGGACCTGCTTCCATCTATCGTAAGGCGTGTCATCGTTTGCAAGTTCGGCGACTAGAGCCGGCCACGGCGGACAAACCTGGCCAGTGGCTTTCGCGAACTTAGCTCCTTTCATACTTCGGTCACAGAATAGTGTCGGATCCGGAGTGATTTCGACGTCTATTTGGTAGGCTTGCTTCAGCAAACATAGAAGGTCAAACTTGGAAATCGTCTCGCTTGTAACTTGAAACAGGCCAGAAGGAATTGAAGGAGCTTCGATCAAGTTCGCAATCATCCGAGCCATGTAGTTCGTGGTGACCCCGGAGTACATCGCGCGTGTATAGCCGGAGATATGTTTGTGTTCTTGCCTCAGAAACCACTCGAGAAGAGAGTCAGAGTGCGTCAATTCGCGGCCGATAATTGAAGTGCGAAGAGTTAACGTTGTGCCGTCAATAATTTCTCCGAGTGCCTTTGTCCGGCCATACAGATCCTCGGCGTCGGTAGAATCGCTTTCCTGATAGTTGCCGGCTTTCCCGCTAAACACGCAGTCAGTGCTGAAATGAATCAGCTTGCCGCCCCAACGATCGCAAACATCGGCAAGCAGGTGTGGAAGCAGAGCGTTCACCGCAATACTTGGAACCGCCTTCTTTGCCTCGGCACGCTGCTTGACGATGCCAATGCCGTTGATGACCACCCGTGGCCTGTGTTTCAAGAGCAGATTCTCGAGCATCCGGAAATCCCCAGCGTCACAGTGCTCGATTACGCCGCCCGCGTGAAACGGGGCTACCGAGCGAAGAAGAGGCTGATCAATCGAGCCGCGAATCGTGCAGTATGTTTCGGGATATCGCTTCCGGAGATGCTGGAAGAGTTTGTGCCCCAGCATCCCTGTGCCGCCCAAGATCAAGATATGCATCAATTGAATCTCGCGCTCGCCTGAAGCCGCACCGATCTCGCGCTTACTGCGGGCATTGCTCGCTGATCGCCAACCAAGTCGCTTTGGCAGTGGTTTGCCAGTCGAAATCTCGAGAGCGTTCGACGGCCCGGCGCGCCATCTCCAACATCAGCGCAGGATCATCAAGAGTTTCGGCCAATGCCTCGGCCAACTGGAGCGGCGCCCTCGGATCAAAGTAAACGGCGGCAGTGCCGGCAAATTCAGGCATTGGGGGATAGCTAGACGAAAGAACAGGCCGGCCGGCCGCCAACGCCTCGAGCAAAATGTTTGGACAGTTTTCGCACTCCGACGCAAATATGTTCACCAGCGCGTTCTGATATATCGCCGGCATCATGGAATACGGAATCATTCCGGTAAGGAGCACATCGTTTTGAAGACCCAATCGTTCTATCTCCGCGCGAACTTTACGGCCGTACGGCGAATACTCCGCGCCTACCAGCAATAATTTCTCCTTGGTTTTTCGTTTCTTTTTTAGCAGTGCGTAGCCTTGAATCACTTCTATTTGAGACTTGTAGTGGTCCACGGTCGAGGCATAAAGAAGGTAGCCATCTGCTGGCAGCCAATCCGGCGCTGGCAATGAGTCAGTTCCCGGCTTCCGAAACGAAGGCGGCACACCATGCGGGATGACTGTAACGTTCTTTAGACGGACGCGCGCTTGTTCCTCGATAACCGTTCTTGCATGTTCCGAGAGGCAAATGACGAAGTCGGCGCGCAACATGCTTCGGAGCAGCACTCTTCGCAAGATCCAGTTACGCGCACGCATGTACCCGAACGAATACTTGCGCCGATGCACGGAACTAAACGGGACCATGTTTCGAAACATCGTCACGCTTTTGCACGGCCCAGGCACGTTCCCACCGATGATTCCGCCAGGACAAAACAGAACGTCCGCGCCAAGTTGTTTCACTAAGCGCGGTAAATAAATGCGTTCCCACACGGCACGGGTGATCGGATTTTTCGCCATCCAGTTCGCCGAAATTCTTCGGATTCCCGATATCTGCGGTAGCAGCAAACAATCTGGCGCCAGCACGAACACTTCGAGCTCGAACTTGTCGGGCAGAAAATTAAGCAGGTTCAACAAATATGTCTGACCCCCGCCCTGCCGGGCCGACAGCGCGTTAAGTAGAACTCTCGTAACAGCTCAGATGTACGTTGCGAGAACGGGAGATAATTTAATTGCGGGATAATTCAGAGCTTCGACAAATTCCAGGATTCGTTAGCTTTTAGTTCTCATTTACGTCTGCAACGACCATCAATCCTTCCGAAACCTGAGGAAACGTGTGCATCAACGTCGCGTTCATCGTGCGTTTCAATAATCTTTTAAATCTCGAGGAACCCTGTCCTACGTTGCCGAAAATATAGGATTCGGTGACTCGCAGATCATGCCGTCGCAGTAGTTCTCTCAGCGTGCTGAACGAGTAGTAGGCGGTGTGGTCATCCATCACCCGTTCAGTTTGTCGCAACATCACGGGAACAAAATGTCGTATGGAGAATGCATTTGGCACCGAAATTACCAGCTTGGATTTTTCTCGCTTCATGAAGCGCGAAATTCCTTGGAGGAACAATCCAGGATTGGAGAGATGCTCCAAAATTTCTCCTGACACAATGACATCAGCGGGCTCTTCGAGTCGAAGGTCGTCCAGCTTCTCGACGTCCCATCGGATCAAATCTTTGAATCCGCGTTCTCGAAGAAACGCGAGTCCCTCTTCATTTAGATCGATGCCATAAACACGCCGGGACACTTTGGACAGCGCGAGATGCAAGAGCGAGCCGTCGTCTAACTGCTGCTCGGTAAGAGGCCACGCAGCGCATCCCAGGTGCATGACGCAACGGCCCTTGCACAGATTCGCGATGAAATTAACGCGATTATCAAGGGGGATGACGCGCTCGATTTTGTAATTCATCAAAGAATTTGAGCTCATCACCATTTCCCCGCTGGCTAAGCTGATTTCGGGCGCTGAGCGCTTCCGACCAGACCGTTTGGTCCCGGGCGCACCGCAACGTCTGTGAACCCAACGTCGCTGAACCAACTCTTCAACGTTTGCTGAGTCTGCGGATGGTCGTAAGCAGGTGAGTACATGTCAAAAGTATCGAGGATGGCCGCTGCCGGAATTGCCACATGAAACACAACGATAGTAAGCCGTTGAAGCAGATTTCATTCTGTCTGTTCAGAATTTCGGGTGTTACAGGCTTTCCGTCTGCGCCTCATTCCGTGACATCGTGACTTGTTTCACGATATCGAGGAATCGGGATGTCTTCGCTCTTAACGAGTGGTTCTCCTCGACGTATCTCCTTGCTTCCCGTCCCAGGCGCTCTCGCTCGCCGCCATTTTGTAGCAGAGAGAGACAGCGCCTGAGCCATTCACCGGCGCTTTCTGCTACCAGCACCTGCTCGCCATCTGTGACGGCGATGCCTTCTATCGTCAGTGGACTCGCAATGATGGCTTTTCCCATCGCCATGGCCTGCAAAATTCTATTTTTGACGCCTGTTCCCATTCGCAGTGGGGACACAAAAACGGTCGCATTCCAAATCGGTGGCCGGATATCTTCGAGGAATCCTGTGACAATCACGTTTGAATCCGTCTCGGCGAGAGCTTTCATCCGACTGCTTGGGCCATTACCAACGATGTAAAGTTTTAGTTTCGGAAGATCTTGTTTTAGCTCACCCCATACTTCACGAAAGAACCAGAGAATTGCGTCTTCGTTGATGTGGTTAAACATGTTGCCCACAAAGACCAATGACATACCGCTTTCGGCACTTCGTTCGCGGGGTGCAAAGTAGTCAGCGTCAACTGCAAGCGGCAACAGAAATACTCTGGACGTGTTTAGTTGGCGGTTCTCGAGAACGTAATTTGCGTCTGTGTCAGAAACAAGCATGACGCCGTCGAATTCTGCATATATTTGCGTCTCGTATCGCTTAGTTATCAAGTGATCGGCCCAGAATGCGACCTTCCGGAATGGATTTTGAGTCGCGCGATATCGCTGCCACTTCAGCCGGCTCACCGAGTCGACCGGAAATAATATCTTGGGCGCGCCGTTGGTTAAGCGGCCGTACTGCGCGGTCACTAACTGCTCAAAGATAATCACGTCATACTTTGCGTCGCGCGTAGCTTCGGAAACTGCGTCGCGCATAGCGGCAAAGCGATAGCCCTCCACGGCCACGGGCGCACGCGACCACACGCAACGGATTCCTTTCGAAAGCAAGCTTCTTCTGGGGCTCGGAACACACTTTAGGGTTGCGATTTTCCGTAAGCCGTCTTTGGCATCTGCCTCGGCAGAAGTGCCCAAATCGCAACATACGACTGTAAGTTCGTGAGATTTCGACAATGCTTCTACCAAATCCAGCACGTGGCACTGGCCAATCCGCGACGGAACGCCGCCCGCGACGAAAAGGATTTTCATGAGTTGCGCGCTGAAGCTAAATCAGAAGCGGTGGGGCTTGAGCTAAAGAAATGCGACTGTGACGGCGTAGTTCGTGTTGCAGTTCGATCGTATAAACTCGGATGCGTCATACTGCAGCGGCAACGCGTCGGCGGGCGTTTGCGCTCGACATATAGTGGACATACACAGAACGAAGCGCGAGCACCGGCAAAATTAACTGCGCAATTACTAAAATAGATTCGTCGATTCCTACTGGTATTCGGAAATGGGTCATCATGCAAAAGACAATTAAGAGATACAAACCTATAATGCCGCCTCTCACGGCAATTGTGGATAGCGCGCGAAACACAGCCGCACCGGCAATAGCCGTTAACACCACTCCCAACCATCCAAATTGCCAGTAGGCCACGCCGGCAACGCTCACGCTGCCATTGTTCCAAGGTTCATCCCGGTACGACATAACCAGGTACCAGGGCAGCCCTGCGACTGTGCCATCTATGCTTAGAGGTAACGGCTTTTGCGGCCAGAGGTACCGTGGCGCCCACGCCAAAAGGCTGCCGACAAATGGCCGGTACGTGGCAAACCTGCCAGACTTAATCGTTTGATCGGCAAGTATCCCCGCATTTTGGACCGAATCCAGACGAATTAGGAATGTCGTCAGCCACAGCGTAGCTCCGTATTTCGGAGTGTCCTGGCTCCAGACTTGATAGATCGATTCGGACTTCGCCATCACGGATTCATCCGCGTGCTGCTCCGCATTGGCTCGAAACGTCAAGAATGCCCCGCTGAATAGGAGCAGGAACGCAACCGAAACTGAGAGATAAATCAGCGCCTTTCGACGGTACCCTGCAATGAGCAGGCAAATGGAGATCGCAAAGAGGACTTCCACGACTCTGCCTCGCGCCCCGGAAGCAACAGAGTCGACGACGGCATACAGGAGAGCCACGCCACCCAAGTAATACAGCCACTTTGGAACCCGTGAGTTCGCCGCGTAGAAAAGAAGCACGCAGAGCGCCGGAACCAAGATGCACCGGTAGATCGTCAATTGCACACCGCCTACCGTAACGTCGGCGCTCGACAGGTCGTCGCGAATATATCGGCCTGCGCCTTCATATCCCACTCCCGTCCACGGACCTTCCATAAGTAGGTAGAAGCATCCCGACAGAAAAAGAATCCAGGTGAGGAATCCCACTGGAGCGGGCGTGCTGCGCAGGCGAGCAGCCCATCTTTCAAAAATCGCTTTCTTGCGCATGTGTTTGAGCGTCACGACGAACACAGAAAAAAAGACGATGTCCAACAGAAGCCCGCGAGACCAAACATTCAGCGGGTAACCGAACGTGAACACATCGAGTTGCCCGGCGGCGTCTGCGACTATCGCCGGGAACAGCGACCACACAAAATGTGCGTAGATTACGATGATGAGGATACTGTCGGCGCGATCGCCGCGCCACGATCGCCAGCACTGTCGCGAAAGATAGAAGCCCAGCAGTGCAGTCCCGCCAACGAGAAATAAGAATCCGGTTTCTGACATTCGAAATTATCAGTGAGGCTTTGCCAACGGTTGTTTGAAAGGAATCGACGGCGGAATCTAAGTCCGCGCCAAAAAGCTGTGAGCCCGAAACCGCCTCAGCAAGGGTCCAGCCGCTGACATGATCTGTCGAACGGAAACTGGATCGAATGCCCAAAAAAGACGTGCCGGCATCTTCAGTCTGATGACGCAGAATGAGATCAGCACTGACAAGTTGACGAATTGCGCCACGAGCAGTCCTGCCGCAATGCCATTGATTCCGAAGCGCAAACCCGCAGGAATCCCCAGCGCGAATACCGCGATGGCCCCCAGCAAGTTTGAGAAAATTCCCGGCCGGGAATGCGATGCGGCCCTTAGTCCTTGATCGAGCACCTGCCCCATGCCCCAAAGCGCGGTCGCGGCGATCAGCAGAAACGTGGCCGTCGTTGCGCCCATGAACTTAGCTCCGAAAAACACGCGAATGCCCCACGGCGTAGCCACGGCCGCGGCCAATCCGGTACTCACCGCGGCCAGCGCCGCAAAGCGGAAGTGTCGCGCGAGCGTCTTCAAAGCTTGTTCCGGCCAAGCGCTCCCCGCCACTGCTGCAAATCCAACCTGAACGAGTGGAGTGACAGCTCCGATTTGGCCCATGGAAATTGCCTGCGCGACGGCATAGAGTCCGATTGCTTCGGCCGGCACCATTCGGACGACGAGAAACATGTCGCATCGCGAAAGCAAGAAGCTCGAGATCGCGGGAAGATAGTAATTAAATCCGCGCGTTAGGAGCCTGCGACTAACGGTCCAATCGGGCATGGTGCGTATTAGCACGTTCCAATCAAGCGCAACGCGGAATGCTGCCGTCAGCAACGCCCCCACCAGAACTCCGACCGCAAAAGTCGTTGGAGAAATGCGGCCGGCGAGCCAAGCGATCAGAACGGCCGCCACGTATAAGATGGTGGGGAGGGCCATAAACAGACTGAATCTACCAAACCGGCCGCACCCCTGGTCAATGCCCGTTAGCGCAAACGTAATATAGGCCGCTGGTAGATAAACCATGAACCACCGAGCAGCAAATAGCAGATGAAGCTTGTCGGCGGGCAGATAGATAGGCAGCGCCGCAGCCAATACGATCGATTGAATCGAACCAAGCGTAACAGCCAGCCAGAAGCCGGAAGCGATGACTTGCGGCGAAACCTCGCTGTGTTTGCTCGCCTCGTAGGCCAGACTTCGAGGTAGTTCCAGTTCCCCTACAGATATCAGCACTAGCGGCAAAAATATGATGACGGCCAGCTCACCCCGGCCGGCAGGGCCAAGAAGCCTCGCAGCAAGAACACCCGAGACCACCCCGAAACAACGAACTGCGAAGGTGGCGGCAAAAGTTTGCGCATATGCCCGCTTGCTTGAGAATCGTGCAAGGGGCGCTGGGCGCAGGAATTCGGTCTCAACACAACTCGACTCAACCACATGGCACGCTTGGCATTCTCATTGTTTCTCGGATACCCGCGCAGACTTGATCGGTTCGACATCGCTCGAATCGATTTCGACCGCCACCGAGCGCATGATCATCCCGACCGAAAGGACCAGCCGGAACATTCCTTTCTTGCGGACTAAAATGCCCTCGGCTCCTTCAAGCGCGCCGCGCACCACGCGCACCCGTTGTCCGGTTTTCAAAAATGGATGCGGCTCCATACGCCATTTCTTTTCGAGGCACAATCGGATCGTGGCGATATCTTCTTCAGGAACAGCGACAGGCCCTTGGCCAAAACTGACCAGCCGCACCACACTCGGAAGCTGCAAAATTCTCAAACGGTCGCGAATCGACATCTGCACAAACACATATCCGGGGAAAAGAGGCCGTTCAATTCTTTTCTTTCGATCTTTCCAGTGGCGCAAGCTTTCGTAGAGGGGCAGGTAGCATGGAATCGCTCGGTCGGCGAGTTGCCCGGCCACCCGTTTCTCATGATTCGCGCAGGTGTAGGCGGCAAACCACTGCGGTTCGGGGCCATTGCTGAACGCCGCGGCCCCTACCGGCTCAACCGAATTCACACCGTTAAGAGTTGTGCTCATGTTTCGCGCTCACTCGCGTACCGTTTTGCAAAACCCTGAAAATCCCGGCTTTCGTTGTCGTCATGATCTCCTGCATGAAAATTTTGCGCTCATCCCCCGGATCAATATCGCGCCAATGAACGCCCCCAATGATCGATACTGCCGAGAGCGCAAACGCAATCGCCGTGCCAATAACCACAACCATGATCCTCGGGGGGTACGACTTTTTTAGAGGAACTTCCGCTGGGTCGAGCACTTTGACGCTAGGCGTTTCCTTGGCCTCTTCCACTTTCGCAAGTTCATACTGCTCGGTCAGCAGTTCGGAGACAGTTTCCTCGACCTTGGCGCGGCGATAATAATCGGCCCACTTCGCGCCGAGCAAAGGCAATTCGCGTATCGAGGGGTAAGGCATGACCGACGAAGTGTCGCCAAGGTTTAAACCGCTGAGCGAATCCGCCTCAGAGAGGTCCGCGGTTTTTGCTCCGGCAATCGATTTTGCGCCCTCGTTTCCGCCAAGTTTTTCAAGCTCCTTGCGTAGTTCTCCGACCCGTGCATTCAATTCACGGACGCGGCCGTTGCTATCGGTATAAATCTGCCGTAACCCCTCAAGTTCCGATTGCGCGGCGATAAACTGCCCGGACAGGGCTGCAGCCGCCTCAAGCATCGCTTTTCCCTGCTGCTGCATATCGAGCGTTTTGTTCTTGCTCGAGAACTGCGCGAGCTGTTCTTCCGAGTCATCGAGTTCGAGCTTCACCGATTGCAGCCGGCCCTCCAGAAAAACGCGTTCGCGATGCGCTGATGAGGTTGAGAGCTGCGAAACCATCGTGTTCAGTTCGACGACATAGGCGTTGGCCAGATCAGCGGCTCGCTCGGGACTCTCATCCGTCACCGCGACGGAGATGATGCCGCTCTTGCGATCTTCCTGGATAAAAGTGTTCTCGTTGAGTTCCCTTCGCGCGTCTTCCTGCAGCTTTTTGCCATAGATTTTTTTCAGGTTGAACTGCTCGACCAAGCGGTTTTGATTTGTCTGGCTCTGCAACATACCGACAAACAGCGCGCCGGAACTTTTCAGTCCGAGCAGGTCCCCAGCCACAGCTCCCATTCCGCCCCCGGCCTTTGCCGCCAATCCAGCCAGCATCAGGGCGTTCGACGTCGACTGCGTATCGGGCGGCATCAGTTGAGTCATGCTCGTGTAGTGATTCGGAATCAGGAACGCAATAAGAGTCGCCACAATTAACCCTGCGCCCGTACTTCGAAAAAGCAATTGGCGGCGGTCCCATAAGAGGCGCAACTGATCGAGCCTGCGCTTGCTGTGGAATTCGGAATCTTCCGCGGTCCCAAGCTCGGAAGCTCGAGAGAAATCACTCACTTTTTCCTCTTGTTCGGCAGCAATATCAGCCATGGCCGCATAAGGCCTACGGAGGCAGCTTCGCCGCGCCACTTACAGCAGCGTCTGTACCCTAATACATTTATAATCATAGAGTTACACAGCAAATCGGCGCGCAAAGTGAACACGAGACGCCCGCGCGCCAATCCATCTATCGGCCGCTTTGCCTCTTTCCCGAGTTGGGAGAAAACCCAACCTCGAGAATCGCCGAAACATTTTCCCGGCTGCCGCTAAACAAAATCGGATAGCTCGAAATGTGTTCGTACTGCAGCTCGCTCCGTAGATAAAAGCCGGAGCGCAAGTACCAATCGTTCAGAACCGCGTAGTCCTGCCAGTAACCTCCCTGCGGAATAAAGGCAGGGCTAACGGAATTGTGTTTGTATGTGAACTGCAGAGAATTCCGGGCGTTAACCTGATATGTGAGCCAACTTTGGATCGCCCGGCCCATCCGGCCAACCGTGTTCCCAATCAAAAATCCGTTATACGTCGATCCATCGCGATAGGTGAAATTCCAGTAATTCAGATTGCCGTGATTGCCCTCATTCCAACCTGATGATTCTGTCGAAGCAGCTTCGATATGCAGGTCAAGATTGGGAAGCTTCGGAAAATGGGTGATGTAAATGCCAGGCCGGAAGGGATTTTTAGGCGGATTCTGCCAGGGAATGAAATCGTCGGCAGCATACACGTCGCCATAAAACACGATGTAGTTGCGCACTCCGGGAACGTAAAACGTCCAATCCATCTCCGATTGGGTGTGTCCAGGGATGTGGTCATAAACAGGCCGAACCTGGCCAAAAAATCCATAAAGCACGTTCGTGGATGTGATCGGGTCCGCGCCCGGCCCTTTTCCGCCTATCTCCAGTGTTCTTCCAAATCCGATTTCGATTGAGGGTATCGGCTTGAAATTGATTTTCTGTCCCATCATGAATGGACGGGTAATGTAATGATGTCCTTCGAGGCGCCCGAAAAACTGATCGAGTCGTGCCGGCCCGAGGAACCGCAAAAAGCCGGGCAGTTCGAACGGTTCTGGATTTACGAAGCGCACCATATTGGCCGGCTCGATGTTGTTGCTCCACAGCAGCGACCCTCCCGGACCCGGTCCCCAGTCCAGACTTTGCCTTCCCAGCGATATCTCCCAATTGCCAAGATTTACAGCCAAGTAGGTGTCGAGCAATTCGGGACGGTTGATTGAAGCAACTCTCACGTCGGGCGGAGCGGCTATTAAGTCGGTTTGCGCGATCACGTTAATGACCGCAGGAGAGGGCGCCGGAGCTCCCGGCGCGTGCTGATATTCCGCGCGCATGTAGAATGTTATCGGGCCCGCCGATGCGCTGAACGATCCGCCATCCTGCAGGTTGATTCCCCGCTCGAACGGCCGGCCGAAGTCGTACGAAATGGTTTGCCCGAAATGAAAACTGTCCGTCAGTGGTGGGCCACTGATTGAAACAGTGCGAGCATAGATTGATTCAACATTTGCGGTGAGATTGCGGTTTCCTCCAAGCAACGTAATCTCGTAGGAAAATTCCTGCTCGAGACGTGATTTCAGCTCAGACGCAATTCTGTTTGGGCTCTCGCCGCTATCGAATGTGTCCTTTGACTCATTCACGATTCGTGCGCACGCAATTCGCGTCCACGGGCGAAGCCCTTCCATCGCCGTGCTGACATAACCGAGCGCGGCGAGCTTTTCGAGCGCTGGATACACCCAGCTATCGAGCGGAACAAATGGCGAGCCCATGTTGCGGGTGTCGTGCGGCTGATCGCTTTCCTCATCGCCTGACAAGCTTTCCCAGCCGCCTCCTTCATCGAGTTCGCTGGAATGATGCTTGCGATAGACTTCCCGTCCGATCATCCAGCCCATGGCGCTGCCAACGAAGACATCCGATGGAAAATGCTCTTTGCCGAGAACCCGTGACGCGCTGATCGCCGATGCCGTTCCATAGGCTAGAAATTCGGTCAACGGCCCTGGATATTCGTGGGCCAAAACGCTGGCGGCCGACCACGCAATGGCAGCATGGTTCGAAGGGAACGACGTGCCCCCCGCAAAAAATCTGCCGCGCGACGCGTCTTCGTTCGGCCGTTCCCGGCCAAGCGCGTACTCGCCGGCTGTGCTTACCGCGAGGCTGTCAAGAATGGCCTCCGCACTGAGGATGTACGTCTCTCTCATTTGCCCGCCCCGGCGAACGTGTCTCATCAGAAAAGTGCCGCCGCCGAGGGCGACCAACTCGGCCAGAGGCTCAACTCCCCAGGTGAGATAACGATTGAAGTTTGTCGGTGAGCCCGAGATGACTCGTTCGGAAGCTCGATCCGTCGCAAAGAGCCCTCCAGTCACGAAGGCGAAAGGAACGAGCCACTGGCCGTCTTCCCAGTGAAGCCGGCTTGGACTTGTCCAGATATCGATTTGATCCGACCAAAGATGTTTCACGAATTGAGTTCCTATCGCGTTGCCGTAATCGTCGCTGCGAGTCTTTGAATCTTGCGCCACCAACCGCGGCGTCTCCGTGACTGCTTGTTTTGGTTCCGCCTGCGAGTCAGCCACCGGCATCGTTTCGGTGGATTGTTCCTGAGCTCTCAAGCCGCGGGGTACGCCCGACAATGCGATGGCCAAAAGTAACGGCCCACCCAGTCCCCGCACTCCTCGATGCCACACATTGCGCGCGTCCATAACTAATGCGTTGCAATGAAAGCCGCGGACACGACCGATGAAGCTACTTGTCCAGCCAGAAAAACGCTCTGCCACGCGATGCTTCTCCCCACCGCTTTCTCCGGAACGACAACCGTATCCCCGGGTTGAAGCGATGTTCGAAGTGGATCGCCGTTCCAAAGAGAATCCACCGCTTGCGAACTCAAGACGGCGCCGTCCGCGCGAATGACGAAAATTGCTTTCTTGTCGGCGATATGGGTCGGACCTCCGCCCTGGTTGAGATACCATCTCGCGCTTCTGCCGGGGCGATATGCGATTGCTGTGGGGTTGTAGACCTGACCGGACACCAAAACAAAGTTTGGCGTCTTCGGAACGATCAAGACATCGCCTGCGCGCACCGCGATGTCTTCGTTTGTGTTGCGCCAAGCGCGGATATTCGAATTGATATGGATCACGAGGCGCCCAATGGGCGGATTGCTCTCGAGGTTATCGAGAACGTGTTGCCACTGAGCGATGGTCGCGAGCTTTACCGCTTTCTGGTTGCTGTCATTGTCTGGAAGCTGATTGAGTGACTGCTGCTCCTCCTGCACGCGCTGGATCAGCGACCGCTGACTGCGTTCCTCCTGATCGCGCACTTCATACCGCTGGAATACGATACCGTAGGGATACGCGCTCGCGCTGAAACCTCCAGCGCGCTCGATCACCGAGCTCAGTCTTTCACCCGGTTCGATCCCAAATACGCCTGGATGCCGCACCTCGCCGCGAACGCTGATCGAAGCGCCACGATCGTCCCAGCCGCTGATCTTGCGGATCGTTAATGTGTCGCCATCGCGCAACGCGAGGTCGCGATCGAAATCTCCCGCAAGCGCCGCCGCGACGTTGACCGAACGCTCGTCGCCAACTACCTCTGCCGCATCGGCGACGCGAAATTCGGTCAGGCTTGCTATTTCCGGATCCGCGCTGCGGCGCAGGCCTCCGCCGGCACGGATTAAGTCCGAGACTCGCATTCCCGTGGTAAGCGGATAGCGGCCCGGCGAAGAGATTTCGCCTTTTACATAAACGCTTGGCGGGTCAACTTTTGCGGGATTGCGATGGATGACGATGCGATCTCGCGGCTGAATAACAATGTTGGCCCCCGCATCTCCCAAATTCGCTTTCTGGAGATCAACACTGAAAACTCTGAGCGTGCTGTCAGGCAGTGTCCGAAAGACTTGCGCGGCGTTTAAGAGCGCGTCTGGTGTTGCGCCGCCCGCGATATGCAATGCATCACTTACGTGCATTTCTCCCGAAGTGCGGTACGAACCGGGATGCCGAACTTCTCCCCATACCGAGACCGTCGGCAAACTCTCAAAATCGTATTTGCCGAAGACCCGAATCGTGTCCATCGGTCTTAAAACAGGTGCCGGCGCGCGATTCGCCAGAATGTCGCCGAGGCGGAAACTCTCGACGCTCGGCCGGTAATCCGGAGGGTTCAAATGAATGATCTCGGCATATTTCTCAGCGGGTTCGGGCATCAGATCGGAATAGGACGTCACAACGTCTGAGAATTTCATGCCCTCGCGATAGGCGTAGCGGCCCGGACGCAGCACATGGCCTTCGAGATACACAGCTTCCTGATTATAGGAAGCGATGGGAAACAATCGAATGATGTCCTTGTCTTGAACGGCAAACGACTCGAGTTGTTTCTGTGCATCATTCGCGCCCGCGGCGTCCGAGACGGACAGGCTCACCATCGTTCGCTTGGCATGATCCACGAGGCGTTCGATTTCGATGTGGTCGAGCGCCGCGCTCGGCAGGATCCCGCCGGCGAGCTGCAGAACATCCGCGAGGCTCTTCTCCGTTCGCAACTCGTAAATAGCCGGCCGGCGCACCATGCCTTCAACAGTCACGCCCGCACCGATGGGCGGCACCAGAATCGTGTCTCCATTTTCGAGCCGCGCCAGATCAGACTTCATGCCGTGAAGCAACAAAGCGTAGAGATCAACATCCTGCACGAGTTGTTGCCCGCGAAAATGTTGCACAATTCGAAGCGAGCCGCGTTCGGTAGGTCCGCCCGCAAGAAAAAGCGCATTCAGAGGAGTTGAAAGCGAGCTGACGTCGTAGGCGCCAGGATGCTCGACGTCGCCCACAACATACACGCGCACCGATCGAAGCCGCGCCAGCGATACATCCGCTGAAACTTCACGGAATTGCGTGCGCAGTACTTGCTGCACGGTCTGCTGCACTTCGCCAAGCGATTTCCCACTGACCAGAACGGGGCCCACCTCCGGCAAACTGACACGGCCTTCGCGGTCCACCGCGCGATAGAGTCGTTGCGAAACGCCTCCCCACAAATCTATCGACAGGCTGTCGCCAGGACCGACCACATACTCCGGCCCGACGGGAAGATCCATTGGAATGTCTTGAGAGTTCTGCGAATGATGCTCGAAGACATCAATGCCAAATCGTCTGGTCGCGCCCAGTTCCGGCGACGCCTGCATATACATTTCGCGAAGCGAAGGAATGTCAGAATACGGATCGCGCGTTGCCACCATCCCATGTCCGTTAAAATCAACGCTTCGCTCCATGTCCACGGCGCGATATCGCGACGAATCGTACTCTGCCGGTTCGCCCGGAAACTTCGAGCCCTTCCCTCCAGCAGACGCTTCCGGGTCTGAACGTTCAGGTTGCAATTCTGGTGGAACATCGCTCGGCGACTCTGCTCGACGGGCGGGAATGTTAGTCCCACTCGGCAGAAGACTTCCGCCTCGAGCGTCTTCGGGCAGCGGCATCGATGCCGACTGCAGCGTGGGCGAATTCGAATTCGAACTGGTTCCTGGCCAAAATTCTCGCGCGGATTCATCATCCGCCGGAGCATGATTCGACGTGGTTTCAACTGAGCTACGGTCGGGCCGTAGCGGAGCTTCTGAATTCCTTGGTTTTACAGGAAGCGAATCAGACGGAAATCTTGGCGTCTCGTCCGTACGCTCGCCCGAATCGCGAGTGTTTTCAACCATACTTCCGCAACGCTGGTTCGTTCTCACATCGCACGCCGCGAAGCTCTGTCCTTGCTCGACCAACTTGCTGCGTTCTTCGAAAATCAGCTCGTCTTCGCGGGCCACTTGAGAATTTGGATCAACCTTAGGTGTGAGGTAACCGTATCGTTGCAACAGTTCGGTCGCCGCAGCTCGAAACTTCGCGTCATCGTGCAGGCGCTCTCGTATCGTCAGATCGGAAAGGTCGGATTCGCTGATGAGTTGCCCCTGCTCGGTGGCTTGGCGAGCCACCCAATGCTTTAGCTCAATCATCAGTCCGGCATTGGCACGCAGGATGTTTTCGATATCCATCTCCGAAGCAGCAACAAAGCTCTGATTCTCCTTCGATAAATCAGACGCATTTGCAGTGCTCGCGTCCCGGCCCGCGGACGATTGTGCAAACGAAAGCGTTGGAATCAGCAGCGTAGCCACAAACAAAACACAGAGAGCGATACCGGAAAAAGCGGCGTGGCAAAATACTAAATTGAAAGACACACGTCGCGCGATGGATCGTTCAACCGAATTTTCAGGATCAAACTTCACGGCTAATCTCCTACAAACTGCGTTCGGCCGCACAGCGCATTGCGGATTCCGTTCTCGGAAACTTCAATGTGCGTCGAGTGAATATTCAGCGAGGCCCAGCAGTAGAGAGAACTTTCGCGATCTGAAGCGATCGCGATAATCCGCAAATTAGGGTGCTTCTGGAAAATTGTGTAGCATTCCATCGGCAAGCGATCGGCCTCCTCGAGCGCCACGATCAGTACATCAGGATCGGTGTGATCAACGTGCGTCTCGATTTCTCCGCCATCTTGAATCTCGCCGACGATTTCGATGTTTGGTTCATCCGCAACCGTGGCCATCACTAGGTCGCGCATCAAGCGCGGGCGATTGGCAACCAATACTCGAATCGTCTTCATCAAACTTGTTTAGGCCGCAGCCAGTATTGGTGAGGCAGGAAAAGCGGGGTAGGTTCAATTAGGTCCTAGATCTCGGGTGTAAGAAGGTACCCATTCAAGTACTACTCTCGTGGGCGTCCGTTCCTCCGGAACCATCGGCGAATTGCATTCGAGTGAATTGCCCGTTCCGAGTAAACTATATTGAGACTCAAGCGCGCGATCACTGAGGCTATAAAGCCGTGCTCGGAGGAAATTTGATCGTTAGCTCCATTCGAAACATTCTTTGTGCGATTGCGCTGCTTGGAATCGCCGCACTCGATGTAAGTGCTCAGGCGTCCCCAGAGAACACGCCGCCCGCAACGCCTCAGACCGCACCGCAAAGCCAGACTCCACCGGCACAGACAGCGCCTCAGCAACCTCCCGCGGCGTCCCAGCCGCAGGGCCAAAATCCCGCCCCCAAAAAAGACGACCGGATGTTCTATGTAATGCCGAACTACTTAACCGTGCAAAACGAGACTCAGGTCAAGCCGCTCACGGTGGGACAGAAATTCAAGATCACCGCTGAAGGCACCTTTGACCCCTATGAATTTGTTGTTGTCGGTATTTTGGCCGGCATTCGTCAGGCGGATAACTCGAGCCCAGGCTTTGGACAGGGTGCAGCCGGTTATGGAAAGAGATACGCGGCGGGCTTCGCTGACCAGGCGATTGGAAACATCATGGTTGGCGGAGTTTTTCCTTCTATTTTGAAAACCGATCCCCGGTACTTCCAGCTTGGCAAGGGAGGGTTCGGTCATCGCTTCGGATACGCATTAAGCCGAATCGCTGTCGCTCGCAAGGATTCTGGTGGCCATACTTTCAACTTCTCCGAATTTCTGGGCAATGGAACCGCAACCGCAATTTCGACGCTCTACTACCCTGCCCAGGATCGCAGCGCCTCCAGCAGCCTTTCAAATTGGGGCACGCAGTTGGCGGTTGACGCCCTGGGGAACGAACTGAAGGAATTCTGGCCGGACATTCACCGCAAGCTCAGCAAGAAGCAATAATCGCCGCAACGCATCCGCTCAAAAGAAGCAGCGTAACGATCCCAAAACCCGTCAACCGACGGCGAGAAGAAAGCTGCTCGGTGCGAAGTTCTGCTCCGAATCGCAGAATACTTCCACTTCAATTCCATAAATCCGCAGCGAATCTCGAAATGCCTGCGAACTAGGCGGCAGTTCGGCCCCTCGGCTTACGACGAGTGTCAAGCCCGCAGATCGATCGATGGCGATCTCTGCCCAATCGGCCTCGTTCACCGTCCACCCAATCGCTTTGAAAATCGTCACGAAATCTTGTGCGTAAGCGAGCGCGTCGGGCGCTGTCGGCGAGCAGCAGACACTAACCTGCTGTCCGGGGAACACTAGGAGGACCTGAATCAGTACCGCCTTCTGATGGGTTGTCAGTTTTCGCGGAGTTGACTGCATTGCTGTCTGCGAGCCAGGCATTCAATGCAGATGCCACAGACTAGTCCCCGCTGTCAACGTTGCAGAAGAAGCATGACCTGCGGGCAAGCGCAGTAATGTCAATCGGGAATGCAACTCAACTTCTGACTCTCACGCGCGCCCGGTCCCCGCCTCACTCGCCGCTTTTCGTACCATCTTCGTTACCGTTTTCTTCATGCGGTTAGCTCCCGCCCAATACAAACTGATCTCGTGTCCGTCAGGGTCATTCAAGTAAGCGTGCCGCCATCCCCATGGCATCATTTGTGGCATCTTCGTAATGTAGAAACCCTTCTGCTGGAGCTTTCGGCAAAAATCGTCGAGTTCGGGAACTTCGAAATAGAGCCGCACACCATCGCTCGAAACGGAAGTATTTGCCCCTGCCTGATGCAGCGCGATGGTGCCATCCCCGCCGGGAGCGTGTATGCGTGCATATACCGCCGTGCCCTCATAACGGAAGTCTTCGATGAGTTTGAATCCCAGTAAATCGCGGTAGAAGCGGAGTCCGCGCTCCACGTCCTTAACGTAAATCATCGCGTGGTTGAAACTAAGTTTTCCTTCCGCATTAGCAAAGTTCGGAGTCTCGGGCCCCGACTGCCGAGATTTCTGCCGGGCCTCCTTGCCAACCACCCGCTTCGCAGACGCGCGTCCACTCTTTTTCGCGGACGCTTTTTGTGGTCTCGGTTTCTTCATCGAATTCCTGCCTAACATCCACTAGTCAAGCGGCGCAAGTATCAACGCAGCGCTTGAAACTGTCAATCGCCGGCAGACGATGGTAATCTTCCGGCCCAATCCAATTACACCCAAGGCGTGCGTACTATTTCCGAACAGCGAAAATTCCACGCACGCCGCGAGGATGACATCCGATGACGCCCGATCCGACGAGCGCGCGCAATGCGGCACAAGGTTTGCGTGCCCTTGCGCAGCCGGTGGCCGCACCACTCTCTCGCGCCGCAATATTTCTGGTCGTAACTCTAAAACCGAGCCCCGAAAGTCGCGCGTCCGTGCGTTCGTTCTGCGCCACCCTTGGCGCGCTGATTCGAGCGGTCGAAACTCGCGATTTCGAGGCCGCGCTCTCCTGCATCATGGGAGTAGGATCTGAGGCGTGGGACCGGCTATTTGGACCGCCGAGGCCGGCGATGCTGCATCCGTTCCGTGAAATTCACGCGGGAGAGCGCCACGCAATATCCACTCCCGGCGACTTGCTGTTTCACATTCGCGCGAAGCGCATGGATTTGTGTTTCGAGCTCGTGACGCAAATCATGATGCGCCTCGGCGATGCAGTGACGCCCGTAGACGAAGTCCAAGCCTTTCGTTACTTCGACGACCGTGATCTCATCGGCTTCGTTGATGGTACGGAAAATCCGAGAGGCCATGCAGCGGTTGATGCCGTGTTCGTCGGCGACGAAGACCCCGAGTTCGCCGGCGGCAGCTACGTCATGGTACAAAAATATCTACACAATCTAGCGGCGTGGGATGCGCTCTCTACGGAGGCGCAGGAACGAATCATCGGCCGTCGAAAGTTTTCCGACGTTGAATTGGATGATTCCGTCAAGCCAACTTCATCGCACAGCTCACTCACCACGATCGTCGAGGACGGCAAAGAGATCAAAATTCTGCGCGACAATATGCCCTTTGGGAGGCCCGCTCACAGCGAATTTGGCACCTATTTCATCGGCTACAGCCGTTCACCAAGCACCACCGAGCTGATGCTCGAGAATATGTTCATCGGCCGGCCGCCCGGCAACTACGACCGTTTGCTCGACTTCAGCCGCGCCGTCACCGGCAACCTATTCTTCGCGCCGTCCGCGACATTTCTGGAAGACGTGACCGACGAGACCTAGTCGGGTCATAGCAGCGTCCAGATGGCTGCAACTCTAGAAATCCGCGACGTTCTTTTCCGCTTCTAATGATGCCTTCTCTTGCGCCCCGCATGTTTTCGAGTCGCCGGCTGCGGCGCTGGCGCCGCGTCCCGATTGTCCATGTCGGCAGCTACCTTCCACGATCCATCGGCCTGCTTTTTCCACACCCCGAGGTATTTTCCTCTCTCGTCTGTAATTCTGCCCTTGGAGTCTTGTGTCGCGAAATCGTACGTCCCATATTCGTAGGCGATGTCACCCGAGCGCGCCACTTCCACTCCCGTCGTCGCAAACGTCAGCCCCGGACCAGGCGTCGCCAACATCTTTTCCCATCCCGCACGAATATTCTGCTTCCCCTTCACCAGCGGCCCTCTGTCGGCGAATTGGATCGCATCATCGGCGTAAAACGAGACCGCCTTATTCACATCCTTGGCCTGCGCCGCTTTGCTCCAATCGATCACCGCGGCGCGGATCGCAGTTTCGTCCGCCGCGCGCGTGTGTGGCGGCTGCGCCGGCGTTTTCGTGCCAGAGTCCGAGCATCCCGCGACAAAACCCATCACGAAAAGTGTGCCAATCACCAGCGAAAATAATCTAAAACGCGGCATCAATACCTCCTCCGAAACCAATTCAACGCCCAAGATGACTTGCCTCGTCACCCCTGTCAACTCTCTATCATGGAAAGGCCGTCACTGCAGCTGTCGGCGAAGCCTGAATATTTTTTTGGCATCCCGCCCAATTTACAGCCGCAAAGCTCATCGTAGCGCCGGCATCTTGCCGGCGTTTTTGACTTTCCTCCTTCAAGCACCGAATCAGCGGGCTCGTCGCCGCGCTATGACAATGCTCTCTTCAGCACCCATCCAATTCAGACCCGAGGCGCCTGCCTCGGGGAACTCAATGCCGTACCGCCTCAACTCACCCTTGCGGAAACGATTTTCTCATTTCTCCTCGCCGCTCAATGCGCCGGATCCGCCTTAACCGCTCTTCGGCTTCGCTGGATTCCCGCCCTCCCCTTGTTTCGCGGAAATAAAGTGACGAGTCTTCGGCGGCTGCATCGCGAGCCCTAAAACTCGCTCCTCAATTTTGCGATCCGCCACAGTAAATCGCGCATGCTGCCGCTCATGTTCTCCCCACGAATCCACAATGAAACTCTCAAAATATCGCCCAGGAATTTCCGTGTCGTAGAAGATGCCCCAACGCGATGCGCCGTCTCGCCGGCGAATTCTCTGGTATTTGTATATGGCATCGAGAAACTCCGGAACCTTCTCGGAACTGACCATGTACTCGCTGGTGACGAGTACCGGACCCTGTTCCGGTGGAATATCGAGAATCACCGTGGGCTTTTTCCAGTGGTCCCACACATCGAGATCAGGAGCGGAACCTGCGAGCGGAGCGACAAATCGTAGTAAGACGCAGGCGCCAATTCCAAAGCCCGAGTACATGAGAGCCGCGTTCGCGCTGGTGTGCTCGGCTGCAAAGCCCCAGATGGCGCTTCCGATCGCTATGGCTCCCTGAAACACGAATAGATAAATTGCAAGTACACGTGCGCGCACCCAATCAGGCGAAAGCGTCTGCACTACGGTATTGAATACCGACATAAATACGGTCCACGCCGCGCCTCCGAAGAAAATAAAAATGCACAGAACCCATAGGCTGTGCAATGCCGCTAACGCCACAATTACAGCACCGAACGCTGCCGTCGCTGCGGAGACAACCGCCTCGACAGAAAATTTTCCTCGGGCGCGCTGGAGAACAACTGCGCCGATAACTGCACCCACTCCGAAGCACCCGAGCAGCAATCCGTAGCCGAGCGAGCTGTCGCTCAGACGCTTCGCGATGGGCGGTAACAATGCCCACAAAGCGCTGGCAAAGAAAATAACGAACCCGGATCTGAACAGAAGTGTGCGAATGGCAGGTGAATAGCGGACGTAGCGAACCGCTGCCACGGTCGCTCCTCCCAAAGTCTCGGCGGGAAGTTCGCTCTTCTTGGCATGACGCTTCCAGCCCGCGATTACAGCGATCACCCCGAGGAACGATACGGCATTCAAAACGAACGCAGTGCCGATTCCAACCACCGCGATGATCACTCCGGCTAGCCCCGGGCCAACTGCCCGCGCAAGATTAAACTCGATTCCATTCAGAGCCAGCGCGGGTTGTAAGTCTTCCTTTTTGCTGACTAGCTCCGGGAAAATCGCCCTCCATGCGGGAGACTCAACCGCATCACCGGCCGAGATGGCAAACGTGAGAAGCAAGAGCAACCAGGGCGTCATCACGCCGGCGATCGTGAAAACCGCAAGCGCGGAAGCCATGATTAACATCCACGACTCAGTCCCAAGGATCAACTTGCGGCGGTCCATGATGTCGCCAATGGATCCTGCCGGGAGGGCTAACAGAAAAAAAGGCAACGCAGATGCGGTTTGGATAAGAGCGATGTACAGTGTGCTGGATGTGAGCGACGTCATCAGCCAGGCCGCGCCCACGCTCTGCATGAATGTCCCGATGTCCGAAACCAAATCGGCGATCAGCAGGTTTCGAAATATCGGAATCCGGAGGGGCTGCCAGGCGCTTGTCTGCGGGAGCGTTTCAGTGGTCTTCGACGGCGTCATCGCTGAATCCAGCGGCAAGCTTCGGTTCCTCGCGCCAGGACGCCGGAGATGCTACCACGTGAAGAGGGCTGTTAGTTGAAGTCGAAAACGTGCGAAATGATGCACACAGCGCGGACTCAGATGGCCGCCACAAGTGCCATTTATTGATGAAGCGCTGCGACCAGCACGCGTGGCGCCGGGGCCTTAGCCCGGCATCTTGGTTTTTGCTTCTCGCGCGGCTCGAAGTCAGCCGACCGCAACAAGACTCGTTGCCATCACGAACGAAGTGACGGATCTGCGGTTCGTACGGACGCGCTGCGTTTCGTCAGGGCATGACTTCAGTCACGCCGCAAGACTGGCGCCTCGATCACGCCGCCGGATGCTTCAAAATAACCGCCAAAGCCTGCAACCGTGCCGCGTCAGCCGGACTTTTCGCCCCGGCAGCACTCTGTTCCACGGACGGCGCCATGCTCCCCAGCTTTGCAAGTTTGCTCTTGCTCATGTGCGAACTCTCAGCGCTATTGATCGCCTTCCGCAGAGCTGCAATTTGATCTGCCGGCAAAGCCTGCGACCGCTCTAGTTGATCTACATACGCCCTGGCCACCACTAACGACGCAGGCCATTCGATCTTCTGCTGGTCTTGCACATTCAGTTCAGCCACGTGAACCGACTTCGCCGCATCAATTTCATTCTGCGTCAGAAATTTGGTCGGCGTCAGCTCGAACACGTCCAATCCGCGCGCGATTTCCGAACCGTAGATGCAGCCGTTGTACCAATATGCCGACCAGTCGCCGCCCAGCACCAGCATATTCGGATCAATCGGCCCGCGATCGAAATACGCAATCTCAAAAGGGTGAGCCGCATCGGTGAAGTCCATGACCGAAACGCCGCCCTGATACCACGCCTGCACCTCGATGTCGCGTCCGGGAACCGGGATCAGCGATCCGTTGTGCGCCACGCAATTCTCCGTGTCGCCCTGCGCAGCCGGCAGCTTGTAATAACTCGCGAAGCTCAGCTTATCGTCCTTCAGATGAAAGATCGCATCCGCGCCCCACTTGTTCGGGTCATTCGGACGGCATCTCGCTCCTAGTCCGCCGCCCCACTCGTCGGTAAACACGACCTTCGCCCCATCATTCGAGAACGAAGCCGAGTGCCAGTAGGAATAGTTCGGATCGTTCACCGCATCGACGCGTTTCGGATGAACAGGATCTTTGATGTCCAGCACGATGCCATTGCCCGAGCACGCGCCGGCCGCCAATCCGATGGCCGAGTACACCGTGATGTCGTGGCACTGGTTCGTATCCGCCGGCTTCTCCTCACCCTTGTCGTGGCTGCCGCCGTTGCTCAGACCGTTTATCGCGCCCGTTCGCGCGTCGATAAACAGTCGAGGGGTCGATACGATCTGCGCGTCCTGTGGCGCTGCGACCGGAACCTTGATCACTTCGATACGGAACAGCGCTGTATTCGGATCCTTATCCGGTGTTGCGTTCGAGCACCCAGCCAGTTCTTCCGGCTGTCGCACGAACGACGTCCCCGACACGTAGATATAAACATTGTCCTTATCGTTCGGATCCACCACCAGCGTATGCGTGTGCGAGCCGCGGCACGTCTGCACCGCTGCCACTTGCTTCGGATTTTTGATGTCCGAGATGTCGAAAATCCTCACGCCACGGAAACGGTCCTTTTGCGCAACCGGCAACCGCCGCTCTTTTTCATGACCCGGGGCTGGCGGCGGCTCCGGTGGGAATCCCTGCGAGCCGCAATCGAGTCTTCCGTTGGGCATCTCCACTGACATGAACAGCAGGTTCTTGTATACCGACACATCGCCCTGCCCGCCCGGGCACACCAGCGAAGTTATCGCTGCGGTCTGCGCTGGATTGGAAATGTCGTAGATACTTATGCCGTAAAAGTTTCCTTGAAAAAGGTGGTTGCCCTGGAACGCCAAGTCCGAGTTCGCGAACGCGAGCTGCGCAATCACCATCTGCAGCGGTTTCGGTATCTTCGTGAGATCACCGCCGCCGACACCGAGCAGGCCCAGCGTCTTCTGTACCTTCGGATCATCCGGCTGATCCACCCCGAGTTGAAACGCGTCAGGCTTCTTGACCAGCGCGAGGTGCTTCAAGCCCATTGATACTTCGCCCGCGTCGTACATCCCGGGCGTCAGCTTGTACCGCGGATCGCTCGTATCTGACCCCGTCATTCCCGGCGGAAGAGGAGGAGCCGGTTGCGGCGCAAACGGATTCTGATTCTGTTGTTGCGCATCCGGCTTTGGCGCTGGTGCTGGTGCTGGTGCGGCTGCTGGAGGCGCAGGAGCCTGCTCCTGCATCCCGCTCACACTGGAGCACAAAAAAATCGCGGCCGCGGCCAATCCGGCGAGACGCAAAGCAACACGGTGCACTCGGTTCATCGTTTCTCCTCTTGCGGTTTTTTCTCGAGCATGCCCTGCATAATCTTGATCTCGGCCCGTTGCGTGTTATCGGCGTCCGTCGCAAAGTTGAATATGTCGGCGTCCTGTCCCGCACCCGCCGTATCGAACAAATCTTTCACCATGATCAGCGCGCCATTGTGGTGTTGAATCATGCCAGTCAAAAACAGATGGTCGAACTCCGCGCCCTTCGCGTTCCGCAGCGCTTCCATCTGCTCCGGCGTCAGCATCCCCGGCATCCGTGTCATCGGTTCGCCCGACATTTTCATGTCCGGCATTCCCGGCATCGCCATAGATACTGGCTCTCCCCGCGCCGCCAGCCAACGTTGCATAAATTTAATCTCATCCGATTGCGAGCTACTGATTCGCGCCCCCAGTGCCCGCACATCTTTGTTCTCCGTGTGCGAAGAAATCAGCGCCGTCATCTCCACTGCCTGCGAATGATGCATGATCATGCCCTGCATGAACTCTACATCTGCCGGTGACCATCGGGGCGGCGCGGCCGTCGTCGACGCCGGCAATTTCTTACTCGGCTTACCCGGCGCTCCCGGCTGCACCACAGCAGGCGCCGCAGGATCAGTCTGGCGAGCGTGCGCAATGGAGGAAGAGAGACCTGTGGCAGCTATGGCGGCGAGGAGCATGCCGAACAGCACGGCACCTCTTGTAGAGCGGATGTCGCGGCGCAAGGAGCGCCCTTTCAACTTCGAAGCACAGCTAAACATTTTCAGCAGTTCTCTCAAGTCAACTGGAAGTGGCAACGCAAGGCGGAGGAATGGGGCGGCTCACACCATGCTCACTCTCTAACTTTAACATTTTTTGCTTCTGGAAACGTTCATTTATGCCAGCTTGTCTTTGACGGCGCCGCGGGGAAAAGGTTAGTTTTGGAACTCTAATTCGTATCGGGTCCGGCAAGTAAATAGCGGCCAAGCTACAAAAAAAACCCCGGCTAAAACGCAGCCGGGGCGGACAATTCACAGCACTTCCACGACAAATCGCAAATGCCCTGAACGCCGAGCCTATTACGATCCTTTCACCAGCGAATCGACGATGTTCGCCTTCTCAAGATCGGTCTTGACCTCGTACTTCTGCTTCGGTTGCAGGTCAAATTCGCTCTCAAATGGCTTATAGCCGGCGAGAGCAATCTTGATGCGGTGCTTCCCCGGATTGACCAGCATCGCTCGGCCGACGCCCTGGAACTCGCTCACATGTCCGACATAAGCATCATCGAGGAATACAGCGGCGCGATCCGGATCCACGGACAGCTTAACTTCTGCAGTTACGGCCGAGTATTGCACGCGAGGATCCTTGTCCAACTTTACGTGCAATATCTGAATCTGTCCGGGAACAACGACAATCTTGGCCTCAGATTCCTGATAGCCTGCCGCGCGCGCAGCGACGGTGTGCTCGCCCGGGAGCAGCAGAACCTTTTTGTCGCCCTTCAGCTCGTTCAAATATCCAACATATTGGCCGTCAATCCACACACCAGAGCTCTTTTCCACTTTGGATGCGGCGTCAAAGCGAATCTCGCCCATCACTTGATTATTCTGAGCTTTGGAAATTTGCGCGAAAACAGTCAGAAAAGCGAAAGAAACCGCCAAAACACGAACTACTCCATTCAATTTCTTGGCCACACAACCCCCCTTGGCCGGGCAAAATGAGTATCGCACAATCCCGGCCGACCCTGTCTAGCCCCACCGTTTCAAACAGTTAACGGCAGGGATCACCTCACAAGAGTTGGATAAAGCCGCGACGCAATGGTTGCAAGAATTATGAAAATTACCGCCATTACCCCAAAGTCGGCGGGCAGGCTATGGATGCTCTCGCCGCCTTGAATCATCAGCCCACGAAGCGCATCCACCAGATAGGTCAGGGGATTGATGAGCGCGATCGCGCGCAACCATCCCGGCATCAGCGACAACGGATAAATCGCGTTGTTAGCAAAAAATAGCGGCATGGTCATCAGCTGTCCGATGCCCATGAATCGCTCTCGCGATTTCACGATGCAAGCAATGATCAAAGAGAACGTCGCGAAAATCGCCGAGCCCAGTGCCACACCAAAAAATACGCCCGCGATATTCAACGGGTTCCAGCGCATGCCGATTCCAAGCGCGAGAGCGATCAAATAAATAATCACGGTCTGAATGCTTCCGCGAAATCCGGCGGAGATGGCCTTTCCCAAGACGAACGATGCGCGATTCGCCGGACTCACCAGCAGCTTATGCACGATTCCGAGGTCGCGCTCCCAAATGATGGCGATGCCGTAAAAAATCGCCGCGAACAAAACGCTTTGCGCCAAAATTCCCGGCGTCATGAACGCCAGGTAGCTGACATTGCCCGTTGGAATTCCTCGAACGCGGCTAAATACCTGACCGAACACAACGAGCCAGAGTACCGGCTGAACCGCTCGGGTGAGCAATTCAGTCGGATCGCGCAAAACTTTCTTGAGCTCGACTTCCGCGATCGCGGCGGTCTGCGTGAACAAACCAACGAGCGCGGAGGATTCAGCCCAAGCGGCTGGCTGTGCGTCGAGCCTGGCGGACGTCACGATAGCTGCCTCCTTCCTGAATCGAGCCTCCGCTGAAATGCGCGAACACGTCGTCGAGCGTAGCATCCGGCCCAACGGATGCTTTCAGCGCATCCGGCTCCCCAACGGCCGCGACCTTGCCCTGATGTAGAATCGCCAACTCGTCGCAAAGTTCGTCAGCTTCATCCATGTCGTGCGTCGTAATAAGGACGGTCATCTGCGATTCCTGCTGCAAGTCTTCCAGGCGATCCCACACCGCGTGCCTCGCCACGGGGTCGAGTCCAATCGTCGGCTCATCGAGAAACATCACAGTTGGCCGGTGCAGCATCGCCTGCGCGAGTTCAAGGCGCCGAATCATTCCGCCCGAGTAAGTCTTCACCAGCCGCTTGCCGGATTCGGTCAGGCCCATGAAATCGAGCGCTTCAGCAATTCGGCCCTTTCTCTCGGTTCGAGGCATCCCGTAGAGCTTCGCGGAGAGCATCAAATTTTCAAATCCAGTAAGCCCGCCATCGGCAGACAACAGTTGCGGAACGTAGCCGATGTGCCTGCGCACCTGAGAGGGAGCGCGCACGATGTCGAAGCCCGCGACGGTCGCTGAACCTGACGTTGGTTCGAGAAGCGTCGTAAGCATTTTAATCGTCGTGCTCTTCCCTGCCCCATTCGGCCCAAGCAGCCCAAAAATCTTCCCGCTCGAAATGCGCAGATTGAGCGCATCCACGGCAATCATTTCGCCAAATTTCCGCGTCAATTCATCAGTTTTTATCGCATACGGTTCGGAGGTTTGAGGTGTAGGTTCCATTAGCTCGATCAGGTGCAGCGCGTTAGTTTGGGCGCCGCGGCCTGCTATCGCGAGAATCTCATAGATGGCGAAGCTGAGCAAAAACGCTGCGCAACAGAGTGACGAGAGCAGCGCTGAAAGGGTTTCAGGGGCTAGTGACGATGCTTGGTGTATCGAGTAGAAAAGCTTGGCGCTGGATCATGTTGCAGTCAAATTTGGCAAACGGTGGCGGGGCGGAAAGACGCCGGCCCTTCGAGGCTCAGGGTAAACAGGATGCCGGCGCTACGGGTGCATTGGTTGCACGCTGGGTGTTCGCCTGCCACGTGTTACCAGCCTCCTTCGGACGAAGTTCCACGTCCGTAATTGTTACTTCTCTATAACTGAGTGTAACAGTCATAGTTCCGTAATTACTGTAGCATAGTTTTGGCGGCTTGTCAAACGACGACTCTGTAAGGATTTCGGGTTCCCGTCGGCGTCGACATCGGACCCGGAGGCGGGAGCCTCCGGGCTCTGAGGTAAAGATAGAAGCGGTGAAGTCACGGTGGCGAGGGCATCAATTCTTTGGTGTCTTTTTGGGAATCAGGATGTGGATAGGGCGAGAACCACCCTTGCTTCACAAGGATGGGGCACGCGAAAGACCAACGACCAATAGAACCGAAAGCCAACAGACACGGCCGTAAGATGCGCGGATCGTTGACGCAATAGGGTGCGCGACTTATGATTGGCCACTTTTTTGTATGGCAATTGGAGCGAGTGATTGCTCGAACGCATTTTTAAGCTTACTGAAAATCAGACTACCGTGCGTCGCGAGTTGCTCGCCGGGCTGACTACCTTCATGACGATGGCGTATATCATCGTCGTGAATCCGCGGATGCTGGCCGACGCGGGGATGCCCATCGAAGGGGTTCTGTTCGCGACGTGCATTTCGGCGGCGGTTGCCACGCTGATTATGGGCGTCTGGGCGAACTATCCGATTGCGCTGGCACCCGGAATGTCCCTGAACGCCTACTTCACTTATTCGATCGTCATTGGGCGCGGTATTCCCTGGCAGACGGCGCTGGGCGTCGTGTTCCTTTCGGGATGCCTGTTCCTGATCCTGACGCTGACCAACGTGCGCGAGCAGATCGTGAACGGGATACCGGACTGCTTGAAGCACGGGACGGCGGCGGGCATCGGTTTGTTCATTGCATTTGTGGGAATGCGAAACGCGAAGATCATCGTTGCGAACCCTGCGACCTTCGTCTCGCTGGGCAATTTTGGAGACCCGCAAGTCCAGATTGCTGCGTTTGGACTGATTCTGACGGCGATACTAATGGCGCGACGAATCGGCGGGGCAATTCTAATAGGCATTGTGGTTACGACTCTTGCCGGCCTTTTGCGCGGACTCAGCCAGTGGCCGACGCATGTCTTCTCGCTGCCGCATCCGGGAGGCACGCTTTTTAAACTCAATCTTGGGGGCGCCGCGCGGCTCGGATTAGTCGAGCTGATTTTTATCTTCTTCTTCGTGGACCTGTTCGACAACGTCGGCACGCTTGTGGGCGTGTGCGATCAGGGGAAATTCCTTCGCGACGGCAAGCTGCCGCGCGCGAGCCGGGCGTTGCTCGCGGATGCTATTGGGACAATTTTCGGAGCGGCCACGGGAACTTCGACGGTGACGAGCTACATCGAAAGCGCCGCGGGCGTGGCGGCCGGGGCGCGGACGGGCTTGGGGAATCTGCTGATCGCCGCACTTTTTTGCGCGGCACTCTTCTGCGCGCCGCTGCTTACGGCAATTCCCAGCTACGCGACCGCGCCCGCGCTCATACTCGTCGGCTCGCTCATGTGCGAATCGATCGCCAGGGTTCGTTGGGACGATTTCAGCGATGCGTTTCCCGCGTTTCTCACTGTGCTGGCCACGCCGCTTACGTTTAGCGTAGCCACGGGATTGAGCCTGGGCATGATTTCTTTCACGCTCGTGAAAATCGGCGCGGGAAAGTATCGGGAAATTAGCCCGCTCATCTGGATTCTGACCGTGCTGTTTCTGCTACGATATGTTTACCTTGCGGTGGAATAACACGTACTCGTTGCGAATCACGAAGCTAAAACTTGAAGCGAGTCCCGTGGCTAAAGCCCATTGGGGGGCGAGGTTTTCTTTCGCTGGACTGAAGTCCAGCTCCCCCCTGCTGAAGCAGGGGGCTGCCACCGAAAGGCATGCAACGGACACCTGTCGAAAGTGGCGATGGGCGCGTGTCGGAAGGCAGGCGACTGGCTAGCTTCCGAAAGCGTGCAACGTGTGAGCTTCGATATGGTGGCAGCCCCTGCATTTATGCGGGGGAAGGAGCGCTGCAGCGCTCCGGCAGGAGTCGTGCTTGCGATCGTGCGCTTTAGCGCTGGGCCCTCGAAAACGCCCGTGGCTAAAGCCCATTTTCTCGACGGAGCTTCTTTCGCTGGACTGAAGTCCCGCTCCCCGTGCTGAAGCAGGGGGCTGCCACCTAAAGGCTTGCACAGGGCGCGCCTCGAAAGGCAATGGCTTCGGAGCTGGGATTTATGTGCGAGACGTCCGTTGAAATTGAAGCGGGGCCGGATCGACTTCGGTCTTTAATCGCGCTGAGGAGTACGGATATTCGTTGGGTAGCGTCGCGAGGCCAGCTTTTACGGGATTCATCCAGAGATATTCAACTTGTTGTGCGTATTCGTTTGCGCTTCTGATTCTGTGTTCGCTGTAACCCTTCTGCCATACTTCACCACAAAAGCTTATTTCCTTCTTGGCACGGTAAGAAAAGCCTCCTTTGATGAACTGCATCACTTTCTCGAGCGACACAAGCGGAGCGGGCGTGAGAATTAGATGAATGTGATCTCGCATGAACACGAATTCGTGCATTTGGAATCTTCGTTTGGCTCGGTTCTCGCGAATTACGTCGAGCAGAAGATCGCAGAGACTATTAGATTGTAGGATCGATCTTCTTTCCCAGGTAGCTGACGAAGTGACGAAAGTACGAGTGTCTTGTGGTGCAAGCGGCATATTGGGAGGGGGCAGTTTATTTCATACCGTCGCGTGCGAGCATCCGGGAATTGTACGGAGCAGGCCCAGGGCTGAAGCTCACTTCACGGCGGAACTTCTTTCGCCGGACTGAAGTCCAGCTCCTCCTGCTGAAGCAGGGGGCTGCCACCGGAAGGCAAATACTTCAACCGAGAGGCGAGTCGGAAGGCGATTAGTGCTGTTTCTGCTACGATATGCCTACCTAGCGGTGGAGTGACACCGCACCGTCGCGATTTGCATGATGAAAGTTGGGAACGTGGCTCGCTACGCTATTGGTGTAGATATTGGTGGGACGAAGGTTGCCGCTGGGCTTGTAAACGAGCAGGGCGAGATTCTGCTCCAGTTGCGTAAGCCCATGCCGGCTAAAGGCACGGCCGCCGAGGGGCTCGGCGCCGTGAAATCGGCGATTGACGCTGTCTTCGAGGCAAAGCCGGATGCGCGTCCGGATATTTCCCGGATCGGGCTTTGCGCTCCCGGGCCGCTCGATCCTATCAAAGGCATCATCATTAATCCACCGAATGTGCCTTGCTGGAGGAATTATCCCCTGGCGGAAGAAATTCGGCGGGCGTACGAATTGCCGGTCTGCCTTGAGAATGATGGCAAGGCCGCCGCGCTGGCGGAAGTGCGCTGGGGCGCGGGGCGCGGATATCGAATTGTGTTTTATGCGACGCTGGGGACGGGGATCGGCACGGGCTTCATTTTAGACGGCAAGATTTACCATGGTCGTACTGGCGCGGCGGGCGAGGGCGGCCACGTCAGCATTGACTATCGAGGACCGAGATGCGCATGCGGCAAGCTTGGCTGCATCGAGGCGCTGGCTGCGGGGCCGGCAATCGCCGAGCGCGCGCGACAAAAATTGCTCGCGGCTAATTCTCCGGAGTCCAAGTTATTAAACCTGGCGCGTGGCGATGTGCGCGCTGTGACGAGCGAAATGGTGGACGAAGCTTTTGTTGCCGGCGATCCAATCGCCAGAGCGACGCTTGAAGAGACGGCTGATCTGCTGACGGTGTGGATCGGGAACACTATTGACCTGCTCGAGCCGGAGATTATTGTAATTGGCGGCGGAGTGGCGAAGATGCTTGCGCCATTCTTCGACCGGATCCGGGAGAAATTGCCTGAGTGGTGTATCAATCCCACGCCGCTGGAAATTCCTATCGTGCATGCGCGGTATGAGAGCGATTCGGGGATTGCGGGGGCGGCGGCGCTGGGCGGGTAGAGAAGGACGGAGGGAGCTGATCGGTTTTTAAGAACGCCGCGAGTGCAAAAGAAAGATGCCCGGCTGACGCCGGCCGCTACAAGTGCCAGCTGCTGGATTGAGGCTGCTATGCAATTCCGGCAAAGGTCACCAGAGATGGAAGAAGCCGTCCTGGCGAGCGATTCTTACGGGGACGCCGAAAAGATTGGCTAGGCGCTTTTCTGTCAGTAACTCGGTTTTGCTGCCATCGGCGAGGATTCGTCCTTCTTGCAGGAAAATGATGCGATCGATTTCGGGAATGATGTCGGAGATATGGTGGGTGACGAGCAGGATGCCGATTCCCTGCTGAGCCAGGTTTCTCATGGTTTCCTGAAGATGGCGCTGGGCTTCGACGTCGAGTGCGGTTCCTGGCTCATCGAAAAGAAGAGTTTTGGGATCGTGAACGAGGGCGCGCGCGAGAAGTACGCGTTTTGCTTCTCCCGACGATAATTCGGCGACGGGTCGCGCAGCGAGATGCAAGGCATTCAGACGCGCCAGCGACGACTGGGCGCGAGCGACAAGATCGGGTTCGATCTGATGATGAGTGAAGATTCGAGTGCTGCCGAAGAAACCAGAGAGCACGACATCGAGGCCGGTCGCATCCGAGGTACACGAAGCTAGAAGGTCGGGCGAGACGATACCGAGGAGCGAGCGCAGCTCGAAAATATTCCATTGCGCTTTGCCGAAGAGCAGAATCCGCGAGTTTTCGCTTGCGAGTGGATAGCATTCCCGGGTGATGGTTTTGATTAGCGTGGATTTTCCGCATCCGTTGGGGCCCAGGATGCAGACATGTTCGCCTGCGGCGATGCGAAGCGTGATGTCGTGGAGTGCAGTGCGGGCGCCCCGCATTACGGTGACGTTTGTGAATTCGAGCAGCGAAGGATTTTGAGGCTCGATAGACGTTTCCAATATGAGCGGTCCGCTAATTCAAGTGCGGAGACTGAGGTTTCAGTCTCCTTATATTGTAAGCGAGAGGGCATTTAGGCGAGGCAGTATTGATAGCGAGCAATTTCGTTGGCGGTGGAGGTAGCGAGGCGCTGCTGTTCGCACAGCAACGCCCCGCCAACAGCTTTACAGCGACCGAAGGAAGTTCAGCAGGTCCTGCTTTTGATTTGTCGTGAGCCCGCGGAACTGGTAGATCACGCCGTTAGCCTCGGAGCCCTGACTTGCGTGTGCCAGAATTGCCTGTTGCAAGTCCGAAGTGCGGCCGTCATGCAGGAAGAACACACGCTGGCCGACTCCCCACAATGGCGCCGTGCGGAATTGCGACGGGCCGGCTGTACCTTGACTGACGCCGTCTGCGAGTCCCGAGCCCATATTGTGAACGAGCAAATCAGAAAATAGATTTGCAGTCACATTACTGATCCCTGCAGGCGCGTAGTACGACAGCCCCGTCTGCATGGAAGGCGTATGGCAAAGCGCGCAGCCGACGCCGGCAAACACCTTGGCGCCGTTCTGAATTGACTGCGAGCAACCAGTGCCCGTGCATGCAGGCGTGGGTTGATCGAGCATGCGCATGTATGTTGCGAACATAACGATGTCGCTCGCAACCGCGGCGGAATCGCTGCCGGGGGCAAGGAAATTCGTCCCGTCCTCCGGCGTCTTGTTCATCAGGCAGTTTGCTGGAAGCGGATTTGGCGGAAAGCCTCGCTCATCAGGGAACATTTCGTTGGTGACGCCCATTTCCACGTTGTAGGCTTCACCGGCGAAGAGATTGAGCGATTTGTTCTGAGCTTTCCAACCGAATCTGGAAATTGTGCCGTCGTTTCCATTGCGGTTTGGCTGGCCAGAAATTCCGAGGAGCCGTTTCAAGCCAGCATTCTGCAGGGCGTTGTACATGATGGTTTCGTCCGTAATCGCTTCGATCATGCCCAGGCCGAAGAGAGGCGTGGGTGTCCTGAAGATTACGTTGCGCTGTGCCAGCGCCTGCTCGAAGTTAGGCTGCTGAAGCTGGCAGCTCTGCGCGTCGCCGCGTCCAGCGATGGTGAAGAGATCGTGAACGCCGCCGTCAGGTGTGTTGGTGAGACTCCCGTTTGCATTGGTGGTGTAAACGAAGCGGGCTTCACGGACCGGACCATCGGCGGTGATAAAGGGTGGAATTATGTTGGACGCGTTATCAAGAGTGGCGACGGCGACCTGTGGATTTGGACCAATATTTGGATAGGCTGTCGTGCTGGGGCTTGAACCTCCTATTGCCGGTTGCGCATGACAGCCCGAACATGAGTTCATATTGAAGCCCGGGCCCAGGCCGGTCGGAACAGTTTCGACTGCCTGGAAGCGGTTCAATCCATTATTAAAATAATCGACTTCTTCGTTTGATAATCCTTGCACCGGCTGACCGGCGCCAACTGGCGCGCCGCGCGGGCCGGGATCCTGCGCACCTTGTCCCTGTTGCCCCGGATTACCTTGACGACCCTGCTGGCTATACGAAGTTGAAACCGTAGCTAGCAGCAAAGCCAGTGCCGCCAGCACAAATGAAGATTTTTTCATGTCCGCCCTCCTGTAGACACACTTCGGCAAATTGAAACTGCACTTTAATTCGTTGGCTGCACGTCGCTCCGGTTGTTCCGTTTCGGATGAGTCCGCCGCCTCTCCGAACAGACAACGTCACAGGCGAGGAACACGAAAGCGTGCCGGGACTAGGTAGTCAACGTCCTGAACTTCACTGTAGCGGGCTGGTTTGCCTGTGGGCCTGAAGCTGGGATCGTGGGCTCACGTCAAACGGGCCGTAATTCCCTCCCAAACCGCGCGAAATTGGAACGTGTTTTCGCAGCGGACCCGGAAGGTTGGCCCGTCGTGCTGGGGATACTAGTTTATGAGTACCGGAGAGTCCATTACCCTGTGGTTCAGTGGGAGGGCAGCCTATTGGGTCAGGCTAGCCAGCTGGACGAAGGAACAGCTTCATGTACGGAAGTACAGGAGGCCGAGATTTCGGCATTTGAGCTGGCTACTCGACGTCGAAACTGACTGAGCGGACCGGAGTGCGCTCTCCTCCAACTTCGCCGGCTTGCATGTCGAGACGGTAAGAGCCTGGCGGCAAATCGTCGAAGGGAAGCTTCAAGCCCATGGCTATGACCGGGCTGCCCTTCACGATGAATGTGTCGGTTTCGACGGCACCGGATGCCATCAGTTGCTTGCCGGTTTTTGGATCAACGACGCGGTAGCCGATTCTGACCACCGGCGGATTCGCGGCGGCCAACTTCGGTTCGTAAATTTGGGTGTAGATAACCGTCTTATCTGTCTTCTTGAAGCGATTGCTGCCGGACGGAACGATTTCGAAATCCTTGACGACGAGCGGCGTGCGATCTTCGAGAAGAGCGGCATCGAGGCCAGGGCCCGAATCGGCAACTTTCTGGATGGAGTTGCTCAGCGCTAATGCGCTCAGCGTGAATTTCTTGCCGTCGTACGGCTCGATGGAAAGCGGCGTTTCGTATTTGCCGAAACTCTGGCCGCCGCATGAGAGGGCGATGGTCAAGCGATACTGACCCGGCGCGACTGTGAACTGATTCTGGTAATACCAGGGCGCTGCGGTGAAATTTTTTAATTCATCTTTGTCAAAGTCGAGAGTAACGGCATCGCTGAATCGCGCACCTACCGAGCCATCCGGCTTGTAGGCGATCCCAAGAATGTTCACGTCGGAATGAAATTTTCCTTTCACTTTCGTGAACTCGACCGATGACGACACGATACTCATGGAGAGATCGACGCGCGCGGCATTCGGCGCCGTGTAGAAATAGGGCGCCTCGAGAGTTCCGCCGATATTGCCGGGAACAGTTCCTGTTGCGCGCGCTTCGAGTGTTTTTTCCACGGGGCGGCCGGCGAGGACGTCGGGAGGCTTCACGTTGCAGTAGCCGCTTCTCGATCTGACATTCGTGCCGCCGCGATCCACTTTCACTTTGAGCGTGTGGCAGGCTCCATCGGGAGATTCCTGAGGCGCGTATCCGAGAAGATAGTAGGCGTTTTGTTCGCGCGCGATTTTGTCGAGACCTGAGAGGAGATCATTCGTGTTCATGATTGGAAATCCGCCGGTGCCTTCCGCGAGCATATAGAGAACTTGCTGATTGTTGCTCGGCAAGTTTGGAAACGACGGAACGATGGAACGCGGCTGAGTGACGAACGGCGAGCCGGGAAGCGGTATGCCGCCGCCTCGACCTCCGCCACCGGTGCCTCCAGAACCTCCTCTACCACCTCCGCCACCTGAACCACCGGAACCGCCAGAACCTGTACCGCCAGAACCGCCCTTGCCGCCACCGCCAGTGCCACCCCCGCCCGTTCCAGGCCCGCCTGTACCGCCACCGGGCCCGCCACCGTGGCCACCGCCTCCGCCCGTCCCGCCTCCGCCGTGCTGAGGAGCGGCCCAAATTGGCGAACTCGAGACGCGGTACGCCGCGAGAACTATCGCCGGTTGCGATGCGAATCCAGTTGACTCGCGTGATTTCGCTCCGCTGTATGTAGGCGGCGTGCGATCGAAATGATTTGGCGGCATCCATGCGCCGGGCGCCACGAGGCCGCGAACATCGAGCGGATATATCGCGACGTTCGCTTTGTTGCACGCGTCGATCGTAGCCGTAAGCTCCGACATAATTTCTTCGGTGGCCGGAAATCCTGAGGTGAACAGCACGAGCGTCTTTCTTCCGCTGACGGGCGCGAGGTCTTTGGCCATGTTGCGCAAGGCGATTAAAACCGTGCGCGAGCCAAAATTGGCTTCTTCGCTGGTCAGCGAGGAGAGGCCGCCGGGTGCTGAAAATCCGCCGGGAGTATCAGAAGTTAGCCCGGGCGTCGTTGCTGCCGATGTACCGGAGGTATCGGTGGGCGGCGCGTTCGGGCTGACGGACGAGGTGCGCTGACCAGCCACGGCCGATTTGAGCCTGGCAACATCGGAAGTAAAGTTCTGAGTGATTTGAACCACACCGCCAAAGTTAACGACAGCCATTACGCGATCTGGTCCTGCGTTCGCATCAATGAATTTCGCGGCGGCATCCCGAGCGCGCGCCTGATCACCGAAATCCATTGTGGAATTGTCGAAAAAAAGAATCATGTAATGCCGGCGCGCGGCTACGGGCCCGGCGGCATCCGCGCCGAAATAGAAACTGTTGACCTGCTGTTGCTTGTTGTCTTCAAACACCTTGAAATCGTTCGCGGTCAGATCGGTGATGTAGTTGCCCTTCTTGTCGGTGACGATTGCATCCACGCGAACAAGCCGCGATTCGCTTTTAATGATAGAACCAGACGCATCCGGGTTCTGATCTTGCGTCGCAGTTGCTCCAGTGGCGCCAGCGGCGGCTTGCTGCGCTGGCGCGGATTGAGGAGCGGGAGGCGCCGAGGCGTTGGCTGGAGGAGATTGCTGAGACTGGGCGAACGCCGTCAAGCCCGCGCCACGGCACGCAAGCCACGCTACGACGGCGACAATGGCGACGATTGCGATGAAGGTGATTGGCTGCCGAGATTTCATGGCGTCCTCACTAGTAAGGAATCTCAACCATTCCATTTTCTGCTGCGATCATTGATGCTTCCGAATCTCGCACGACCATGCGGACAAGATAAGCGCCAGGCTTAACGTCGAAATTCGATTTTACCGTCATTCCAGTTTGTTCGAGTCTTGCCAGAGTAGTGTCGCGGAGGCGCAGTTCGATTGTCTTCTCGTTGCCGGTAATGAAATTGCCGTTGCGGTCAAACAAGGCTGCGACGACCGTGAGATTGTTTTTATTTCGCCCGTCTTCCTTGCGAAATTGAAGACGATTTACATTGAAGCGAGTCAGCACGGACAGTTGCGCATCCGACTTGTCCGATTTGTAGAACTGCGTATGAAGCTCGGCAGGAAGATCGTGAATTTCTTCCTGCGAAAACACCGCTTCTTCAATCTGCTGCTTGGCTACTTCCATCGGATCGGTGCTGTGCTTCGGTGCATAGTATCCCCGTCGGGCCTGAATGGCGTATTTCTGCTTGCTCGCGAGGGTCACTTTCAAGTCATGGAACCGGCCATCCAGCTTCAGGCCAATGGGGGAAAAACCCAACAGATACGACACTTCCGGCGCTCCTGCAGCCTGCCGGAAGCCCGCGTCGAGGTCGTTGTTGTTGTGGAAGAAAACGGCGCCCGTGCCGTCGGCCAGTTCCTCCAAAATATCGTTCTGCCTATTTTGAGAGGTCAGGTAATACACGCTTTTAGGACCTGCGACCGTCGGCGAACTCGTGTACTCCCGCGAAACGTCCAGGCCGTCGTCGGGTGTGAAAAGGCCTCTCGCATCTAATGTGTTGATCAGCACATTCGCGCGCGTCGCTTTGTCAATCAATTCTTCGACGTCAATCTCGCGCCCGTAAAACAGAAATCCCGGCGAGACCAGGACAATACTTCGCTGCCCTGGCAACACGGAAATACGCCGAATAATTTCCTGAAGCCGCCGAAAGGAGTAGTCCATCTCCACGTTGCTGGCCGACACCATGCCGTATGCGGCTGATGTCGCCAAACTTTGTGCCGCGTTATTAAATCGCGTGTCGTTGTTGTACGCGCAGGCGAGGGCATCAGCAGTTCCGACAGCGAGCGCCGATTGATCGTTGTGGTTGACGATCAGGTCTGCCTGATAAAAATTCATAGATGGGCAGCCGCTAGTTCCGGATGTATCGCCCGCCGTCACCCCGCGGGGTGTGAGGACGGCCAGCTTAGCGCGCAGTTGTTCGTGGTCGTCCGTGAAATCCACCTGATCCTGGCCCGATATGGTGAAAAGCGCGACTCGATCTGATGGCTGGACTACTGATTTGAGATAGCGCATCGCGGCCAGGCGCGCTCGGACGAGGTCCTCCATGCTCAAATGCACGTCGTCGAAAAGCAGCGCCACGAATCGGGATGGCAACGCGACCGTGGGCTTGGCGTTGCCGGCTTCGTCGACCTCGCCTTGCGATATCGATACGGGCGCAGGGGGAACCGGCGCTGCGGGTTTCTCGATTGAAAAATGTGTGACGATTTGCAGCTTCCGGCTATCGAAAAGTTGGAAGTCGTCCTTCTTCAGGTCTGGCACTGCGCGCCCGGTTCCGTCGCGCACAACTACGCGGACGAGAACCAGGTTCACAGGCACTTTGAATGTTGCTGTTGATTCGTGCGTGCTCATCTCCGCAGCAGGCTCGCCAGTGGGTTTCGAATCCTGCGATGTGGCCGGTGCAGGCGAAGTTGATTGGGGCGCCGGGGACGATTGGGGTGGGGCGGTGTCTGGCGCAGTCTGTGCACGCGCTGGCGTCAAAATTCCTGCGCAGCAAAACCAAAGAAAAATGAAAACGAGGGGCAAACGAAAATCGAGGCTGCGTCTGAGTAAACGTCTCACTGTTAAAATGCCCATGGGAAGGCCTGAAACCGCGAGCGCGCTATTCGAGCATCCACCCAATGCCCTATAACGTGGCACACGGCAAAGAACTGGAGATGACTTTACTTTGGCGTCATGCTTCTGTCAATTACCGCTGGGAGCGATCGGGCAGCTGGGGACCCGGAGGCGGGAGCCTCCGGGCTCTGAAATTTTGACGCCTGCGACTCGTTTGAGATGGTGCGCGAACGGAGATGCGGGCGCGTCTAGGAGGTCGGCTTCTCGGGAATCGGTTGCGTGGCCAGGAAGTCGTCCCGGAAGCGCAATACGTAGGATTCGAGCAATTCGGCGATGCGACCGGCCTTGGCCGATTTCAAAACGAAGCCGGCGTGATGGTGCTTCTTTACGCGCAGATGAATCTCGGGGTCGGCGTAAGCGGAAGTATCGGGCTCGGCCTGCCGCGCAAGCGAGAGAATCACTCCAGCATAATCTCGCCTCTGCTCCGGTAGCGAGTAAGGCTCTTTGCCGCCGGCAATTTCGATTTTTGCCCATTCGCGCCAAAGATTCACGCCCGTCGCCGCTTCCACAACGTCGGCGATGTATGCGCCGCCCACTCGCGCTGCAATCTCAATGAAATAGAATCGCCCGTCGGCGTGAGCGCGAAGATATTCCGCGTGCGTCACGCCGCGCACCAAGCCGAGACCTTCGATTACTTCCTTGTTGATCTTGAGCAACGATTTCGACTCGGCGGAACTTCGAGGAAGCGTGCGCGTGGAGAACACGCCGCCATAATGCGCTGTTTCAAATGGCGGTTTGCCATAGGCGTGAGCGTCGGCAAAAACGATTTTGCGCTCGGATACGACGCTGTCCACGTGAAACACATCACCGGGAATGAAATGCTCGAGCAGATAGAAAGATTGCTGGTCGCCGAGCTGATCGAGCCAGGGCCAAAGATCATCGGCCTTTTCGATTTTCTTCATGCCGATGCCGGAAGCCTGCGAGCGCGGCTTCAAAAGCCAGGGCGGCGGGACACGCGCGAGATAATTTCGAATCGCATCGTAGTTCAACACGTGCACGAATTCAGGCACGAGAATTCCTGCGTCCTGCGCTCGCGCGCGCATCGCCAGCTTGTCCCGGAAATAGCGCACCGTGGTCAAGCCCATTCCGGGCACACGCAGGTGCTCGCGAAGCGCTGCTGCGTTCTCCATGTCGAATTCATCGAGCGCGACAATTCGATCGATTGGCCGCGTGCGTGCGATGTAACTTACGGAATAGATCAGGTCCTGGATCGGGATCTCACCGGGAATCAGGAAAACTTCCTCGAGCGATTCGCGCGGCCAGTCGGCGTCACGCAGCTTTTCTACCGTGACGAGTAGAACGCGAGCTCCCTGCTCTTTGCAGGCGCGCATGAACTCCTGGCCTTTCTCGTAGGACGTGAGGCAAAGAATCGTGAGAGGTCTTTTGCCCGGCATCAGGAATCTCCGGTGAATCGAGCTGGCTAGTTTCCAGCCGCTCGGCGAGTCAGAACGCGCGGATTATACAGTGGTCTCCTGCGCGGGAAACAGGAATTGAAGGAAGGGGCCGACACGTTTGGCCCAGGCGGCTTCGTTGTGTTCGCCGCCCTCGACGATCTCGACGCGAAGATTTTGATCGAGAGTCCAACCGCGATACAAAAGAATGTCGCGGAGTTTTTCCAGGGTAGGGATAAGGCGCGCACCCTCGCGAGTTCCGGCATCCATCCAGATGCGCGGGCGATGGGCGGCGTCAATACTCGCTGCATAACGGTGAATCCAACCCTGACCCCACCAGAGGGAGGGCGATAGCGCGGCGATTCTTCCGAACACGTCCGAGAAATGGAGTCCAGCATACAGAGCGAAGAGTCCACCCAAAGACGACCCGGCGATTCCTGTGTTCGCTGGTCCCGCCAACACGCGGTATTCCGTTTCGATGAAGGGCTTCAACTCGCGCAATAACATTCGCGCGTAGCGGTCCGCTCGTCCACCGCCTAGACGCAGCATGCGCGTCGGTGTGTACTCACGCACTCGAATTTTGCCGATGTTGTATATCCCAACGATGATTAGCGGGCGGATGGCGCCGGAATGAATCAGACTGTCCGCCGCCTCCCGCACTTGCCAGTGCATTCCGTAAATGAACGATGTGGCGGGATCGAATAGATTTTGGCCATCTTGCATGTAGAGAACCGGAAAATGGCGATCCGGCTGGTCATCGTAACCGGGAGGGAGATAGACAATGACGTCGCGTGCGTTTCGGAGTATGCGCGAACGCATCTGCTCATGCTTGCGAAGCTGACTCTCGCTCAACGGCGGGAGTCTCCCGCGCGGCTGGCTGGCGGTTCGCGGTCATCCTGACATGTACAAAAGAATTTGGCGGAGTGCGGCAAGAGGCAGAGGAGTGGTGCAGTCATCATCAGAATAGAGCATATCAAATCTAGGGAGTCTGCTGTGCAGCGGGCGCGGGACCGGAGAATTTCTAGCGCCGGTTTTTTGCAACGTCTGCCGGGCAACTCCCGCGCTAAGAGCGCTTGCCATCCTGATGTACGTACTTGATCACTTCGACGTTCGACACTGCGATCAAACCTTCAGCGACCATCTCATCCAAAAATGGGAGCAGCTTTTGAATCTGTTCCTCTGAATCAATCACGCTGACCATGAGTGGAGCATCGTGAGAAAAAGAAAATGGATGAGGCCGGCGAATCAGCGTGCTCGCGCCATAGCCTTCAATGCCGCGAAACACGGTCGCGCCGGCAATGTCCAACTCGCGGCATTTCTCCACGATGGCGCGGTAGAGCGGCTTGTCCTTCCACTTATCGTCTTCGCCGAAATGAATTCGCAGCATCTTGGCGGTTCCTTCGAGCTTCATTTTTGCGCCTCCTGATTTGTTTCCTGGGCCGCGTAGGTGTGCGTGTACTTGATCACATCCACGTCGGAGAGAACCACGAGGCCCTGCCGCACCATGCTGTCGAGAATTGGAAAGAAGGCGCGCAGCTTTTCTTCACTGTCCACAACGGAGAGCATCATCGGGCGGTCATGAGACAGATTGAGCGTCGTTTCCTTGTGGATGCGGCGGTTCGCACCGTAGCCGAGAATGCCTTGGTACACGGTAGCGCCGGCAATGTCGTTGGCGCGCATGCTTTCGAGAAGAGCCCTGTAGAGGGGCTGGTCGTGCCATTTATCGTTTTCGCCGACGAAGATGCGCATCAGTTTGGCCTTGCCTTCGCTGCGCAGCGAGGGCGTAACGGATTTCGCCGATGTCTTTGCGGATTCTTCGGAAGGCTTAATCACGGTCGTATCTTGAATCTCGATCAGGCCGCTGCCTACCAACTCCGATAACTTCGGCAGCAGCTCTTCCACTTTTTCGGCCGATTCGACAAACTCAATTTTGATCGGCAGATTTTCTGTGAGGCGTTCGATCCGGATGGTGTGCAGGTGATGATCGGCGCCAAAGCCGGCGATGCCGCGAATGACGCTGGCTCCCGAAATTCCGCGATAAAAAAGGAAATTGAGAATCGCGGAATAGAGAGACTGGCCGTGGTATTGATGGTCCTCGCCGACGTAAAGAATCACTTTCTTGGCTGGCCCCGCTTTGAGCACGTTCCCTCCCTCTCCGCGATCAACGATCAATGCCGAATGTTAGGAAATCGTCCTACCCGTTATAACTCCCAGCCAAACCGAAAAGAAGCCGACGACTACGCTAGCCAGCACGTTCAGGCTCGCAATTAGGAATTCGCCATCCTGAAAGCTGCGGAGCGTTTCGAGTTCGAACGCCGAAAATGTCGTGTAACCGCCGATGAAGCCTATCGGGATCAGGTATCTCCAATTCGGACTCCAATGCGTTTTTTCGGCGAGAAGAGTGACGATAAGTCCAATGAGGAATGAGCCGGTGCAATTCACGATAAACGTGCCGTAGGGAAAGCGGTCACCTAGCCGGTTACTGACAACCCCGCTCGCCCAAAATCGCAGGATCGATCCCAGCGCTCCTCCTAGACCGACCATCAAATACTTTGTCATTTTTTCTGCGGCTCCTATTTGAAGCTAAGCGCTTATTATTTCGTTCGTTCCGCTTGCGTCGCCGGAAGCTGATCAACACGCGCACTGATGATCAACAATTCTCGCGAGGATGCGCTTCGCTCCCTCGCGCTCTGATTTTTGTGGAATTATTGCCGGGGACATGACTCCGCGACAAGATTCCTTGTCAGGAGTCATCATCTGTCCCGGCGAAAGAGGGACAGCGGTTATAGGGCGAACTCCATCGCCTAAGATAATGATATTCCGAACAGCGTGGAAGTCAACGGCGGTCGCCTGCGTCTGATGCCTGGGATTAACCCCGTTTCTAATCGATACACCAAAACGATCAAAAATCGCCGTAAGTTATAGAAAACAAACGACGATGTTCATTTCTAATCGTAACAAAATCGACCCCTCGCCGGCTCCGATTTGAGACTCCTGAAATCAGCGATCCAGAAAGGCGCGGAGGCGGGAATAGCCGGCACGGCTGACCGGGAGTTGCGCGCCGTTGGCCAAGATTGCCACGTAGCTGTCTTTGCCGTAGGGCTCGAGCCGCGTGACGCGCTCTAAATTCACGATGTAAGAACGATGAATGCGCAGAAAACGCGACGGATCGAGGGCCGCTTCGAGGCTCGCGATCGTTTGCTGCTTCAAATGCTTCTTTCCTTCGGAAGCGAGCGCGACGTAGTCATCCTGAGCCTCCACATAATAAAGCTTCGAAACCGGAATGATGAATACTTTTGTGCCATCGCGGACCGGAATGCGATCGAGATATTGAGCAGTGGGACGCGCGGCGGCCGCTAGCTCCGATGCGGGAAGCGCGGCCTGAGGCTTTTTGCCGCTAAGACGATCCTTCGCGCGCGTGAGGGCGGCTTCGAAGCGATCGGCGCCGATGGGCTTGAGCAAATAATCGACGGCGTGCACTTCGAACGCGCGGATCGCATGGCTGTCGTAGGCCGTGACGAAAATTACGGCGAGTTCGTTGCCAATCAGCTCGAGAACTTCGAAGCCATCGAGCTTAGGCATCTGGATATCGAGCAGCAGCAGGTCAGGCTTCAGTTCGCTGATTGCTTTCACGGCTTCGAAACCGTTGGCGCACTCGGCGACAATCTCAACTTCCGAATGCGGCACAAGATATTCGCGCAGGATCTGACGCGCGAGCTCCTCATCATCCACAATCACCGCGCGGATTTTTTTCGAGGCGTCGGCTGTCACGTGGTGGCCTCCTCTCGTTGCGCCGGTAACGCGAGCGTCACACGAAATGAATCTCCCTGCTGAGTGACGTCGAAGCGCGAGAGTTCGCCATAGCGCGCAGCCAGGCGCTGGCGCACGTTCGCCAGGCCGACTCCGTTTCTCCGACGGCGCGGCGCGTCCGGGTCGAACGGATTTTCAACGACGATGGAAAGCCTGCCGTCGCGGCAGTGCGCGCCCAGCCGAATCAGGCCACCTTCGACAAGGTTCGCGATTCCATGCGCGACCGCATTTTCAACAAGCGGCTGAAGGAGCAGCGGCGGCACCTGGACTCCGAGCGCTTCCTTATCTATGTCCTCTTCAAGATTCACGCGCGAGCCGAAGCGAATTTTCTCGACGGCGAGGAATGCGCGGATCAGAGACATCTCTTCGTCCAGCGAAATTGAAGATTTCTCTCCCAGTCCGAGCGTGCGCCTCAGAAAATCGCCCAGGAGAATGCACATCTCTCGGGCTTTTGGCGGATCGGAACCTGCCAGCGCGCTGATGGAGTTCAAGCTGTTGAAGAGGAAGTGGGGATTCACTTGTGCTTTCAACGCTCTCAGCTCGGCCTCGCGGGCCAGCGCACTCGCTTCCATCAAGCGTGTTTCCGCTTCCTGGGAGGTTTGGACGGCGATCAACACGTAATAGAAATTCACCGATAAAAGATAGAGCAGTACTCCCATGCCCATCAGAAGGGGAACCACCCGGGGCATCCGGCTATCGAGACCCGGAGAAATTCCTGTCGAAGCAAATACGCGCCCCAACGACTTTGCCGCGGCGATCCAGATGGCACTCGCAATAACCGCGCCCGCAACGTGCGTCAATATGAACCGTGGGGCTGGAGTGCGGTCATATGGCGTCGCACGGCATGAGTACCACGCCGCAAGGCACACGCACGCATAGAAAAGGCAAAGCGGGAACGACATTAGAAGAGATTCGCGCGCCGTCATTCCCGCGGTCACCGCCATGAGGTAAGCGAGCAGCGCGACCAATGGGATCCAAACTGCAAAGTACAGCGCGAGCCTTCGGCTTCGGCTAAAGATAGGATGCATACGCGTCAGTTCTTGATGACTACACTTCCGAAGACAGCGCCGCCCTTAATTACCAGGCGCTTGGTTGGCGCTCCCTGCGGCGGCTGTTGATGCGTGCGATCCTGGTACTCTCCGAAAACGGCGGCGCCACGGACTGAAACCATCCATTTTTCCGGCACGCGGACTTCGCCCGCGCCAAATACTGCGGTCGCTTCCATTTCAGCGTAATCGCCTTCAATGTCCGCATCGGTAAGATCCACTTTGAATTCGCCAAAGACCGCCACGAGTTTCCCGCCCTTGAAGTTCTGCGAAATGATGCGGCGTCGAACCGCACTGAATACCGTGACAAGATCAACTTCAGGGTTAGAAGTGTCAGAGCCCATCGTGGAACTAAAACCTTCGCCCCACTTTCCCAGCCATACTGACGCTTTTGTTTGAGGATTTCCTGAAAGCGCGTGGCCCATTAACCAAAGTCCCCAAAGGATAATTGCAAGCGGCCAAAATATAGCGAAATCAACGCGGAAATTGCCGTATTTGCTCAACAATAAGAGGAGGCCTGCGAGCGTCATCAAGGAGCCCCAGAATCTTCCGGGACCCGTATGAAAGAGAACGCCTGCCAAACCAAAATAAAGCAAGATCGCTGGCCAGAAGAGGCTGAAAATGCGATCGGCAGAAGCGATGCCGATCTGGTCGAGCAAGAAAATCACGCCTATGGCAACGATGAAAAGTGGAAAAACAATGCCAGAAAAGAGCGGATAAACAATGCGGGCCGGCGGTCGCTGTTTGTCATCCGGCATGATCTTGGCCGCTCCGCTCGGCAGAGACATTGATTGAGCTCAAGTTGTTCTCGCGCTTGGTTATGAGCAACAGGCCCATTCCGAGGGCGACGAGTACGAGCGGCCAAAATCGCAGCAATTGTTGCAGCGCTGGGCCGCCCCAATGCATCGCCAGAATATTCCAGACGCTCTCGGTGATCATGGTGGCGAGCCAAAAATTTGCGGGGCTGAGGTGACTGTAACCCAACTCACCCAATTGAAACATGACTCCCAAGAAAATCAGAAGACCCGCTGCGGCTACCGCCAACATCGAGCTCGAAACCGCATCGTGTGAGGAATATCGCCGATTTGTCTCCGCCATCGTCTTCTCTCCGGCTTGAAATGTGTCGCTGTTCATGGCCAGAGATTAGACGCTGCGTGGCATCCCGTCTCGCGGTAATCGGCGAATGGCGGCTAGTTACCGGCGAACGGCGGTGAAGCCGGCATCAGTGCAAACTCCTCATTAGTTGGCATTAATCGGCTTGCGTTGTTTCAGTGGCCAGCGCGCTCATCGGGTGCGGGTTACAGCATGTGTTCCTTACGGAGCCGGTTTTACGGCGTCGATTAAAAAGAATAGTCCTTCGGCCATTGTGGGATGGATGTATATGGCGGTTTTCATGAGCGTGTAGGGCAAGTCCGCCAACATTAGCGTGTAGAGAACGTGCACCGTTTCGCCGCCTTCTGAGGAGAGAATTCTCGCGCCCAAAACCCTGTCGTTCTCCGCGTTTACAATGAGCTTCATCAGTCCGGCGGTTTCGTCTCGCTCGATGGCTCGCGATACGCGGGTCATCGGTACACTGCCAATCTTCAGCCGGTATCCGTTTTCACGAGCCTCTTTTTCCGTCAGGCCGACCGCGCCTAATTCGGGATCGGTGAAAACACAATAGGAAACGATTCGATTTTCGATCGAGAGATTTTTCCCTTCGATGAGGTTCGCAGAGACAATCTGGTAGTCGTTGTACGAAATGTGCGTGAACGCAGGACCACCCTTCACATCGCCGAGCGCCCAAATGCCTGGCACGTTCGTCTCGAGTTTGCCGTTGACCTTGATGAACCCGTTTTTGTCGGTTGCGAGTCCAGCCCTTTCGGGCAGCAAATCTTCCGTATTTGGTTTACGGCCGGTGGCAAGTAGGAGGTGCGAGCTACAAATCTCACGGCTGGCGCCCTGCTGTTCAATTGTGATCTCAACGGTTGTGTCTTTTGTCTCGATATTGGTCACTCGGGCATCCAGAACGAATTTAATGCCCTCGACCTCGAGGCACTTTTGCAGTTCGGCGGCGACTTCGGGATCCTCTCGCGGGACGATCTGCGCTGTATTTTGAATGACGGTGATCTGGCTGCCAAAACGCGAGAACATTTGCGCGAATTCGAGTCCAACATAGCCGCCGCCGAGAACAACGAGGTGCTCGGGCACGGTCGTCAGTTCCATGATCGTCTCGTTCGTCAGGTAGTTCGAATCCGCAAGGCCCGGAATTTCCGGTATCGAGGGGCGCGCGCCCGTATTGATGAAAATCTGATCGCTTTCGAGCAACTCGCCGCCGACTTTTACCTGATGAGGTCCGGCGAATTGCGCGACTCCTTTGTACAGACGCAGACTTGGAGTTTCTCTGATCCGTTTGGCCTGGCTGTTCCTGGCGTTCTCTACGACTTTATTTTTCTGCGCCACGATCGTATCGAGATTTACGCGCGCGCCGGCGGTTGACACGCCCCAACGTTCAGCGTTTCTGGCGTAGTGAGCGATTTGCGCGCGGGCAACCATCGTTTTCGTCGGAGTACAGCCAGTGTTGATGCACGTGCCGCCAAGGTTTCCCTTCTCCACGATCGCCACAGAGCCGCGGGCCGCGAGGGCATACGCGAGCGGCAAACCTGCCTGACCGCTTCCGAGAATTATCGCGTCGAACTTCATGAATTGACGACCTCCGGCACTTTTGCTTTAACCGCGCATCGCGCGCGAACAATCGAGCGCGTGACGCGGATATGCGCGAGCATTATCACATCTCATTCGCGAATTTCCACGGCTGTCGAGTGATTCCGAAAATCGCCCCAATGATCTGAGTTCGTTTCGCTGTACACACATCTCCCAAGGTGATAAAAGGTTCAAGTCCCCGAAGTTATCAATTCGCCCCATAGGAGTTCCTCAATGCGGCAGAAATGGGACTTGGCCGTCTGTAGCGCTTTCCTTGCAGTAATTTTCTTCCTTCCGCCAAATATAAATTGTCTCGAGCAGAGTCCGGCGCCTACTCAGGGGCCTGACGGAAACTCGGTGGTAAAGGCAGATACGCTCGAGGTGCACTCTAGAGCGGATCAAACTAGCGAAGTAGTGCAGACGTTAAAAAAAGGAGACTCGCTGGTTCTGGGGCTGGAGATCAGGTCAACGGTTCACACGTGGTGCAGCGTCAAATTGCCGGGACAAAGCGCGCGTCTCGGCTACGTGGAGTGCTCGGGCCTCGACCGCAGTGAGCACCAACCCGGCAATCAGCCCGGCTCCGCTTCTGCCGCTGACCCGACCGGCAAATCGAAAGAAACTACCGTTGGCGGAAAAGCATCCGGGCCGCCGATTCATCTCCCGCTGGCACGGCCCGCTGCGGAATCCACGAGTGAGTACGAACGCGTCAAGGCAATCGTTGTGCGCGACGGCACACTCGACGGCCCGAAAATTTCCGAGTACGAACGCGCCGCGCAGGGCGGCTCTTCTGTAACGATGGCCCGCGCGGCCATGGCACATTGTGCGGCTGGAAATTTCGAACTTGAACACGGCGACAGCGATTCAGCCGTCGAGCAATACCGCGCCGCCCTTCCCTTTGCGGCAAAGCAGACGTCACTCTCTTTCGGCATTCTGATGCGGCTCGCGTACATTCATCTGGTGCGCAGCGAATTTTCCACGGCGCTCAGTTATCTTGATAAAGCCGGGCAACTGGTTCCTGGCTCGGCAGCCGTGGCGCAACTTTCCGGACAGGCCTACTACGGGCTGAATCGCCTGGACGGTGCAATTAAGGAGTGGCGCACCGCGCAACGAATCTCGCCGAATCCGGAGGTTGCGATGTCGCTCGAGAGGGCGGAGCGCGATCAGGCAGCCGAGGCGGATTCGCGTCAGGGCGAAACAAGTCATTTCGTGCTTCGATATCAAGGCGGCGCAACGCCGGCGCTCGCGGGCGAAATCCTCGGCACTCTCGAGGAGCATTTCCGCAGCCTGCAAACGGCGCTGGACTTCACTCCGGCTGAGCCGATCGGCGTGATCCTTTACACCAAGCAGGAGTTTCGCGATATCACTCTTGCGCCGAGTTGGGCCGGAGGACTTAACGACGGTCGCATTCGCGTGCCAGTTGAAGGGCTGAATTCGGTGACGGCGGAACTTTCGCGCGTTCTGAAACATGAGTTGACGCACAGCTTTGTATATCAAATGTCGTTGGGGCGCTGCCCGACTTGGCTCAATGAAGGTTTGGCGGAGTGGATGGAAGGCAGACGCAGCGGAGAAAATGCCAAGGGACTGATCCTGGCGTACGAGCGAAAGCAGTATATTCCGCTCGAACGGCTTTCCGGCCCGTGGAATTCGTTTCCTTCGCAGGTGGCGGGATACGCTTATGCGTGGGGACTTGCGGCCGTGGAGTTCTTGATGTCGAGATCGGGTCCATGGGGAATTTCACGCCTCTTTGCGAATTTCAATTCGGCATCGTCCTTCGAAGCTGCGATGGGCGCCGCGCTGCAGACGAACTATGAGGATCTTGAGCGCGGATCTGTGGATTATCTCAAGCAGACTTACGGACAATAGAAACGTTTATCGGAATGCGAGCTTGAATAAGAAGCTAATTGGAGTGTGGTTCAGTCTGGCGCTCGTGATAATGGGCGCGGGCATTTGGTTGGGTTACGAGGTTGGGTTCAAATTTGCGGGCTATTGGATCGAGCATCAACGAAAGAAACAAGAAATCTTGAGTGGGCTCGAGTGGCCCCGCTTCGACTTAACTCTGTCGGACTTGGAAGCGATTGGCCTCCTACAGTTTGCCCTCTCCATCAATGACGACAAAAACCAAGATCAGAGCAATCTGATTTCCGTCGTCAAAGGATATGAGCACCTGAAAAGCCAATCGAACGAGCGCGCGAGTCAGCGCGTTGTTGACCTCTACCTGGGATTTTCTTACGTGGAGGCGTCGATGATGGAGGAACAAAAGAACAACAAAAAGCTGGCTGCGGTGTACATGAAATCAGCGCAGTCGTTGTTCCAATCTTTGGGCTGGCAAGATTCTTCAGACGATACACTCAAATCGTTGGCGAGGCGCTTAGTCGATATTCGAAACGTGCCACGACATGCGAGGGACGTGGGGAAATGACGCCGGCGGCAAAGGTAGTTTATTTCATTAAGTTGGTCACAGGATTATCCACCGGGGGATTCTTCGGCTATGAAATGAATGCTGGCCATATCGAAAGCTACTATGGGATGAGACCCTTGCTAATACCGGAAGTTCTTAGCCATTTCTCGTATTTCCAGTACTGCTATGCAGATTCTGCGGATGCCGAAGCCGCGTTGCATACCTCCGCGAGCTTGCTGGAGAATATGGAGAAGTTGAGTCCGGACAAGAGCCAGGAGAGGGAGCTAGCTTTCACGTACACGCGGTTAGCTTTGCTCGAGAATGCAGCAGGAAACGCCGACGGGCCGCACGAATTGATGACCAAAGCGCTGCGTTGGTATGCGTCAGGCGTCGGTCGAGAAATTTCGGCATCGGACATGAAGACCACGTTGAGGATAATTGATGGGTATCGTCAGCCGTAGTTGCTCGTAGCTTTGAAGGGCGGGCAATGCGCGCTTTGGATGGGTGTGGCGCTTCAGAGGTTCGATCGTTGCGGTATTAGTCGGACATCAGCACCTCTATAGATTCTGATGAGGAAGATTCCTTACGATAGACTGGACTTGAGGACGCCCATGGATACTCCCGAGAACATTTCCACTACTTCAAATACATCGGTGCAACGGCGAGCGCCGCGATTTCAGATTGTTACGGATGTTGAATTTGTAGAGGTTCAAACCGATTCACGATTCAAGGCACGCACTTCAGATCTGAGTGTGGTGGGTTGTTACGTTGATATGCCGAATCCGCTTCCTATAGGGACTGAGATCAAGTTGAGTTTGGAACATCAAGATGGGAAATTCACCGCACGAGGTGTCGTGGCTCTGTCTGAATCCAATCTCGGTATGGGGATCAGCTTCACCGCTGTTGATT
>DATBYF010000069.1:0-50529 GCA_036513895.1 Candidatus Acidiferrales bacterium | reverse complement strand
CGGCGACCAATCGAGGGGCGCACAGATCGCTTCTTTCACGGTTGACTCGACTGGAACCACCGAAATCCAATCCACAGACGAGGAATCGGGCATCCGAAATGCGCCGGCCCAAAATCGCATCGAGTTAAGCCTTCCGCTCGCTCCCGATGCTACGATGAGCTCCGAGCGTTTGATGTTCGCAGCAGGCGGAGACTATCACGCCCAACTCGAAGCGTACGGCGCCGCCATTCGCGATCTGCACCATGCCCGTGTCACTGGCGACAACCTTCTCGGCTGGTGGAGTTGGACGGCCTTCTACCACAAAATCACCGCGGGTGACGTCCTCACCAACGCCCAATGGCTCGCTCAACATTTGAAATCTTTCGGCTACAACTACTTCCACATTGACGAAGGCTATCAATATGCCCGCGGAGAATACGCGACGCCAGACGCTACACGATTCCCGAACGGCATGTTTGATCTTGAGCACGAAATCGGTCATCTCGGCCTAACGCAGGGAATCTGGACAGCGCCTTTCGAAGCCACAGACCGCTCGTGGGTATACGAGAATCACAGAGATTGGCTTGTCCACAATGCCCGCGGCGAACCAATAGGCGTGGGAGACGTTGACGAAGGCATTCCCGACCACATCTTCGTGCTCGACGCCACAAATCCCGCCGCGCAGGATTATTTGCGGCAGACTTATCGAACCCTCGTTCGCGATTGGGGCGTTCGCTACATTAAGCTCGACTTTATGGACACCACAGCGATCGAAGGCTACTACCACCGCCCCCACACGACGGCCCTCGAAGCGCAAAGAATCGGTCTCGAAGTGATTCGCGAAGCCGTTGGCGACGACGTGCTGCTCGACAAAGACGGCAGCGCGATGCTCAACGTCGTCGGCATCGTCAATGAAGGCCGCGTCTCGCTCGACACCGGCCACTCGTTCACTCACAGCCTCGAATCCGCTCCGGGAATTTTTGCTCGTTATTACATGAATCGGAATTTCTTCGTTAACGATCCCGACGCCTTCACAGTTTCGAAACAAGTTCTCGACGAGCATCCGAATGCCGCCGCTCTTACTCTAAACGAAGCGCAAGTCTCCATCGTTCTCGCAGCTTTATCCGGAGGAATGTTTGAAATCGGCGATGATTTACCGACGTTAGGCGCAGATTCCGATCGTGTCGCTTTAGTTGAAAACGCGGATCTCGTGCAAATCGCCAAGCTCGGCCGCGCCGCCGTTCCGCTCGATCTGTTGAGCTACAGCGCGGAAGATAAGCAGCCGAGCGTCGTGCTACTGAATGAAGACAAGCGCCAGTCCATGCTCGCTGTTTTCAATTGGACTGATCAGCCGCGTTCTCATAGCTTCACTCTCTCTGGACTGAAATTTACAGCGGGGCATCCATACGAGCTGTACGACGTCCTCAACGGCAATCAACACATCGCGCTCGACGGCGACAAGCTGAAGCTCGATAACCAGCCGAGCCGCACCGTAAAATTGATCAAGATAATTGACGGCTCAATCTCCGCAGCAGCGCCTTCAATCACCATGAATTCACCCACGCAGGCCAAGATGGGCGAAACTATTAGTTTCTCTGCCACTGCTGCGGCCGATGGTGTTCCCGCAATCGATTATCTTTGGGATTTTGGCGATGGCGTCGCCGTTCGAGGAAGCAAAGCTGCGCACGCTTACACGCGTGAAGGAAAATACGAAATCCATTTGCGCGTTAATGGCGTCGCCGGCATCGCCGCAGACAAGCTCGCTTCCATTACAGTCAGCGCTGAAGCGCAAATGTCGCCTCCGCACCGCTACGTTCAGCCCAATGATCGATAGCCAGCTGACAAACGCCACGCACCCCTCTTGCTTAGCCAACGAGAGGCATCGCAGTGAGTGATTGCGGAAAACAAATCCGGCTGAATCGAATCGTTCGGCCCGGCCGCAAATCTCTCGTCGTCGCCTTCGATCACGCGCTGGTACTCGGCCCCATCTCCGGCACAGAAAATCCCGAGGATCAGGTCAGACGTTTCGCCGACTCTGGCGTAGATGCAATTTTGCTGAACCTCGGCCTGATCAAGCGTTGTCTCGATTCGTTGCTCGCGCCCGTAATGCCCGGAATCATCGCCCGAATCGATTGGACCACTCTCTGGGGCACGCCCGGTGGCAGCGAGTCCGCCGAGCTTCGAAGCTGTCTGCTCGCCAAGCCCGAAGACGCGATGCGCCATGGCGCCGACGCCGTCATCACATACCTCGCCGTTGGCACCGGCGACGCCGATTTCGAAACGAAAGAAGTCGCCCGCAACGCGGAGGTAGCCCGCGAATGCGAACGCATCGGCATGCCCGTGATCATCGAAACCCTCGCGCGCGGTAAGAACGTCAAAAATCCTTCCGATCCAAAATGGCTCAGGCTTCACACTAGAATGGCCGCCGAACTCGGCGCCGATCTCATAAAAACAGACTATGCGGGTAATCCCGATGCAATGCGCGGTGTCGTGGAGAATTGCCCCGTTCCGATTCTCGTTCTCGGCGGCAGCCGCTACTCGTCGGACGCCGAAGCGCTCGCGCTCATTCACGGCGTCGCGGCCGCCGGCGCCGCTGGCGTCTTCTTCGGCAGAAATGTATTTCAGGCCGACGACATGCTCGCATTCCTGCAAAATGCTCGCGCAGCTCTGAGCGAAAGTGAGCCTTTTCCCGCCCAGCGATGAAAGATCCCGCCGAACATCGCCATCCTGTGCTAAAACTTTCTGAACGCCTTCTCAAGTTTCGTGAATGAGCCTCCTCGCCATAGATATCGGATCAAGTCAATGCAAAGCCTTCGTCTTCACAACAGCGGGTGCTGTGATCGCGCGAAGCGTCTGCCGCTATTCTCCGAATTTCCCGAAGCCAACCTTCGCCGAAATGGACCCCGAAACTTTCTGGAATACCGTATGTAAAACGTCTCGCGACGTTACAACAAACGCCGCACGCGATCCCGTTCAAGCCCTCTGCCTTAGCTCACATGGCGAGACATTCATCCCAGTCGATGTGCACGGTGATGCAATTCACGCCGCCATCCTGAATATTGATAATCGCGCCGCCGTCGAATCGAATTGGATTGAAAACGCAATCGGAGCCCGTCGCATTTTCGAAATCACTGGCCTCGTCGCTCACCCGATGTTCCCAATCCCGAAAATTCTCTGGCTGCGCCGCCACCAATCCGAAATTTATTCCAAAGCCGCGCGTTTCTTGAGCGTCACCGATTTCATCCACACGAAACTAGGCCTCCCGCCATACGTCGGAAATTCCCAGGCGTCGCGATTCCTCGCCTTCGACGTGAAAAACGATTCTTGGTCGGAGGAAATCCTGCACACGGCCGGATTGACTTCCGCTCAACTCCCGCTGTCAGTTCCCGGTGGCACAATCGCCGGCAAATTGAATGCAGAAGCTGCTAGCGCTCTCGGAGTGACAACCGGCACGCCCGTTGTCGTCGGCGGCCACGACCAAGCCTGCGGAGCTTTAGGCGTCGGCGTCATCAAATCCGGACGCGTCTCCGATTCGATGGGCACTTACGAATGCCTCGTCGCCGCATCCGATGAGCCAAGTCTCGGCGAAGCAGCCTTCTCCGCGCGTCTTAACTCATATCGCCACGTCGTCCCCGGGAAATATCTCACCCTCGCATATTTCCCGTCGGGGATCATGGTTCAATGGCTCCGCGATCTGATTTACGGTCGGCGCACACCGCCAGGGAAGCCCGTGAACACAAACGAAAACGACGCGATCAAAAATGACGCAAAAGAAAACGACGCAGCTGATTACTCGCAACTGGAAGCGGAATGCTCCGCCACTCCAACCGGACTTTGCATCACCCCGCACCTGATCGGAACCTGCAATCCCGATTTTGATCCTCGCGCCCGTGCAACAATTTTCGGCCTCGATTCAAATTCCAGTCGGGGCCAAATCTATCAAGGAATTCTCGAAGGCATCGCTTGCGAACTGGCGCAAGTTACCGAGATCCTCAAATCCGCAAATGGAAATTTTGAAGATCTCTACGCCAGCGGTGGCGGGACGCGTTCACCGCTCGGCCTGAAATTGCGCGCCGCCATTACAGGATGCCGCCTGCATGTGATGCAATGCGACGAAGCCGTATGCCAGGGCGCCGCCATTCTCGCGGGAGTCGCCGCTGGCGTTTATTCGCAAATTGACGATGCGGTAAAACGAACGGTCCGCGAAAAAGAAGTCATCGAACCCGACGCGAGCCTCGCTGCGGCATACGCGCCCCAAGTGGAGCAATACCGGCGCCTACGCGCCACGCTGAAAACATTCCGCGATGCAAATGTCAGCACGCAATCGAAGGAGGCGAACCAGTGATCCAGCCAACTGTGGGGTTCATCGTCTACGGCGTTCACAAAGACGGCCTGAAAGATCCCATGGGAACGCCGTTCATTGACGATGACGTAATCCAACGCTCCAAAAACGCTCTGTCAGCGGCCGGTCTAAAGCTCGTCGAGCACGACGTCACCGTCGCCACCAAAGCAGAAGCCAAAGCCGCGCTGAAGGCGATGAAATCGAACGAGGCCGTCGATGCTGTCATCCTTTTCTCTGGCACGTGGGTCTGGGCCGCGAATCTCGTCGGCGCAATTCGCGACTTTGCCGCATCAGGCAAAGCGATTCTGTTGTGGGCGCACGATGGCTCGCAAGGCTGGCGCCCCGTCGGCGGTCTTGTGATGCACGGAGGATTACTCGAAATCGGCGTGCGGCATAAATTCGTTTACGGCAGTGCCGACGATCGCGAAATTATCGAAAGCATCGTCAGCTACGCTCGCGCCGCACACCTCAAAAATATTCTCAACATGTCCACAGTCGGCACGTTTGGCGGTCGAGGCATGGGCCAGACCTGCGGAGCAGCCGACCCATCGCAATGGATGCGCATGTTCGGCATAGATATAGATTCGCGCGACACGACGCAGCTCATGCAAACAGCCGAGCGTATCTCCCCGATGAAAATTTTGGAGCTCGAACCGCGCCTGAATAAACTTTTCGGCGCCGCACCCGAGAAAACTATCGTCAACGAGAAATCGATCCGCCTCTATCTCGCGCTCAAACAAATCATCGAAGCGGAAAAATTCGATTTCTACACCATCCAATCATTCCCCGGCCTCGGCGATGATTACGCGGCAACATGTTTCGCGCAAAGTATGATGCTCGAAGACGGCTGCGGCACCTCGACGCTAGGCGATCTGAATACCGCGCTCACGGTATTTCTTCTTACCAAACTGAGCAAAGAGCCCGTCTACTACGGTGATCTCCAGCACATCGACAAGCAAACGAAAGAAATGAAAATAATCGGAGATGGCGCGTGCCCTCCATCGCTCGCCGGCAAACTTGGCCCGGCGGGATTCGCCACGCACGGTATCCCAACGGAAGGGAAAGTCGGCGGCGTCTCCGTGAAGCTAATCTGCAAAGTTGGCGAAGGAGTTCTGGCGCGACTGGGCCGCGTAAACGGAATATTTCAAATGACCATCGCGCGCTGCACGATTTTTGAGCCGCCAGCCAATCAAGTCGAACGCCGGCTGAACGAATGCGGAATTCCGTTCTGGCCGCACGGTTTCGTCACCGCTCATAGTGATATGGATGCGCTGATTCAGAATTGGACCAACGAGTACGCTTGCCTTGGGTACGGCGCCGATCTCTACCCCGCACTGCGCGATTTCTGCGAACTCACCGGCATCAAATCCATCTTACTCTGACCGAGTCGTCATAGCCGGCCGACGAATCTGCACTTCCTCTGAATCTCGCATCAACTTCTAGCGCGTCGCTGCAGGATTCCGCGCTCCTCGTGCGGCCAATTTCGTCAGAGCCGGAATTGAGATCGAAACCGTCACGGAGGTTTGCGGCGGTTGCGTTCCGCTCTCAATCCCTTTCGCGAGCATTTCAATCGCCTGGCCGGTCAGAGGAGGGATAAGGATCGTCGCCGTCAGCAGTCCACTCTCGACCCACTTTTGGCCGCCATTCGTTACTCCATCGCAGCCCGTGAATGGCAAGCTGAGCCACGCTTCGCGCTCCTCGCTCGACTGGAGTTCTTCAAATGCTTTGCGCGCGCCCATGGCCATCGAGTCGTCTTGTGCGCCGACGAGATCAAATTCTGATCGTGACGACGTGGCCAGATTCAACCAGGAACGCACGGCTTTGTGCGCACTTTCCTCGGTCCATCGCGCTTTCAGCGTCGTCACTCGAATATTCGCCGGTTTCGTTTCCAGCATGCCGGCAGTTCGTTTATTCGCCGACGAGCTTTGCGAAGGCCCTTCGATGTAAAGCACGGAACCGCCGTCCGGCAGCAACGCGGCAAATTGTCGTCCTTGAATGCGTCCAATCTCGAGATGGTCTGAAGTAATCGCAAAGATAGGCGCCGACGCGCCTTTACGCAGTTCGGCAATGTCCTCCGGAGCGCGGTTCAGCACCGCCCAGCCCACACCGGCCGTTCGAGCTACCCGCGCCACTCGGGGGACGGCGTCGCCGCCGATAGGTTCAAATACGATGCCATCGGGTCGCGTTTCAGCATCGCGTTGCAGAGCTTTTAAGATCTGGGTGCTCTGGTTTACCGCGTCGTTATCCGCGTAGGAAATTTCCACGGCGATCCCAAGCGTTCGAGCCATCTTTTCCGCGGATCGTGCCTGCTCTACTTGGAAATCGTTATCGCGCGTGGGTAAAGAAACAAAAATTTTGAGCTTCTGCGTCATGCCAACATTCCACCGAGAACTTAACTATACGCTGCGGGAACGCTCAATCTTCCGGCAACGCGCGACTGTAGAGCCGAGTAATCAACATCGCCGCTGTGGCATCTTCTTTCGGCATCCCATCCAATTCAGAAGCCCGAGGGCCCTGCCTGGCGCCCCAAACTGAGAGCGAATTGACCCTCAATTTTGTCTCGATTAGAATCTACCTCCCTCGTTTGTTTTGATTAAGTTACGGGCGTTTCTAATAATTTCCAGTCTCGATTAGAAATGGCGTTCCCGGTGGCTCGTTCCGATAATTTGTAGACATGCCGGGAACGTGGCGGCAAAGGCCCGACTGTATTACTGACTCGTTTATATATATTTCTACTATCATTGCACATCCATTTTAACACATCCGAATCGCTCGCGCAAATGGCAACTTTGTAAGGGTTCTAGTACGATACGCAAATCACGGGCCCCTTGAATTTTTAAGCCGGAATGATGAGGTCAGCGGTTCGGCATTGGGTTCCCCGAGGCGGGAGCCTCGGGGCTCTGAATTGGATGGGAAGGTCTCATTGCCCACACGAGACAACTCTTCTCTATCTGTCGCGGAAAATTCCGCTCGACTCTTGAAGACTCCCTCCACCAACGTCCGCTGGTCCGTCTGTGCCATGCTGTTCTTCGCCGCTTCGATTAATTACTTGGACCGTCAGATCCTCGGGCTCCTCGCGCCCACGCTCCAGCACTCCATTGGTTGGACAGAATCACAATACGGCTATATCGTCGGCGCTTTTCAATTTGCTTATGCCATTGGACTGCTTCTCGCCGGGCGTCTCGTGGACAAACTCGGCACCCGCATCGGATACGTCATCATCATGGCGTTTTGGAGTGTCGCTTCCATGGGCCACGCCTTGGCTTCTTCCGCCCTCGGTTTTGGAATTGCGCGGTTCTTTCTTGGACTTGGCGAAGCCGGCAGTTTTCCCGCTGCCATCAAGGCGACTGCGGAATGGTTTCCGCAGCGAGAACGCTCTCTGGTTACCGGAATCTTCAATTCCGGAACAAATATTGGCGCGATTATCGCGCCCGCGCTCATTCCCTGGCTTACTCTGAGATTCGGCTGGCGAGCCGCATTTTTGGCCACGGGCTTCTTCGGCGCAATCTGGATCGTATGGTGGGCCGCGCGATATCAAAGCCCCGCGGATCATCCGCGCATCAGCCCGAGTGAGCTTCAATACATTCGTGAAGATCGGCCGGCGCCCACCGCCCAAATTCCTTGGAGCCGGCTGCTGGGTTACCGTCAAACATGGGCGTTCGCTGGAGCAAAATTTCTTACCGATCCCATCTGGTATTTTTATCTTTACTGGCTGCCGAAATTTTTTGACGCCCGCTACCATCTCGGACTCGCCAGCATCGGTCTGCCGCTCATTGTTGTTTACAATTTGTCCGCGGCGGGAAGCATTGGGGGAGGATGGTTGCCGGCAGCTTTCAATAAATCCGGAATGCCGATGGCCAAATCACGCATATACGCAATGTTTGTGTGCGCCTGCCTGATTCTGCCGATTTTTCTTGCGAGCCGGGTCTCTTCGGTCTGGTCCGCGGTTGGTATTTTGGGTTTGGCAACCGCGGCGCATCAGGGATGGTCGGCGAATTTGTTTACCACGGCGTCGGACATGTTCCCGAGCAGCTCTGTTGGGGCCGTTGTTGGAATTGGTGGAATGGCGGGGTCGGTGGGCGCCGTTTTATTTTCACTGTGCACTGGCTGGGTGTTGCAATCTCATCATAGTTACACACCTCTATTTTCTGTAGCAGCGGCTTCCTATCTTGTTGGTCTGCTGTTCCTGGTAACTCTAGCGCCCGGCTTGAGAAAGGCTGTAGTGACGACTGAGAATTCCGTGGAGCAGGCAAAATAAAATGTCGCTCCCTCTGGAAACCAATTTGATTGCGAATCCGCTTCACGTCGGCGCTGACGGTCTGGCGTTCTGAAAAGCGGCACGTGTTATGAAGCGACCTGCAAAAGCCAGGCAAGGCATGGGCCGGGTGCCGGGCGTGAAGCCCGCCGCTACAAGTGCCTGTTGTTTCGTTTCGACTTTATAGCTTCACTGACGTAGCGCTCTTATCAACCCCTGAGGACACTCTGGGGATCCACGCGATTTGTGAGATAACTTCATCTCAAACCGCTTGGTCCTTGTAGGTGTGCGATTCGAGGAGACGAAGATCAAATGGCGCCAATTATGGATTTGTCGGGGAAGGTGGCTGTCGTCATCGGCGGCACGTCCGGGATCGGTCGAACACTTAGCCTGGGACTCGCCGATGCCGGCGCAAATGTTGTCGCCAGTGGGCGAAACGCGGCAAACGTCGAGACGGTCGCTCGAGAGATCAAATCGCGGGGAAGAGAAACACTCCGAGTCGCTGTGGACACGCGCGATACGAGCTCATTACAGCGGCTGTTGGCCGCATGCCTCGAGCGGTTTGAGAAAGTGGAAATTCTCGTCAACTGCGCTGGGAAAATCAAACGTGCGCCCACCTTGGACTTTCCGGAAAGCGACTGGAACGACATTCTGGAAACGAATCTTACCGGGACGCTTCGAGCTTGTCAGGTGTTCGGAAAGCATATGCTTGGCCGAAAGTATGGACGAATCATAAACATCGCGTCGCTCAATAGCTTCGTGGCGTTGCATGAAGTTGCGGCGTACGCAGCAAGCAAGGCCGGCGTCGCGGCGCTGACGCGAGCGCTCGCTATTGAGTGGTCGAGAGACGGCGTCCTGACGAATGCCATCGCTCCGGGAGTATTTCGAACCCCGATGAACGCGGAATTATTGGACGGCACCGCGCGCGGAAGGGAATTATTGATGCGCACGCCAATGGCGCGATTCGGAAAGGTCGAAGAACTTGTGGGAGCGGCCGTGTTTCTTGCATCGGATGCCGCATCGTTTGTGACAGGGCAGATACTTGTTGTGGATGGCGGGTTCCTGGCGAGCGGCGTCAATCAGTAGTGATGTATTATTAGCTTTGTAAGAGCGAATCGCGTGGGCACACTCACCAAACGATTATCCCTTTGCGTGTTTGCTATTTTTGTGTCGTCATTATCGCTTGCCGCGCAACAGCCGGCAGGAACGGCGGGTGTGCCGTCCGTATGGCCCGGCAATAACACCGAGCATGGTCACGGGCTTCCTGACGCCGAGCTGCAACCTCCGGACGCGACCCGCACAGATGAATCCTGCTTGATGTGGATGGTAGTGCGAACACCAGCACCCATTGTTAGCGTTGCAGCCTTGCAGGTTCCCCCCAAAGCCAGGAGCGAATATGGAAAGGCTTGCGGCGATGTGAAGGGCAAGAAGTTCGCGAATGCCGAGGGCCACTTGCGCAAGGCTGTGGAGGAATATCCGCAATATGCGGCGGCGTGGGTACTTCTAGGACAGGTCCTCGAGGCCGGGAATCACTCCGAAGACGCGCAGAGCGCGTGTTCCCAGGCCTCGCACGTTGATCCGGTTTACGCGCCAGCCTACCTTTGCCTTGCGGACATTTCTTCTCAGAAGAAAGAATGGATCGAGACGCTGAATTTAACGGATCGCGCTCTCGCGCTCGATCCGGTGCAGAACGTGTACGGCTGTTTCTACAGTGCTATGGCCCAATTTCACCTGGATAAGGTGAAGGACGCGGAGCGAAACGCGCTCAGAGCCATCGAGGCTGACCGCGAGCATCGCGTTCCGCAAGCGCATCTCTTACTCGCGCAAATCTACGAAGGCAATAACGACATTAGCGGCGCGGCCGCCCAGCTTCGGATTTATTTGAAGGCTGCTCCGAATGCTCCGGAGTCCGCGGGCGCCAGGAAAAGTTTGGCTGAACTGGAAGCCAAACTCCCAAAGTGAGCAGAGTTATCATCGCACCGAAGGCCTAATCGATGCACCAATACGAGTAAAAAATCTCCGTAGGTTAACCAAATAAAACATCGAGGCCCTACAGGACACTTATTCCTTCCCAAGTATCGGGATCTTAGGCCGTGTTTTCCTGCGGTTTTTATTTTTCCGCGCGTTAAAGGTTTGATATAAATGACCTGAGCAGTGCATCGATTTTTCGTTTCTCAACCTTCATTTTGCCTTTAGTTCCTTGTCGGACAGACGCCTCTTCCGCCACCATGATACGGATCATACCAAAGAAGGCGCATAGCTCGCCCGTCTCTAATTCCATAAATCCTAATCGTATTCGAGAATCTTAAAGAAAAAACCTTGTCATACTCCTCCAAACGTAATTCACTGATTCTTCTTCTTGCTGGAGCATTAAGTTCGGAAATCTTAATTGAATGATTATTGGTTCCGTGATGTTTGCCTCCAGCAGCTTCCTTAATGCTGGCCCACGTTAGCCCTTCGAAGCTTTTCAATTTACCAAGAATTTGTCTCCATACGGGAGCATGAAGTTGGTCCCATCCCCAGTGCTGATGCGTCGAATCCATGCGATGGAATTGCCATGCGATTGTTTCGGCATCTAGGCTTGCCGGATTCCCGCCAAGCTTGATTTGGCGGTCTGGCGGGCTAGCACCGGTCTTGGGATGGCGGTGCTGCTTATCTAAGGGCATCTAAAGGCTAGTGTAGTATTCGACTATCGACTCTTTGGAGATTACGTTACTACCCTGTTCTCCGTCGCTGAGACCGTTCCGTGCATTTTTCCACGGAAGTTCCATGTGCGTGAGGTTGCTGAGCCACTGAGGGTCTTTGTCGCCATAGAAACCCAATACTCGGTCGATTACGTCCCGTTGTTCCTCGCTGAGCTTGTTCGGGTCGCCTGCAAAAAATTTCGGACCGATCTTAAAATGTCCGCGATGAAGACGATACAAACTCGGAACAACTGGACCATTTGCCCAAGCCTCGATACGTTCGCGAAATAATTCTCGTTCGGTCCACACAAGAGACCAAACCTGCGAATAGTAGACGAGCTTCTGTAATTTCATGGCCGTCATACTTCCCTTACGCTTCAGTATATAGTCGGCCACATCCACAGCCCGCACTGATGGGTAAATTTTCAACGTTCTCCTCACTTCACTTGCTATAGAGCTGGATGCTGGACAATAAAAGGACTTGAGAGGTAATATTTGATGGAGCGGGGAACGCAACCCGTTGGCCGGGAGTTGATCTTATAAACCAATAACGTCGTTCGCGCGACGTAAGGTTCAAATCCTTCGTTCCCCGTCCCCGTTTTGTTTCACACGACTAGCTAGTGTGCATCTCATGAATTCAGGATGCAACTCTCTAGCTGCTATAAGGAGCTTTGATGTCAACTGACCCAAAGGACAGTAATCAAAAACTGGATGAATTGAGGGCAGCTTTATCTAAACAGGTTCTAGTACTGCGTGGTGATTTACAGACTGCGGAAGTGAACCTAGCGGCTGTAGTTACGACCATTAATCTGTTAAAAGGCGGAAAGATTGACTCACCGACCGAGGCAGATAGCTACATCCGTGAATTCCGTGGATTAACACAAGTGAATGCCTTGATCAAGTTGGCGCGGGATAGCGGAACGAACCGGTTCCGAATCACCGACGCAAAGAGAGTCTTGGTTGCCGCTGGATTAATCAACAGCAAGAAAAACGCCTCGAATATTCTTTACACTACTATTCAGCGCAGCGAAAAGTTCAAGCGCGTCGCGCCGGGAGAATACGAGCTGATCTTGAAGCCAGTAATTGCGACCGCTGGAATTTCTACGGAATCCCTGAAACGGGTAGAAAGTATTCGGTAATCGAATGCTTTCAGCCTCCCATACGCGAGGAGTTCAGCGCCTTCTGTCTGAAATGCATAATCGCGTCTCTAGACCATCCTAATCGTAAACAAAAATCGACCCTTCCCGCCAGTTTTCGAGCCAGCACTACCTACAGGTATCACCCTATAGAAATGAGTTTTGCCAAGCGCCAGACTCCTGTACCGTGTAGTCCGTGTGGTCGCCTCATGGCGAGCTTGATCCAAACAACGACGTCAACCGAAATCAGCCAACTGAAACCCTGATATCAAGTGCCACCGGCGGCAAGACCGCCGCGAGAGGAGAACTGATGGGTATGCGCTTTGTTCGAACAATGTTAATCGCTATGGCGATGCTATTCGTTTCCACGGCGTGTTTCGCACAAGTCGGGGTGTCGATCACAATCGCGCCTCCGGAAATTCCTGTTTACGATCAGCCCGTTTGTCCCGGCGACGGTTATATTTGGACGCCTGGCTACTGGGCTTGGGCCGACGATGGCAGCGGTTACTACTGGGTGCCGGGAACGTGGGTGTTGGCGCCCGAAGTGGGGTATCTGTGGACGCCGCCGTACTGGGGTTGGGGCGACGGAGGATACGTCTTCTATGAAGGCTATTGGGGCTTGGGGATCGGGTTCTACGGCGGAATTAACTATGGCTTCGGCTATTTCGGCCATGGTTACTACGGAGGACGTTGGGACCACGATCATTTCTACTACAACACGACAATCAACAATATAAACGTGACGGAGATTCACAACGTCTACAACGAAAGGGTCACGATTGAAAACAACAGCCGCGTGAGTTTCAACGGCGGCCGTGGCGGCATAACTGAGCGTCCAACGGCGCAGGAAGAAGCGTTTGCTCATGAGCGGCATGTCCCGCCGGTCGCCGCTCAGGTTCAACACATTCAGGCGGCTCGCAGCAATCCGCAGCTACGTGCTTCCGCGAATCACGGCGCGCCGCCAATTGCGGCAACGCCAAAGCCGGGAGCATTCGGCGACCGCGGAGCCGTTCCTGCCAGGGGGGCGGTAGGCGCAGCGGGCGCGCGACCAGAAGAGACTGGGAGAACCGAGGGAAACGCGACGCGGCCGGCCACTGCGGTCCATCCGAAGGACTTGCCGCCGATCGAACACCCGGCTGCTCCCAACACGGGAAATCCGAAAGTGGACCAGAAATATCAGAAGCAGCAGTCTCAGATGATCGCTAAACAGCAACAGGAACGCGACAAGCTGCAAAAACAGCAGGATCAGGAACATCAAAAACTGGTGAAACAGAATGCCGACGATGCCAGAAAGCAACAGGTAGAGCAGAACCACCAGCAGCAAACGCAGCAACTGCAACAACGCCACACGCAGCAGACCCAACAGTTACAACAGCGGCAAGCCGCCGCACCGCGCCCAGCTGCAAAGCCGCGCGGATAGCGTTGTTGTTTGAATGATTTGTGACAGTTTGAATGATTTGCGGCGGGGCGCCAGCAATTGACGCTCCGCCGTTTTTTTCGATGGTCTTCTGATTTTCGCGTGTGTGTCCGATTAATTCCTCGCCTACGCCGTTTGAGGATGCCACCTACAGGGTTTGCTTTATAGCCAAGCAGACACCGGCAATTTAGTGTAGCCGTGAAAGCTGGTAAAAATTCCCGATTCACCATGAGTAAGGGGCAATTAGTGAGCGGGGACGAGATACTGCGTGACATGGGCGGGAGAGTCGAGAATTTCGGACCTACTTTGCACTCAACTGTCATCAGACCAGATGTGACAGGATTACCATGGCGGCCCTTCGAATTCTGATTGTAGATGACGAGAAAGCTGTTCGCTCGGCGCTGAGGAGATTGCTTAGCACGCGCGGGGAATGGGAAATCGTTGGCGAAGCTGCAAACGGCGTGGAAGCCATCAAATTTGCGACGGATCTCAAACCCGAAGTTATCATCATGGACGTGACCATGCCCGAAATGGGCGGACTCGAAGCGACGCCGCAGGTGAAGAAAGCTGTCCCCACGGCGGAGATACTGATATTTACGCAGCACGACTCGACGCAGATGGTCCAGGAAGCGCAGAATGCCGGGGCGAGTGGTTACCTGCTAAAATCTCAGGCGAACTGGCTTATCGCCGCGATCGAAGCGCTCAGCCAACATAAGCCATTCTTTCAGGGCAAGAATCTGCCAAGAGCGAAATGAAGGCCGGGCTTGGCGATGAGTTTTCTGAATGCTCAAAGGAAAGATTATTCCGCGCAAGTCAGAAAAGAGTCCGCAGACAAAGCGACGCCGGACTCCTAAGTCGAATGTAAAGGAATATCGGGACTCGACCTCCGACTCGACCCGCCATCTAAGCGCTGATCTTATCGACATCGCAAATCTGGTGAGAAATATTGATGCCGCGATGATCGTCGTGGATAAGGATCTTCGCGTTTGCTGGTTTACACCCAGCGCACAGCAGATTTTCACGCTGGCTACGGGAGATATAGGACGCGCGATTACAGAACTCGAGTCCGCTGCGATTTTTGCGAAGCTCGAAAGCATGATCCGCGATGCCATTGGTAGCGCGACAACGAAGGAACGGGAGGTCAATCACATCCGGGGCGAGTGGCATTCGATTCGCGTGCGGCCGTATATGTCGGGCGGCAATAAGGTTGCGGGCGCAGTGCTGACGATTGCCAACATAGACAATCAAAAGAGACAAGCTGCCGATCAAAGGGAATCGATCGACGAGCTGCGGAGACAGTCGGAACTACTGCACCTCGCTCATGACAGCATCATCGTGCGCGATGTGAATAGCGTCATATTGTTCTGGAATCGAGGGGCGGAGGAGACGTACGGATATACCGCGGGAGAGGCGTGCGGGAACGTGTCGCATCAATTTTTGAAGACGGAATTTTCGGAACCGTTCGATCAGATGCATGAAAAGCTGTTTAACGGCGGATCTTGGGAAGGCGAACTCATCCACCGGACGCGGACAGGGAAGAGGATTACGGTCGCGAGCCGGCAGGTGTTGCAGCACGACCAGAACGGGCGCGTGGTCGGCATTCTGGAGATTAATAATGACATCACGCTCCGCAAGGAGGCTGAGGAGTCGCTACGCAACCTCTCCGCGCGATTGCTGCAATTGCAGGATGACGAGCGGCGGCGAATCGCACGAGAACTTCATGACAGTACGGGACAAAGTCTGGCGGCGTTGGTGATTCATCTATCGGCGGTGAGTGCGAGCCTGTCCGAGGCGGATGAGACGACTGCCGCCCTGCTCCGCGAGGCAATTCAGATCTCCCAGACTGCTTCCGACGAAATTCGGACGCTTTCGTATCTTCTGCATCCTCCTACGCTCGACTATGCCGGGCTAAAATCGGCGCTGGAGTGGTACATCGAAGGATTTACGCAGAGAAGCAAGGTGAAAGTAGACTTGAAGGTATCGCTGGGGCCGAACCGGCTTTCCGAAATTGAGGAAAGAACACTATTTCGGATTGTGCAGGAAAGCCTGACTAATATTTTCCGCCATTCGGGAAGTGAAACGGCGAGCGTTAGCATCACGTTGAATGCGGGAGTGGTGCGATTGGAAGTGACCGACAAGGGCAGCGGAATAGCTCCGGATATACTGCGGGCGCTGAATAGCAGCGGCGGGCAGCTGGGCGTTGGAATTCGAGGGATGAGAGAGCGGCTCCGGCAGTTGGGAGGGTGGCTGCAAATCAGGTCCCGAACGGATGGGACTACAATTGTCGCGACTTTCCCGATTCGGGAAGCTGCCGTTGGCGCTGGGAGCTAGTCCGACGAGCGCTAAAAAGTGCTAATGCAACATACCAATTGAGCTACAGGAAGACCCCTATAGACCGGCTCGGTGTACTAAAGTAGTTTGCCTAGCATGTCGTCCAATCCCGGACTACAATTGTCTAAACCAGTTCGCCCTGCTGGGAGCCCAAACATGAAAGCCCTGCGAATTTTGATTGCCGACGATCACGACCTCATGCGGCGTGGGATTAAAGGAATGCTGCAGTCGCACGCAGGATGGGAAGTCTGCGGCGAAGCTCACACCGGCCGTGAAGCTGTGGCGATGGCGCTGGAATTGAAGCCGGATATCGTCATTTTGGACATAAGCATGCCGGATCTCAACGGCGTGGACGCGGCACGGAAGATTCGCAAGGACTCGCCTACTACCGAAATTCTTATCCTCTCCGTGCATTACTCCGACCAACTGATCCGGGATATTCTCGAGGCCGGCGTGAGAGGCTACATCGTAAAGTCAGATTCGGATCGCGACCTTATAATCGCCGTCGAGACGCTGGCGACTCACAAGCCTTTCCTTACTTCGCGCGCGACAGAAGTCATGCTGACGAGCTTCAAAGAGGGAAGGATGCGCCCGGAGCTACCGACTTCTTTACGAGACCGGCTCACATCGCGCGAGCGTGAAATTGTGCAATTGCTGGCGGAGGGTAAGAGCAGCAAGGAAGTCGCGTCGTCGCTCTCCATTAGCGTGAAGACGGCGGAAACGCACCGCGCGAATATCATGCGCAAACTGCAGCTGCACACCGTCAGCGAATTGGTTCGGTACGCGGTGCGAAATCAGATCGTCGAAGCGTAGAGGTTTATTCACTTCCAGTGCGGGCTCGAATTTCTCACCGAAAGAAATGACCCTTCCGGAGCCGTTTTTCCGCTGCGGTAATCTGCTCCAGATTTAACCTTCGTTAGCTCCTTTCGTCTGTACCGCAAGCTGCGCCGAATACTACACCCTTCGCCGTATGGCCACTTTGTGCGAAGAGCAATACGCTGGCGACCGTTGAAACAAACCAGATTCGCATTCCAGCGCGACCATGGCTGGAAGTGTTCGGCCGACAAATTGAGCGGGAGGTAGGAAATGAATACAAGAATTGGAAAGTCGCTGTCACTGCTGGGGGCGTCGCTGATGCTTAGTGCGACGCTCATGGCTAGTCCGGTTCAGCAGGATCAACAACCTGCTCCGGACAACACCAAGATGAATCAGGGCGACGCGAACAAGGGCGCGGTGACGGCCGATCAGCAAAAAATGAATCCTACGGACCGCAACAATGCCAAGCAGATCCGTAGCGCGATAATGAAGGACAAGTCGCTCTCCACGTACGCGCACAACGTCAAGATTATTTCTCAGAACGGCAAAGTAACGCTTAAAGGGCCGGTTCGCTCCGAGGACGAAAAGACAAACATCGAAGCGAAGGCGGCTGCTGTAGTGGGGGCAGACAACGTTACAAGCCAGCTCGAAGTCACTCCGGCAAAGTAACAGTCAGGGCTTGGAGATGTGCCAGAAATTCCAGATATTTTAGTTTTACAAAGGAGAACACACATGGCGGGAAAAAAGACAGCAGTGTTTGGAATCTACTCGAGCCTGTCCACGGCGGATAACGCGACCGATACATTGGTCCGAAACGGATTCACCGCCGCAGACATTTCCGCGCTTCTTCCGGAAAATTTCGGCTCAAAGCAAATCGCAACGGAGAAATCTACGAAGGCGCCAGAGGGCGCGGCTACGGGGGCGACATCGGGGGCAGTCCTGGGCGGCACGCTTGGGTTGCTGGCCGGAATCGGCGCGTTGGCGATTCCGGGCGTCGGACCCCTGATCGCGGCTGGACCAATTATGGCGGCCCTTGCTGGAGTGGGCGTCGGCGGAGCTGTTGGCGGATTCACGGGAGCGCTCATCGGCCTGGGAATACCGGAATACGAGGCGAAGCGGTATGAAGGGCGCGTAAAGAATGGCGGAATTTTGCTGTCCGTTCACTGCGATACGTCTGAAGATATTAAGCGCGCTAAGGACATCATGAAGATCACTGGCGCGGAGGATATTTCTTCGACAGGTGAAGCAGCGTCGTCTGATACTTCGAGGACTAGCGAGGAAGCGCGACGCACGGCGTCGGGTCGATAGTCGAATCGTTTTCTGCGGGGAGGAGTTTCGTTCGCGGAACTGCTCCCCGCTGTTTGTTGTAACAACACGTTAAGAAATTCGAGGTCAGAAGTTCGAGCTAGATGCATTCAATCGAAACACTGGAGGAACTCATGAGCAAGGACATGCAGTGGACACAATCGCTGACGGCATTTGCGGTCGGACTGGGCGTAGGCGCCGCTGTTGCGGTATTCCTCGCGCCGCGATCGGGAAGCGAGACGCGCGAATATCTGATCAACAGCGCGAAGGACGGGTTGGATAGTGCGGTTGCGGCCGGGCAGCGATTGACGCGGCGCGCGCAAGAGGAGATCGAATTCGCGAAAGAACAAGTGAAGGATCAAGTTCGCCAGGTAAAAGAGCAAGTCCGCGAGGCGAAAGATCAAGTACGACAAGCAACCGAAGCGGGCGAGCGCGCTTATCGCGAATCGCTGAAAACACCGGTTTAATTCCAGACTGAGAGTCTTGGGCGGCACAATTCGAAGCGGTCTGGACCACGTACAATGTATAGTGGACGCCGCAGGGTGGCGTCTAAAGCTACGTGAGGAGGATATCTAGTGGCGGAAGAAGCGGAACCGCAAGAGCGTAAAGTCACGCGCGAGGAACTGATTAAGCTGTTAAACGAAGATTTGGCCCGAGAATATCAGGCCATTATTTCTTACGTGGTCTATTCCCAGGTGCTTAAAGGCGCGGCGTACATGAACATCGCCGGGGAACTTGAAAAGCATGCCACTGAAGAACTGAACCACGCTCTGGTTATTTCAAACCAGATTGATTATCTCGGCGGGATGCCAGCCGTTCAGCCGAAACCCGTCCGTACCTCCGAGAAGGCTACGGAGATGTTGAATTTCGATCTCACGAATGAGAACGAGACGATCCGGAATTATCGCGAAAGGGTGCGCCAGTGCGAGCAATTGGGCGAATACGCCATGGCCGAGCATATTCGCGATATTCTGATTGACGAACAAGACCATCAAATCGCGCTGGCCACCGCGCTAGGCGAAGACACTCCGAACGTAAATTCTGGGCGGGGTGCGAAGAAAACAGGCGACGAGAAAAAGAAATAGGGCGGAAATAGAGCGGGAACCGGAACGAATCACGAGGCCCATCAGGAGAGACCATGAAAAAGACATCGGCAAAAGATAACGATTTCCTAACCAGCGTGGCTGAGTCGATTGGTTCGACCCTCGGAGCTGTGGCAGCGAAAGTCGGCGCGACAACTCGTCCGGTTCGCCGGCGGGCGACACGCCGCAAGCCTGCCGCGAGGCGGCGTTCCGCGTCTTCGAAGATCCGGCGCGCTACTACAAAGACGAAGACCGCGTCCGCGAGAGCTTTGCGTAGGGTCAAGAAGGCGGTTAGCCGTACAAGAGGTAGCCGCGGCCGCAAGAAGTCGTCCAGATAGCGTCGATTCAGCTCGACCTTAATTTACGGAACTAGTTCACGGAGCGTATAAATGCGACAACTCACGTCGTTTATGTTCGTGCTCGCGTTTGCTTTAGCAACTCTTAGCGGCTGCTCGGCGAGTCCCACGAAATCGCCCGATGTCACCGACAGCATTCGAAAATCCCTCGACCAAGCCGGCTTGAAAAGCGTCTCGGTCAGCCAGGATAGGGATAAGGGCGTGGTGACTTTGACCGGTCAAGTACCGGCCGACAGCGATAAAGCGCAAGCCGAATCGATCGCTAACTCGATGGCGGCAGGTCAAGTGGTGGCGGACCAGATTACGGTCGTACCGCCAGGCGCAGAACACGACGCCAAGGCCATGAATTCCGATTTGGATGAAGGCATCGAAAAGAATTTGGACGCCGCGCTGATTCAGAACGGACTGAAAAAGAGCGTGGATTATAGCGTGAAGAGCGGCGTGGTGACCCTGAAGGGCGAAGTAAATTCACAATCCAAGCGCGCGTTTGCGCAGAAGGTAGCAGCAGGCGTTCCGAACGTTCAGCAGGTGGTCAACGAGCTGCAGGTGAAGGATCAGAAGGCGAGTTCGACCAGGTAGGGCGCCCGTCGGAAGCGCCTTGGATCGCAACAAGTGTGCCGCCGGCGTCGGCTTTGAAGCCGTGCGCTACGAGTGCTGCGTGCGCGAACTTGCCAGCGCGGAAACATCATAGAGCATCCACCCGAACCGCAGATCCCTCGCTTGGCCCGGGATGACAACGTTTATAGTTTTTCCGCAAGCAGTTAGCCGACCCCCGGGGGGCTTCTGTCACACGTTTCTAATCGGTCAGGACCTTTGCGAGGGATTTGTACACTTCCAGGCGGCCGTTCTTGTCGTAGTGGATGTAACCCGCTTTTCTGAATTTATTCATGAAGAGATTTACGCGCGGCCGAGTGGTTCCCACCATCTCGGCGAGAGTGTCCTGAGTAATTTTGGACATGAGCGGCACGTCAGTGATTCCCCTTACATACTCGGCCAGTAGCAGCAGCGTCCGAGCAAGCCGCTTCTCGCTGGAGTTAAACAAGTGATCGATCAAATCTTGCTCGATGCGGTGATTTCGTCCGAGCAGATAGGTGATGAAGCGCGAACAAACAGAAGGCTCTTCCTCAATGATCTTCAGCATCTTATCGCGGCTTATGACCATGATTAAGCTGGGTACAAGGGCGACGGCTGAAGTAGAATAAAACGTCCTGCTTCTTATGCAGTTTTCTCCGAAAAAGTCGCCACGACCTAAAAAACCGAGAACACCCGCTCTGCCTCGACTCGAAACGAGAGTCAACTTTACGACGCCTTGCTGGATGTAATGAACGGCCGTGCATTTGTCTCCCTGGGAAAAAATTGTCGCGCCTGCGTCGAACTGCTCAGGACTCGTCGCGGGCAGGCCCTCGGGAAAGGAAGGCTTGGCTTTGTCCACCCGTTTCCGTGTCTTCATTTTCGACCTCATTTAATAATTGCGACCACTTGCTGCGTAGTCTCTTCGGCTTTGATTCCATCCTCGACGCCGGATATTACATTTGACTTGACTGTTTCTGCCGCTCCACTTGTAACTTGCACAAAACGTTGAGTCTGTTCAAGGTTAGACAGACAGCCGGGAGGCCAAGATATACAATTCAGAACCAATAAGGCGAGTGGACAATTAATGGCATTTGTCCGCGCGTCTGAATCCGCGCCCAGTCGAGGCGAGTTATGAACTTGGGTTACGACATATTCAAGAAACTCGATGATGGCAGCCCGTTATGGGTCATGCAGGTTGCGACGCTTGAAGAAGCGAAGAAGCAACTCGAGGCGCTGGTACGCGCGACACACGCGGCGCACTTTATTCGAGATGCCTCGAACGGCGAGATCGTTGCTCAATTGGGCCCCACCCCGTCTGCATGAACCGTTCAAGCGCGAACAAATGCTGCGCCCCGCCGCAAGAGTGCTATACCTCTAAACCGTACAGGGTTCTCTGTATTCTTTAATTTTCCTAAAGTTGGAATAATCAATGACATCGGGATGCAATTAGGTGGAGATGATGAATTCCTTACAGGAGTGCTGTCGCCAAATGGCTACGTAGCCCACGATAAACGAACAACATGAGTACGATGAACATTCCCGCCTCCGATCCGCCAGATTTTGCGCCCGCCGCAAATTGGAATGAACACGAATCCCACGGGCATTCCGTTCAATTCTACGCAGAAGACAAGTCGCTGATTGAAGGGCTGAGCAAATTTGTGGGAACGGCTCTCGGCGGGGGCGATGCGGCTATCGTGATTGCCACGAAGGCGCATTGCGAAGCGTTGACGCAGAGGTTACAGGCTCGCGGTCTGGATACAGCGAAGGCTGCCATGCAGGGCCGATATATTGCGCTCGACGCGGCCGTAACGTTGGCGAAGTTCACGGTGGACGGCTGGCCGAATGCGGAGCGCTTCGCCGAGCTCGTCGGTGGATTTCTCGAGCAAGCTCAATTTGCGTCCGAAGGCGGGAATTCGCGCGTTGTCGCGTTTGGCGAGATGGTAAGCCTATTGTGGTCGCAGGGAAAGCGGGAGGCGGCCATCTATCTCGAACAACTGTGGAATGATCTAGCCAAGACGCACAGTTTTTCTCTTCGATGCGCCTATCCGATTGGAAGTTTCGGAAGTGAGGCGGATGGCGAGCCGTTTTTGAAAATGTGCGCAGAGCACGCGAGCGTGATTCCTAGTGAGAGCTACACGCAGCTGGTCACTGACGAGGAGCGGCTTCGAAACATCTCGCATCTGCAGCAACAAGCGCAGGCTCTTCAAACCGAAAAGGCGCAGCGCAAGCAAGCTCAGCAATCGTTGCGGCGCCGCGAGTCGGAGTTGGCCGACATTCTCGAAAACGCGGTGGAAGGCGTGCAGCAAGTGGGTCCCGATCAAACTATCTTGTGGACCAACAAAGCGCTGCTGAATCTTCTCGGTTATTCGGCTGAAGAGTACGTGGGCCGGCAACTCGGTGAGTTCCACGTGAACCAGCATGTTTTCGAGGAGTTCTGGACGAAGCTCATGCGCCGGGAAGACATCTACGATTTTCCGACGGAACTGCGCTGCAAAGATGGCTCGATCAAGCAGGTGGTGATCCACTCGAACGGGCTCTGGGAAGATGGGAAGTTTGTGCACACGCGATGCTTCGTCCGCGATGTAACTGAGCGCAAGCGTCTTGAAAATTCGCTACGCAATTCCGAGAAGCAAGCGGCGATGGGACGAATGGCCGCCATCATAGCGCACGAAATCAACAATCCCCTGGATACAGTGACGAACGTTTTTTATCTTCTTCGTGATCATCCATCACTCGACGAAGACGCGCGCGGACTGGCACGCATTGCCAATGATGAGATGGCCCGAGTGCGGCATATTGCCAAGCAGACGTTAGCGTTCTATCGAGACTCTGAAAGCCCAATTCCAGTGTCGTTGCGCCGCATTCTGGAAGATGTGCTCGGTGCGTATTACCGCCAAATACGGTTGAGCCGCGTATCCGTCGAGCGGCACATGGACGGCGACGATCTCGTTCTTGGCTTTCCGGTGGAGTTGCGGCAAGTTTTCATAAATTTGATTGGAAACGCGCTTCAAGCGATGCCGGATGGCGGCACGCTGCGAGTGAGCCTGCGGCTTTGCCAGGAGTACGCACCGGGTAGCGGGCGCTCCGGGATCCGCGTGAACATTACGGATACGGGCGTCGGCATTCCGGTGAAGAACCGGCGCAGAATCTTCGAGCCATTTTTCACTACCAAGGCTGACAAGGGAACTGGATTGGGCTTGTGGGTCAGCCGCGGAATCGTGCAGAAGCTCGAGGGAGCTATCCGGTTTCGCTGTATGAAGACGCGAGGACGAACAATGACATCATTCGCGGTTTTTATCCCGACGGATGGAATGAGCGTTCCCGTTGAGTAATTTAATGAGTAATCCTGACGCTGCCGGCCTCGAGCTTGACGCTGTACCTCACGTGGGGCCAGAAATGGCCCCAGAGATGGCAAAGATACTTTGCATAGATGATGAGGCGTCGGCGCTGAGCATTCGCAAGCGCGTTTTGGAATCTGCGGGTTACCGCGTTGTGGCTGCACGATCGGGCGACGAAGGCCTCGAGCGATTTCGTGCTGAGTCATTTGACCTGGTGATTCTGGATTACTGGATGCCGGGCATGCATGGAATCGCCACGGCTCGCCAACTGAAGAAGATAAACCCGGCGGTTCCTATGATTATTTTGTCGGGCCTGTCGCAATTGCCGGATGAGACGATTGGCGTTGCGGAGCGCTGGATTTTGAAGGATGAAGGGCCGGAGTATCTGCTGAACGCTATTGATGCGTTACTAAAACGCGCTTCTTGACTGCTGTTTAGAGAATTTCCTGCCGATTTCTTCGCAACTTCCACGAACGGATTACCATCGGTGTCGAGCGATTGGCATCCGCGGGACGGTCGCCCGGCCGAAGTCCACCGTTGCAAGGCCCTGAAATTTAACTTCCGAGATGCCCGCGCTCAGTCCTTCTCCACGTTCCAGACGTAGAGAAATTGTTCGTCTGTCGCCGTCGCCACATTGCGATGGCTCTTGCGCGTGGCTCGATTAAGCGCGGAGCGCACGTTCTCTTTTGAGTCTCCGAGATCCGCGAGAGGCACTTTGATGGCAGCGCCTGCTTTCAGGCGATCGAGGTCGCGGAGAATCAGGGTCACGATCTGTTTGTGCTTTCCGTTGCGCGAGTTGGGAACGTCCAGTTGCGCTACGGTCTTGAAATGGGCTTCTGTACGCGTCGTGCTCATAACTTCTCCCTTCGTACCTAACGTAAAACTAACGTAGCGTAATCCTAGCGCATGCGAAAATTGCGTGTCAAGAGATTTTTTAAGCTGTAGTCGCGTACGGGGAGCTATCGAATCGAGCGTCGTCCTGCCGCCTCGCTGCGCTCTCGACAGCACTAATCCCGCTAAATGGGCTGCTTTCCTTGCCAAAGAATTAATTAAAGAGTCTCCCCGTACCATTTCAAGCTTGCTACGGTTGAGTTGTTCGAATCGCTAGTTGTTTCAGAGGAGGCCCGATCATGAGGGAAGCGCAAACATACTTCGAACAGGTACCGACGACGGTAGTCGAAAAAATACTTGCACGAGAAAAAGCGAAACGTGTAACTGACCCAGGGGTTGCTAAGGCGGCCACCGAGCGGAATGAGGACGAAACCGAGGATGACACTGCGGCGTCCTGATAAGCATGGCTGCCGAAACTCTATATAACTGCCGAGATTTGCTGGCACGGCGAAAGAGGAGGCAAGGATGGCGACGCAGGCGATCGGGACGGGGCAGGGCAGTCAGTCGGCAGCACGCGGACGATGGGAGAAGATGATGGATACTTCGACGGACGGTATTCTCGAATTCCTGGAACAGAATGAGAAATGGTGGAAACAAGCGGCGGAAACTTGCGAACGAACCGCTGTTGATCTCGCTACTGGCGAGAAGGAAGCATGGCAGCTCTTGGGCGCGGTATACCGCGAGCGAGCGGAAAAGCACGAGCGAATCATCGAGCGACTACGCCAGAACACAAATGGGGAGCATATCCAAGCGGCTTCGGGCATCGAGGCTGATGGCGTGCACGGCTAAGCTGGCGGCATAGACCGCGCTTCGCCCCCGCTACGCTCGAAAGTCGGCCGGTTCCGTGATCTGGCGTAGATAGAGGTGACATAGCAACGCCGGCCTTTAATTGTTCTCATCGTTTTTTGTTTCGTTCCATCCCGTTCAGTGTAACCCGCGAATTCCACTCACAATAAAAGCCAACGATGCGAGCAGCATCACCGTCGTCGCAGCCCAGCCGACAACACGCAGATAAGGCGAAAGCGAAAATTTCCCCACGATGGCGCTATTCGCCGACATAATCATCAGCATGACCATGAGAGGAACGGCGACCACTCCGTTGATCACAGCGGACAAGAAAAGAGCGCGTATCGGGTCCATTCCAAAAAAATTCAGGCCGATTCCGATGAGTGTGGCGGCCACGAGGACAGCGTAGAATTTTGGCGCTTTGCGCGGCTTGCTTTCCAGGCTCGCGCGCCAGCGAAAAGTTTCGGCTACCGCATACGCCGCCGAACCAGCCAGGACAGGCACCGCCAATAATCCAGTACCGACAATTCCCATTGCAAAAAGAAGGAAAGCGAACTTTCCGGCGAGCGGCTGTAAGGCTTTGGCGGCATCCGCAGACGTCTGGATATGCTGTCCAGCCCCTGCGGCGTGCAGGGTAGCGGCTGTGGTCAGGATGATGAAGAACGCCACCAGGTTCGAGAAACCCATGCCAATTTTCGTATCCATAGCGATGCGACGAAGTTGTTCGGGAGCCTCAGCAGGGTCTCGGCTGAGAGAATGTTCGGCCCTGTTGACTCGAACGTCTTCGGCTTCTTCCGATGTTTGCCAGAAAAATAGGTAAGGGCTGATTGTGGTGCCGAGAACGGCTACCAACGCCATCCAGTATTCGCCAGTCCAGGAAACTGACGGGATGATGGTCGAGCGCAGCGCCGTTCCCCAAGGAACGTGAACGACGAAAGCGGTGGCGACGTAAGCGAACAGCACGATCGTCAGCCACTTCAAATAGTCAACATATCTTCTATATGGAATGAAGACTTGGAGAAGAAGCGACAGCAGTCCGAAGATCAGCACATAGATGTTGATCGATCCTCCGAAGACGAGTTGGGCGGCCGCGCCCATCGCCGTTACATCCGCGCCGAGGTTGAAAATATTCGCCGCGCAAAGAAGAAAGACCAAGCCGTAAAGAACCGGCCTCGGATAATGCTTGCGAAGATTTTCAGCGATTCCTGCGCCGGTGATTCGCCCAAGGCGGCCGCAGATTTCCTGAATCGCGGCCATGAGAGGAAATGAAAAGAGCATGGTCCAGAGCATGCCCATTCCGAATTGCGAGCCCACTTGAGAATATGTGGCGATGCCGCTTGGATCGTCATCGGCGGCGCCGGTGATTAAGCCCGGACCCAGGCGGAGAACTAAATTGGCGGCGCCTTTGACAGCGCCGTGTCTCGGCTTTCTGCCGCGCTTTTTTACCGGCGCCGGGGATCCAGGCATTCAATTCTCCAGAAGTTCATAATGGTGGCGAAAAACCGGGCCTACAGCTTCAAATTTGTGCTCTGTTCAGAAATTCCTGGATTTCTAACTGCGCAAGCATTGCTACCGCGCGAGTAGCGCGTTGTATTCTGATGTGGTGCCGACTACGGGAAAGCAGCATCGTAAGGCGATCAGCAGAGGCCGAAAACTCGAATATTTCACTATTGCCTGGAACAGTATAGAAGCGCTCATCGCCGTGGTGGCGGGAGCGCTCGCCGGAAGCGTCTCTCTGGTCGGCTTTGGCGCCGACAGCTTCATCGAGGTAGTCTCCGGCAGTGCTTTGCTTTGGCGCATGTCAGTTGGTCAGGAAAATCCCAAGCGAATACGACGCGAAAGGATCGCGCTTAAGATTGTCAGTTTCTGTTTGCTTGCCTTGGCGCTTTATATCAGCGTCGAATCAATCGAGGCCTTGGTGCATGCAAAAAAGCCTGAAGCGAGCATCATCGGCATCGTTCTCGCGTGCGGTTCGCTGATCATTATGCCGTTTCTCTCGCATTTCAAAAGAAAAGTCGCCTATCAGCTCGATAGCGCCGCGATGCACGCGGATGCTCGGCAAACACAATTCAGCTTGTACCTATCCGGTATTTTGCTGGTGGGTCTCATCGCTAACGCCGTTTTGGGTTGGTGGTGGGCCGATCCGCTGTGTGCCCTGGCGATGGTGCCGCTGATCGCGAAAGAGGGACTCGACAATCTTGCGGGCAAGGCCTGACGGAGGCCAATCTACTTCTTTTTCGGGACCTTTGCGCCCTTCTTGCGCGCTTCCGAAAGGCCGATGGCGATGGCCTGTTTGCGGCTCTTCACCGTGCCGCCTTTTCCGCCCTTGCCTGATTTCAGCGTGCCCTTCTTTTCCCTGTGCACCGCGCTTTTGACGCTTTTTCCTGCTGCTTTCCCATATTTCGCCATTTGTTTCCTCCTTGAACAGAATCGAAGTTGAATTAGATGGATATCGGGTAAAAAGATCTCTATTCCGCGCCTGGTGCAGAGGCCCTCACCAATTGCGGAGGCGTGGCGACTGGTTCCTTGGATATTTCCTGCTTCTTGTCAGGTCTGCGAGTTATCTTCACTTGTGGAGTTGTAATAGGCCGGTTCGTCTCGGCTGACTCCAATATGGCCCGCATGATGCGAACGTCCGCCAGACCCTCTTGACCGGATGGCTCCGGCTCTTTGTTGTTCAGAATGCGGTTCGAGAAATAGACGAGCTCAGGAGCGAATTGATCGGTCTTTTTGAATGTCTTGCGGGTTGTCTTGCCGCCGACTATGACTTCGTATTTTATGGCTTGCGCCATTTCATAAGCAGGATCCATTTTCAGGACGCCTTTAGTCCCGATGACCTCAAAGACAGATCGGGGGGCCGCGCCGAAACTCGAAGTGAAGGAAGCAATGCGGTCGTCCGGGAACTTCATCAAGCAACTCGTCATTTCGGGAACTTCTTTAAATCGCTTGTCATTTGAACTCGAATTCCAGGCAAACACTTCGAGCGGCTCCGCTTTGAAAAGATATCGCGCTGCATTAATGCAGTAGACGCCCATATCGTAGAGGGGTCCGCCGCCGACATTTTTCTCAAGGCGCGAATTCCCTGGTTTTACCTGCTGCGAGAACACCGAGGTGAATATTCGAGGCTCACCGATTTTGCCGGAATTGACGACGTCAATTGCTTGCAAATTTCCCGGGTCCAAGTGCAGACGGTAGGCGATCATTAGTTTGACGTGCCCGTCTTCCGCATCCGCGATCATGGCCTCGCATTCGACTTCATCGAACGCCATTGACTTCTCGCACAGCACGTGAATTCCGGCGCGTGCGGCGGCTCCAGAGTAGGCCCGGTGCATGTTGGTGGGCAAAGCGACGTACACAGCATCGATCTCGCCGCTTCTTAGGCAATCGGCGTATTGCTCGTAGGAGTAGGTGTGCTTGACCTTATATTTCCGCGATAGCGCCGCCAGCTTCTTGGGAGCGCCGGATACGAGTGCAGTCAGTTCGGAATTTTCTCGCGCCTGAGCAAACGCGGGCAATACTGCGACCTGTGATATGTAGCCCAAACCGACCACTGCGTACCTGATCTTTTTCTTGTTCTTATGCGCTGAGCGCGCCGCGTGGGCCATCTACGGGTTCCTCCACAATTTATCGCGGAGGAATCTTACAGCAGGGATCCGCAAAAAGGGATACACAGGAAAGGGTAGATTTGCGGTTAAGTTTGAGTATCGAAAACGGTTGGGAGTGCTGCCTACGATCGCCCGCGAGCTAACGATCAAGTCGCCAAGCGAATTACCGCGCTCGGCCTGCAACCGCAACAAGAGATCGCTCGGCCGCTTTACGCCTGGCTTGCAGCTCTGCGCATACAACTTCTTCCAGTTCCTGCACTGATTTCGTCACCGTGGAAAGAACGTCCACGCGTGTGGCGCCGCTTAGATGCTCGACAACCTGAAGCATGCAGCGCACAGCCTCTGCCTTCACTCGTAACTCGTAAACGAAGTCGCACGAACCTGGTACTGCTGCTGCCTCACGCGGATGCGCGGAGTGGCTGATATTATCCACCAGTGACGCGAGTCCGCTCAGGCGTTGGCGCATGTTAAGTAGCGCTTGGTCTTCATCAGAACCGTCCCACCGCGGTACTGGGCACTGTCTGCGGAATTCGAGAGTCTTGGCCTGTGCACTCATCTTTGGACTCCTTATGGGGACAACCTTGCCAGCATCGCTCGTACGGGAGAATTGATTGATGGAAATTATCACGGAGTAAGTGAACTACGAGTGTCGCACGCGGAGAATGCCCTTGAACCCTTAATTCGCCTAAGGAAGATACTGTAATGCGGAATTAGGCACATTTCGTGAGCTTTCAGAGCAGTTTGGCCATAACCGCAAGCCTTTAATTATGAGGTAGTTGGAAGCTTTCCTAGAGAACTCAGTGCAAGCCGCCAGGGAGGTGGAAGAGAGGCAAGGGATGCGGCCTCGCCTCTCTCGCGGATGGAGGGTATTCGGAGACTGACCTACACGAAGCTATGGTTATGCCGTGCGCTGATCCGCCGCCAGCACAACGACTCCTCCTACAAGCGCGATCACGCCGATGATGGGCGGCAATGGAATGGTCTTGTGCTCTTGCTTCGTAGCGTGAATCGGGCCTATATCCACGACTTTCTTGTGCGTGGTATAGGTGATGCCCTGATAACCGAGAGAGATAATTCCAACGATGAGCAAGATGATTGCTATGACCGATGCAGGTCGCATAACATTCCTTGGGTTCTCAAAATCGCCGTTCTCGAGAGTGTACGTTCATCGAGAGTGTACGTTCGTGTTGAGGTTCCTATCGCGCGGGCATTCTGGCTACTGCGACAATTAGAGTGTCAGCGTCGAAAAAGCAATACCCAGTGGGCCGGAACTGCGCTCACGCCCTGTTAACCAGGCCGCCGACAAGGGCCACAAGAAACAAAACAAGAAATAGGTAGAAAAGAAGCTTTGCGATTCCGGCCGCGGCAACCGCAATGCCGCCGAAACCGAAAACCGCAGCTATGATCGCGACCACGAAAAACGCCAGCGCCCAACGCAACATGTTTCCTCCTCACGAAAGCGGTGATTTGGTCCCATTCGGCTCGCCACGTTTGTACTCTGCCGTTTTCGAATGCTCCATACTGAGAAAACCCTAGAATATTGGCCGCGTTAGTTGAGACTAGAACTCCAATTAGCGGGCCAAAATTGGCAACACACACTCGCATTTATCAAAATCCTAAGGTCAGTCTCACGATGCACTATTAAGGCCCAGTAAGGCCCAGCCGCCCGATTAGCCCTACGCTATGAACGCGCCCGACTTGAGTAGTTCCATGTATTTTCCCGAATCGCCCTTCATGGTTTCCTGAATGCGACAGAAGTCCTTACCCGTTCCGTATGGATGAAATTTCAAGGAGGCTTTCATGAACTGGGATCAAGTCGAAGGCAAGTGGAAGCAAACATCGGGAAAAGTGAAAGAGAAGTGGGGCAAGCTGACCGATAGCGATTTGACGGTCATTAACGGCAAGCGCGATCAGCTAATCGGAAGAATTCAGGAACGGTACGGAATCGCCAAAGAAGAAGCTCAGAAACAGGTGGACGAATTTACGAACACGCTCCAATTCGACTCGACGATGGACGACGCCGCTTATGGCACCGGCGCTGAGAAAGCGCGTGGAACAACCGGCAGCCGCTGAGCGGCGGAGCCAACGGAACCGTAAATAAAATGGATTGCAACTCGAGCCGCGGACGACAACATCCGCGGCTCGACGTAATAAGAGGAAAGAAAAAATCAACGAGGTGAAAACGTGAGCTGCACAAATGTTGAACCGTCAAGCTTCTCATCACCGGTGACTGCGCTGCCGATCCGCCAACGGCACAGCGTAACCGCGGCGCGCATACGTAGTGAACATCCCGCGACGACAAATGAGATTTCCAAGCGCGAGCTCGACAACTCGCAGCGCTGCGCGTTTCGTCTCGCGTTTCGGATTACGCGGATCAAAGAAGACGCCGAAGACGTTCAACAAGAAGCGCTGCTGAAAGCCTTTACGCACGCGAGCCAATTCGAAGGGCGCTCTCGCGTTACCACGTGGATTTCGCGGATCGCCATTAATGAAGCTTTGATGTGCCTTCGGAAGCGGCGCGACGCTTTACATGTGCCGCTTGAAGATTTTATGAGCGCGGACGACTCCCCGAGTATCAAATTCAATCTTTCCTCGCCATTCGAAAGTCCCGAGGCAGCGTATTCGAGGATGGAGGTGCGCGAAATGCTTAAAGGCGCATTGAGCCAGCTTCGGCCAATTTATCGCGACGTTTTCACAATGCGAGTTCTGGATAATCTCTCGACGACGGAGGCGGCCCAGGCCGGCCACCTTTCCGTCAGCACTGTGAAGACGCGTATGCGGCGTGCGCGAATGCAGCTACGGAAAATTTTGCGAGAGGCGCACCAAGAACATCTGTTGAATCAACCGCAGGCGTAACTGGCAGCGCAAGATTGCGCAAGGTCTTCTTCGTCAATCGTGGAGAACGACGCTCAGCAGGGAATTATTGATTTTGATTTCGCCGTTGTACTTGATAAAACCGAGCTTCCTGAATTTGTTCATGAAGAAATTGACGCGTGAACGCGTCGTGCCGATCATCTCCGCAAGCGTCTCCTGGGAAACTTTGGCGAGCACCTTTTGAGGGTGGCTTTGCGCCCCGTAGCGCGCGAGCAGCAATAGCGTGCGCGCCAGACGTTTTTCAGTGGAATTGAAGAGCTGGTCTATCAGATCTTCCTCGACGCGGATATTTCGTGCCAGCATGTAGGCGATAAAGCGGTCGGAAAATTCGTGTTCTCCGTGCAGAACGCGAAACATCTCGCCTTTTTCAATTACCAGCACGGTCGTGTCTGCGATCGCGGTCGCCGTCGCCATGCAGATGGACTGGCCGGCCAGGCATCCCTCTCCAAAAAAATCGCCCGGGCCCAGAATTGCTACCACCGCCTCTTTGCCGGACTCGTTCACCACAGTTAGCTTGACACTGCCTTCCTGAATGTACATCACACTCTTGGCGGCATCGCCCTGCGCGAAGACGGTTTCTTTCCTATCAAACTTGCCGACTTTTCTTCCGAGACCTGTGGAGTCGAGAAACGACTTCACATCAAACGCGGATCTTCTTGAATTCGTTTTTCGAGGAGAGCGCGAGGTCTTAGCGGCGACACGCGTACTCTTACTTGCGGAAGACTGCATACCTCAGAATAGCATGACAGCGAGCGCTGCACACTGTGCAATATTGCACAGTCTAATCGGAGACACGTAACAATTCATCTGTTCCACCGCGATACATCTTGTTGCCAATGCCACCGCACGCTACTCTGCGCGCAAGGAATCCACGGGATTCACCGTGGCGGCGCGCCGGGAAGGCAAATAGCACGCTAAGTACGCGGTGACAAGAACGCCAGCTGTCACAGCGGCGTAAGTGACGGGATCCACCGGGTTGACATTGAACAGGAGTGACGACATCAAGCGCATGGCCGCGAACGCTGCAATGAGGCCGCAGCCGACGCCAATCCCCGTGAGCCATAGCCCCTGGCGCACGAACATCGAAATGAGCGACGTCCTTTGCGCGCCAAGCGCCATGCGAATGCCGATCTCCCGCGTGCGCTGCGACACCGAGTACGCAATGACGCCGTAAATTCCCACCACGCCGAGCAGCAGCGCCATGCCTCCCGCGACGCCGAGCATGATCAGCGTAAAAGAAGTGCGCGCCATCGAGCGCGTGTAATAGTGGCCGAGCGTGTAAACATCCGCAAACGGCACATTCGAATCGGAGGACCAGGCGGTCTGGCGCACTTCATTCAAGAATGCCTGCGAGCCGGCTCGGGGGCTGCGTATCACGAACGCGATGCCTCGATGTAGGTTTTGTTTCTCCCCCTCGAAGCGGTCCATCATGACCGGCCAATAGACAGATGTGGGCGCTGGCTGGCTCACGCCATCGTCGTGTATGTCGCCGACCACGCCAACGATTTCGCGCCAATCGTCTGTGGTAGCGACTCGAATTCGCTTACCGATCGCGTTGCGAGCGTCATGCCAATACTCTCGTGCGAAATTTTCGGAAATAATCGCGACCGGCAATCTCTGGTAAGTATCCGTCCACGTCAGATCGCGGCCGGCAACGAGCGGTGTGCCCAACGTCGCGAAGAATCCGGGCGAAATGAATTTGAAGCGCCGAACCGGTGGCAACTCTCCTTCCGCGTAGGCGCGGTCTTCTGCGAAAAGCACATCATTCGAGCTGTTTCCATCCATGGGAATAGAGGTCGAGAAGCTCACTGACGACACGCCAGGAATCGCGGCGAGCTTGTTCACAAGTTCCTCATCCATGCGAACGAGGCGCTCTCGATCGGTATCCGGCACTTGCGTCGTCGGAACATAGAAACGGAACGTCTGCACCGCATCCGGCGCGACAAAACCTGGCGGAACGTGCATCAGAGCGCGAAAAGTCCGAATCATCAGCCCGGAGCAAATCAACAAAACCAGCGCCATCGCCACTTGCACAACAATCAAAGTGTTTCGCGCGCGATGTTGCTGGCGGCTTTGGCTGAGTGTGCGTCCTCCCTCGCGCAGGCCCGTGTACAAGTGCGCGCCGGCGTACTTGAAAACCGGAATCGAGCCGAATAGTAAACTCGAAAAAAGTGCGATGGCCAGCGTAAACAAAAGCACCGGCATATCAATTCCAATTTCGTGCAGCCGTGGAAGTCCCGTGGGCGCCATCGCCACAAGTATTCGCAACGCGCCATAGGCAAGCGCCAATCCCAGCAGGCTTCCGAGAAGACCCAGAACGGCGCTCTCGAACAGCAATTCGCCTGCGATGCGTCTCCATCCCGCTCCCAGAGCGCCGCGTATCGCCAATTCCTGGCGGCGTCCGTCCACGCGCACGAGCAGCAAGTTCGCGACGTTCGCGCAAGCGATCAAAAGCACCATGGCGATCGAGCCCATCAGAACCCATAACACGTTGCCCACATCGCCGACGACGTCCTGCTTGAGCGGCCGCAAGTTGGGCGCGATGTTTGCTTTCTCGAAGAGCGCCAAGCTAAATCCTTCCGGCGCGGGGAAACTTCGATTGGCGATGGGGAGCAGGCGTGCCACATCTGCGCTGGCTTGCGCCATCGTTACGCCGGGCTTGAGACGCGCAAGTCCTTGATAGCTGAAATTACCGAGCTTTACTTTGTTGCGATCGAACCGGAAAGGCACGACAAGCGACAGATCATCGTAGTCGAGAAAATGAAAGCCACGCGGAAGTACGCCGATAATTTGGCGAGGCTTTCCGTCGAGCGTGATGGAGCGCCCGATTACGGCAGAATCTCCGCCGAATTTCTGGCGCCAGTATCCATAGGTCAGCAGCACGGTTTCCGGCGAGCCCGGCGAATCGTCGTCGCGCGTGAACAATCGACCAAGAGCCGGAGTGACACCCAAGATCGGCAGCGTGCCGTCGGTGACGTCGAGGCCCCGCACTTGCTCGGGCTCTCCGGCGCCGGTGACGCTAAGCGAATCGCCGTTGTACATTCCGATATCTTGAAACGTGGCACTTTGTTCGCGATCGATGAAGTAATTCGAGGGCGACATGTTCAGTTCCTTGATGCCGACGCCCGGCGCCGTGTGCCACACCCCAATCAGTTGTTCCGGATGCGGATAGGGCAGCGGCTTCAGCAGCACGCCTTCGAGGACGCTGAAAATAACCGTGTTCGCGCCCACGCCGACCGCCAGCGTGATCAGTGTGATGGCGGCGAAGACCGGTGCGCGGCTGAGCCTGCGCAGCACTTGTCTAAGTTGATCGTTCAAGTTTGCCACGTGCCAATCCTCCCAGCCGAAGAAGTTGCCTTCACAATCGGGCTCGCGTCAGTGCCAACAGGCTCGACAGTGGTCGAACGAAGCCTTGCGCGTGCGAGGCCTGCCTGCAGCAGTAGGTACGACGGGGAGGGCTGAAAAGTTTAATTTGTTTCGTTTGACCTGGCGCGCAGATTGGGTAGGTTGCGGCAAAAATCATAACGCCGTCATCCCGAGCGAAGCGAGGATCCCTCTTGTTTAGGCGCTCGCCAAAGAGGGATTCCTCGTTGCTGCGCTCCTCGGAATGACCGCGATTTTGGTTTTTCCGCAACCTCTCGTGAGCTAGATGCGTAAATCTTGGAGTCGCGTAAATCGCGCGGATGGTCTGATAAAAGTAGGCGATTAGATCGCCTGGAGGGCTTTGCGCAACGACTGGTGCACTTCCAATCCACCGTCGTAATCAATGAATCCTTTTTTTCTGAAACGATTCATGAATAAGTTAATCCGGGGACGAGTAGTCCCGACCATCTCCGCCAAAATTTGGTGGTTTAGAACGGGAATCTCGGCAGCGGCTGGGCCGTCTTCATCGAGATGCGCCAACCGCAGAAGCACGCGCGCGAGCCTCTGTTCAGCAGACGCTGTCAGCAGTTCCGCCACATGGTCCTGATACTTCTGAAGGCTGGAAAGCAAATAAGCTACCAGTGAATTTGACGTTTTATTCTTTTTGCGAAGTATTTCGAGCATCTTTTCTTTCTGGACGACGCGTATGGAACTCGCCGTCAAGGCAACGGCCGTGGACATCCGCAGCGGATACCCGGCCAGGCAAAGCTCTCCAAAGAAATCGTTTACTCCCAGTATCGCGGTCACTGCCGATGGTTGATATTTCGTTCGGGTAGTGAGCCGCACCCCTCCCGCTTGAATGTAAAAAAGCGTGAATGCGGGCGTGCCTTGCGTATAGATGTTTTGTTTGTTTCGATAACGCGAGACCTTCCCGCCGAGGCTAGCGCCTGAAGCAAAACCTTTGAGGTGAGAATTCATCCGCTTCGTGCCTTTCGTGGCTCAGTCACGCTCGTATCGGCCGCGGTGCTTATGATTTTGACTTATCGGATGTCTTCACTGATTCCCAATGCGCTTCAAGCGACATCTGGTAAGCCTTATTGGCATGCTCGAGCGCTTGTTTGGAGCGTTCATGTCCAGTCTCGTGGTCTTCTTTGCCGTGGTGGACGGAAGCGGTGCGGTGCGCCTGCGCGGCGCGGTCATGGAACTCGGCGGCTCTAATGTGCGAATCGCTAGGCATCTTATCTATCTCCAGTTTCGTCTTGCTAAATTTCGGAATCGAGTCATTCATCGCAACAAAATGGAAAGCACCTAAATGGCCTCAACGCATGTAAAGCTGTTGTGTTCTTCGGAGCTCGATCGCTCGACGAGGGAATGGTCGGCCTAATGCCAAGTGTGCTAAAAACGCCTGGGCTGCGCTGTTCAAAAATGCACACTCTTTGCGAACCTTCGGGTTAGGAAATCCTCTAGCTAGGTTCCGGGGAAGGTTGCTTTGACCATTCGCTTGCGGCTCGCCCTTGCGCTCGGATATGCCCGAATCAATCAGCCTTTGACTTCCTAGCTTTCATCGCATAAAGGGACTTGTCCGCAGCGGACAATAGAGTTTCGACCGTTGTGCCATTCTCAGGATAGACCGCGCATCCGACGCTGACTGAAAGCAGAGGTTCCTCGCAATCGTCGGAAAGCCTCTCGCAAACTCTGCGTCTAACCGAGTCGGCTTCTTTCACGCCGGTCTCCGGCAGAATAATCGCAAACTCATCACCGCCATATCGCGCCGGTGTGTCAATCGATCTACAGCAAAAACGAAAAATATCGGCCAGGCGGCAGAGAGCCCGATTGCCAGTAAGATGCCCGTGGCTGTCGTTGATACCTTTCATTCCGTTCACATCTAGAAACAGCACAGCAAAGGCTCGAGCAGTTCGGTCGGAGCGTTTCAGCTCTGATTCGAGGGTCTCGGAAAACTTACGGAAATTTGCAAGTCCGGTCAGCGCGTCAGTCGCCGCGACGTGCCGCAATTGATCCTGTTGTGCGCAGTATGCCGTGACGTCTTCCGCGATGATCTCGCAGCCCTCAGGTGCGCCTTCTTCAACGCCCACGTGCTGGCCGCTGAGCCGAACCTTCATTGGTGTCCCGTCTTTCCGCTTCCATTCGACTTCGACCAAATCAAGTTGTCCCGTCTGCCGATAGCACTCAAAAAGTTGTTCGCGCTCGGTAGGATCGCGAATAATCTCCGTTGCCAGATTTACGCCGATCAATTCCTCTTTGGATTCATAGCCGAGCATCGCCACTAGTGCGGCGTTCACGTCGAGAATCCGGCCGTCCACGTCAAAGTGACAGATACCATAGGCGGGATTGTCTACTAACGCGCGATAGTGGGCTTCCGAGTGCCGCAACATTTTTTCCGCGTGATTCCGCTCTTCGCACCGGGTCTTCTCCTCAACGGCTAAAGCGACCGCCAAAGGCAAACGATAAAGACGATTTTTATCAACGCAATCGAATGCACCCCTCCGGAGGAATGCATCTGTCATGTCGTCTTCCAATCGGCGGGTGGCGAGGATGAACGGAATCTCCTGCCTTTCTTGATGCAGAAGGTCAAGGGCCTCCATTCCAGTCCAATGAGGCATGGAGTACTCGCACACAATCACGTCGTAGGACTGGGTACGCAGTCGTTTCCCGAATTCCGCCGGGATTTGAACCCAGTCTGCGGAGACTGCAAAATCCAACCGTCTGAGCTCATTCAAGCAGAGTTCGACGTCAGATTGCTGGTTATCGAGGAATAGAATTCGTAAGATGCGTCGCCGATGGGTCGCGACCCGACGAGCAGCAAAAACTCGATTATTCCGGTTTGAATCGTTTGGAGTCGCGTTCGACATTGCGGGCCGCCTTAGTGTCCTCTGAAGACGGCGCCGCATTCCCGGGCCGATCAGTGTAATTGGTGAGGACTCGCCTACAAAGACTGTGCAGTCGCGTGAGTATTTTCGACTGTGCAATTCGGAACAGTACTAAATGTTTTGTGTCGTCTTGGTTAATACCGCTGTTATGAGATATTAACTACCTCCTGGGACGAACTCCAACTAATCAAAAAGTCAGAGTCAGGCTCGACGATTTTCAGAGTCATCGTGCGACGCGTCCAACATTCGCTTGCGGCGCGACTGCACGCTCGGATAGGCTCTTCGCCGAATCACGTTTGAGCAAGAAAATAGTGGCCACCACATCGACTATGCGCGAGCTTTTCCGTTCACATTTCGGGGCGGACCCGCAATTTTCTCGCGCTCCAGGACGAACAAATCTAATCGGTGAGCATACCGACTACAACGATGGCTTCGTAATGCCGGCAGCTATCGGTGCGTATTGCTGGATTGCCGGAAGCGCACGAGATGATCGAAAGCTTGTTCTGCGGTCGGAGAATTTCGGAGAAACGGTCGAGACCGATCTTGCTTCTTCGCTTCTGCGTCCGACGAACTCGTGGAGTGATTATCCGGTAGGTGTAGCCGTGATGCTCGAGCGCGCCGGATTCAAAATTCGCGGCGCGAACCTGCTCATTCGCGGAGAAATTCCCATTGGCGCGGGATTGAGTTCGTCGGCAGCGATCGAAGTTGCAACGGCTTACGCTCTCTTGAGCCTTTCAGGACACAAGGTGGCGTGCGCAGGAGGTTTGCAGCGCGCAAGAATTGCCCGTATTTGTCAGCGGGCTGAAAATGAATTCGTCGGCATGCGGTGCGGAATCATGGATCAGTTCGCCAGCGTCAATGGCAGGGAAGGGCACGCACTTCTGCTCGATTGCCGATCGCTGGAGTTTGAGCCGGTGCCGATTCCCAAGAACGTGGATCTCATGATCTGCAATACGATGGTGAAACACACGCTGGCCTCCGGCGAATATAATCGACGTCGCGCCGATTGCGAGCAGGCAGTGCGAATTTTGTCCGGCGCGCTGCCGGGAATTCACGCGTTGCGAGATGTTTCGCTAGAGCAACTGCAAAGCTGCAGGTCGTTGCTTCCTGAAATCATTTATCGCCGCGCTCTGCACGTAATTTCAGAGAACGCGCGGGTGATCGATATGGCTGCTTCGCTGAAACGCGGCGACATGGTCACGTGCGGCCGGCTAATGGCTGAATCGCATGCCAGCCTGCGGGATCTCTATGAAGTGAGCTGTGCCGAGCTGGACTTGATGGTCGACCTTGCCGACAAGCAGGAAGGAACATTGGGGGCGCGAATGACCGGCGGCGGCTTTGGCGGCTGCACGATCAACCTCGTCGATTCGCGATTTACGGAGGAATCTCGCAAAAATGTCGCGCGCGCCTACGAAGTCGAGACTAAACGGAAGCCGGAGATTTACGTCTGGACACCTGCCGGGCCAGCCGGACCGGTCCCCGCAGACGCAGTGGCCGCAAATCCAGGCAACGATTGATGGAATGAGACAGTATTCGCCTTTTGTGTATGGTCAAGGAAGATCGCACGAATAAACTGGACGATGCTCAACGACGCTCCTCACCGGCGATTTAATCCGCTCACGCGCGATTGGGTTCTCGTCTCACCGCAGCGCGCCGACCGCCCGTGGCAAGGTAAAATCGAAAAAGCAGCCGGGACGCCGAGCGTCCAATATGATCCCGATTGCTACCTCTGTCCCGGAAATCTGCGGGCCGGCGGACAACGCAATCCCGCGTATTCCGGGACCTTCGTATTCAACAATGATTTTCCTGCGCTCGTCCCCGAAACTCCCTCCGCAATTGAAAACGCCGAGAATTTACTTCTAGCCCAATCGGAGCCTGGTGTTTGCCGCGTCGCGTGCTTCTCACCGCGCCACGATTTAACGCTTTCGCGCATGAAGCCAGCGGAAATTGAGGCTGTAGTTCGAATGTGGATGGATCAAGCGCGGGATCTTGCCGCAGTGCCATGGATTCGTTACATCCAAATATTCGAAAATCGCGGGTCGCTGATGGGCGCCAGCAATCCGCATCCACATTGTCAAATTTGGACCGACTCAGAATTGCCAAACATTCCGGCTAAAGAGCAAGAATCGCAGAAAGATTTTCTGGCGCGCGAGGGCCAGTGCCTCCTGTGCCGCTATCTCGCGCTCGAGATGGGGAGCAGCGTGCGCGTCGTTTGCCAAAACAATTCATTCACGGCTGTCGTGCCCTTCTGGGCGCTTTGGCCATTCGAAACGCTGATACTGAGCCGGCGCCATCTAGCCGCTTTTGAAGATTTGTCGCCCCTTGAGCAAGTTGATCTTGCTGATATTCTTCGCCGCGTGACGATTCGCTACGACAATCTTTTTGAAGCTTCGTTTCCGTATTCCATGGGATTTCACCCGCGGCCAAGCGACGGCCAACCGCATCCCGAATGGCATTTCCACGCCCATTATTTTCCGCCACTGCTGCGTTCTGCCACCGTGCAGAAATTCATCGTCGGCTACGAACTGCTCGCCACTCCGCAGCGCGACATCACGGCGGAAATCGCTGCAGCTCGCCTGCGCGAGATGAGCGAGAAGCATTACCTCGATCGAACCGTCTAACACAATCGGAAGAAGATTGCTCAAGACAAGCTCTAGGCAGTAATGTAACCGCGTCTGAAGTTCGACAATCTATCGTAGTGCATTAGAAGTACGGCGATCTATCAGCGTGGAGGACGATCTTGAAACCCACGATTCGAATCCTTATCTGCTTGCTCGCGTGTGCGGGAATGGCTGTTCTTGCGTTTCCTGATGCGGTCGCATTTCCTGATGCCCAGGGTCCGAACGCGGCCTTCCACAATGCCCCGGCCGCCACAAAACAATGGAAGAATCCCTATGCAGGCCAGCCATCTCCAAAGGCCAAATCGATGTACCAATTTCGCTGTGGCAAATGTCACGGCGACAACGGAGAGGGATCTGGAAATATTCCCGCGCTGGCCCACGGCCCATCGCAATCCGCCACCGACGGAGAAATCTTCTGGTTCATCACCAAAGGCGATCAAGCCAACGGCATGCCGTCCTGGGCTGCCATCCCCAAGCAAGAGCGATGGCAAATCGTCGCGCATGTAAAAACGCTGGGCAGTTCGAATGCGCAGGCGAGTTCGACGCCCCCGCAAAACTCGAACGCTCCACAAAGTCCATCGCCAGCGATTACGAATGCAGCGGATTTAAAGCTGCCCGCTCCCACTCCTCCTTTCACCGACTTCCGTTACGAGCAGCCAGGAAAAACTCGAAAGATCACCGTAAACGATCTTCCGGCTCCCTACGCCACATCGTCAGCAGGCAATGCTCCGAAAGTTGTCGCGCGTCCCAAGGACGCTTGGCCGCAAGTTCTCAAGGACTTCAAAGTGGATCTCTACGCGGACGGGCTTCACAATCCGCGCCTCATTCGCACCGCGCCCAATGGCGATGCTTTCGTCGCTGAAATGCAGCGCGGTGACATCATGGTTTTTCGCGGGATCACTTCCGACGGCAAGTACGCCCAGAAAAGCGTCTTCGCATCAGGTTTGACTGAGCCTTTCGGAATCAACTTTTATCCTCCAGGCCCCAATCCAACGTATATCTACGTGGGCGACACGAACGCCGTCATGCGCTTTCCGTATCAAAATGGCGATTTGGCGGCCCGCGGCCCGGCGGAACACATCGTTGACTTGCCCTCGGGAGAAGGCCATTCGACGCGCGATATCCAATTCTCAACCGATGGCAAGAAAATGTTCGTCTCCGTCGGCTCTGCGTCAAACATCAACGATCCCGATACTTCTCCTGACGAAAAAAATCGCGCCGATGTCCTCGAGTTCAATCCCGACGGCTCGCAAATGCGAATCTACGCGTACGGCATTCGCAATTGTGTAGGCCTCGCTCGCCGCCCGAAGACAGATGAATTGTGGTGCTCGACAAACGAGCGCGACGCCTTGGGCGACAATCTCGTTCCCGATTACATCACGCACCTACAAGATGGCGGCTTTTACGGCTGGCCGTGGTGGTACATGGGCGGTCATCAGGATCCGCGGCTGAAGGGCAAGCATCCGGAGCTCAAGGACAAAATTATTACGCCGGACGTCCTGCTCAATCCTCACAATGCATCCCTGGAGATAACCTTCTACGATGGCTCGCAATTCCCGGCAGAATATCGCGGCGACATCTTCGCATCAGAACACGGCTCGTGGAATCGCTCGGTGCGCGTCGGCTACGAGGTGATTCGCGTGCCGCTCCACCAGTCAGGCCACGCCAGCGGCGAATACGAGGATTTCATGACCGGCTTCGTCCTGGACAACGGGCACGTGTGGGGCCGGCCAGTCGGCATCACCACTGCATCCGATGGTTCGCTACTCGTCACCGACGACGGCTCAAACTCCATCTGGCGCATCAGCTACGTAGGAAAATGAATATAGATTGCGGAAAAGGCATAAACGCCGTCATCCCGAGCGAAGCGAGGGATCCCTCTTGGCCATTTTGACTTTTTCCGGCAACCTCTAAAGTTTGTAGCCAATCTTGCGCACGAACTCGTGGCGCTGAGTCGCGTGCTCGGCGGATTCGACGCCCTTCGGCGAATTGCCGTCAATCACGCCCAGAACTCCGCGTCCATGTCCCGAATCCGCAACGATTGCCTCCACCGGATTCGCCGTCGCGCAGAAAATCGAGCACACTTCGAAACAATCGCGCACCCGCCCCAATACATTGATCGGATAAGCATCGCGCATCAGCAGAACGAACACGTGCCCAGCACCAATTGCTTCTGCATTCGAAATCGCAGCGCGCCGCAGTTCATCATCGTTCGCCTCCACGCGAATTAAGCTCGGCCCCGAAGCTTCGCAGAACGCCACAGCAAATTTCGCGCCCGGCACAGTATTGACCATCACTTCGTAAATATCTTCAGCCGTCTTGATGAAGTGCGACTGTCCAAGAATGAGATTGGCGTTCTCTGGTATCTCGAGTCGAACGTTGTGCAATTCCATAAAAACCCTCGCGCTAGGTAGATTTTTCCTGTTTCGATTTGCGCCACAGACGCTTTTCGAGCCGCGTCGCGGAAGTCCATTATCGGCACCGACTAACGAGCAGGCAAGTGGCGGCATGACTGGCACCACACGTGCACATGATTTGTGTCACTTCGCTACAGATGGACGCATCCAAATGATGGGTGCACTAAATTGGTGCATCCAAGTAAGCACTGCGCAGCGTACTCACGTTATCTCAGCAGCAGTCGATAGGAACTGTACGGCAGTCAATAGAGAGTGATGGGGCCCAAATGCTATCGAGGACATTCAAATCCGCACTGAGAATGTTGAAGATCGTGCTTGGATTTGCGCTCCTCGGCTTGGGCGTCGCGCTGATCTTCACGCCCGGCCCCGGCTGGCTGACCATCTTGCTCGCGCTAGGGCTCCTCGCCGCCGAATTCGGATGGGCGCGCCGCCTCCTCGATCGCATGAAAGAAGAAGGCGCCCGCCTCCGCGCCCTCGTCACCCGTCGCATCCCTCGCGACGCCGACGCCTAAATAAATCCCGCCCCAAATTACTCCTCGTCGTGCCCTCTGGTTTTAGCCAGCTTCTCAATCACCGACAAATCCTCGAGCGTCGTCGTATCCCCCGTAACGCCGCCCTTCTGCGCCACTTCGCGAAGCAGGCGCCGCATGATCTTGCCGCTGCGCGTCTTCGGCAGCAAATCCGCGAATCTCACTTCCGAAGGCCTCGCAATCGTGCCAATAGTCATCGCAATATGCTCGCCGAGAGCCGCGCGCAGCTCTCGCGACGGATCCTGCCCGGCGCGCAGCGTCACAAATGCGACGATGGCCTCGCCGCGAACTTCATCAGGCTTCGCCACCACGGCCGCTTCCGCGACCGCCGGATGGCTTACCAGCGCGCTTTCGATTTCCATCGAACTGAGCCGGTGCCCCGCCACTTTAATCACATCGTCCACCCGGCCAAGGACCCAGATGTAGCCGTCCTTGTCGCACTGCGCCGCATCGCCCGTGAAATAGACGCCCGGAATGCGGCTCCAGTAGTCGCGGCGGTAACGTTCATCGTCTCCGTAAATCGTGCGCAGCATCGAAGGCCACGGCCGCTCGATGATCAGGTAGCCGGTTTCGCCGGGCTTCACTGATTCGCCTTGCATCGTCGCGACGCGGGCCGCAACCCCGGGCAACGGCCGCGTCGCGCAGCCGGGCTTTGTAGGCGTCGCGCCCGGCAATGGACTAATCAGGATCGAGCCTGTCTCCGTCTGCCACCACGTGTCAACGATCGGGCAGCGCCCCTTGCCGATGATTTGCGAATACCATTTCCACGCCGCGGGATTGATCGGCTCGCCGACCGTCCCTAGAAGCCTCAGGCTGCTGATGTCGTGCTTATCAATCCATTCATTGCCCCAGGCCATGAACGCGCGCACCGCCGTCGCGGAGCTATAAAAAATGGTCACCTTATAGTGCTCGATGATTTCCCAGAATCTATCGCGCCGCGGAAAATCGGGCGCGCCTTCGTACATCACAATGCTCGCGCCATTTGCGAGCGGCCCATAGACCATATAGCTGTGGCCCGTGACCCAGCCGATGTCGGCGGTGCACCAGTAAATATCGTCGTCGCGAAGATCGAACACCAGCCGCGTGCTCCACTGGCATTGAAGCAGGTAGCCTGCCGACGTGTGCAGCACGCCTTTCGGTTTGCCCGTCGTGCCGCTGGTGTAAAGGATAAATAGCGGCTGCTCGGAATCGAATGCCACGGCCGGGCATTCTTTTGGCGCTTTCTCGACCAGTTCGTGCCACCACAGATCGCGTCCTTCTTTCCACTCCACTTTGCCCTTCGTGCGCCGCACAACAATCGACTTCTCCACGGTCGGACAATTCTGCAGCGCGGCATCCGCCATTTCTTTCAGCGGAATCACTTTGCCGCGGCGGTAGCCGCCATCGGCAGTGATGAGAATTTTCGATTTCGAATCCGCAATTCGGTCCGCGATAGCGATAGCGCTGAAGCCGCCGAATATCACGGAATGCACCGCGCCGATTCGCGCGCATGCCAGCATCGCAATCGGCAATTCCGGAATCATCGGCATGTAGATGGTCACGGAATCCCCGGCCTTCACGCCCAGCCCCAAAAGCACGTTTGCGAATTTGCACACGCACTCCTTCAGTTCGGTGTACGTGAGCTGAAGCGTCGCGCCGTCCTCGGCTTCCCACAGCAGCGCCGGCTTGTTCCCGTTTTCTTCGAGGTGCCGGTCGAGACAGTTATCAGAAACGTTCAGCTTTCCGCCTACAAACCATTTCGCGTGCGGCATGTCCCATTCGAGGATTTTCTTCGGCGGCTCGAACCAATGCAGCATCTTCGCCTGCTCGCCCCAAAAGCCCTCGGGATCGCGCTCGGCGTGCGCGCGCATCTCTTCGTATTCCTTCATCGACCGCACGTGCGCTCGTTTACTGAACTCTTCAGGCGGCGGAATCGGGGGTTCGTTCAGCACCTGCGGATCAAATTCTTGCATTCCGTCTCCTTAACGTACCGCCGGCCTGCCCTGAGTTTCCGAAGGAAGCCTCGAAGGGCGCCCCGCCGGCTCTTCGCCTTTGTTCATCACGCGCCCGTCATCCCAAACTTGGCGCGTGCAGCCCTAAAGTACGAAACGCGCGCCGCCCGGTCAAGCTGTAAGCCGGGATCGACTGCCCGCGTCACGAACGTTTGGGTAGGGCTGGTCATAAGACCGGCCGGTTTTTCCCGCACGATCCGAGATGCATCTGCGGCCCCTCCCAATTCCATCAGAGCCCGGAGGCTCCCGCCTCCGGGAACCCCTCGACCCCAACCGAGTTGCAACTTAATCCGCCGGCCCTCGCGATGTTGAAATGCCCTTATATGCCGACTTACGTTCCTCTTCCGTTACAACTGACCCTCTGGACAGGTCTCTCCCGCTCGCAAAACCCTCAAACTGAAACCGAAAATTGCTTCAGCTCTTGGCCCAATCGCGGCACTTGTAGCGGACGGCTTTCAGCCGGGCATCCTCGCCTTCCACAACCTTCAATCTCGGCACATTTATCGCGAAATCAAAAAGCGCAATTTCGTAAATTTTTCGCGCTCGAATCCTGCTGATTCCCCAACACTTCCGCCGACCCTTACACACTGTGGATTTGCGCGAACCCGTTGCCGTATGATATAATTGCGTGTTTTAAATACCTTAAAAGTATGATTATGCTAGAGTTAACATACAAGACGGCGCCCGTGTGCCTGCTCGCTGGCGCACGGCTCGAACGGCCAGCCCCCGCTCCGAGAGGGCCTGCCGCGACGCAGGAAGGGCTTACCCAACTGCAGAAAGGCAGTCTCGAAGGGACGCCGCCAAAGCCCCCAAATGGCTCACCGTCCCGTTTTCACTCTTCCATATTGCGTTTTGCATATTTTTCTAATCGAGACTGCATATTATTAGAAACGTCTGTAACTCAAACAAAACAATCACCACCACCCAGTTCTAATCGAGACAAAATTGCAGGGCATTCGGACCCAATTTACGGAGGTTCTGGAGGTCGAGAGGTTCCCCGAGGCGGGGCCTCCGGGCTCTGATGAGAGTGGGACGGAGATGTCCGTGGGGAGCCTAAACGATGCGAAGAGCCGGCGAGAGCCGGAGATAGAGGAGGGTGACCGGCGAAAAGTAAGCCTTTTGGGGGCATTAGATACGCTTCATAATTGTGGAACTTCGCGACGGTCTGCGCGGAATAGGTAACGAGAGGCCGTACAGATCGTCATATTGGGTACAGATGGATTGGCTCAGCGGACACTCCGAAGACGATCTAGTGCGGCAGATGCTCGCCGGCGATGAAGGCGCGTTCGTTCGCGTATACCGGCGGTGGCAAGCGCCTATTTACCGCTTTGCGCTCCGCATGAGCGGGAACAGATCTATTGCGGAGGACGTCACGCAAGAAGTTTTTATGAGCCTGATTCGAGATGGCGGCCGATTTGATCCCGCGCTAGGCAGCCTGTCCGGCTACCTCTTCGGGATCGCCCGAAACCACGTCCGCAAACGCTATGACCGCGATCGGTTTCTCGTACCCTTCGTCGAGAATCCGATAGCCGACGTGCACTCGAACGGGCACAACAGCCGCAACGGAAATGGCGTGCATCCGAGCATCGTTGTCGCGCCGATAGATCTTGGCCGCGGCGAAACGATCGCGATGGTGCGGGATGCTGTATTGAGCCTTCCGGGTCATTACCGCGAAGTAGTTGTGCTGTGTGACTTGCAAGAGATGAGTTACGAAGAAGCGGCATTAGTTCTTGAGTGCGCGGTGGGCACGGTGCGCTCGCGGCTGCATCGCGCCCGGACGCTTCTCACGGAAAAGTTGAGCGAGCTTCAATCACCCGAATCGAAAGCCGCAGCCGGCGGCATGAGGCAATGAAGGCCGATTTATGAATTGCGTTCAATTCCAGGAAATCGTTCACGATCTCGCAAGAGACGCCGGGCTCGATCAGCCCGCGCGACGGGATGCTCTGGCGCACGCTGATTCCTGCCCGCGCTGCGATGAACTCCTGAGTGAATCCCAGACGCTCACCGCCGCGTTGCGGTCTCTGGCGGCGAAAGACGGCGCGCTCGGCGCGAGTGAAAGAGTTGAAGAGGCGCTGATCGGAGCTTTCCGCCAGCAACATAGCGCGGCCGCGCATTCGAACCGCCCGTGGCAATGGGGCCTGGCTAGCGTCGCAGGGCTCGCGGCTTTGGTGTTGTTATCTGTACTCGTGCTGCGCCATCCCGTGGTGAGTCCGCCAACTCACGGGAATGGCGCCAGCGCGACGCCTTCGGGCGCGGCAGTCGCGCCTGAATCGGCTGCGTCGTCGCAGCAGCCCGACGCGTCGGTAGAATCTGCTGCAAACGCCAATTCAAATTTTAGCGATGCAGATACTGAATATGCGTCAGCCTTTGTAGCTCTTCCTTTTAATGGCGAGACCGCACCCGTGGGAGATGAGGTTGTTGTTCGAGAATCTTTGTCGCCGGCGGCGCTGGCGAATTTGGGTTTGCCGGTGAGCGAAGCAAACGCGGGCGAAAATGTTCTGGCTGACTTCGTTGTTGATGAAGATGGCACGCCGCGAGCGGTGCGCCTCGTCGAGTAGCGAACTTGTACGCACGCTTAAGGCACCAGATTTGAAACACGAGTTGAATTGATCCCGGAGGAATGCACATGAAGAAGCACCTAGGAATGTTGGTAACAGGGCTCAGCGCTCTGATTCTTACCGCGGGGCTTGTAGTCTACGCGCAGGATGGCCCGCCGCCAGGACCACCGCACGGCGAAGGAATCATGGGCTTCGAGCCGGGATTTGGGCACGGCCCAGTTGTGAAGGGCGTGCCGTTCTCGGCGCAGACGACCGCCGAAACCGTCGGTGTGCTGCAAGACGGTACACATATTGACCGGAAGACCACCGGTACGTTTGCTCGCGACAGCCAGGGACGCACGCGACGTGAAGAGACTCTGCCTCCAATCGCTCAAGCCGGGGAATCTGGAGCGGCGCCGCACGTCGTTTTCATTCAGGATCCGGTCGCGGGAACGCACACTATGCTCGAGCCCGACAAGAAGATTGCCCGGACGGAGACGGCTCACGGCCGTGGGCATGAGGGCGGCCCTAATGCCATGGCCCAGAAGCGCGGTCCGCGCGCGGACTCGGCGAATGTGACCACCGAGCAGCTCGGCACGCAGACGATCAACGGCGTTGCGGCGACCGGCACACGCACCACGCGGACGATCCCGGCTGGCGCGATTGGCAATGACAAGCCAATTCAGATGGTGACCGAAAAGTGGTACTCGGCCGATTTGCAAACGGACGTGATGACGAAGCACACCAATCCGCTGATGGGCACCACAACCATTCAGCTCACGAATGTTTCCCGCGAGGAACCTGCGGCGTCGCTATTCCAGGTGCCTTCGGATTACACGGTGAAGGCAGGCCATGGCAGAGGCGGATTCCGACAGCCGGCAGCACCGCCACCGCCGACGTCTGAGCAGCAGTAAACAATTTAACCAGTAAAAATTTACCCCCTGGGCACCGTCTCAGTGCCCGAACCCCCAACGGGCGGAGAGTGGCGTCTCCGCCCGTTTTTATTTGGCGCCTGGCTCCGGCGAAAATTGAATTTTCGGCGGCAGATGTTACTTGGTGGCGAGGGCTCGATCCAGGAGTTCGATGACGTGGAGAACTTCCTGGCCGGTGCTAAATTTTGCGGCGCCTGCTTGAAGCTGGAGAATGCAGCCTGGATTTGCGGTGACGATCGTGTCCGCTTGAGTCCCGTGCGCCAAGCGCATTTTTTCTTCGAGGAGCGACATCGACGCTGAAGTTTGCGTCACGTTGTAGACGCCTGCGGAGCCGCAGCAATGATCTGCCAGCGGCATTTCGACGAGCTCGACGCCGGGCACCGCGCGGACCAGCCTTCGCGGCGCTTCGCGAATTTTCTGGCCGTGGATGAGATGGCAGGAATCCTGCAGGGTTACGCGAAGCGGCGCCGCGCGTGTGGCTTTCATCGGGGCGGTGATGCCGAGGTCATCGAGGAATTCCGTGATGTCGCGGACTTTTTGCGAAAACAGATCTGCTTGAGAGAGATCGTCGCCGGCCGATGGGAAGAGCTGCGGATATTCCTTGAGAGTCGAGCCGCATCCCGCGGCGTTGGTTATGACGGCATCAACATTGTTCACGTCAAATTCGGAGTTGGCGCCGAATGCGCGAAAATTGCGCTTCGCCAAATCGCGGGCAACGTCTCGCATTCCGGCGTGAGCGGCGAGTGCGCCGCAACATGCTTGATCCTTGGGCACTACCACTTCGCATCCATTGGCTTGCAGGACGCGAATCGTCGCATCGTTCAGCGCTGTAAACGTGACGCGCGCGATGCATCCGGCAAAGAACGCGACGCGCGCCCGCTTCTTGCCACGAGCTGCGAATGTCTCGCCGAGCTGTGAATCGAAAAATTTGCTGTCAATACGCGGGAGAAGCGCGAGGCGATCTTCCATACCGAAGGCGCGGGCGATTCCAAATTTGCGTGTCAGTGATTCGAGGCCTGAGGTCTGAAAAAATCGCGTCAGGCGCGCGAGGAGAGCGATTCGATTCGGATAAGGCAATAACGAACGATAGACGAGGCTGCGGAGGATGCGCGACCGAAGCGCGCGCGGATGTTTCTGTTCGATCTGGCCGCGCGCCAATTCGATTAACTTTCCGTATTCCACGCCCGAGGGGCACACCGTCTCGCAAGCGCGGCAATCGAGGCAACGATCCATGTGGGTGATGAATCCTTCGCCGATCTCGAGCTTGCCCTCATCCACGAGGGCCATCTGGCGGATTCGTCCGCGCGGGGAATCGGCCTCTTTGCCCCAAAGGCGGTACGTCGGGCAATGATTCAGGCAAAGGCCGCAATGAACGCAGCGCGAGTAATCTGCGTATGCGGGCTTCTCAGTCGCGGTGAACCCACTTTGCGCCGTCGCGGATATCGCCACTGCATCAGCGTGAATTTGCGCGGAGTCGGCA
>DATBYF010000068.1:0-65604 GCA_036513895.1 Candidatus Acidiferrales bacterium | reverse complement strand
GTCGGGCAATGATTCAGGCAAAGGCCGCAATGAACGCAGCGCGAGTAATCTGCGTATGCGGGCTTCTCAGTCGCGGTGAACCCACTTTGCGCCGTCGCGGATATCGCCACTGCATCAGCGTGAATTTGCGCGGAGTCGGCAGCCATGCGCTTAGAGGCCTCCTGCAAAGCGGCCCGGCGCAAAAATGCCGCGTGGATCGAAAACCGTCTTCAATTTCTTCATTTGCGCAAAATCGGCGCGCTCCGGACCCCAAACCGCAAGCGATGATTTCCATTTCGCCGGGCACCATGGGATTGTCGAGTTTCCGGCGAATTCGGAGCAGGCAGCAGCGATTCGCGCCGTCGCGCCGGAAATTTTGGCGCGCGATTCTTCGCTTGGGTCCGGCGGGAGCGATGCAAAATAGATGACACCGACTCCGCGCGCGAGCGCGACACATCGAAGGCCGGCACGTGCGGCCTCCGCTGCACCGCGGTCCAGCATTTCTGCTAATCGTGTAGGTAAGACGCTCAACTTCATGATTGTGGTCGCTGGTGAAGACGCGAGTGCAATCGGAATGAATTCGCGCTTCCGGACCCACGCGGCGCGGAGATCGTCCGAAAGAACGGCGGCGCCGGTCGCACCGGCCTCATCCGCCATCCGGCGCAAATCCATTTCATATCTCGCAAGCACGCGATCACTTCCGACGTATCCGGTGGTCAACGCCCACTTCGTATTCGAAAGAAGATTTGGAGGCAGCGCAGCGGGCTCGATGCGCGCGGCAGCATCGCTATACAAAAGTTCGGCAACTCCGGGACTTAGAATCTCAATCGTCGAGGGCGCGAGCGCTGATCGGGCGATGCGATGCCGGAGATCAAGCACTGCTTCCGCGGAATCAAATGTCGCCACGAATCCGCGGCTTGCGGCCGGAAGGGGGAATGTTCTGAAATTAATTTTCGTGATGATGCCGAGCGTTCCAAACGCGCCGATCATCAGCTTGTGCAGATCGTAGCCAGTGACGTTCTTCACCACGCGCCCGCCGCTCTTGGTCAGATTTCCTTCGCCGGTCACAAATTCCATCCCGAGCACGTAATCGCGCGCCGTGCCGAAAAGCTGACGCAGCGGACCGTCCACGCCGGTCGCGATCGTTCCACCGACCGTCGTGCGATCGAAGAAGGGAACGCCGAGCGGAAGAAATTGACGCTGCTCAGCCAGGACGGCGGCCAATTTGTGCAGCGGAATCCCGGCTTCGACGGCCAGGGTCAAGTCGCCGGGATCATAAGCAACGATGTGGTCTAGCCGCGTCATATCAATCGCAACGTCGTATCGTGCCGGCGGCATTCCGATGCCGAGCTTCGAGCGCGAACCCGTCGCAATTACCGCGAGGTTTTCCGCCGCGGCGAGTCGCACAAGTTCCGCCACTTCCTGCACGTCTCCGGGCCGCGTGACGGCCGCAGGCGCAACTCCATCTATTTCGTATGACGACAGAATTTCAGGATCGAGCGCGACGTGATCTGGCCCGACAATATCGGCAAAGCGCGACTGAGAGATTTTTGCCGAAGCGCTCACCGGGGCGCTCATCGGGCCATCGCGCCTGCAAGCGGCAGGGGCCGGACGCGTATCTCGCCGCAACCTTTGCTTGTTGGGAAAATTTTACCGGGATTGAGAAATCCTTTGGGATTGAACGCATCGCGGACGCCGCGCATCAGATCGAGCTCAACTTCGCTGAAGAGCAGCGGCATCAGATGGTCTTTCTCCATCCCGACGCCATGCTCGCCGGTGATCGCTCCGCCCATCTCAATGCAAAATCGAATGATTTCGCCGGCCGTTGTGACGACGCGCTTGAATTCATCTTCATTCCGCGCGTCAAATAAAATAATCGGGTGCAGGTTGCCGTCGCCGGCGTGAAAGATATTGCCGATTTCAAATCCGTTCTTTCTGCCAATCTCGGTGATGCGCCGCAGAGTCGCGGGCAATTTCGTTCGTGGAATCACGCCATCTTGAACGTAGTACGTGGGGCAAATTCTGCCGATTGCGCCGAAGGCGTTCTTGCGGCCTTTCCACAATAGGTCGCGCTCCTGCGCGTCGCGCGCCACGCGAACTTCGCGCGCGTGATGCAAGCGGCAGACTTCGGCAACGCTTTCTGCTTGCTCTTCGACGGCTTCGCGCAAGCCGTCCACTTCGAGGAGCAGGACGGCCGCGCTGTCGAGAGGGAACCCGGCGTGAACGTAGGCTTCTACGGCGCGGAGCGTCCAGCCGTCCATCATTTCGCATGCCGCCGGAGTGATACCGCGCGACGTAATGTCCACTACCGTTTCGGTCGCGTCGTCTATCGTGTCGAACACGGCTAGTAATGTCTTGATGGTTTCTGGAAGCGGCGTCAGCTTTACCGTAATTTCGGTGACGAGCGCTAACGTGCCTTCCGATCCGACAAATAACCCGGTCAGGTCGTAGCCTGCCGGGTCGAGCGCCGAACTGCCGATCTGCACTGCTTCGCCAGTGGGCAGCACCAGCTTCAGTCCCAGCACGTGATTCGTCGTCACGCCGTAAGCCAAGGTGTGCGGCCCACCGGCGTTTTCCGCAACGTTGCCGCCGATGGTGCAGGCCTTCTGGCTCGACGGATCGGGCGCGTAATGCAAGCCTGCGTGTTCGACCGCGCGTGTGAGATCGAGATTTACGACACCGGGCTGAACAATGGCGCGGCGATTTTCGATGTCAATTCCGAGAATTTGATTCATGCGCGAGAACACGACGAGAATTCCGCCGTGTCGCGCGAGCGCGCCGCCGGAAAGGCCCGTTCCTGCGCCACGGCCAACGAGCGGGACTTCATGGCGGTTGGAGAGAGCGACGATCTGAACGACGGCTTCAGTCGAGCGCGGAAATACCACGCATTCAGGCCGCGCCACTTCCACAGAGCCATCGTATTCGTAGAGGAGCAAGTCTTCGCGACTCGAAAGTACGCCGTCGTTTCCGAGGAGTTGTTCGAGTGAGCGGATGAGATCGCGATTCATGGATCGAATGCCTGTTGAGGAAGCTCCCGATTTCACTATAGTCGCGGGGTTCGAGCGCAGTCAACGCGCACGAAACGGTAGTGTTTCAGATCATGTGCCACGCGACGATTGGCGGCGGGCTTCGATCTATTGGATGATCGCGCTGCCGTTTGGCAGTTGTGTATACTGTTCGCGCTTCGCAGGAAAATTTTCGCCATGGAGTCGACCGTGGACCGGCCCAAAATCCTCGCGACAAATGCGCTCTTCGAGTCAGCGCAGAAATTACTCAACGCGCGCGGCGACGTCGAGTATTGGACTATTCCCGGAAGTATTCCGCGCGACGAATTTCTTAAGCGCGTCGCCGACAAAGACGGTCTAGTCTGCCAACTCACCGATAAAGTGAACCAGGAGCTTCTTTCCGCCGCGCCGAAATTGCGAATCGCCGCAACTGTCTCCGTCGGGTACGACAATATCGATGTGCCGGCGTGCACGAAGCGCGGCGTCGTTGCGACCAACACTCCGGGCGTGCTCGATGATACGACCGCCGATTTTGCGTGGGCTCTTCTCATGGCCGTCGCTCGACGGCTGGTTGAAGGCGACGCGATGATTCGCGCGGGGGAATGGACCGGCTGGAATCTCGATCAATTTCGCGGTACGGACGTGTGGGGCAAAACGCTCGGCATACTTGGATTTGGCCGCATCGGACAAACTGTCGCGCGGCGGGCGCGCGGATTCGACATGCGCGTCATTTATTTCAATCGTTCGCGCGTGTCGCCCGAGATCGAGAAGCAACTCAACGCCGAGTACATTGATCTCGATACGCTATTCGCGCGGTCCGACTTTCTTTCGTTGCATGTTCCCCTCACTGAAGACACGCGCCATCTGATCAATGCCGGTAATTTGCAGAAGATGAAGCGCACCGCGTTTCTGATCAATACTTCCCGCGGGCCGGTGGTGGACGAAGCTGCGTTGGCAAGCGCGCTACAGGCGGGCACGATTGCGGGCGCGGCGCTCGATGTTTACGAACGCGAGCCTCAGGTTACGCCGGCGCTGATTGCGCTCAAGAACACCGTGCTCGCGCCGCATCTCGGCAGCAATTCGCTGGAAACGCGCACGAAGATGGCGGTGATGGCGGCGACGAATGTCGCCGAATTTTTCGAAGGCAGGCGGCCGCCGAACGCGCTCAATCCCGAAGCTCTTGGCAAATGAAGTCCTCGGCAAATAAATCCGCGTGAAGGAAATCGCACAGCGCATTTTCCGCAACACACTCGCCGCCGTGGACGTCCGTGTGGCATTGGAGTACAAGCTGGAACGCCACGGGCCGTTTATTCACGCCGCCGGACAGCACATCGATCTTCGGCAATATCGCGAAATCCTGGCAGTCGCCGCCGGAAAGGCTGCCTTCGCGATGGCCGAAGGTCTCAACGCGGTGCTGGCGCCCGATTTTCACGCGCGAGGCATCCTTGCGATTCCCTCGCCTCCGCCGCGCGCGCTTGCTGGCTGGGAGATTATCGTGGCTGGCCACCCGGTTCCGACAGCCGCGAGCTTTGCCGCGGGCGAGGCGATCCTCAAACTTCTGAAGGAAACCAGCGAGCACACGCTTATCTTTTTTCTACTTTCTGGGGGCGGGTCTTCTCTGGTCGAATTTCCTCTCGATGCAAAAATCTCGCTCGCTGAATTTCAGCAGATGCATCACGTGCTCGTCACGTGCGGCGCACCTATCGAGGAAATCAACGCGATTCGCAAGCATCTTTCCGCAACGAAAGGTGGGCGGCTCGCGCTCTGTGCGCCTGATGCGATGAAGATCACACTCGGCGTCACCGATGTGCCCGAAGGCCACGAGTCTGCGCTCGCCTCCGGGCCGACGCTGCCAGATCCCACGACAATCTCCGATGTTGGACGCATCGTTGCGCGTTACGGCCTTGCCGAAAAGTTGCCTGCGAGCATTTGCGCTGCGCTCGAGTCTCGCTCGCTTGTCGAGACACCTAAGCCCGGCGATGCTGCGTTCAAGCGTGCGCATTTCGCGCTGCTGCTCGGGATGCATGATCTGATTCATCACGGGCATTATGCCGCCGAGGCCGAGGGTTTCCTGTGCGCCTGCGACTATTCAACGGATAATTGGCCGATTGAGCGTGCGGCTGATCATTTGCTCGCGCTGCTCGAAACTCTGCGGAGCGAGAGTCCGGGAAAGCGCGTCGCGGTGATTGCTGATGGAGAGATCTCAAGTCCCGTTACTGGCGACGGAATCGGCGGACGCAATTCGGCATTTGTACTGGCCTGCGTTTCAAAAATTGCGGGACGAAACATTGCAGTGCTCAGTGCGGGAACCGATGGCGTCGATGGCAATAGCCCTGCAGCAGGCGCGGTGGCCGATGGCGAGACTTTGGCGCGCGCGGAAGCGCTTGGTCTCAATCCAGGCGAATACTTCCACCGAAGCGACGCGTTTACATTTTTCCAGAGGCTTGGGGACGCTGTGCATACCGGCCCGACGGGGAATAATCTCCGCGACTTGCGAGTATTGATGGCGTGGTAGGGGCGTGGCAGCGCGCATGCTAAATGTGTTTGTTAGGGCGCAAGACCGCCGCTGCCAAAACGCCCTGCTCGCTGATTATTTGGTTCCGCTGCCGATTTTCGCCTCGATTTTCTGCAAACGCGAATTCACTTCATCGAGCTGCTGCTGAATTCGCTCGAGCGTCTTCGCTGTGTCTCCGCTTGAATCGGATGCAATTGGCTGCGGATCCGGGCTGCCCGCCGGCCGTCCGCCCGGCGTGGCGTTCCCGCTTGCCTGCGCGCGAATCGCCTGAATTTGACCCCGAATCATCGAACCGCCGAAACCACCTTCCTTCGCCAACTCTTCAAGTGATGGAATCGCGGCGGGGTCGCCGCGGCGGCCCAGTGCAAGCACGGCAGGGAACCGGATCTCGCGGTGTCCCTCTCCGGCGTAAGAGATAAGCGTCTTCGTAATCTCCTTATTGTCCTTATCGAGCTGGCCGAGGCTGCTGATCGCAGCCGCGCGTGAGTTGAGCGGCTTGCCGTCCGCGGACCACTCGAAAACGAGCGGCGCCGCTTTATCGTCGCCGAGATCGCCGAATGCGCGAAGAGCACCGCGGCGCAAAACATCGTCCGGCGAGTCGGAATTTACTGCGGCGGTCAGGACGTCGAGCGCGTTCGGGGCCTTCACGTCCGCGAGCGATTGCAATGCGGCGGCGCGCACGCGGTATGCCGGATCCGTAGCCGCAATTTTCGCGAGCTCGGCTCCTAGCGATGCATCTTTGAACTTTCCGAGTTGCGTCACTGCAACTTCGCGCACCCACGGCTTATCGTTTGCGAGTGCAGCCTCGACCTCTTTTTCCGCAGCGGAATTTCCGATTTTACCGAGGGAGCGCAGTGCTTCGTTGCGTACGCCCCAGAATGGATCATTGAGCGCCGCGGCTCCGAGCGCGTGCACAACTTCATCATTGTCCTTCATATCTCCGAGAGCGGCCGCGGCATCGGCGCGGTCTGGCACTGTTTCAGCATTCTTGAGTTCGTATATCAGCGCCGCCGCATCGCGCTTGAAATCGACGGTTTTCAGGATTTTGTTGCCCGCGTCGAAGATGACCATGAGCGGCGAGCCGTCGAGCGTGAATGGGAACGTTTCGTCAGCTTTGCTGACGTCAATCGGGAACGTCTTGTGCCTCGCAGCCGTCGCGACTTCGACGTCAATCGGAACATGGAATAGTCCGACGAAATTCTCGACTTTCTGCGTCTGCTTCACTTCGAGCTGAAGTTGCTTCGTTCCGTCGTCGTACTTCTGCGTTACTTCAAATTTCGGCGCGCCCGCGCCGTACACCCACTGCTGGAAAAATTCGTCCACGCTCACGGAAGTGTCCTGCTCGATTGCCTTGATCAAGTCAGCGGTGACGACGTTCTGGCCGCGGTTTGTTTCGAGATAGTGATGCAACGCGTGGAAGAATGCATCATCGCCCAATTTTTCTCGCAGCATCCGCAGGACGAGGCCGCCCTTGCCGTATATGTTCCCGCTATTTTCGATTGCGTTGGTGATGTCGTAACTCACGATGGGATTCGGAAACAGCCGCTTCTGTGCCGCCCAGCGATTTGCGTCGGTCCAGAATTCGTATTCGGCATCGTCCTTGCTGAAGCCGACTTCAGTCCAGTAATGCTCCATATAAGTGGCGAAACCTTCGTTCAGCCAGATGTCTGCCCAATCGCGGCAAGTCAGCAGATCGCCGAACCACTGGTGAGCCAATTCGTGCGAATCGAGACTGTCGGCGCCTTGCAGTGTTTCGGCGGCTAGCGCGGGATTCACGAGCGCTCGCGCGGTCAGCGTGGTTGCACTCGTGTTTTCCATCCCGCCGACGACGAACTCGTCTACCGACGTCTCAGCGTACTTGGCCCACGGATAGCGCACGCTGAGTCGATCGGAAAACGCGTCGAGCATCTTTTTCGTGCGCTCGAACGTCGTGTCAATCTTCGATTCCTGACCTTTCGGCACGACGTACTCGACCGGCATGCCGCGCCACGTATCTTTCTTTTCGACAAATTCTCCGGCCACTACCGAAATCAAATACGTCGAAAGCGGCTCCGTCTGTTTCCAATCCCAGGTTTTCGTGCCGTCGGCTTCGGTTTTCACGCCGGCAAGGCGGCCATTTGAAATCGTGAGCCAGTTTGCTGGCACGGTTACGAGCATCTCGGAGGTCGTGCGGTCGTTCGGATAGTCGTAGATGGGAATGTAGTAGCGCGTGTCTTCGGATTCGCCTTGAGACCAAATCTCGCGCGGCCGGTCAGGATAATCTTTGTCGGGAAGCACCCAATAGAGGCCTTTCGTTGGCGTGCCCCAATAATGAATCGAAACTTCCATATGCTCGCCGGGGTGCGTGGCCTGCGGCAACTTGACGATCAATTTATCGGCGGTCGTTTCATATTTCGCGGGTTTGCCGTCGAGCGTTACGCTTTCGATCGTCAGCGCAACGGAGTCGAATTTCAGCTCGCTCACGTTGGGCCGGAGAATTGAAATAGTGTGGGTTACTTCGCCGATCACTTTTTTGTTGTTGGTGTCGAAGCGAAGACGGATGCGTACGTTTTGCAAATCGTAATCGCGCGTGCGCGGGAACGGATCGTCGGCGCGCAACACATTCGCGCTTACGAGCGCGCTGATGCACATTGCGAGCGCCAGCAACCAACGCGCGGCCACACTCAGTCGAGTCGAAAACGTGTTCATGAATTTCCTCACACTTTGAATTTCGCTGAAGGCAATCGCCAAATTAAAGAACAAACTTGCGGCGGCCGCCGCTTAGAGCAGGCTCTTCACCCAACCGCCGTCCACCGCCATCGTCGTCCCGTTGATATAGCTCGCGCGCTCCGATGCTAGAAACGCCACAAGCGCGGCAAATTCCTCGGTCCGGCCGATGCGTCCCACGGGTACTTGCGCGCTCATGCGTTCGAATATTTTTTCGCGCGAAAGTCCGGTTTCAGCAGCTTGTTTGTCGGCAAGACTCTCGAGCCGTCCAGTCTGCGTGTAGCCTGGGCACACGTTGTTCACCGTTATTCCATCCGCGCCGAATTCATTCGCGAGCGTGCGCGCCAGTCCCGCAACGGCTGCGCGCACCGAATTCGAGAGTATCAGCCCGTCCACCGGCTGCTTCACGGTCATGGAGGTGATCGTGATCAGACGGCCCCAGTGCCGCTCGCGCATCTTCGGGAGCACTTCTCGCGCAAAATAAACGGCGCTCATCAAATTCGTATCAACCGCGGTGCGCCATTCTTCGTTGGAAGTATCGAGAAATTTCTTGGACGGCGGGCCTCCCGCGTTCGTTACGCAAATATCTACGCGGCCGAAACGCTTGTTCACTTCCGCCACGAAACCGCGGACATCGTCGTAGCGCGTCACATCAAAAGCCTTCGAGTGCGGTGCGCGTCCAGAGGATTTTTCAATCGCAGCGGCGGCCTTTTCGAGTTCCGCCGAATTTCGCGAGCAGATCGCCACGTCGGCACCCTCGCGCGCAAACTCTTGCGCTACGGCTAGCCCCAGCCCCTTGCTCGCCGCTGCTACAATCGCGACGCGTCCTTTCAATCCGAGATCCACGATGCCTCCTAGATGTCAGTCGAAATCGAGCAGGTTGCGGAGACTCTGTCAGTTTCCGCGCGCATTCTGCAAACCCGCAATCCTCTATCGAAATCGCACCGTCGTCAATCCACCGTATCACTCCCGACGAATGCCCGACAAACGCGCGCCTCATCGTGAAGATGTTTGCGGCGCGAGTCTCATTGGACTAAGATGCGCGCCATTAGACGCCGCGCTGGCTTGGAAGCTCGGCAATTCTGGTCCGCGCACAGGCGCCCTGTTCAACCGGTAGGAGGTCCACGTGAAGCACATTGCATTCATCTTGACGATGATCCTATTGGCAGCCACGGTATCGAGAGCTCAGATCGGGAAATCGGTCGCGGTCACGGCCGGCACGCCGGAAGACAAAGCACTCGCCGGAATTTATGCCGCTCCGGATGGTCTGGAAAAGGTCGCGTTGCTCGACAAATTCATGGCCGATTTCGGCAAAGGCGATCTCGAATTGCTGGGCGATCAGCTGTACGCGAGCACTTATCTCGCGCAGAAGAATGACGCGAAGGCCATCGAATACGCGGATAAGGTCCTTGCCCTCGATCCGGACAATCTACCCGCAGCCGTCACAATCGTACACGCAGCCGACGAGTTGGGCGACACTGCCAAGCTATACGATGCCGGCGAGCACGCCGCCGCGATCGTTGTGCAGTTCAAAAAGCAGCCCTTGCCCGCCGGAATGTCGCAGAACTCTTGGGACGACCAAAGGAATGGCATACTCCACGGCGCGCAATCCGACCTTGATTACGTCCAGAACGCGCTCTTTAATGCGGCGTACAAGACTACCGACCCGAAAGCCAAAGCCGGCTACTTCGAGCGTTTTGCAGCGGCATTTCCCGATTCGCCTTACGCGCTGAACGCCCGGGAGCAGGTGGTCTTTGCCGACGAGCAAGCCCAGAATGTACCGAAAATGATGGAAGCGGCGCAGGCCGTTCTCGCCAGCGACCCGAATAACGTGGATATTCTTTTGCTCCTCGCCGATTTCTGGAGTGAAAAAGGCCAGCAGCTCGACAAGGCGGCGCAAAACGCGCAGAAGGCTCTCGACGCGGTCTCGAAGGCGAAAAAGCCGGATCAAACGCCGGATGATCAGTGGCAGCAGCAGATTTCGGTGCAGCAGGGTCTTGCTTATTCGACGCTGGGCCAGGTTGATGTGAACAAGGGCCAAAACGCGGAGGCCGTCGCGGCATTCAAGAAGGCGGGGCCGCTCTTGAAATCGAGCACCGTAAGCTACGCGCGCAATGAATACCGCCTGGGATTCACGCTGGCCAAGATGCAAAAGATTCCTGAAGCCAAAGCAGCGCTCACTGAAGCAGCGTCAATCGACAGTCCCTATCGCGCCTTGGCACAGCAGACGCTCGCTAAAATTGGCGGCGGCACTACGCACACGGCGAAAAAATCGCCGTAGTCAAAACTCTTGAGTGGCGGTAGGAGCTCCTTGCTTTAGCAGCGGCAGGCTGGACTTCAATCCAGCGGAAGAAAGATTTGCTGTGACGCGGGCTTTCCTCCCGGGCCGCGCTAAAGCGCAAGTCCTAGGCGAAAGTACTTCCGGAGCGCTGAAGCGCTCCTCCCCCGCATGAATGCGGAGGCTGCCACCGGGTGCAGACGGTTAAACTTTCGCCTCCCACCTTCCGATCCATAAATAGGCAGCGCGATGCCACGGCCGGATGCACAGGTACCAGGCATTTCTTGGTACTTTTGTACCCTTCAGCATGTGTCTTGCCAGTTTTCGGCACGGTTCTATAATTGGTGTCGAAAGGAGCAATACCGTGAAAACCTTCGGTCTTGCACTCTTGTTTGTCTTATTCGCACTTCCGGCCCACGCCCAACACATGGGCAGCGCCGGCATCACCCCCACGGGCGGTGGCGGCGGTGGCCTCGGCGGCAGCTTGGAAGGCGGATTCGGTGGCGGCAGCAGCGGCCGGATTTCTCCAACCCAATTTTCGGTAGTGTCAGCCCACGGCGATCCCGACTTCGTTCTGTCGTCATTCATGCCATATGAGCACGCTGTGGAAGTCGGCCGAGCTGCGTTGGTACAAAATCCGCAGTCGCTCGGCGATGTTGCGCGCGCGTACCGGGAAGAGAAAGCCCGCAAGCAAGAATCGCGCGGCGTCCCGCAGCCCTAAGATTTACCGTCGATCCCTGGGCTCGTTCGCGCAGGCCGCATTGACTTGGCTGTGCGAGCGGCCTAACATGGCCGCGCCATGTCCGACTCGCGGTCCCCTCTAAACCAGACAATTTCGCATTACCGCATCATTGAAAAATTAGGCGGCGGGGGAATGGGTGTCGTTTACAAGGCCGAGGACACGATGCTCGGCCGTCCCGTCGCGCTTAAATTTCTCCCTGACGAACTCGCCTCGGATACGCAAGCCCTCGAACGGTTCCAGCGCGAGGCTCGAGCCGCATCCGCTCTGAATCACGCCAATATCTGCACCATTTATGAAATCGGCCAGCAAGACGGCCGGTTCTTCATGGTCATGGAATATCTGGATGGCCAGACTCTGAAGCATAGAATTCAGCAGCATCCTCTCGATATTGGCCAGATCCTCGAGCTCGCGATTGAAATTGCGGATGCACTCGATGCCGCGCACGCGAAAGGCATCATTCACCGCGACGTCAAACCCGCGAACATTTTCGTCACCGATCGCGGCCACGCTAAAGTTCTCGATTTTGGCCTTGCGAAGCAGATGAATAAGGATCTGGGCATGTCTGCTACGAAAGATGCCGGAGGCATAGAGCCCCTCGAACTCACCAGCCCCGGCTCGACGGTCGGCACCGTGGCCTACATGTCTCCCGAGCAGGCGCGCGGGGAGCAGCTCGATACCCGCACGGATCTCTTCAGCTTCGGCCTCGTGCTGTACGAAATGGCCACCTCGCGCCAGGCATTCTCCGGCGGCACGTCCGCCGTGATCTTCAACGCGATTTTGGAGCGCAAGCCGCCCGCTGCCGGAAGCATTAATCCGAACGTGCCGCCCAAGCTCGACGAAATTATCGACAAGGCGCTCGAAAAAGATCGCGAGACGCGTTACCAGCACGCCTCCGATATGCGCGCCGATTTAAAACGCCTGCGCCGCGAAACGGAATCCGGCCACTCTTCATCGGCGACGTCGGCCCGTTCCGGAACCGGGTCTACGAACGTACCCGGAAGTGCTTCCGCGCGAGTCATGCGTCCGGCGTCGGTCGCCGGGTCGTCGGCGCACAGCGCTCCGATCCGAGGCATTGTCGCGCCTGAAGACGCATCGCCGTCTATTTCTCGGCGTTGGATCGCGTTGGCCGGGGCAGCCGTCGCGCTTCTCATTCTCGTCGTCGGCGCCTTCTGGTGGTTCAAGGGACGCACAAAACCCGTCATTCTCACCGACCGCGACACGGTAGTCGTCGCCGACTTCACGAATTCAACAGGCGATCCCGTTTTTGACGACACGCTCAAGCAAGCGCTCACTGTGTCATTGCGCCAGTCGCCGTTCCTCAACGTTCTCTCCGACGAAAAAGTCGCGGCCACTCTGCAATTGATGACCAAGCCGGCGAATACGCCGCTCACGTCGAGTGTCGCAAGCGAACTTTGCGAGCGCGCCAGCAGCAAAGCGTTCATTGAAGGTTCGATTGCGGGCCTTGGAAGCACGTTCGTAGTGGGATTGAAAGCCGTAAACTGCCATACGGGAGATGTCCTCGCGCAAGAGCAGGCAACGGCAGCCAACAAGGAAAAAGTTCTCGACGCGCTAGGCGAAGCCGCCACCAAACTCCGCGCTGAACTCGGTGAATCACTATCGTCGGTTCAGAAGTTCGATGTCCCGCTCGCCCAGGAAACCACGCCATCTCTCGAAGCTCTCAAGGCATACAGCATCAGCCGCAAGGCGGCAGCCGAAAAGGGTTCCGCAGCCGCTGTCCCATACCTTCAGCGCGCCGTCGAGTTGGATCCGAATTTTGCCAGCGCCTACAATGGCCTTGGAATCATGTATAGCAACCTCGGCCAGCCTTCCCGCGCCGCCGAGTTTCTAACGAAAGCTTTTCAACTCCGCGAGCATGCCAGCGAACGCGAGAAACTTCATATCACATCCACATACTATCAACTAGTGACCGGCGAACAGGAAAAAGCTGCGGAGACCTTTCAGGAATGGATCGAAAGCTATCCGCGCGACGGAGTCGCGTACACAAACCTGGCCAGCACGTACACCATCCTGGCGCAATACGATAAAGCATTGGATGTAGCCCGCCAATCCGATCAGTTGGTTCCGGGAAACGTGATTACCGCCGAAAATCTTGCGTCTGCCTATTTGGCGCTGAATCGTTTCGAGGACGCGCGAAAGACTTTAAACGATGCGCTTACTCGAAAATTAGATGACGATACGTTGCGCATAGAACTCTACGGTCTAGCTTTTCTGACTGGCGATGCCAAACTCACCGCGGAACAGATATCCTGGTTCGAAGCAAAGCCTGAACTTCAGCACGAAATTTTGGGCGCTGAAGCCGATACCGAAGCCTTTTACGGTCATTTGGAGAAGGCGCGCGATCTGACGCGTCGAGCCACGGAAGCGGCCACGCGGGCTGGCAACAAAGACTCGGCCGGACTATGGCAGGGCGCGGCGGCGCTTCGAGAGGCTTACTTCGGTAATTTCTCTGAAGCGCGGCAAAACGCAGCCGCTGCTCTGAGTCTAGCTCCGGAAGCGCGCGATGCGATGGCCTCAACTGCGTTTGTGTACTCAGTAATCGGCGACACCGCACGCGCAGATTCTTTGGTTCAAGATCTCACCAAGCGGTTTCCGCTCGACACCATCGCGCAATCTTACTGGTTACCGACCATTCAAGCACAACAGGCATATTCAAAGAAGAATACCTCTCGAGCGCTCGAGCTTTTGCAGACAGTTGCCCCGCTCGATCTCAGTGGAATTACGATTTCTTGTATGCCTCCCATTTACTTGCGCGGCCAATCGTATCTCGCGAACCAGCAGGGAAGCGCTGCCTCAGCGGAATTCCAGAAAATTCTCGACCACCGCGGCTTGGTGCAGAATTGTTCCACGGGCGCTCTCTCGCACGTTGGCGTCGCGCGCGCCGAAGCCCTTGCCGGCGATAGCACCAAGGCCCGCGCCGCTTATCAGGATTTCTTTACGCTCTGGAAGGATGCCGATCCTGACATTCCGATCCTCCGCGATGCTAAGGCCGAGTTCGACAAATTGAAGTAGGAATTTCACTTGTGGCGCGGGCATCTTGCCCGCGTTTCTTCAGAGCGCGGAGGTCCCTGCCACCGGGACCCTCGCCTAGCTCTTCAAATCACTGTAACGACGCTTTTGTTTGCGCTTCCGCGCGGTCTGGCGTTTTATCGGCTTGCTTACCACGGCCGTCGGCACAGCTGCCGCTGTCTGCAGCAACCCGAGGAACGCCTGAGCATCCCGTGACAACGGCCGATGCCGCGGCGAAACCACATCGAGATTACGGTGCAATGATTCCGCGTCCACAATCTCGATCGCGACTAACTTCCCGCGCTGCAATTCGTGCGTGACGGCGATCTGCGGAAGAAAACTCAATCCCAGCTTCCGCTCGACCATCCGCTTCGCCGCTTCAATCGTCTCCACTTCGAGCACAACGGTCGGCAGCAGTCCCGCACGTCGAAACAGTCCCTGACTCAACGTCCAATCGCTCGAGCCCATGTCGTAGAAAATCAGCGGGAGTGCCTCCACTTCGTCCAACCTCACACGCCTTTTCTGCGCGGCCGGATGCGCCGGATGCCCCACCAGAATCAGCGGATCATCGCGCAGCGTCGTGGTTTCCACCTCAGGATGATTGAGCGACCGCGCAAAACCGATATCTGCCTCACCGTCCAGCACCATTTTCAACACCTGCAGCGAATTGCCCGAACGTAAGCTGACCATCACCTTCGGATTCGCTTTTTGAAAATCCTTCATCACGTCGGGGAGGAAGTATGTGCAAACCGAAAGCGACGCCGCGATGCGCAGCGCGCCACCTGCCGATGGCTGGATTTCGCGTACGGCCTGCCGCGCCAGCGCAACCGTTCGCAAAAGCTGCTCGGCATGCGGGCGCAGCGCCTTGCCGGCAGGGGAGAGCGATAGATTCGATCGCGCCCGGACGAAAAGTTTCGCGCCGAGCGAATCTTCGAGCGCCTGGATGCGGCCAGTCACCGCGGGCTGGCTGACGCGAAGTGCGTCTGCTGCGCGATGAAATCCGCCATAGGTGAGCACCGCCAGGAAAGTCTCCATTTGGTCGATTTCCATCGCCGCCTCCGCCTCGCTGGGGACTCAGTTGTTACTGCCGGCATCCCGCTGGCTCTTCCGTTTTCGGGCTCGTTCGCCGTGGTGCCAATTCGGTACCGCTACGAAGAGTACCACACGATAAGACAAAGCTATCAATATGATAATTACAATCAGTTTGACGAATTACGCTAGTGCGCACAGAATGCACTCCACGGCGCCCACATGCGGCCGCGACAAAGGGAGCCAACATGGAAGGAAGCAGCCCACGACAATTCGCGAGGACCGAGCTCGACACTCCTGTTGATATCCAGATTGGTAAGCAGACGATTCGGATTGCCAGCCCTTCGAACAACGTCAGCGTCGGTGGCCTGTTCGTGCGTCGCGATGACCTGAAGGTTGGCATGCCCGTTCACATCACGATTCCCGTGAACAGCCACAGTTTCGAAGCAGACGGCCGCGTTGACACCGTTAGCCGCGCCGGCTCAGGCATCGAGTTCAGGTCGCTCTCCGCAGCCGAACTTGAGAATCTATATGAACTAATCGCGGATCTGACAATTCGCGGCCAAGCCGCCGCCTGACTTTCGAGCAAAGCTGTTGGCCGGGCACTGGTAGCGCCGGGCTTCAGCTTGGGTCGGGCTCGGCTCTCACAGACACTAGAAAATCCGCAAGAACTGGCGCCGTCGCGACAATGGCTGGCTTCGCCGCACGGGTTGCACAACATTCAATCCTTACCTCATCGATCCGTTCCTCGCCTCCAGTTGACAAAAGCCATTCTTTAAGGCTATTTTATTCCAGGCCTAGAGTAAAATAGCCTACGAGGCTCCGCGAGACCATGAAGAAAGACAATGATCGAGATCTCTTCCCCGGCGCATTGGAGATGATGATTCTCCGCACGCTCAAGCGCCAACCGCTTCACGGCTACGCGCTTGTACAGCATATCAAGCGAACTTCGAACGACCTGCTGCAAATCGAAGAAGGCTCGCTTTATCCCGCGCTTCAGCGCCTTTTGAAGGCGGAATTGGTAAAGGCTGATTGGAGCACTTCCGCCACAAATCGCCGCGTTAGAATTTACAAGCTCACAGCCGCGGGGAAAAAGCACCTGGAGCGACAGGTTTCTAGTTTCGAGCGAATGATCGAGGGAATCACGCGAGTCTTGGCGCCGGGTGAATCATGAACTGGCTCAAGCAATTGACCTCGAGGCAAAAGCAATACAGCGAACTCTCGGAGGAAATCCGCGAGCATCTCGACGAAAAGACCGAGGAACTGATTGCCACTGGAATGTCCCGGCAAGATGCGGCAGCGGCAGCCCGCCGCGAATTTGGAAACGTATCACTGATCGAAGAGGATAGCCGCTCGGTCTGGCGGTGGGCATCGGTCGAACAATTTTTAAGTGACGTTCGGTTCGGTTTCCGAATCCTGCGCAAGAATTCCGGTTTCGCCGCCGTCGCGATTCTTACGTTGGCGTTAGGCATCGGCGCAAATACGGCGATGTTCAGTGTGGTTTACGGCGCTTTGCTTTCTCCGTTGCCATATCCCAATCCCGATCAACTCGTTATGGTCTGGTCGAAGACTAACGGACACAGAAATTCAGTCTCCGCTGGCGATTTCCTGGAATGGAAGCGTCAAAATTCAGCGTTTCAGGATCTCGTCGCCTGGAGCGGGGGCAGCTTTAGCCTCTCCATCGCCGGCCGTCCCGAAATAATTCACGCCCGAATTACATCCCCGGGTTTTTTCAGCATGCAGGGAATACCGCTATCTCTCGGCCGGGATTTTCTGCCCGAGGAAGCCAATGTGGGAGCGAATCACGTCGCCATCATGACTCATAGCCTTTGGTTAGATCGCTTCGGCGGCGATCCTCGAATCATCGGCCAGCAAATCCGCCTGAACGGCGAATCCTACACCGTCGTCGGCATCTTGTCCGCCGGCATGCCGGATCGCTTTGAATCGTACCTGTTCGTTCCTCTCGCCTTCACTCCCGAGCAGATCAACCACGATGTTCGTTGGCTGGCCGTGATGGGCCGGCTCAAAACGGGCGTTACCCTCCAGCAAGCCAACGCCGATATGGATGCCGTGACTCGGCGCATCGCCGGGGATTTTCCAGCTTCTAACAAGGGTTGGACTGCAAGCGTCGAACCGCTCAAAAACGATTTCACGAGCCGCGACACGATTAAAGATTTGTGGCTACTGCTCGGCGCCGTTGCTTTTGTGCTGTTGATTGCTTGTGTAAACGTGGCCAATCTGCTTCTGTCGCGCGCCACGATGCGCCAGAAAGAAGTTGCAGTTCGCTCATCCCTCGGCGCAACACGCTGCCAACTTTTTTCGCAATTCCTTGCTGAAAGCCTCGCGCTAGCGCTCATTGGTGGCGCCGTCGGTATCGCTCTGGCGTGGATTCTGCTTAGGGTGATCGTAGTTCTCTTGCCGCCGTTCTCGATTCCCACCGAGGCGGACATTCACTTGAATTTAACTGTGCTGCTTTTCAGCTTGGCCGCGACACTCCTGGCTGGAATTCTTTGTGGCTCTGCACCCGCTTGGCAATCGTCGCGCTGCAATCTGAGTGACGCTTTGAAAGAGGGTGGACGTTCCGATTCCGCGGCTGGGCGTCACGGATTGCGGAAAACTCTTGTCGTGGTCGAATTCGCTTTAGCGCTGGCTCTGCTCGCGGGTGCAGGGCTCGTCATCCACAGCTTTTGGAAATTGACGCGCGTTGATTTTGGCTTTCGACAAGATCACGTCCTCACATTCTTCTTGCCCATTCAAGCGGATCGTTTTTCGAATCCTGAGCAGATAAGCGCTTTCTACCGCCGGCTGCTCGACAGGATCGAGGCTGTTCCTGGAATTTCTTCCGCCGCGGCTTCCACCGGCCTGCCTATTCTCGGGAGTTTCGGCAGTGTGCCTTTCACCATCGCCGGACAGCCTGCCGGCGATGCAGCCGCGCGTCCGGGCACTGGGTTCTCGGCGGTCACTCCGGAGTATTTCCGGACATTTGGGATACAAATTACCGAAGGGCGCGGTTTCTCGGAACAGGATGTCGCAAATGGGATGCCCGTCGCCATCGTGAACGAAACCTTCGCAAAAAAATATTTCTCGGGTGTGGATCCGCTTGCCCAGCGTGTCATTGTCGATCAATTGATCCCTGGAAGCCCTCGAGCAGGTTCGCCGATCGAATGGCGCGTAATCGGCGTTTCTCACGATGTCCGGAATGGAGGAATCCACGATCAAGGTTTTTCTGAAATCGCCGTACCTTTCTGGCAAAGTCCCTGGCCGAACGCCGGTGTGTCGTTGCGTACCGCAGGCGATCCCGCAGGCGTGCGCAATACGATTGCGGCCGTAATTCAGTCCGTCGATTCCGATTTAGCTTTGGATCAGGTGCGGACGATGGATCAGATCGTGCATGAATCTTTGGCTGGCTATCGCTTTGCTACGGTGCTCTTCGCGGCATTTGCCGCCGTCGCATTGGTGCTTGCCGCAATTGGAATTTATGGCGTGATGTCATTCGCGGTGGCGCAACGAACCCACGAAATCGGATTGCGCATGGCGTTGGGCGCGGATTCCAGACACGTGCTGGTTCTCGTGCTTCGGGAAGGCATGCTGCTCGCGCTCGCGGGACTCGTTCTAGGCTTGGGCGGTGCGTACTTTGTCGGGCGCACTATGAATTCAGTTTTGTATGAGGCTTCCGCGATCGATCCGCTCGCGGTCGGAAGTGTCGCTGCCGTACTGTTTCTCTCGGCCGTGGTGGCCTGCTATCTCCCCGCGCATCGCGCCGCTCAAGTCGATCCCATGATCGCGCTGCACCACGAGTGACGGCTCCACCTCATCGCTGGCAATTCACAAATGGTTTTCCGCCAGCAAAAACCTGGGCAAAACAATGGAAGAAAGCCGTAGCCTCGGCGAAGCATGGCGGAGAGGGTGGGACGATCAGGGTATTTTGCCCCCTCGCGGTTTGCCGGTAGGTATCAGGGCTGTTTTTTCAAACACCACGCAGCACATCTTTGCGGGCAGCCCAAACTTTCTCTGACACTTTGGGCACATGTCCACGAACGATCTGCGATCGGATCTGGTCTGCACGGGTATAGACTGGGTGTGCCCGGCAAGCCAAAATCCGTTCCAAAGTTGGCACCAATGCCGTGGTTCGCAAAGCGAAAATCGGCTGGACCCTCCGAGTGGCATCTTTTCCGATGGCCCCTCGGACATGCCGCACCAGAAAAACCAATCGCTCGCGACCTCAGAAATCGGCGGGCTCATCGAGTGGGATTGAATGCGCCAGTCTTCTTGTACGGTTCACTGAAGGACGAGCCTTTTTCCGAATATTCCGAGACCATCGACGTAAGCATTCACGGCGCTCTAGTGGTCGTCCACACTCACTTGTTTCCTGCGCAGAAAATTCTCTTGACGAATCTTCAGACGGAACAAGATTTGAAGTGCCGCGTCGTCCGCGTTGACAAGAACAGGAACGCAGCTGCATTGGAATTTCTCGAGCCGTGCCCGCATTTCTGGCGCATTGACTTCGCGCATGCTCCCACCCGAGGCTAATTACCTTTTCAGATGGCGGCACGATTACCCGACTTAGTGTCTGCGAAGTTCTACGGATTTGACGCGAGAGTTGCGCCACAATACCTGCCGTGCGCTCGCTGGAACGGAGGCGGTCGAAGACTTAGCTGCGGCGGTTGTTGACCGACCAAGCGCACATACTTGACCGAGTTATCCGACATTTGCAGCCTGTGTTCGTATTCAAAGTCGCTGCCGGTACCTCGCGCCCGGGCGATCATCTCATTCAACAGCGAGATATCTTCTGGATGGATTCGGGTACCGATCAGCTCAAGCGATACGGGCACATCCCGGTCAAACTCAAAAATGCGATGGAGTTCCTCTGACCACGTGATTTCGCCTCTCGCCACACGCCAGGAAAAGCCGCCGGTTCGACTGAGACGTTGCCTTCAGCTAGAAACGCTTCACTGCGCTTGAGTGCGTCCTCTGCGCGCTTCCTCTCGTCAAGATCGGTGAGCAGAGAGAACCAGCGAAGGATTCGCCTATTTGCATCTCGAACGGGCAGTCCGCGTACCTGAAACCAGCGATATACGCCATCGAAACGTCGAAGGCGTGCCTCCCAAACCCTCAATTCCTCCAGTGTCCTGCCGCAATACTAATACCGCGCGGCGGGCGATTTTGAGGATTTCTTAGGGAAGACTTTTAGGAAGGAACCTAACCCATTAAAAACAAAGGTATGGCGGAGAGGGTGGGATTCGAACCCACGGTTGAGTTTCCCCAACACTCGCTTTCGAGGCGAGCTCTTTCGACCGCTCAGACACCTCTCCGCTTGGTGAGAGCGCTAGATTAACAGACGCATCGCCGACCCTCAACTAACGGCGAGAGGTAAAAAAATCCTGGAGAAGCGCTGCGCATTCGTTCGTGAGCAGATTTGGCACGACTTCGACGCGATGATTTAATTGCGGATTTTCAAGAACGTTAAAGCAGCTGCGCGCCGCGCCACCCTTCGGATCATCCGCGCCGTACACCACTCGCGCGATTCGCGCCTGCACAATAGCGCCCGCGCACATCGTGCATGGCTCAATCGTGACATAAAGCGCGAGACCAGCCAGCCGGTAATTGCCAATCACTTTTGCCGCCGCGCGAAGCGCGATCATTTCCGCATGCGCCGTCGGATCGCAATCGCGAATCGTGCGATTCGCGCCCAAGGCAATTTGGCGGCCTTCGAGAACTGCCACCGCGCCGATGGGCACTTCGCCCGCGTCTCCAGCCCGCCGTGCCTCCTCGAGCGCGACGCCCATCCATTTCAGATCGTCTTCGATTGGGACATTCATATACGTATTTGACTTGAAGTTCGTGTTCTTCGGCAGACGCAAGACAGCGATTGATATCGCTTTGGGATCTACAACAGTCGCGAAGCGATTCTGCCAAGAAAGGCGCGAGATGGCCAGTTTGGTCTTTTCAGTAGAACGGCGAATGGACCCGACGAAGTGTTAGCGGGTTCGCCAAATTGGGTGGAAGTACTATTGGGATTCGCTGCAGTGCCTTGCAAAAATATCCGCAAGTGGCGGCCATCTCGTTCCTGATTCCTAAATTGATATTGGCGCTGCCTTCGTCGCCGAGCGGGCGCTGACGCTGAATCACTAAGCTGGCCTAGCAGCAAAATACGATGAGAACGAGCGCATGCAAGGGCAACAGTTGGTAGCGGCACCGCTATCCGACGGCGACTGTTGACTTACAGCCTAGCTGCGGAAAAGATGGAGAAAATGAAGACTGTCGCCGTTTCTGTTGTGCTTGCGTTAGCGCTGCTGACGTGCGGCATCAGCCGTGCCCAAGCATCGCCACCGACGCCCGCTCCTGCGACCACACCCACGCCGGCAAACAACGCCGCTCCGATACCGATATTCGTGCAGCGTGACTTTTTTGCTCCACAGGAAATACGTCCAGATTACCGGAACGTGTGGGACGGAAATGTCGCCGAATCAGGCGTTCATCGTCGGCGGCGTATCGAGCTCTGCACTGAAGCCTGGCGATGCAGTCGAGCAACTCGAGAAGCAACTAAAGCTAATGCGCAGTTACGTGGCGGAGAAGCACGGCGAAATTCAGATGATGGAGCGCGTGCGGACGCTTAAAAATCCCCAGCCGGGCAAGGCCGAGAGTGACCCGCCCTTTCAGGTGGTGCAGAGGCTGCAGGCAACATTCTCTTCGGATGCTCCGATGGTGCGACGCCGAAGGAAAAGCCTCTGGGTTCTGGGATTAGCGGTGGTTCCGGCGCGACTAAGAAGTCGCCCTCTAAAGGTCACATTGAGCTCGCGCCTTCAAATACGCCTGTCCGCGGTCAAAGCCTTGCTGAAAGCCCGGCTTATCAACTGCATCGGGGTATAGCCATCCAAGTTGATCGCGGGATTCCTCGTAGGATTTGCCGCGGTGATTGATATGAAGCGCAGCTTCGAATCCACGCTGGTAGAAAGCTTCGTCTTTGTCGAAATTTCCGCCAGTGGAATCGTAATGTTGCTTCTCAGCGTCGCGCACGCCAACCCACCACATGTGTCGCGCCTTATCTACAGTTTCCGCGCCTTCGGAGGTCAAAATCTCGCGTATCGTGGCAGCCTCGGTATCGTCTTTAGCGGCTGCGATTAGCACCGATCGTCCCTGCCGCAGCGCGTCCTCGTAAACGAACAATTCGTCGCCGGGGATTCCCTCCGACAGCGCCGCGTCGGCAGCTCCGCCCGCCGCGCCGCCGCCTACAGCGCCCAGCAGTCCAAGAACACCCGCTGCTGTGGCTCCGACAGCCGCTATCGCGCCGATACCGGGCAGCAGCACAGTTGCCAATACCGGGCCCAATAGGAAACCTCCCGCAATGCCAATCGTGCCTCCGACTGCCGCGCCAAAAGCCTTTCCCATGCCGGGCTGTTCCGCGTCAGTCGTCGGAACGCTCTCCACTTTTTCAATGGTATCTTTCGGGGTGAGAAAATTAATCCGATCGGCGGGAATGCCGGCAGAGTGAATCGTGACGGCTGCGTGTTCTGCGTCCGCTCGCGACCTGAAAACACCCACGACTGAATTCATGAAAGCCTCCTGGCCCCAGATGCTATCACACACTTCCTAGAGACGATTTGAGAAGAAAGCCAATCCATTTTAGTTTCACATTTTCGATTTTCAGGTGAAAGGCGCAGCAAGATAAGCGGCGTTCTGTTCTTCCGCGGGAATGCCATCACCTTGGCGCCGAAGATTTGCTTCGGCGCCGAGGCAGGTGAGACGGTTATGGCAACAAGGACTCCCCAGCAAAATTACGCGAAAAAGGTACGCGAAATTGCAGGTTACTGCTGGTCTTTGCCCTTGATCGAGATTAGCTCGACTTCAAAAATGAGCGTCGCTCCCGGACCGATGTCGGGGCCTGCGCCGCGGTCGCCGTAGGCGAGATCGGCCGGCACGAAAAGCTGCCATTTCGACCCGACGGGCATAAGCTGCAGCGCCTCAGTCCAGCCCTTGATCACCTGGCCAACGGGAAATGTCGCTGGCTGGCCGCGCTTGTAGGAGCTGTCGAATTCCTTGCCGTCAATCAGCGTGCCGCGATAATTGCAAATGACGGAATCCGCGGCCGTGGGCTTCGGTCCTGTGCCTTGTGTCAGGATTTTGTATTGCAAACCGCTCGGAAGCGTCACGACTCCTTCTTTCGTCTTGTTTGCTGCAAGAAACGCGTCGCCAGCTTTTTTATTCGGTTCCATGGATGCTTGCCTCATTTCGTCTGATTTCTTTTTTGCTTCTTGCTGCGCCTGCATAAGCGTGTTGTGCGCTTCCATATCCGTCATCACCGTCTTGCCCGCCAGCTCATCTTTCATGCCCCGCATCAAAATCGCAGGATCAATTTCCATGGATTGCGAGTGGATGCTGCGCCCTATGTTCATTCCGACGGCGTAACTCAGTTTGTCCTTGTCGGTCTTGAGCGTCAACGGCGCCGCAGGCTTTGCCGTAGTCGATTTTGGCGCCGCGGGTTTTTGAGATTTCGCCGGAGGCGTGGTCTGCGAGGATGCTGCCGGCGGCTGTTGACCGCTCGCCGGCGCGGACTGTTGCGCGCGAGCGTCGCCCGCGGAAATTACTGCACCTGCCAAAAGTAGAATCGCAATTGAATATGTCTTTTTCATGCTAGTAGTGTATGACGGCCTCGGCTCCATCGCAAATTCGCTGCAGCGAATTTTTTTCCGCACGGCGGGCTACGAGCGGAGGGATCCGCAGCGCGGTGTCCGACATCGAACATCAGGAGCGCTTGAACATCAGGAACCCGTATTAACCGTCGATTCAGCCATGAGCGCGGATAATCCGGCTTCTCAAATGGTCAAAACACAATGTTGCATCGCGGGCGGAGGGCCGGCAGGCATGGTGCTCGGCTTTCTACTCGCGCGCGCGGGCGTCGAAGTGTTGGTGCTCGAAAAGCACAAGGATTTTCTTCGCGACTTTCGAGGCGACACGATTCACCCATCAACCTTGGAATTAATGTACGAACTCGGATTGCTTGATGACTTCTTGCAGCGCCCTCACCAGGAGCTTCGCGAAATCGCAGCCCAAGTGGAAGACTTTGAGGTCACGGTAGCTGACTTTTCTCACCTGCCGACACACTGCAAGTTTGTTGGGCTAATGCCTCAGTGGGATTTTCTGAACTTCGTCGTCGAGAAAGCCAAGCCTTATCCCCAATTCCATTTGCGAATGGAGGCGGAGGTTACCGACCTGATCGTGGAAAACGGCCGCGTCGCTGGCGTAACTGGGAAAACTCCTGTCGGCACGCTGGAAGTTCGCGCGGACTTGACGGTGGGAGCGGATGGCCGGCATTCAATCGTCCGCGAAAAGGCGGCGCTCGAGGTGATTGATCTGGGAGCTCCGATTGATGTGCTCTGGATGCGCATCTCGCGTCTACGCAGCGATCCCCCGCAAACCCTCGGACGCTTCCGAGCAGGAAAATTGCTAGTGACGCTCGATTGCGGAGATTACTGGCAATGTGCGTACGTAATTGCGAAGGGCGAATTCGACGCGATCAAGCAGCGAGGATTACCCGCCTTTCGCGGAGACATCGAAACTGTGGCGCCATTTCTCCGCGGGCGCACCGCTGAGCTGAAGAATTGGGACGATATCAAGCTGCTGTCGGTTGCCGTTGATCGCCTTCGCAATTGGTCGCGCCCGGGACTTCTGTGCATCGGCGACTCCGCGCACGCCATGTCGCCGATTGGAGGCGTGGGCATCAATCTCGCCATTCAAGACGCCGTGGCCGCCGCGAACATATTATGGCACCCGCTATTAAATGGTGCGGCGAGCGAGGAAGAACTTCGCAAGGTCCAAAAGCGCCGCGAATTTCCAATGCGAATGATTCAAGGATTTCAAATCTTCGCGCACAAGCGGTTCATTGGACCTGCTTTGAACGTCAAAGGGCGCGTTCAGCGGCTTCCATGGCCCATGAAGCTCCTGCAGCAATTTCCGATGCTGCGGCGAATTCCAGCCCGCTTCATTGGAATAGGTCCTCGCCCCGAGCACGTCCACACACCTGATGTGAATTCGCATCCTTCAGCGCGCGCCGCCAAATAAAGCAGGAAAGTTACGTCGACGTCGCGTAAGTAAGTCGAAGCCACTACCAGCGAACTAATCCGTCAGGATCGTCCACGAGCACCACTTCATATTTCTCCAGCATCGGCATCAGAACATTCTCGAGTTCACCCTTCCACAGATCGCCTTCATAAAATTTTGCCTTCATCGGCTCGCGCGATGAAAGGTTCGGAAATCCGCGCATAAAAAAGAAAGTATCGGGATCCTCAACGGAAAGAAACGGGCCCAATATCTTCATTCCGATTTCTTCGTGCGCCGGAATAGATTCGGAGCGAAATATTTCAACGAAATGAGAGCGCATGCCCGGCTTGATTTTGTAGGTACGCATCTCGATAACCATTTGCTGCCTCCGAATTGCGTTCGTCGCGCCGGCATCTTGCCGGCGGTTTTGCGCCAGTAATGCCCGATAAAAGCTTCGGCAAGACGCCCGCGTGATGATTCGGTGATTTGTATCGAATTTCCGCGGCCCAATACCGCTTGGTATCCGACGAAAATCAATGCACTTTCTCAGATTCATCTTTCATTCGTGTGTCCACCGCGATCCAATTCACTTCCCAAGTCTTTCCCCCATCATCGGAGAACGCCTGCTCGAAACGGCCCGAATCCGGCGTGATATCCGACCACACATTTCGAACCAGAATGGTTCTGTCATTGAAAGATTCCTGATCGTAAAACTCACCGCGCCCATTTTTAAACTCGCCAATCGTAGGTTGCCCCAGAGTGCCGGTTCGACTGCTGGCAGCATTAAGGCTCCACTGCCCGGCCTGGGGATTGTATAGACGCAGGCTCAGAACCTCGATATGTCCCGCCGGGCCATCGGCCTCGAGTTCGGCCAGATTCGCGCGGCCATTCCAAACCTTTCGAACGACAGTCGTACCCTCATATTCGATCCAGGCTGTGGATCCGGTTAGCGGATGCGAGAGTCGCGACAGCCGAGTTTTCCAGGTGCCAATCTCGAAATCAAAATCGTGCTGACCATCTCTCACCGCGAGGGTTTGTTGAGAATTCGTTTTCAACCCGCCCGAATGCGCATGCACAAGAAGTGGTTGAACGGCGGCAAACAGACTGCATAACAGAAGATAAATCATGTAAGCCCTCCGCCAGCATCCTTGCGCCCTTAGATTGATAGCGCAAGAACGCACTTTGTGGTAATTGGGTTACCTCATGGAAAGCGTGCCAGAAATAAAAGCACGTCCAAAAAGCCCTGACGTTCCACAATCCGCCTTGCCAACAAAGTGCCCACTCACGGCGGCGCTGACTGCCATCGGCGGCAAATGGAGCTTGATTTGTCTCTACTGGCTCGATTCCGGCACGCGTCGCTTCAACGAACTGCGCCGCTTAATGCCCGACATTTCCCACAAAGTCTTAGCCACCACGCTACGCAGTCTGGAGCGCGAGGGACTCATCAGCCGCACGGTCTACGCCGAAGTTCCCCCGCGCGTTGAGTACAGCATCTCCGATCATGGCGAATCCGTGCGCCCGATCATCCAAGCCGTTCGCACATGGGGCCGCGCGCACATTGAATGGAAGCAAACAGCGAACGAGCCGAACGGAACGCCAGGAGAGGTCTAAATGGAAACTACAATCGGTGTTTTCAATTCGCGCGATCGAGCTGAAAAAGCCTTAAGGGAACTTTTGCGCAGCGAGGTGCCAAAGGAATCCATCGTCTTCCTGACGAGTTCCGAAACGGAAGCCGCGAGCTTGGCAATTGAATTCGGCGCCCTCGCTGGTGGTGTCGCGGGCGGTGCTGCAGGAGTTACCGGCGCTCTCGTGGTGACGACTTTATTCCTCATTCCAGGTTTCGGGCCTGCACTAGCGCTGGGAATCGGCGCCACCGCCCTTCTGGGTTTGGCGGGCGCGGGAATCGGCTCGGTCGCGGCAAAGTCGGCGTCGACAGACCACACCATTCCACAACCGATGCCCGACAACAAGGATGCTGAACTGTTCCGAAGTGTTTTAAGAGAAGGCCGCTCCCTGATTATTGTGAGGACGAATTATCACGATGTCGCCAGAGCAGCGTGCTCCATCCTCGATCGAATGGGACTCAGCTTCCAACAACCTCCAAATCTAAAAATGCATGCCAACACTCGCGAGGTTGGTGAAGTAACTGTTGTGGATATCAGAGGAAGAATTACGCTCGGCGAAGGAAACGTGATACTCCGCGACATCGTTCGCGGATTGGTGCGCGAGGGAAAAACCAAGATCGTCCTTAACCTCACCGGAGTCGAACACATTGACAGCGCCGGCGTCGGAGAACTTGTCGGGAGTCACACTTCCGTGCAGCGTGCCGGCGGAAAATTGAAGATGGCCAATCCTGGCACTCGAGTGCAGGACATGCTCAAGATGACCAGCTTGAATACCGTCTTCGATATTCACCATGACGAAGCGAGCGCGATTTCATCCTTCGGCCACTCCTCCGGCGCGTCGGTGTAGTTCGCCAAATAAGAAATAAAAAGCTGCGCTAAATTCCCGCAGCACCCTCCGATTCTTGTAGCGAATCGCCAAATTGACGCATCTAAGAAATTTATGAACTCGCAAGCGCCGAATCCGAGCCTCACCCCGCGCGAAGTCTTTTCCGCGTGGGGCCGAATCTTGACCGGCCACGTGCCCTTGCTCTCGATTGAAATTACCCGCGAGTGCCCGCTCAGTTGCCCCGGATGTTATGCCTACGGCGATACGCATCTCGGAAACGAAGTGACGCTGAGCCAACTCAACGATTTGCGCGGCGATGCGCTCGTCGAAGGCGTGCTTGGGCTGGTGCGAAAGCACAAACCCATTCACGTTTCACTGGTGGGCGGCGAGCCGATGGTCCGTCACAAGGAACTCAGCCGAATTCTTCCCGCGCTGAGCGACATGGGCGTCTTCACGCTCGTTGTCACCAGCGCCGTGATTCCCATCCCGACGGAGTGGATGAGAATTCCACGAATGCGCGTGGCCGTATCGGTGGACGGCCTCCCCGAAGATCACGATATTCGCCGCAAGCCGGCTACGTACCAACGCATTCTCAAGAATATCGAAGGCCGCGAAGTCAATATTCATTGGGTGATTACGCGGCCAATGCTAGCTCGGCCGGGCTATTTGGAAGAGTACGTTAAATTTTGGCAAGAGCGACCGGAAGTAAATCGCATCTGGGTGAGCGTTTACACTCCTCAGATCGGCGAGCAAAGCCCGGAGATGCTCACCGCCGAAGACCGTGTAGTCATGGCGAAACAATTACCGCGGCTGTGCGAGAAATATCCCAAGCTGCTTGTCACCGAAGGCATGGCGCGAGCCTTCGTCAACCCGCCGAGCAATCCCGATGATTGCCTCTTCTCGAAAATGTCCGCAAATTATTCTGCCGATCTGAAAACTCGCGTCGAGCCCTGCGTTTTCGGCGGCACACCCGATTGCTCCCAATGCGGCTGCGCGATCAGCGGCGCTCTGCATTGGATCCGCACCGTGAAGGTGGTAGGCCCCTTGAAGGTTGGCCACTTCGTCAGCGGCTCGATCGGATTCGGGCGCGCAGTCAACCGCCTGCGCCAAGATTCCGTGAAGCCTCCGCGCTGGGACTCAGACGCCGCCAAGCACAAGCCCACCAACGGCCTCGTGCAAATCGGCTCGTAGAATCCGCGCAAGACTTCCAGTCCATACAGTGCGGCCAAGTACGCACGCATATCTGGTACTGCCGGGCCTTTGTTGACTTGCCTTCTAGCGCGGCATAAAATTCGCCCGATGTCCGATTCCTCGCCACTTTCCGGCCGAACAATTTCCCACTATCGAATCCTGGAGAGGCTTGGCGGCGGGGGAATGGGCGTGGTCTACAAAGCCGAGGACATCCATCTCGGCCGCGCGGTTGCCCTGAAGTTCCTTCCCGAGGACGTTGCCCATGATCCTACGGCCCTCGAGCGCTTTCGCCGTGAAGCTCGCGCTGCTTCCGCGCTGAATCATCCCAACATCTGCACGATTCACGAAATCGCCGAAGATAACGAACGGCTGTTCATCGCCATGGAGTGTCTCGAAGGCGAGACTCTTAAGCATGTTCTTGCCCGCGAGCCCTTGGCAATCGGTGCGCTTCTCGATTACGGCATTCAAATCGCCGATGCGCTCGACGCAGCTCATTCCAAAGGAATCGTTCACCGTGACATCAAGCCCGCCAACATATTCATCACGCACCGCAACCAGGCGAAATTACTCGACTTTGGCTTGGCCAAGCTCGCTCCCACGAAACGCGCGGCAATTGACGCTGACGAACAGACAGCGACGGTCGACGCAGCTCCTAATTTCAATGACCATCTGACGAATCCCGGCTCGGCCGTGGGCACCGTAGCCTATATGTCTCCTGAGCAAGCGCGCGGCGACGAGGTAGACGCGCGCTCGGACATGTTTTCGCTTGGCGTCGTGCTTTACGAGATGGCGACAGGCCGGCAAGCATTTCCAGGCGCCACTTCCGCCGTCGTCTTTGACGCCATCTTGAATCGCGTGCCGCCGCCTCCCTCCCGCGTCAACTCTCAGGTCCCTGCTGAACTCGGCCGCGTCATCGAGACCCTGCTGGTAAAGAATCGCAACGAGCGCCGCGCGGCAGCCGGAGCGCTGCGCACCGAGCTCCAGCGCCTGAAAAAAGAAGTCGAATCGGGGCTGGCCACTGCCGCAAAGCCCTCTGGGAAATCCATCGCTGTGCTTTATTTTGAAAATCTTAGCGGCGCCAAGGAAGACGAATACTTCCGCGACGGAATGACCGAAGACGTCATCACAGAACTAACCCAGATTAAGACGCTGCACGTATTTCCCCGCGCCGCGGTCGTGGCCTACCGCGATAAGCCGGCCACAGCTCCAGAAATCGGCAAGCAACTCGATGCCGCGTATGTGCTCGGCGGCAGCGTGCGCCGCGCCGGAAACCGGCTCCGCATCACCGCCCAATTAGTCGAGACTCAGACGGGCCACACCGTTTGGGCCGAACGCTACGACCGGGAGATGAAAGACGTCTTTGAAGTTCAGGACGAAATTGCGCGCAGCATTACGCAAGCCCTCCGGATTTCGCTCTCGGCTCAGGAGCAAGAGACCATTGCTCAGAAGCCCACCGAAAATCTTCAGGCCTACGACTATTTTCTGCGTGGGCGCAACTACACGCGCCGCGAAAATCTCGAATTCGCGATGCAGATGTTCGAGCACGCCATCCGCCTCGATCCCAATTTCGCTCTCGCGCACGCGGGAATCGCAAATATTAGCGGCATGCAGTTTGAGATGCACGGCCGCGATCCTCGGTGGATTGAAAAGGCTGTGGCCGCTGCCAATCGCAGTTTCGAGCTCGATCCCGAGAATCCAGAAGTGATCGCAAGCCGCGCGCGCCTCTGTCATGTGCAGCAGAGATACGACGAAGCCGTCAAGCTCGCTCAGATGGCGATTGATCGCAGGTCTGACTGCCAGAATGCATGGGACGTCCTGGGCCGTGCGTTATTCTGTTCGGACCGCTGGCAGGAAGCGGCCGATCTGGTCGAGCGCGCAGTTGCAGCAGCCGGGGACGACTACAATGTCTTCGTCCCATACGTCAATTCGATGTTGGCTCTTGGCGACAAACAAGCCGCTCGCAAACTTATTGAGCGGCAGTCTCGCGTTCTCGAACACCAGGTCGATACGGTTCCGGAAGATGTGCGGGCGCGTATCCTGCTCGCCGCCACGTTCGTGCAAATAGGAAAGGGTAAAGACGCGTCGCAACATTTGGAAATGGCAGTTGCCATGCGCCCTAACGATCCGAACACGCTTTACAACGCGGCGTGCACTTATGGAATGCTTGGGATGAAAGCCGAATCTCTTGCCATGTTGAAACGCGCCATCGAGTGTGGCTTCACGGACATGGAATGGATTTCCAGGGATTCCGATTTATCGTCTCTGCATGACGAACCCGAGTTCAAGCGTCTTCTCGACCCTCCCAACCCCAGGAGCTAACATCCTCCTGCCGATTCGACCATTCTTCTCCGCAGGCGATCCGGATTCGGCCGTTGGGTTGACTTCGATTCCAGCGTCCCATAACCTAATCCCGCACGTAAGAAATTCGCGCGGGCAAAAGCAAAAGTATGATGAGCCGCACGAATAAATCCACGCGAACACAATAGAAGGGTGGTCGAGCAATGTCGGATTTAAAGCTACCGCTGCGCTCCGAGGATTTCTCGGAATGGTACAACCAGCTAGTTCTGCGCGCGGAACTCGCCGACTACGCGCCCGTGCGCGGCTGCATGATCGTCCGGCCCTACGGCTGGGCGCTGTGGGAGAACATCACGGCGCAACTCGATCGCCGATTCAAAGCTACGGGCCATGTGAACGCGGCATTTCCGCTGCTGATTCCACGTAGCTTCATCGACAAAGAAAAATCGCACGTCGCCGGATTTTCACCCGAACTCGCCGTGGTCACGATCGGCGGCGGCGAAAAACTCGAAGAGCCGTTAGTAATTCGTCCAACTTCGGAGACGATCATCGGGCACGCCTACGCCAAGTGGATTCAGTCCTATCGCGACTTGCCGGTGCTAATCAATCAGTGGAACAGCGTCATCCGCTGGGAGCTACGCACGAAACTATTTTTACGCACCCTCGAATTTTTCTGGCAGGAAGGCCACACCGCGCATGCCACGCTCGAAGAAGCGGAGTTCGAGACGCGGCAAATGCTCGACATCTACGCTGACTTTGCCATCAAGGAAGCGGCTGTTCCCGTGATTCCTGGCCGCAAATCCGACTCCGAAAAATTCGCCGGCGCGGACATCACCTATTCGATCGAAGCCATGATGGGCGATGGCAAGGCGCTGCAGGCGGGCACCTCCCACAATCTAGGACAAAATTTCGCCAAAGCCTTCGAGATCCGCTATCTCGATAAAGGCGGTGTCCTGCAGCATTGCTGGACCACATCCTGGGGCCTTTCGACGCGCTTCATCGGCGCAATCATTATGGTGCACGGCGATGATCAAGGATTGATTTTGCCGCCCCGGATCGCGCCATTTCAGGCAGTAGTTGTCCCGATCTACAAGACCGACGAGGAAAAAGCGTCCGTGATGGACGCGGCCCGAAAAATTCGCGCGGAACTCATTGCAGCTGATATTCGAGTGAAGCTGGACGAGCGCGACGGCATGAGCCCGGGCTTCAAATTCAACGACTGGGAAATGCGCGGCGTGCCACTGAGAATCGAGCTAGGGCCAAAGGATGTCGCAAAAGGCAGCGTGGTCCTCGCGCGCCGCGACCGTCCGGGCAAGGAAGGGAAGTCATTCGTGCCGCAAGCGGGATTGGCCGACGCCGTGAAAACGATGCTCGCGGAAATCCAGCAGGCACTCTTCCATCGCGCCCTGGCATTCCGCAAGTCCAACACGGTCGAACCGAAGGACTACGGCGAATTCAAGACAGCCGTCGAGCGCGGATTCGCGCTCGCCCACTGGTGTGGCAGCGAAGACTGCGAAGGCAAAATCAAGGAAGAAACAAAAGCCACGATGCGTTGCATTCCCCTCGAACAATCGGGCGAGCCCGGCAAGTGCATTTTCTGCGGCCAAGCCTCCAAGGAAAAGGCCATTTTCGCCAAAGCCTACTGATTCGTTTCATCGATGTTTTGAAGGCCCGGGGTGTCTCGAGTTGATCCTCTCCTATTCCGGTTTCGGGCAGGTTCCGAACCGCTGAAATCATTCGACTTAACTCTAGTTAACTTCTCGCGAACATTGTGCGACCTAGCTTCTCGACACCCCTGAATAGGGGTGCTAGCCTAAATCGCATATAACTTCTGGGTTGGATTGAAACAGGACGACGCCGTTTAATGAGAAAAAAACTTCGAAAAGCCGAAACAGGCGTAGGCAAATTCGGCGGGATCTTATTCTTGGCGTTCGTGGCGCTATGCGTGTACGTAGGCATCAAAGTTGGCCCGGCATTCATGAACAACTACGAAATGCAGGATTCCATGCAATCTGAGGCGCGTTTTGCCCTCAGCAGCCGCAAAACCACGGAAGAAGTCCGGAACGACGTCTACGCCGAAGCTCAGAAGCTTGGCCTGCCCGTTGAGAAAAAAGACATCCGCGTCAAATATCCAGGAACCGAGCAGGGCTTGATGGGGCAGGTAGATCTTGACGTTGATTACACTATTAACGTCGATCTGGGCTTCTACACCCTCCCATTGAATTTTCATCCCCACGGGGACAACCACACCATTTAATATAGGAAGTGCTCCGAGAAGGGCAGCCAGAGCAGGAATGACGGGGCGTCGTCCCGCTGCTGTCCGGCCAGGCTTAGCCTATTACCGCCCGGCGCTGACGAGAACTCTCGACCAACGGAAGCGACGTTTCTTTATGGTGCAACCTCACCGAGAAGCTCGATGAAACGGCTTTTTCAACGTGTTTCACGGTACCTTGTCAAGGCAGGGGGAGACTTGAGGATTCGGCTCGGCCGCGGATTCTGGACGTCCAAACTCGGCCTGACCATACTCGGCACCGCCTTGGGCATTTTTGTCATCGGCGCAAGTATCTGCACGTATTACTACATCTCATTCGGCCGCATGATTGACGTTCGCCTGTCCGGGCAAGTATTCCAGAACACCTCGCGCGTTTACGGCGCGCCGCAGAAGATCTTCACCGGCGAGAAGATGAAGCAGAACGAACTAGCGAGCTACCTCCTGCGCGCGGACTATGCGGAGAGCGAGGTAGACGGCTCGCCCGGCCAGTTTCATACAGGCAAGGATTTCGTCGAAATTCGGCCGTCGAGCGATTCCTATTTCAACGGCGGCAATGGACTTCGCGTGGAATTCAACGGGAAATCCATCACGCGGATTACAGCGCTCGCCGACAATGCCTCGCTTACGCAGGCGGAGATCGAGCCGGAGCTGCTGACGAATCTCTTTGACACGACGCGCGAGAAACGGCGGCTCGAACGCTTCGATGACTTACCGAAAGATCTCGTGGACGCGGTGCTTTCCGCCGAAGACAAGCGATTCTTCGAGCACGGAGGTTTCGACTTTATCCGCATTCTCGGCGCGGCATCGGCGGACGTGCGCCGCGGCCAAAAAGCGCAAGGTGCGAGCACGATTGACATGCAGCTGTCGCGCAGCTTTTTCTTCACCACCAAGCGCGACTGGAAGCGAAAGATAAAAGAGACCATCGTCGCAATTGAACTCGACCAGCGATTCAGCAAGCAGCAAATTTTCGAGCTGTACGCCAACGAAGTGTACATCGGCAATCGCGGCAGCTTCGCCATCCGCGGATTCGGTGAAGCCTCGCAGGCATACTTTGGCAAAGATGTTCGCGAACTGACTCTCAGCGAATGCGCCTTCCTTGCGGGGATCATTCGCGCGCCGAACCGCTACTCCGCAGCCGAAATTCACCCCGACCGCGCGAACGAGGTGCGTGACCGCGTTCTGGGAGAAATGCTCGACAACGGCTACGTCACGGCCGCACAGGTGGACGAAGCGAAGAAACAGAAGCTGCATTTCGTAGGCGGCGGCGTGAATTCCAGCGCGGGCCCATATTTTGTGGACATGGTGAAGGAGCACCTGCTCGAGCAGATTTCGGAAGCCGATCTCTCGAGCGAAAGCTACAGGATTTATTCCACGCTTGATCCCGAACTGCAGCGCGTGGCCGGAGCAGCGATCGCCGCCGGCGCGGAAAATCTCGACAAGCTCCTTGCCAAGCGCTACGCCAAGTGGAAAAAAGCGGGCGAGGCTTCGCCTCCTCAAGTGCAACTCGCTCTTGTTGCCATGGACCCGCAAACCGGCGAAATCCGTGCGCTGGTCGGCGGCCGGAATTACGGTGAGAGCCAGTTGAACCATGCGACGGCACACCGGCAGCCGGGCTCCGTATTCAAGCCCTTCGTGTACGCGGCCGCGTTCGACAACGCCGCGGAAGGCATGCAGCCCGTCATCACGCCGCTGACGCCGGTGGTGGATGCGCCGACGACGTTTACCTTCGACAACACGACGTACACCCCCAATAATTTTGGCCAGCAGTTCTACGGGAACGTGACGGTGCGTGAAGCGCTGATCCACTCGATGAACGTGGCGACGGTGAAAGTGGCGGAAATGATTGGCTACGATCGCGTTGTCACCGTGGCGCGCCAAATGGGATTGGGCGCAAACATTCAGGCGACGCCGGCAGTCGCACTCGGCGCCTATGAGATGACGCCGATTGACGTCGCGGCGGGTTACACAATTTTTGCGACAAACGGCACACGCGCCGAACCCATGTTTCTGCAGTCGGTAATCAATGAAGACGGCAAGATCGTAGAGAAGATGGACCCGAAGACGCGGCCTGCGCTCGATCCGCGCGTGGCGTATCTGGTGACGACATTGATGGAAGACGTCATCAATCGCGGAACCGGGGCATCGGTTCGCGCGATGGGTTTCACGCCTCCAGCCGCGGGAAAAACGGGAACATCTCGTGACGGCTGGTTCGCCGGATTTACGTCGAATCTCGTGTGCGTGATTTGGGTTGGCTTTGACGACAATCGCGACCTCGGGCTTTCCGGCACCATTGCGGCGGCGCCAATCTGGGGCGACTTCATGAAGCACGCCGTGGCGCTGCCGGAGTACAGCGATACGAAGGCGTTCGAGTCGCCGTCCGGTGTGGTGCAAGTCGCTATTGACCCGCAATCCGAGCAGCTTGCCACGCCGCAATGCCCGACTACGCGAGATGAAGTTTTCATCGCCGGCACTGAGCCGACTGAATTCTGCTTCATTCATGGCGGCCGCGCTCTCTCGCACGCGCCGCCGGTTTCATGGCTGGCGCATTTGTTCGGCAAGGGCGATTCCGCGGCGCCTCCTCCTCCCGCAGGCGGCGCTCCCGCGGCCAAAAATGAAAACGGCCAGGAAAAGGCCGATAGTCAACAAGACGCCGACGGCGAAAAGAAAAAGTCCGTATTGCACAAGATTTTTGGTATCTTTGGGAGCAGTAAAAAGCCTGCGGATCAGCCAAAGCCCAGCCCGGACCAGAAACCGTAGGCGTCAGGCGCGGAACGAAGGAGAAGTATGATGATTCGCCTCGCCGCAAGTGTCCTACCTGCCGTTGTCCTTTCCACTTCAATCGTTTGTGCGCAGCAGCCGCAGACTTTAGATCGCGTAGCGCAAGCCGCGAGTTCGACATCGTCGAATGCGACCGGGACCGCGCCCGGAACTTCGCGCGCGACGCAGGAAATGCGCGGCGACATCATGATGGCGCGGAAGATGTACCCCGAAGCCATCCACGCCTACGAGCAGATTCTCGTTACGGCGCCGCATGACGCGTCGCTGCTGAACAAGATCGGCGTCGCGTATCAGCAGGACGCCGACACTGCCGCGGCCGGCCGCTATTACAAGCGCGCGATGAAAGCCAACAAGAATTACACGAGCGCGATCAACAATCTCGGAACCATCGAGTACGAAAAGAAACATTACGGCAAAGCGATTCATTTGTATAAGCAAGCAATGGCGTCGAAGCCGGCGGATGAGATGGCCACGCTCTACAGCAATCTGGGCTATGCCTATTTCGCCGACAAAGAATTTCCGCAAGCTCTCGACTGTTTCGAAAAGGCCCTGGCGATTGACCCGGAAGTTTTCGGCCATCACCCCGGCTACGGTTCGACAATCCAGCAGCGTTCAACCACCGATCCCGGCCTCTTCAATTTTCTGGTAGCGAAGACGTTCGCGAAACAGGGCGACGTCGAGCGTTGCGCGCATTATCTAAAGATGGCGCGCGACGACGGCTACAAGAAAATGGCTGATGTCCAGGCGGATCCTGAATTCGCTCGCGTGATTAAAGACCCGCGTGTGCAGGAAGTGCTGCAGACGACGCCGTCATACGCTGGCGATTCGCAAAAACCGCAGCAGCCGCAGCCGTAATTCGCGACTTGCTTGAGATTTGCGCTTTTTTGTCCTCAGAGCACCCCCTCATTTTGTATCGAGTAGAATCCTCCTCCGTTCTTTATTTTGTTTGAGTTACGGCTGTTTCTAATAAATACTTGTATCGAGTAGAATTGGTTAGGGTGCGTTGAGATTTGAAGCGCGGCCGCGAATTTTGACCGCCAGTACGACCCAGGACGTAGCCTGGCCCGGCGATGCCGGATGTGAAGCGCCGGAGAATGTCCGGTATGGCGCTGGACGAATTTCGCGCGTCACGCTCCTGCCGGCGGAGACGGCCCGCCTGATTTTAGAATTTATAATCCTCATATAATTGTATTAAAACGCTATCAGACGGGAAGCGAGTGCGCAAGAGCGCGGCTCTGTGGATTCGTTTGGAGCGAGTTGATGGAAGCAAGATGGATTCGGACTTAGCACCGCGATCCTTGCCGGTGGTTATGCGGTCAGTGACGGCGGAAAAAAAACGCCGGCAAGATGCCGGCGCTACGACGCCTGATTGCCGAGCGGGCGAGTTGTAAGAATTTTGGCGCGGAGACAGAGAGGGGAATTTGCGGCTCGCAGCGTGGGCTTGATAGTCCGCTTATCGAAAACTAATCGCTGCGCAAATCCTTCTTGAAAGAAGAATGCGAACAATTGCGAGAATTGGGATTGCCACCGCAAAGATTGTGACGGCGAAACTGTCGCGCGAACGAAGAATTCCGAGCACCACCGCGTAATGGATGCCAACAACGATTAGAACGACCAAGTTCTCGCCCACCACCAGGACGAAAGGCCGCTTGTCGTTTCCATGGCTGAGCGAGTATCTGAGAGCCCAGTAGACGAGCGGCCCGTGGAGCAACATGACCCCACCGAGCACGAACGAGGGGCCGATGATCTTTCGAAATGGCGCGTTCGAAAACGCACTGAACAAAATACAAGCCAAGGCCGCGGCAAACAACGAGCCAATCGCGAAGATTAACAGCCAACGTGAAAGACGCATTCAAATCCTTCGCCGGATATTCAAAGCGCATTGGGTTTCGCATCGCCAAGAAACCGAATGCTGCCAGGCAACCACTCACAAACATTATGATCACAATGAACATAGTCAACAATTCGATCGGAAGCGTACCCGGATTATGTCGTACCTAATAAAGATAATCGAATACTGTTCGATTGGTAACCTGTCGAGCGACTTGCCGGTGGTTTGCGCGGAGTGACGCCGGACAAAGACGCCCACAAGATGCCGGCGCCACGAGGGGCTGATTGCCGAGCGGCGAATTGTGATAAGTTGGCGCGGATTTCTTAGACAAATTTAAATTCAGGGAAGGGGACGCGATGACGGGTCGACGTGATTTTCTGAAAGTTATTTCTTCATTGAGTCTTGTTGCGCCGATTCGTGGAATTTCTGCGGCCGTTCGCTCTGTTGCTTTGGGTGATAGCTCTGCTCCGCTTCGGTGGCCCAAGCCTATCGGCAGCCCTGTTCTCGAAAGTATTCGGCCGGCGATCGAACATTCCCGAGACGTCTTCACTCACGTTGACAAGATCGTGGAGGTAGCCGGGTGGATGGGTTACGAAGAGCTTGCCATGCCGGTTTATCCGGTGCCTTCGGGCGTGAAATCCACGGACCCGAACGACGTGATCGATCTGATTCTAGTGGCCAATTCGATTGACACGGGTTTTACCGATTTCACGACGCACGTCAAATTCCAGGTGGATTATGAAGGGCAACACACGTCCGATTCAGACGCCATGTTCGCGTGCCTCAATCGGGCGATGAACAATGGCGTTCCGATGCTCGACGGCAAATTTCTTGCCAAGATTACGCGACCCGAGCTCGAGAAAATCTTTGCCGGCAATATTGAAATGCCGATGCTGGACGAGAAACTGGAAGTGCTGCACCAGGTTGGCTCAGTGCTCGCGGAGAAATATGACGGACGCTTCCACAATTTCATCAAATCGTGCCCGCCGCTTCTTTATGACGGAGGAAACGGGCTGGTTGAGCGGATGGCGAAAGAATTTCCGCGCTTCAACGATGTAAGCCAGTATGAAGGGCAGGAGATCAAGTTCTACAAGCTGGCGCAACTGGGGCTGTGGTTCTGCTATGCGACTTATCCAAAAAACGGTCCGGTGCAGTTGAACGATGTCGCCAAGATGACAACCTTTCCCGATTACATCGCTCCGACGGCGCTGCGGATATTGGGCATTAATAGCTACTCACCGGCACTCGAGCACGCCATCAATTCGTACCAATTGATTCCGCGGAATTCGACGCAGGAGGTGGAAATCCGCGCGCACAGTATTTACGCAACTGCTCTCCTGCGCGAGGAAATCAATAAGCTTCGTGCGCCAGATGAGCAAGTGATTATCCCGCAGGTGAACGAGCGACTGTGGACTCACTATCACACCACGAATTGGCCGCACCATTTGACGCGAACGATTATGTATTAAATTTTGTTGGCGATGCAGATTGGGAGGCGTTTATGTCGAACACATTTGGGACTGATATTTTAATTCAGGCTGAGGATCCGATAAAGGCTGCGAGCTTTTATGTGGAGGCGTTGGGATTTGAGATTACCGGGAAGGAGCCAAATATGATCAGCCTTCATGGGAGAAACATTAATTTGTTTATTGAGCGGGGGCCTGCGCTGGGGCCTGTTTTGGAAGTTACTGTGAAGAATGTTGAGAAAACTAAAGCGAATTTGAAGAAGAGAGGCTGCGAAATTATAAAGGATGAGCCGGAGTTTCCGAGGTGTTACGTCAGGGATCCGAATGGGCTGATTTATAATTTGAGTGAATGAGGCACGAAGCAACTGCAGATCCCTCACTTCGTTTGGGATGACAACTGTCTCCTTGCGTTTTGAGCACAGTAACGCCGGAGAAAAACGCCGGCAAGATGCCGGCGCTACGACGGCCTGATTGCCAGTTCATCGATGAATCACCATACGATTGCGATTGTTAGCGTGATTGGCTCCTGTCTTGATGTTCTGGGCAGCCTTTATCTTGCTTATGATTTGTTGGGTGGGCAGCACGGGCCGCTGCGACTGCTTACTAGGGTGGTGACGTATTCGATTCTTTTCGGAATCGGATATGGTGTCGGCCTGGGGCTTTTCTTTGGCATCGCGTCGGGAATTGCGACTGGGGCTACGATCTCGATCGAACTTAACCGAGCGGCTCGTGGCTTGAGGCACTATTCGTTGCCGTGGGAAGCGGTGTTCGGCGCGATTCGCGGGCTTGCGTTTGGGGCTGGGCTGTATAGGATTTTGGGGCTCGAGTTCGCTATCGCATTTGGCGTTCTGATCACTGTCGGCCAAGTTTCTGCGTACTCTCGTGGCGTGCGGCCTGCGCTTGACTATACTGCGGCGCGGCGTCCTCGTCTTTCGCGGAAACAATTTCTGGCGACTGTCACCCGGACGGTGGGATACGTCGCCACGGCGCTGGTCTGTAGCTTTCTAGTGCATCGAGTTGAGCATGTGTGGTCGTTTGCGATTCGGGTTGGGCTGGTGACCGGGCTGGTCACGGGTGTGGGTGTTACCGTGTATCCGTTTATCGAATATTACGCCGATCATCTCCCGGAGCGGCGGCTCGGAGTCATCGGGGTTGGGCTGATGCTTTGTGGGTTTGCGCTGCAGTCGCTGCAATATTGGCTGGCGCTGCTTGATTTGAGGGTGACGTACACGGCTAACGGCGAGGCCGGCTTCGCTGATTCGGATAGGCCAGCTAATCACTGCTCCGCGGAATTGAGTTGGCTGGGATTGACTTGCCTTTCGCAGCGGCCTAACATGCGGTTCGGATGAAATTGTTTATCGAATGATCGGTCAGACAATCTCGCATTTTCGAATCCTGGAAAAGCTGGGCGGCGGCGGGATGGGTGTGGTGTTTAAGGCTGAGGATGTGAATCTCGGCCGGCCGGTGGCGCTGAAATTTTTGCCGGGTGAAGTGGCGAAAGATCCCACGGCGCTCGAACGATTTCGCCGCGAGGCGCGCGCGGCCTCCGCGTTGAATCATCCAAATATTTGCACAATTTATGAAATTGCCGAAGACGGCGGACGGCTGTTCATCGCGATGGAGTATCTCGATGGGCAGACGCTGAAGCACCACATGGCCGGCAAATCCATGCCGATCGGAGAAATGCTCGATCTGGCGATTGAGATCGCCGATGCGCTGGGAGCTGCGCACGATAAGGGCATCGTGCACCGCGATATCAAGCCTGCGAATCTTTTTGTCACGCAGCGAGGACAGGCGAAAATTCTGGATTTCGGTTTGGCGAAGAATATCACCGCGAGCTCCGCGAATTCGCTGGCAATGATGACGCAGGATACCGCGCCATTGATATCGGAAGATCATCTGACCAGCCCGGGCTCGACGCTGGGGACGATTGCTTATATGTCGCCAGAGCAGGCACGCGGTCGCGAGCTTGATGCGCGGACGGATATTTTTTCGTTTGGCGCGGTGCTGTATGAAATGGCGACGGGGCAGGCAGCGTTCGCGGGAAATACTTCTGCTGAGATTTTCGACGTGATTTTGAACCGTTCGCCGGCGCCGGCAAAGACCGTGAATACGAAACTGCCGAACGCGCTCACGGAAATCATTGACCGGTTGCTCGAGAAGGATATTTCCGCGCGATACCAAAGCGCCGCGAAGTTGCGCGCCGATTTGCAAATGCTGAAGCGCGATCTCGAGTCGGGGCGGTCGGCTTCGGCACCGGCTCCGTCAGCGCCCGCACAGAAATCGGTGGCGGTGCTTTATTTCGAGAATGCCAGCGCGGCGAAGGACGATGAATATTTCCGCGATGGAATGACGGAAGACATCATCACCGAGCTCGCCAAGATCAATAGCTTGCAGGTTTTCTCGCGTTCCGAAGTGCTGCCATTCCGCGACAAAGGCGCCGGAGCCCCGCAAGTGGGCCAGCAATTGAATGCGGCGTTCGTGCTCGAAGGCAGCATCCGCCGGGCGGGGAATCGATTGCGCATCACAGCGCAATTGGTGGATACGCGGACGCGCCATTCCGTGTGGGCCGAGCGCTACGATCGCCAGATTGAGGATGTATTTGCGATTCAGGACGAAATCGCGCAGAGCATTGCCGCGGCGCTGAAAGTGAAGTTGACGGAGACGGAGAAGCAGGCGATCGCGAAGGCGCCCACCGCGGACGTGAAAGCCTACGATTATTATTTGCGCGGGCGGCAATTTTTCTATCAATTTCGACGGCGCGGCTACGATTTCGCGCGGCAGATGTTCACGCGAGCCATTGAAATTGATCCGGGATACGCGCGGGCGTACGCGGGCGTGGCGGACTGCTACTCGTATCTCTATATGTATTGGGACGCGACGAAAGCAAACATTGAAGCGGCTGAGGATGCCAGCCGCAAAGCGTTGGTGCTGGATCCGGGCCTTGCCGAGGCGCACGTGGCGCGCGGACTGGCGATCTCATTGAGCAAACGCTACGACGAGGCGGAGACAGAGTTCGAGACGGCGATACGTCTCGATGGGAAGCTTTTTGAAGCGTACTACTTCTACGCGCGGGCCTGCTTTCAACAAGGCAAACTGGCGAAGGCCGGAGATCTTTTTCAGAAGGCCTCGGAAGCGAAGCCCGAGGATTATCAGGCTCCCAGCATGGTAGCCATGGTCTACGAAGGAATGCACCGCATCGTGGAGGCGAAAGCGGCCCATGCGCGCGCGTTGAAGTTGGCTGAGAAGCATTTGGAAATGCATCCGGATGACGCGCGGGCGCTTTATCTTGGCGCCACGGACTTATGCCAACTGGGCGAGCGATCGCGCAGCCTGGATTGGGCGAGGCGTGCGCTGGCGATTGATCCGGAGGATTGCGGAATTCTCTACAATATTGCTTGCGTGTATTCGCTTCTCGGTCAGAAGGAAGAGGCGATCGATTGTCTGGACAAGGCGATGTCGCATGCGGCGTGGTACAAGAGCTGGGCGCAGCACGATACCGATCTGGATTCCCTCCGAGATCATCCGCGATTTAAGGCTGTGATGGACCGGCAGACGTAATCTTTCTTCTGTCCCCAAAAGTACAGTCGCCCTCCGAACCGTGCCACTGTGATTGTTGGCGGCGTTACTCCTGCTATAATGCCGGTCGAGATGTACTGTAAAACTGTCTTCGGCAGTCCTAAATTTTTCGCGCTGTTTCTTCTGGGTCTGGCATTCACTTCAACTGCGGTTCTCTCTGCGAAGCCTCAGAGCCAAGCATCGCAACAAACTGGTGCGGCGGTTTCCAATCCCGCTGGGATTGTGAAGTTGCGAATTGACAGCGAGATTGAGCCGATCCTCGCCGACTACATTTCCAACGGAATTGACCGCGCAGCGCAAGAGCATGCAGCGCTGGTGCTCATCACGATTGACACGCCGGGCGGGCTCGACTCGGCGATGCGGCAAATCATCGCGAAGATATTGGCGTCGCCTGTGCCGGTGGTTACGTTCGTGACGCCGACGGGTTCGCGCGCGGCGTCGGCGGGCTTTTTCATTCTTCTCTCGGCTGATGTGGCTGCGATGTCGCCGGGAACGGACACGGGCGCGGCGTCGCCGGTCATGATTCTTGCGGGGTCGTCGGTGCAGATTGACGAGACGATGCGCCACAAGATTGTGAACGAGGCCGAGGCATATCTTAGAAGTTACGTTAGCCAGCGCGGACGAAACGTGGATTTGGCTTTGACCGCGGTCTCGGACGCGAAAGCCTTCAGCGAGAAGGAAGCGCTCGACGGAAAACTGATTGATCTCGTCGAGCCGTCGCAGGAAGCGTTGCTGGCGGCACTTAACGGGCGAACGATCACGCGATTCGACGGCTCGAAGACGAAGCTCGATCTCAGTTCGCCGATGGTGACGGAAGTCGAGATGACGGGGCGCGAAAAATTTCTTTCGCGCATCGTTCAGCCCGATGTGTTTTTCATTCTCTTGATCGTCGGCGTGCTCGGACTGTATGCCGAATTCACGCATCCAGGTCTTTTCGCCCCCGGCGTCATCGGCGGAATTGCTCTGCTGCTCGCGCTATACGCGATGCATCTTCTGCCCGTGAATCTCACGGGATTTCTGATGATCCTTCTGGCTCTCACGCTATTTATTCTCGAGGCGAAATTTCCGACGCACGGAATACTTGGCGTCGGAGGGGTCGCGGCCATGGTGCTGGGCGCGCTGATGCTGGTGCGTTCGCCGCTGACAGGGATGGGCGTAAGCCTCGGAGCGTCACTTGGCGTAACGATTCCGTTCGCGATCATCGTGATTCTGCTGATGCGGCTAGTGCTGCGCTCGCGCGCGTGGAGGCCGGCCACGGGCAACGAGGAGTTGATCGGCGAAGTTGGGGAAGTGCGGGAGCAAGTCGGCTCGCAGAACGGGATGGTATTTGTCCATGGGGAACTTTGGCGCGCGCATGCCTCAAGCGCGATACCTGAGGGCGCGCGCATTCGCGTGCGCAGCGTGGATGGATTGACGCTGCACGTCGAGCCCGTTGATGCGCCGCCGCGTTGAGCCCAATGATGCGCCGTCGCAGCGGCCAGGCGCGTGAAGCGAGTTTAAGGAGAATGCAATGCCTTTCACTGAGACTTTGACGATCGTTGCGGTTTTTATTTTTCTGATTTGGATTTTCAATTCGGTGAATGTGATCAAGGAGTGGGAGCGCGGAGTGATTTTGCGACTGGGGCGAATGTCGCCGGAGCCGAAGGGCGCGGGGCTGCGTTTCGTGGCTTGGCCCATCGACAAGCTGACGAAAATCTCGCTGCGAATCGAAACGCTCGATGTTCCGCCGCAGGACGTGATCACGCGCGACAACGTGTCGGTGAAAGTAAACGCGGTCTGCTACTTCCGCGTGGTGGACGCAAATCGCGCGCTTTCGCAAATTCAAAATTACCTTTATGCGACTTCGCAGCTCGCGCAGACGAATTTGCGCAGCGTGGTCGGGCAGTTCGAATTGGACGAGATTTTGTCGGAGCGCGAAAAGGTAAACGCCAAGTTACAAGTAATCCTTGACCAGGATACGGAGCCTTGGGGTATCAAGGTAACGAAGGTTGAGGTCAAACAAGTCGACATCCCGGAGAATATGCAGCGCGCGATCGCCAAGCAAGCGGAGGCGGAGCGCGAGCGCCGGGCAAAAATTATTCACGCGGAAGGCGAAATGCAGGCTTCGACGAAGCTGGCAGAAGCGGCTCAGGTCCTTCAGACTCAGCCCGCTTCGATCCAACTTCGCTACCTGCAAACGCTGACGGAAATCGGCACCGAGAAAAACACGACGATTGTTTTTCCGTTACCGATTGACATGATCATGCAGTGGACGAAGTCGATGGGGGGAAATAAATAAACGTGGCCGGCGGAAACGGAAAGCGCGGAGGGGGTGACCGGGTACTCGAGAGCCGTCACCTCGTTGGATTGTTCCTCGGGGTGGTGTTGCTGTGCAGCGTGTTCTTCACGCTCGGCTACGTGATGGGCCGAACGCAGTATGGGCCGCCGTTGCCGCTTCATGCTTCGGCAGCGGGTCGAGACATCGTAACGGGAATGAAGTCCGAATTGCCGAAGCCCGCCGATTCGGCTCCTGCGCCGACGAACAGCGAATGGGATTTCGATAAGCAGCGGGATTCCAATCAGCTGCAGCCTTCCTCGCCGGCATCGGATTCTTCTGCACTGGCAACTGTGCCTCCGCAGCCGACTGCGGATTCGACGAGTGCGCCGAAATCTCTGCACAATTCGGACATGACGCCATCTGGGCGGCGTGCGGCGAAGACGATTTCTGCTAATGCTATTGAGTTGCGTCGTTTCCAGGCGCCGCGAATTTCGCGGGGGCAAATTGTGCTTCAGATCGCGGCGATGACGAAGGAGACAGACGCAGTGTCAGTGGCAGATGCCGCGCAACGCAAGAGTTTTCCGTCGTTCATAGTGATTCCCGCGGCGGGCGATAACCTCTATCACGTCCAAGTAGGGCCGTACGCCGATGTGCCAGCGGCCGAACGCGCTAAAGATTCTCTCGACCACGCCGGCTTTAAAGCCATCATCAAACGCTAGCCGGCAAGAGCCCCAGAAAACTGCGGGCTGTTCCCCAGTCCTCTCTTTCAAAGCTAACGCGAACTGGCGGGAAATCCCCAGATTACGACTCAAGCTCGGTGCGGGGAGAAGCCGAGGAGCTCAAAGATACACTCGTATCTTCTCGCACTTGTTCAAGGTGGGCTTCCATACATTGCCTCGCGCGAACCGGATCGCGGTTCTCAATTGCTTCCAGAATTCGTTTGTGATGAAACTGTCCGCGGTCGGCACCGCCGGCAATGCGAAAAATTCTCAGCCGCTGCTCGCGAAGCAGGCCGACGATGGAATCAATAAGCGATAGGATAATTTGATTTCCGGCGGCTTCCGCGAGCGTGAGGTGGAAGTCGAGATCGGCTTCAATGAAGACCGCCGGATCCTTCCTGGCTTCGTCCATCACTGCGACAGCCTCGCGCATTGTCGCGAGGTGTTGTTTGTCTGCGCGAGAGGCTGCCAATGCGGATATCGCCGGCTCGAGAATCGCGCGCGTTTCGGCCAACTGCAAAAAGCCCTCTACTTGGTTGATTTTGATAATTCTGTCAAGCGAGTGGCGGATGGCCTGCGATCGTTCATTGGTTATGAACGTGCCGCGTCCTGTATATGCTTCGACGAGCCCCTTTTCGCGCAGCGCCTTGATCGCTTCGCGCACCGCCGTCCGGCTAACTCCAAATTGAGCGGCAAGTTCGCGCTCGGCCGGCAACTGATCGCCGGGCTTGAGTTCGCGCTTTAGAACGGAGTCCTCGATTTGTTGGACGATTTGTTCATAGAGCCGTGAGTTCTGGATGATTTTGTACACAGAACCTCCCGATCGCCACCACGCTGTGCCAGATCGCGATAATTCAAACGCGAATCACTTTTCGAATTGCATTCGTACAACCTCATCCATACGCCCACAGTATTCAAGTGTCAATGTGTGGCCGTACTCTGTTTTCGGTTCGAATGTGATGCCGTAGTAAGGCCCGCTATCTGGATTCACAGGGATTCAATTCAGGTGGTTTCAGTGCCGAAAGCTGGCTGGATTTTTAGGTCGAGATGGTCTAGTGTTGTCTCGAAACAAGCTGGATGAAATCGTGGAACCCGTAGCAAATCCCGGTAGATAGCGGTTTATTCTTCTTCAGAATCAGTTAACGAAATGCTAGCCACCATTAATCGCTGAATGAAATTATCGCGGCCCCTCCGCTGCGTTCTCGCGATCGCGTCGGGATTTTTCCTGGCACTCTCTTTCCCTGACTACAATTTGGCATTTCTGGCGTGGGTCGCGATTGCGCTCCTGATTTTGGCGTCGGTGGGGGCCGGCATGCGCGACGCGCCGCTTTACGGGTTTCTGCACGGAATCGTTTTCTACCCGACATGCTTGCCGTGGATCGCCGTGGTCATTCGGCAATACGGCGATGTAGAGCCTTTCGACGCGGCGGGAGTTGTGTTGCTGATCGGAATTGCAGGCGGAATTATTCTGGCATCGTTTTCGACGAGCCTTGCGTGGCTGAGCCGCAAGAGCAGCGTCGCGCCATTTATCATCGCGCCTTTTCTGTGGGTCACGCTCGAATTCGCGCGCACGCACCTTCCGTATATCGGCTTTCCGTGGAATTTGACCGGCTACGCGGCGAGCGGCAACCTCGCGTTTTTGCAGCTCGTGCCGCTGACTGGGATTTTTGGTTTGTCCTTTGTGATCGCAGCGTTCAATGCGCTTCTGGCGTGGGCGGTCATCACCCGAACTCGCCGGTCATGGACCGCGCTTGCCGTGACCGCGGCTGTCCTGGTTCTTGTCGCGCTTGTGGGGCCGCATTTTGTGCCGAAACCCTCTGGGCGGTATGTGGCGCATCTCGTTCAGACAAACTTTCCGCAATCCGAGCATTATCCGAACAACTGGCTCGATATTCACGCCGGGGAATTGGACGAGCTCGAGAAAATTAGTGTGGATGCCGCGCACAGGGAACCGGGGATTGTTGTCTGGCCGGAGGTGCCGGCGCCGTTCAGCTTGCAGGATTCGAAATTTGATGTCCGCGCAGAGCGCATTGCGCGTGACTCGGGGCAATATTTTCTTCTCGGGGTCGTGGCTTGGAAATTTAGCCCTGGGAAGCAATTGGAAGCAACGAACAGCGCGGTGCTTCTGAACCCTGCGGGAGAGCGGACGTACACCTATGATAAAATTCATCTGGTGCCCTTCGGCGAGTACGTGCCGTTGCGGCAGTGGATTACATTTGCGGGGCGACTGACCGCCGATATTTCCGATTTCACGCCGGGCACTGTCTATACCGTTGGCCAATTACCCGGCGGGCGATTCGGGACATTTATTTGCTACGAAGCGATTTTCCCCTCGGAAATTGCGAACTTCGCTCGGGGCGGGGCGGAACTGCTCATCAATATTTCGAACGATGGGTGGTTCGGGCGATCGGCCGCGCCTCCGCAGCACTTGATGATGTCCCGAGTGCGCGCGGTCGAAAGCCGCCGGTGGATGCTGCGCGACACGAATAACGGCTACACTGTGTCGGTTGATCCGTACGGCAGGATCGTCGCCGAAATGGCGACGGATGTGCGCGGCGAGCTCGATGCGCCTTACGATTTTCGCAGCGATCGGACGTTGTATACGCTATGGGGCGATTGGATTGCCTGGCTGAGTTTGATCGCTTCGATCTTAATTCTGGCGCGATGGATGGTGATGAAACAGGCGCGAACCGAAGTAACGGAAACCCCGGTAGTGCGCGCGAAATCGAAAGAGAGAAATCGCGATCGTTAAATTCGTGCTGCCACCGAAAATTTTGCCTCGTAATCTCAGCGATGCAGTTGTACGAAATTGGGAGTGAATGATTCTAGATGCCTGACCACCTCGAAGACCTCGAACACAAATATTCAGAGCTGAAGAGCCGCCTCGAACTCGTCCGGAGTTATCTTTGACGTTCCCGACAACCAGAAGCAGCTAGCCGCTCTCGAATCAAAAGTTGGCCAGCCCGATTTCTGGCAGGATCCCGAAAAAGCGCAAGCCGTCCTGCAAGAGCGGAAGCTCGTCGAAGGCCGCCTTGCGGCTGACGAGAAGCTCAGGATCGCCGTCAGCGATCTCGACACGTATTTTCATATGGCTCATGAGGAAACGAACGCGGAGCAGCGCGAATCAGTGGTTGCGGATATTGCCAACGAGCTGAAGACAACCGACGCATACGTTGCCGACCTCGAGACGAAGACGCTGCTTTCCGGCAAAACCGACGCCCTCAACGCCATCATGACCATCAAGCCTGGCGCCGGCGGCACAGAATCCCAGGATTGGGCCGAGATGCTGATGCGCATGTACTTGCGCTGGGCGGAATCGAAGGGAATCAGGGCGAGCATTCTCGATTCAACTCCCGGTGAAGAAGCGGGGATAAAAACAGCTACGATACGATTCGAGGGCGAGAACGCGTTTGGATTGCTGACGAGCGAGACCGGCGTTCACAGGCTCGTGCGGATTTCTCCATACGACCAGGCTGCGCGGCGGCATACGTCGTTTGCGTCTGTTTTCGTGATTCCTGAAATTGACGACCGAATCGAAGTGGTGGTCAAACCGGAGGACTTGAGGATTGATACATTTCGCGCCGGCGGTCACGGCGGACAGAATGTGAACAAGGTCGAGTCGGCCGTACGATTCACGCATTTGCCCACCGGCATCGTGGTGCAGTGCCAAAACGAGCGGAGCCAGCATAAGAATCGCGAGACGGCCATGAAGATTCTGCGGTCGCGGCTCTACGAGCACGAGCTCGAAAAGCGGCAAGCGGGGCTAAAGAAGCTCGACGAGAGCAAGGGGGATATTAGCTTTGGCAATCAAATCCGCTCGTACGTACTTCAGCCCTACCAGATGATCAAAGACCATCGGACGAAAATGGAGCGCGGTGATGTGGATAAAGTCCTGAACGGGGATCTTGATGATTTTATGAGGGCTTACCTGATGGCGCGGCGCAAGGGCGGGAGTTTGGCGCCTGTCGTCGATGACTAAGAAGAGGGCTGAGTGTCAGACTGAACCATGGCGCTTTGCGGTCGAACCCCCGCTGCGGGGCGTCGCAAATCAACGCCAAATATGGCCGTTTAACACGCGTTTAACTCGTTTCAGGACTAAGCGTTGACAGGGTGCAGCCTGCATGTTACGTTCCATTTTTCGCGTTTCCCCACGTGAAAAGCGATTTGACGCCAGCTTGATCGCCAATTGCTCGCATCAGAGGAGATTGTTTTGACCGCACCCGAAGAACGCTTCTTGTTTACGTCTGAGTCCGTGACCGAAGGACATCCGGACAAGATCGCTGATCAGATTTCCGACGCCGTCCTCGATAAAGTGATGGAGCAAGACCCCAAGGGCCGCGTGGCCTGCGAGACGCTGGTTACGACGGGCTTAGTGGTGATTGCCGGCGAAATCACGACGCAATGCTACGTGGATTTCGACGATGTAGCGCGCAAGGTGATCCGGCAGGTGGGCTACGACCGCGCGAAATACGGCTTCGATGCCGAGACCTGCGGCATCATGTGCTCGATCAAGAAGCAGTCGGCCGACATCGCCATGGGAGTTGATACCGGCGGAGCGGGCGATCAGGGCTTGATGTTCGGCTTCGCGTGCGACGAGACGCCCGAGTTGATGCCTATGCCAATCCAACTCGCGCACCAGTTGACCCGCCGCCTTGCCGAAGTTCGAAAGAAGAACATTCTGAATTCCCTCCGGCCCGATGGAAAATCCCAAGTCACAATTGAATACGTTGACGGGCGGCCGGCGCGCGTGGATTGCGTGGTGATTTCCACGCAGCACAGCGACAAGATTTCTCACGACGAGCTATCGAAGGCTATCAGGAAAGAAGTGATTGACCCGGTACTTCCGGCCGCGATGGTTGATTCGGATACAAAGTATCACATCAATCCCACCGGCAACTTCGTGATCGGCGGACCGATGGGCGACGCGGGGTTGACGGGCCGCAAGATCATCGTCGATACATACGGCGGTTATAGCCGTCACGGCGGCGGCGCGCTTTCGGGCAAAGATCCAACGAAGGTGGACCGTTCAGCGTGCTACATGGCGCGCTACGTCGCGAAGAATCTCGTCGCGGCGGGTGTGGCGCGTAAAGTCGAAGTCCAACTCGCTTACGCCATCGGCGTGGCCGAGCCCGTGTCTGTGATGGTGGATACGTTCGGCACCGGCGTGATTCCGGATTCTCAAATTACCGAAATCGTTCGCGCGAATTTCTCGCTCACGCCCAAGGGCATTATTGAAGCTCTCGATCTCCGGCGGCCGATTTACTTGCAGACGGCTGCCTACGGCCATTTCGGCCGGAATGAGCCAGGCTTTACTTGGGAACGCACCGATAAGGCCGACAAGATCCGCAACGAAACGGCTTCGCGCGGCGCAGTGGCTGTCTCGCGCGGCTAACCCCCTTCGCGATTACAATTCAAACGCGATATTAATTCAGGAGAGAAATTACGTGGATACAGCAGCGAAACTTGCCGGTGATGTGAAGGACCTCGCCCTCGCGGAGCGCGGAAAACGCCAGATTGAATGGGCGAATCAGCACATGCCCGTGCTTCAACTGATTCGAAAGCAATTCATCAAGGAACAGCCGCTGAAGGGCATCCGCATGTCCGCGTGCCTGCACGTGACCAGCGAGACGGCGAATCTCGCAATCACCTTGCGCGATGGCGGCGCGGATCTTGTTCTGTGCGCGTCGAATCCGCTCTCGACGCAGGATGACGTGGCAGCCTCATTGACGAAGGATTACAACATTCCGACATTCGCAATCAAGGGCGAGGACAACGCCACGTATTACTCCCACATCAGCGCGGCGCTCGACCACAAGCCGCAAATTACTCTCGACGATGGCGCGGATCTCGTTTCGCAACTGCTCACTAAGCGTACGGAGCTGATCAAGGGCGTCATTGGCGGAACGGAAGAGACGACGACCGGCGTAATTCGTCTGCGTGCGATGGCCAAGGACGGCACGCTGAAGTATCCGATCATCGCAGTCAACGACGCGCTGACGAAACATCTTTTCGACAATCGATACGGCACTGGGCAGTCCACAATTGACGGCATCCTGCGCGCGACGAATCTGCTGATTGCCGGACTAAAATTTGTCGTGGCGGGCTATGGTTGGTGCGGACGCGGGCTAGCCATGCGCGCGAAGGGCCTTGGCGCCGACGTGATCGTCACCGAGATCAATCCAGTGCGCGCACTTGAAGCCGTCATGGAGGGTTACCGCGTAATGCCGATGAACGAAGCCGCGAAAATCGGCGACATTTTCGTTACCGTCACCGGCGATAAGTCCGTTCTTGCGGCGGAACACTTCGAGAATATGAAGGACGGCGCGGTACTCGCCAATTCTGGTCACTTCAACGTCGAGATCGATATCACCGCGCTCGACAAGCTATCGAGTTCGAAGAAGCAGGCGCGCCCATTCGTGGACGAATACGCAATGAAAGATGGCCGCAGAATTTATCTTCTCGGCGACGGCCGTCTCATCAATCTTGCGGCAGCAGAGGGCCATCCCGCGTCCGTGATGGATATGAGCTTTGCGAACCAGGCGCTCTCGGTCGAGCATTTGATCAAGCATGCGTCGGCATTGAAGCCACAGGTTTATTCAGTACCCGAGGTTCTTGACCGGCAGATTGCGAAGTTGAAGCTCGAATCCATGGGCGTGCAACTGGATAAACTCACGGCCGAGCAAGAGCACTATTTGACTTCGTGGGATGAGGGAACGTAGGCGTCCTCGTAAGACCGCAAAGAAGTTCACAGTCGGTCGTTGAAAGATACGATTCGCGGCTGTTTGGTCGGAAGTCAAAAACGCCGGCAAGATGCCGGCGCTACGAATGAATGGGTTCGTTCCCTCTGCAAGTACGAGACTGGCACTTTTCGAATGCGAGATTGGGCCAACTGGGCGATTGATACAGCGAAAGTGCGCGGCGCGACGTTTGCGGATGCGCGCGTGATGGATATTCGCCATCGCGATGTCTCGACGAAGAACGGCGACGTTGGAAATCTCTCCGAAAGCGAATCGCTCGGCATCGGAATTCGAGTGATCGCGGGCGGCGCGTGGGGATTTGCTGCCACTGATCGACTGACTCGCGAAGGCGTGCAAGCCTGTGCCGCCGAGGCCGTTGCGATTGCCAAAGCATCGGCGCTCGCGAAAACGCACGACGCCGTTCTTGCTCCGGAAGGTCCTCACGTAGACACTTGGCAGGGCCCTTTCATCAAAGATCCGTTCCGCATTCCTGTCGAGCGGCAAATTGATGTCCTTCTTGCTGCCGACAAGGAAATGCGAAGAGTGAAGGGCGTCACGCTGGCCGAAGGTTCGATGTCGTTCCGGCGAATCGAACAGTATTACGCGTCCACGGAAGGCTCGGCGATTCATCAGCTCAAGATGCTTTCTGGGGCGGGCATCGTCGCGACAACTTTTGCGGGCAGCGAAATTCAGAAGCGCTCGTATCCGAATAGTTTCGGCGGGCAGCACATGCAGCGGGGATACGAGCTGGTCGAATCGCTCAATCTCGTGGGCAATGCGCAGCGCATCGCGGAAGAATCCGTGGCGCTGCATTCCGCGGCGCAATGCCCCGAAGGCACGTCCACAATTATTCTGGAAAGCGCGCAGCTTGGATTGCAGATTCACGAATCCGTCGGGCATCCGATTGAGCTTGACCGCGTGCTCGGCATGGAAGCGAACTTTGCGGGGTTGAGTTTTCTGACGCTCGACAAACTGCGCACGCTGCGCTACGGATCGGACATCGTCAACGTCGTCGCGGATGCGCGGCTGGAACACGGTCCCGGACTCGGCACATTCGGCTACGACGACGAAGGCGTCCCCGCGCAGTGCACGCCGATTATTACCGATGGATTGTTCACCGGTTATCTGAGCAATCGCGAAACAGCTGCGGCCATCGGTGAAAAGCGCTCCGGCGGGACGATGCGCACCGAAAGCTGGAGCAATCTGCCAATCATTCGCATGACCAATATCAGCCTGCTTCCCGGCTCTTGGAAATATGACGACCTCATCGCGGATACGGATGATGCCATTCTTATGTCCACGAATCGGTCGTGGTCCATTGACGATCACCGCTATCAATTTCAGTTTTCGACTGAGATTGGCTGGGAAGTCAAGAACGGCAAAATCGGCCGCATGCTCAAGAATCCAAGCTACAGCGGGATCACGACGGAATTTTGGGGAAGCTGCGACGCGATTTGCTCGCGCGAGCACTGGACGCTTTGGGGCACGCCAAACTGCGGCAAGGGCCAGCCCATGCAGACGATGGGGACGGGCCACGGCGCGTCGCCATCGCGCTTCCGCAACGTGAAGATCGGCGCGGCATTCGCCAAATAAATGTCGCCAGCGAAGAAAAAATCGCCGCCAAAGCCAAAGCGCGCGCTCCTGCGCCGCCGGGAAATGGCGGCCGACCATCGCTTGGGCCCAGGGGCGTTGCGCGAACTCGCCGAGCGCATCATCAAATTCAGCGACGCAGACGAAACGGAAGTAGACATCGGCGCCGTCACCGACGCGCTTACGCGATTCGCGAATAACACCATCCACCAGAACGTCGCCGAGCAGAATCTGACGGTTTCCGTGCGTACAGTAGTTGACGGACGGACAGCACGCGCCACGACCAACAAGACCGATGATGAATCGCTTCGGCGTGTGGTTCGCGCCGCAGCGGACCTGGCGCGTTTCCAACCGAAGAATCCCGATTTGCTGCCGATGCTCAAGCAGCAGAAAACTCAAAAGGTGGCGCGTTTTTTCCCGGCCACTGCGACGGCAATGCCCGCGGAGAGGGCCCGCGCCGTTGCGCGCGTTTGCAAGGCTACGGCAACCGCCAAACAGACTGCGGCCGGCATTTTTTCCACGGCCATGGTAGAGACGGCATTTGCGAATTCGCGGGGATACTTTGCGCATTACGAGCAGACACGCGCGGAATTCTCCGTGACGATCATGGAGAAAGACTCCTCGGGTTGGGCGAAAGCGAACTCGCCGAATATCGCGGACATCGATCCCGACGCGCTCGGCGCTTCGGCTAGCCGCAAGGCAACTGCGTCGCGCGCGCCGAAGGAGATTCCACCCGGACGATACACCGTGATTCTTGAGCCATCGGCCGTGCTCGATCTTGTGGGATTTCTATTTTACGATTTCGCCGGGACCGCTGTCCTCGATCAGCGCTCGATGTTTAATAAGCGAATCGGCACGAAACTCTTCGGCGACAACATCACGATTTGTGATGACGTCTACCATCCGCTCCAACTGGGAACACCGTTCGACGGCGAGGGCGTGCCGCGGGAAAAAGTTCTCCTCGTGGATCGAGGCGTGCCGCGGAATTTGGTTTACTCGCGTGCGACGGCGAAAAAAATGAAGAAGCAGCCGACCGGCCATGGCTTCTCGCTACCGAATGAGTATGGCGAGGCGCCGATGAATTTGGTTTTTACCGGCGGCAAAGCGAGCGTGGACGAGATGGTGCGCTCGACCGAACGCGGCATCCTCGTCACCCGCCTTTGGTATATCCGCGAAGTGGATCCTTACGAAAAGATTCTTACCGGAATGACTCGCGACGGCACTTTTCTCGTCGAAAATGGAAAGATTTCCGGCGGCATTCGCAATTTCCGTTTCAATCAGAGCATGATTGAAATGCTCTCGAACGTGGAAATGCTGGGCGAAGCGGTGCGTGCAGCCGGCGAAGAATCGTTCGAGATGGTCGTGCCGGCGATGAAAGTGCGCGGATTCCATTTCAGCGAAGTGACGAAGTTCTAGCGCTGTCCGGTAGTTTCGGGCTCGCGCCTGTGCAATTCAATTCGCGCTCCTGAGGGCAGCGGAAGGAAGCAGCAACGATGGCGACGAGCAGCGATTCGAGCCGCGAACTTTTGCGGCACACGGTTGCGACGGTTGCATATCGCGGTGGCAAAGCCCTTCGCGGAGCGCCAGCGGATTTCTTTGCGTTCCAAGTCGCCGACGGCTCGCGCACTCCCGGCAAGATTCTTTCCCACATCTGCGATTTATTTGATTGGGCGCTCAGCATCGCGAAGGGCAAGGAAGTGTGGCACGACACACAGCCGCGCGAATGGAATGAGGACGTCGCCAGATTTTTTGCGAGCCTCGCGGCATTCGATGAATATCTCGCTTCGGATGCGCCGCTCGGCGCCCGTGCTGAAAGGCTATTTCAAGGTCCTATTGCCGACTCGCTGACGCACATTGGCCAGATTGCGATGTTGCGCCGGATCGCTGGCTCTCCTGTTCGCGCTGAAAATCACTCGCGCGCGGACGTCGTCGCCGGACGCGTCGGGCCCGAACAAACTGCTCCGAAGCAAGAATTCGACTAGTCTTTCCCAATTCTCCCAAATTTCTAAGATCTGAAATCCTACGCTTACGGGTCGAACTGAAGGCTGGAGATTGCGCGGCGGATTACGTTTTCCTGAATCTGAACGAGATCTGAATTCGCAACGGTCATTCCGAGGATTGTGTACGTTTGTTTCCCGCGCTCAAGCAGAACGACGACTCCCGACCACTCGTGCGTATCAATGCTCCCGCGAAATTTGCGCTCGATTGCGCTTATGCCCGAAATTGTCAGGTGATCGTCACCGAGCGGGCGATAGTTGTCGAACATTTCGCGGAGTTTAACGTCCGAAGATTTGAGATCCGCGTCGAGCGAACCTGGTGCCGGACTCGTGCCGATCAACAGATATGTGTTTTCATCCTCGGTGCCCAGTGCCGCGATGGTGCCCGGGAGCGTTTTGCGCGCGCCTTCCACAATTTCCCACGTCGGCGGCTTGTACATTCGGAAGCCGTAAGTGAGATTCGAATAGGAATTGCCGGAGGCCTCTTCGCGAATTGGTTCGTCCACAGGCTTCGGCGGCGGAGCAGGCTTTGGCGCAACCACTACGGGCTTTGTGGCGCCGCGCCCCGGATTCGTGGTCGCTGTCTCTGCGGTGGGGGCGTTAGGGTTTGGAGCAGCTGGGGCCGACTTTGGTGCGTTTGAGTTCGTAGCCGCTGATTCAGGATGAACCGGCTTATCCACAGGCTTCGGAGAAATTGCAGCAGCGTTCGCCGGTTGGGCCGGCGGTGACGACGTCGCAGGCGTCGCTGCCGGTTGAGCCGGGACTGGCGCGGGAGTCGCGGCAGTTGGCTTCTCCACATGTGGCGTCGTGGCGGGAGCTGAAGTTGGAGGCTTCTTTTCGTCGCCAGAATTGCCTTCAGCCACATCAATCGAGAGCACCGCATCACGGCGGACAACGGCGAATCCGTAGCTCGTTTTCACCCTGAACGAATTCTGATCGAACCCGACGATAAGGCCAGTGACCGTGCTGCCATCTTTCAGATGCAGAGTGTCCGCGCGTAGCGCGACAGCGAGCAGGAAAAATGCGAACAGAATCAGGAGCGCGCGCCTCATGATTTCAGTATGGCAAACGAGACATGATGCGGCAAGGAATGCACGGGAGAGCCGTTTCAAGTTCGGCATCGCTGCCTGCGCTCGGCGGTTCAAGCCGCAAGCCTACGAGGAATATTGGACAGATGCGATTGAGGGAGACGTAGCCGATTAAGAGAAGAACGACAGGCTGAACCACAGCGCTACGGTAAGCAGGCTCGAAAGTATGATGAGCGTGCGAAGGCGCTTTTTCCGCGTCGCCGCGATGACGATTCCCATCGCGCAAAGTGCGAATCCAGCTTCGAACCAAAACCACGCACCAACGCCGTTTCCATTGAGGCCGAGGGAATCCTGGTACCACATCGAAGCGAATGAAGCGCTGGCGGTGAGAGGAGTGGCAACGAACGCAGCAAGCGCGAGGCCGCTGACCCATTCGGGCATGACCCGCTGGCGCCGAGTTTCGCGCCAATCAAACCATGTCTGGCCGACAATTAGAGCAACGACCAATAGGACTAACAGTGCCACGCGCCCTCCTGTCGGGGCCGCAGAACCGCGCCGGTACCGAACCGGACTGACCTTGCTTCGCACCGGAAACGGCGGCTGGGTGGCCGCTTATAAATCGACTGCAAGGTCTCTACGCAATATGGGAAGGGCAATCCGGCAGCCAAAAAACAGGAGCGCCACAGAGTGCAAGCAGCGCGCCATATCTGTTGATATTAAGGAGTTTACGAGGACTCGTGCGTGGTCCTTGCAGGCGAGTGTGACGTCGAATTGCCAATGTTCGAGGAAACGGGGTATCGCAAAAGCGAAATCTTTTGCGGGAGTGTCCGTGCGCGTCGGGCGGTATCGGAACGACTCTTCTAGCAGCTTTCGATTCCGCGCAGTCATTTCACGCGCTATTTCGGGAGGCGTTGCTGGCGGAGCACTCGTGAGGCGCGGAACGTGAATGCATGGCTCGACTCTGCTAGGATAGCGCGCGATGCGGCAACCCTGGATCATCGCGCACCGCGGAGCGTCCGGATACGCGCCCGAAAATACGTTGGCGGCATTTCGCGCCGCCGTCGAAATGGGCGCGACGTTCATCGAAACCGATCTGCACATGACGCGTGACGCGCAGTTCGTCGCCATCCATGATTCAAATCTCCAACGCACGACGAACGGGACCGGGGCCGTCCGCGACATGACGCTTGCACAATTGAAAGATCTCGACGCGGGACGCTGGTTCGATCACGGTTTCATAGGCGAGCGCGTCCCGACGCTCGAAGAAATCCTCGCGTTCGGACGCCAGCACGACGTCGTCTTTTACCTCGAACTCAAGTATGAGGCCGCCTGGGGCATGCATCACGCGCTGGCAGCGGCATTGCGCAGCTCAGGGGATGTCGCGCGTTCCATCGTGCTCTCGTTCGATCCTGGGACGCTCGACAGCCTTCTAAAGCACGATCCGACGGTGATGACGGGCCTGCTCGTCGAGGAAGTGCGGCCGGACACCGTGAGAACGGCGGTCGGCGTTGGCGCGCGTCAACTTTGCCCCCGAGGCGATCTGATTTCAGAGGATCTGGTGAATCAGGCGCATCTCGCCGATCTTCAAATCGCGACGTGGACGCTCAATCAGGCCGATCAGATTCGCCGCGTCATCGCAGCCGGCGTGGATGGGATCATGACGGATTTTCCCGACCGCCTGCGCACCGTGATGCAGCATCTCGAGCCCGAAGACTAGCCATTCTGCGCGAAGCTACTCCTCTGCAATTCCCGCGTAAAGTGCAGCGAACTGCTTCAAACTCAACTGCTCTGCGCGCGCGTCGGAAGTTAAGCCGCACGATTTGAGCGCCTCGGCAATCTGCTCATCGCTAAACAATTCGCGCAAATTATTACGCAGCGTCTTCCGTTTCTGCGCGAAGCAGCTCTGCAGAAATTCCAGGAATCGCGATTCATTGCGAATGCCGAGTATTGCGCACTCGCCCGGTAGTGTCATCTGCACTAGCGCGGAGGTGACGCGCGGCGGCGGCGCGAATGCTCCCGGCGGAATTTTGTAAACGATTTCAGGCTTTGCGAAGAATTGACAGAGAGTGGAAAGATATCCGTAATCGCGGCGGCCGGGCGGCGCGACGATTCGCACGGCTACTTCGAGCTGGATCACGATGTCAATGGACGCGATTTTCGCGGTTGAATCGAAAAGACGCCGAAGAATCGGTGACGTAATGTAGTAAGGCAGATTTCCGTAGACGCGAAATCGCTCATGCGCCAATTTTTTTTGAAAATCGACAGTCAAAACATCGGCTTCGATGACCTTAACATTGCCCCACGCTGGTGCTTTCTCTCGCAGCCTCTCAGCAAGGTTCGAATCGGTTTCAATCGCGTAAACGCGCGCGCCTGATTCAGCGAGCAACTGCGTCATCTCGCCGTGTCCCGCGCCAATTTCAATCCAGACGTCGCCCTCTGCAACACTCAGCGTCTCGAGGATTTTTTTTTGCCATCCACGATCAACCAGGAAATGTTGTCCGAGTTTTTGTCGCGCCATCGCGTCGCCGAGTTTAGCAGGTTCGTCGAAGCCGCGAACTCTGGGGATTAGCCCGGCGCCCACACTTGCGCCCGTTGATTCGCTTGACGAATATCGCCTGATTCAGTACCGTTTTTCGTCCCCGGGAGCGTGAATGAAGGTTCTTTTCGTCGCTTCAGAAGGCTTGCCATATTCGAAGACGGGCGGCCTCGCAGACGTCGTTGCCGCTCTTCCGCAAGCCCTGGTCGAAGCGGGGCACACCGTCAGCGTACTTCTGCCGCGGTATCGCAACAACAAGACGCTCCCGCCCGTCGTTCCCAGCCTTACGATTCCTGTCGGTGACGAACTCCGCTACCCGGCGATTGCTGAGGGCGCGGCTGTCGGCGCCGTGCGTTATTTCTTCGTGGACGATCCTGCCTATTTCGATCGCGACCAGCTTTACGGCATCAAGGGAAGTGACTTTCCCGACAACGCAGAACGCTTTGCCGAATTCAGCCGCGCGGCCGTCGAGTTCGCGAAGCAGGTGTGGATGCCGGACGTGATTCACTGCCATGATTGGCAGACATCGCTCGTTCCTGTATTTCTTCGCTCGGTCTACTCGCAGGATCCCGCACTCCGCAAACTGCCGGTGGTCCTCACGATTCACAACATTGGTTATCCCGGGATTTTTCCGCGCAGCGTGCTCGAGCGCACAGGGCTGCCGGCCAATCTTTTTAGTCTTGAAGCGCTTGAATACTACGGCAAAGTGAATTTCCTAAAGGGCGGGATTCTTTTTTCGGACGGAATCACTACTGTCAGCCCCAAGTACGCGCAGGAAATTCAGACGCCGGAGTACGGCTTCGGTCTCGATGGCGTGATCCGCCAGCGCGCGGATCGCCTCACGGGAATTCTGAACGGCGCGGACTATAAAGTTTGGAGTCCGGAAACCGATAAACTGATTGTGCAGAATTATGCGGTGCACAATCTCGAACTCAAGCGCGTGTGCAAAAAAGACCTTCTTGAGGTATACAAACTTCCGGCGGCGAATATAGACCGGCCGCTGATCGGGATCGTCTCGCGGTTTGACGAACAGAAGGGCTTCGACCTGATCGCCGAAATCGCGGGCGAACTGCTCCAGGAAAATATTTCGGTCGTTGTACTCGGCACGGGCAAGCCCGAATATGAGAGACTCTTCCAGGCATTGGCTGCAAGTTTTCCGGCGAAAGCAGCTGCCAGGATCGCTTACGACAATACGGTTGCGCATAAGATTGAGGCCGGCGCGGATATGTTTCTAATGCCGTCGCGGTACGAGCCCTGCGGATTGAATCAAATCTACAGCCTCCGCTACGGAACGGTGCCCATAGTGCGCGCGACAGGGGGTCTCGACGATACGATCGTCCAGTTCAACCCGGCGACGGGAGCAGGCACCGGATTTAAGTTCGAGCCCTACAAGAGCACGGCTCTATTGGCCTGTGTGCGGGAGGCGCTTAAGGTTTTTCGGAATCAGAAGGCCTGGCGGAAGCTCCAACTCAACGGCATGGCCAAGGATTTCTCCTGGAAAGCTTCAGCAGCCGCATATGTTGCTGTGTACGAAGAGGCTAGAGGCGCTAGAATCCCCAGCGCTGCAATTTCATCTAATTGACTGTGTGAGGTCAGAGTAGTAGCTATCTGACCCATGGTGAAGAGGAAAAATGGCCGATAATGTTCAAGCGGTGAGTGACGCAAATTTTCAAGCTGAAGTGATTGATGCCAGCAATACCCAGCCGGTGATGGTGGACTTTTGGGCAGATTGGTGCCGCCCATGTCATATGCTTTCACCGACGGTGGAAGAAATTGCCCGCGAAAACGCCGGAAAATTGAAAGTCGTCAAGATGAATGTCGATGAGAACCTGAATTCCCCCGGCAAATTCAATATTCGCGGCATACCAACGCTCCTGGTGTTCAAGGGCGGCCAACTGGCCGATCAAATTGTCGGCGCAGTGCCGAAAGAGCAGATCGTAAAGATTCTGCAGCGGCACATCGGATAACGCGATTCTGGCGGGCTTGATTCGATTGGCTCCGGGCTGACGCACTCGGCTCGAAGCATTTCTTTGTTGGGGCGCATTTTTTTGTACCGGCTTGTTTCCGCATCGTTGAGTCCGATGACATCGAGTTCGACCAAGCAGCGCTGCCGCTGGGCAACCAACGATTTCTCCATTCGCTACCACGATGAAGAGTGGGGCGTGCCCGTCCATGACGACCGGATTCTGTTCGAGTTTCTTATTCTGGAAGGCGCACAAGCTGGATTGAGTTGGGATACCATCTTAAAGAAGCGTGAGAATTATCGCGTGGCGTTTGACGGCTTCGATCCCGCAAAAATTGCCAAATACGACGCCAAAAAAGTTCGAAAACTTCTCGCCAATCCCGGCATCATTCGCAATCGTCTCAAAGTTGCCGCTGCAATTCAGAATGCGAAGTTCTTCTTGGAAATCCAGAAAGAATTCGGCAGTTTCGATCGCTACATCTGGCAATTCGTTGGCGGCGCGCCGAAGCAGAATTCCCGAAGCTCGCGCAGCATGCTGCCAGCACGCACCCGAGAATCGGACGCCATGAGCGAAGACTTGAAGCGCAGCGGATTCAAATTCGTTGGCTCGACGATCTGCTACGCCTTCATGCAAGCCGTCGGCATGGTGAACGACCACACCGGTGACTGCTTCCGCTACTCCGAAATAACGGCTAAACCTGCGAAATAGACACAGTTCTCGGGCGCGGCATGCTTGCCTTATATTCGGGCACAGCGTAGGATGATTTTTCGGTTTTGGCTTTTCACCCCTGCGTTTTTCCAGCGTTTTCTAGCTCGAGCGGAAATGTGCGGGCGGCGGGCCAACGCGGCGTGAATCTCAGGGACGGCGGCGAAAATGCATCAGGGACGATTGGAAGCTAAGACCGTGGCCGTCGTCGGCGCGCAGTGGGGCGACGAAGGCAAAGGCAAAGTCGTTGATTATCTCGCCGGCTCTTTTGAGTACATAGCGCGAAGCCAAGGCGGCCATAACGCCGGCCACACCGTAATCGTCGGCAACCAGCGTTTCGTCCTGCAGCTTATCCCCTCCGGCATTTTGCGTCCTGGAAAGAAAGCCGTCATCGGCCCCGGCACAGTCGTGGATCCCGCCGCGCTCGTCGCCGAAATCGAGACTCTAAAAAAACTCGGCGTTGATGCTCGAGGGCGCCTCTATCTAAGCGATCGCGCGCATTTGATATTTCCGTATCACCTGGAAATGGACAAGGCGGCCGAAGCCGCGCGTGGCGAAGCGAAAATCGGGACAACTTCGCGGGGCATCGGCCCGGCTTACGAAGATAAGATGGCGCGTCGCGGAGTTCGCGTAGGTGATTTGCGCGATGCCGAAAAATTTGCGGAGAAGCTCGAGCGTGTGATCAAGGAAAAGAACGCGATCAGCCAGGCCACTTACGGCCGGCCGCTCGACACGGAAGGAATTCTCGAGCGCTATCTCGAACTCGGCGCGCAAATTTCCGGATACATAGCCGATACGGCTTCGCTGCTGAATCGCGCGATTGATCGCGGGTCATCGGTCCTCTTCGAAGGCGCGCAGGGCACCATGCTCGATATTGACCACGGCACATATCCCTACGTCACATCCTCGAGCGCGACGTCTGGCGGCTGCTCGACCGGACTAGGGGTGCCTCCGACACGCGTAGGTGGGGTCGTCGGCGTCACGAAGGCTTACACCACTCGCGTGGGCAGCGGGCCCTTCCCGACCGAAATGCCCGATCTCGAAGCTTCCGAAGTACGCGACCGCGGCAAGGAATTCGGTGCCGTCACGGGACGCCCGCGCCGCTGCGGCTGGCTCGATCTCGAAGTCTTGCGTTACGCCAAGATGGTCAATGGCATTGACTCCTTCGTGGTGACGAAACTCGACGTGTTCGATACGCAGTCCGACATTCAAGTCTGCGTCGGTTACATGTACAAAGGCGAGCGCGTCAACGACATGCCGGGAGAAGTCGAGACGTTCTCGCAGGTCACTCCGGTCTACAAGACGGTACCCGGCTGGCGCAAACCCACCTACGGCGTTCGCGAGGAGAGGGAATTGCCCCAGGCGGCGCGTGATTATCTGAAATTTATTTCCGATTCGCTTGAGGTCGAAATCGGCATGATCTCCACTGGCCCCGAACGTGACGCCACAATCATTTCATCCGGCACCAAGCTCGCATCCTGGCTCTAACTGCGCATGCTGTCCTACCAAGCCGCTCGCGGCAAAGTCATCGAGATCGCGAAGGCGCGCTTCCGTCCACGATCGACCGAAACCGTTGACATCACACGCGACCCCGCCGGTGCTCTCGGCCGCATTGCTTCCGAAGACATTCGCGCGGATCGCGACTATCCGTCATTCGATCGCTCGATTCGCGATGGCATCGCCGTGCGCTCGGCAGATGTCGCAAATGTCCCGATGCGCTTGAAGGCTGTGGGTGAAAGCAAAGCCGGCAGTTCGTATCCCGCCACGCTGGCGCAGGGGGAGTGCGTTCACATCATGACCGGCGCGCCTGTGCCTGCAGGTGCCGATGCCGTCGTAATGGTTGAATACACGAAGGCTGAAGGGGATTGGATGACGGTCGAGCGCACCGCGCGCGCAGGCGACCACATTGTTCGCGCTGGAAGCGAAGCGCGGGCGAATCAAATCGTGATTCCACGCGGAACCCGCATCGGATACGCGGATTTGAGCGTGGCGGCGCAGGTCGGAGCAGCGAAGTTGCCGGTGTTCACGAGGCCGCTCGTGGCCGTCCTCGCGACCGGAGATGAACTCGTGCCCGCCGACGAGAAGCCGGGCGCGTATGCGATCCGTAACAGCAATAGCATCTCCCTAGCCGCTCAGGTTGCTCTCTCCGGCGCTGAGCCTGTGATTCTGGGCCCTGCGCCGGATCGAGAACGCGAATTGCGCGAGTTGATCGAACGCGGGCTCCGTGAGGATGCGCTAGTTCTAAGCGGTGGCGTTTCGATGGGGAAGTACGATCTCGTTGAGAATATCCTTCTCGAAGCGGGCGCGGAATTTTATTTCGATGGAGTTGCGATCCGTCCCGGACGTCCTGCGGTTTTCGGCATCTGCAAAGACAAACTTGTCTTTGGCCTTCCGGGCAATCCCGTCTCAGCAATCGTAACGTTCGAACTCTTGGTAACACCCGCGATTGATGTTCTGAGCGGGGCAGCGCCGCGACCACTTGCCCTCTTCCGCGCGAAAGTCACGCATGATCTGAATGAGAAACCGGGTCTAGCGCATTTTCTTCCGGCGAAAATGAAATTCACTGATGACGGACCAACAGTTGAAGCACTGCGCTGGCAAGGCTCCGGCGACGTCGTGGCGCTCGTCGACGCAAATTGCTTCATCGTAGTGGGTACGACGCAGGAACACATCAGTGCCGGCGACTGGGTTGACGTATTTCCTCGCCGCGGCTCCATCTAGCAAATCCACATCATCTCAGTAGAGGAATTGTCATCCCGTCTCTGACGAACCTAGCAATGTCAAGACACACGAGCGCGTCGCTGCGGATGAGACGCGGCGGTGTGTTTTGTTTTTTCTACCAGAGCCTTTTGCTTTGCCAAGACCAAGACTCGTATTCTCGGAATCACT
>DATBYF010000067.1:0-6877 GCA_036513895.1 Candidatus Acidiferrales bacterium | reverse complement strand
GAAGATGTACTCGCGGGCCGCGGATTCCGCGCGATTCACGAGTCACTTGATCCCAGCGTCCGGCATTCCACTTTCGACCAGCGCGCGGAAGCATCCGCGCACGAAATCACGGAGCTGGCTCTTGCTCGATCTTGCCCGGTGTGCGTCGAAACGCTCGACGTATGGACGGAAGCCTATGGCGCCGAAGCGGGTAACCTCGCGTTGCGCGTACTCGCTTATGGAGGCGTGTACGTGGCTGGGGGCATCGCGCTTAAAGTCTTGCAGAAAATAAAAGATGGGAGCTTCGTTCGCGCATTCTGCGATAAGGCTCATCTTACGGACCTCCTCGCACGCATTCCAATTTCAGTGGTGTTGAACGAAGATGCACCGCTTTGGGGCGCTGCGTATCAGGCTCTTGCAACAAGTTCAGAATAAATCGCGTCGCTCGAGTCTCAACTTTTCCATCTGTGATTAGTTCCTAGCGCTCAGCATGACGATTCCAATCGACGAACTCTTTGGCGAGCTTCGAGGCAGGTTTCAGGGAAATTTGATTCGCGCGAGCGATCCGGAATTCGCTGAAGCGCATGAAATCTGGAACGCGATGGCGCAACGAAGGCCATCACTTATTGCGCGGTGTGCTGGCGTCGCGGATGTCAAACTGGCAGTTCGTTCCGCCGCAAAGGCCGGTGTGCTTACGGCTGTCCGATGCGGCGGACACAGTCTTGCAGGATTTGGCAGTTGCGACGACGGACTGGTGATTGATTTGTCGCGAATGCGGCAAATCCAAGTGGACGAGCGATCGCGGCGCGCGCGATTCGCTGGGGGGTGCCTGCTTGGCACCGTGGATTCTGCAACGCAAAAGGTTGGTCTCGTTTTTCCATCCGGCGTTGTTTCTCACACAGGCGCGGGCGGACTTGTTCTAGGCGGTGGCACGGGCTGGCTTACGCGGATGTTCGGGCTCTCGTGTGACAACGTGGAGGGCTTCACTCTGGTGACCGCTGATGGCTCCGTTGTTCATGCCGACGGGCGCGAGAATGCCGATCTGTTCTGGGCGTTGCGGGGCGGCGGAGGTAATTTCGGCGTGGTCACGGAATTTGAAGTTCGGCTGCACCCGCTCACTTCGGTGCTCCTCGCCACGTCTTTCTGCATTGAAGAGGATATTTTTCGAGTCGTGGATGAGTGGCGGAAATTCATGCCGGGCGCGCCCGACGAGTTGAAGTGGAATCTTTCCTTGCGATTCGCACCGCTCGCCGGCAATTTGCCCGCAGAAATTCATGGCAAACCCGCTCTCAGCGTGTCGCTGGCCTGGTACGGCGATTCCGCGGAAGGCCATCGTTTAGCCGATCACATTTTCTCGATCGGCAGGCACGTCGCAATCACGAAGGACGAGATCTCATTTCTCAAATTGCAGACGATGGCCGATATGGACTTTCCACCCGGCCGCCGTTATTACACGAAATCGGGCTACTTTATGAATCTCGACGATCGCACGATTCAGGTGTTGATCGAATCGCTCGCCTCAATCCCCTCAGCGAACACACAGATCGAGTTGGCGTATCTCGGTGGCGCGGCAAGCCGTGTTGGCGCCGCGGAGACGGCATTTGGAGACCGCAGCGCACCTTTTATTATGAATTTGCTTGCAGATTGGTCCGACGCCGCGGAAGACGCGGAAAATATTGCGTGGGTCCGGAAGGTCTTCACTTCACTTCGTCCGGCCATGACGTCCGGTGTTTACGTCAATTTCATGAGCGGCGACGAGCAGGATCGGGTTCGCGAAGCCTATCATGAACGTTGGGATCGCATGGTCAAAGTCAAGACGCACTACGATCCCCACAATTTTTTCCGCATGAATCAAAACGTCCCACCTTTGAGCGATTCCTCGGCGAGTCTAAGAGGTTAGTCGTACCGGAGAGAGGGCGGCCACGAGCGCCTGCATTTTACGCTTGAGGACTTCGGGCAGCATCATCGAATCGTACTGAGTGTGGTTCCTCAAGAAGAGGGATGGTGCCCAAGAGAGGACTCGAACCTCCACGACCTTGCGGCCACTAGCTCCTGAAGCTAGCGCGTCTGCCAGTTCCGCCACTTGGGCACAACTTGCGGAAAATCGAAGCTTTTTCATTCTGACGCGCGACCCATGGAATGTCAACGCGCTGGAGCCGACGACCGACCATTGTTATCCGTTTCCGAACCGAAGCGCCTCGAACGGACCCCTAGCGCTTCCCCACATGCTATAATTCGCGAAACTCGGGGCCGTTGGGAATTGTCCCCCTTTTTTGCAACCGTAACCCAACGGCGATGGAGGGAGTACTCATGGCACCGGAAACCTTTCGTTCTGGCCTATTTTACGTTATGGCCACTTGGGGAGCTGTAACCGTAGTGCTGATCCTTCTCCTGATTTACCGGAGTCAGCTTGCGAATCGCGAGGGCGACCAGATCTACCTGGCAAGAGGGGAAGACAACATGGCGGCCGAGCAGCGCTCGATTGTAGCCCGGATTAACGCGCTGACAGGGCCAATCAAGGTTCTCTATGCCGTATCGGCCGTGTTGCTGATCGCGGTTGTGGCACTCTGGCTCGAAACGAGTTGGGCTCAGCGCTGAGATCTTCCCCGACCTCGGCCCATTGGCGGGTGCTACGAAAACGTAAGGATTTCCCCGCATCAAAACGCTCCGCGTAAATATCCCTGCAACCTGTGTGGATTCAGTTAGAGGGCTTCGTTGCCGGCGGTGTCCCCTGTGGCGAAACTGCGGGCACTGCTGGCGCCATGTCACAAACCTGTGACGTATGATTGTGAACGATCAACCACTTGTCGCCAGTCTTCCCAAAAACCAGTGTCGTCTGGCCGTGAGCGACCATGGGGCGGTTGTCCACAGTGGCATCAAACTCCCACTGGTAAGTGGCCCACGCAAAATCCGAACGGAAGAAAATATTCGTGTTCCTTCGAATTAACTGCAGGGACTGGATTCGCGCTCGCTGCTTCTGATAAGCCGCCACATAATTCTGCCAACCGATGATAGGGGGCTCGTACGCGCCGCTCGTGAAGGTCGCGTCGTCAGCGTAATACTTGTGCATGGTCTCAATCTGTCCGATTTGCCACGCGCCGAGCATCTCACCGATCTCATTGTCTAATTGGTCTGGCGTGGGCAGTTGCGGCGGGGGAGTTGTATCCGGTGCCGGCGGAGGCGGCTGCTTTTTATTCTTTTGCGGACCGGAGCCCGCGCGCGCCATTGGCGCGAGCGCAATTGAAAATGCCAGGATAACCAGCCCAAAAGTTCGCGCGGCGGTTCGTCGTCTCATTCTTTCTCTTCCCCCCAACTTTCGCGAGAATAGCATGATTTGTTGAGCCGTGCGGTCGAGCGATTATGCGATATCGCGCGCGATACGAAAACCGTAATCGGCGTATTGGAATTCCGGAGGAATACTCGATCGCGCAGCACAGCGCGACACCTTCGTATAATGCCGCCACGAACCACCGCGCGACGCGCGGCGCTTGCCCTCAGCCGGCCCTCGCGGATTTCGCTCCGGCGAAACCGAATAGTAATCGGCCGCAAACCAGTCCGCGCACCATTCGTGAACGTTGTCGCCGATGTCGTGTAGTCCGTACGCGTTCGGGGCGAAACGCCCCACCGGTTCGGGTCCATTCTTCCAGCGCGATTCGTAATGCGGAAGAGTCTCTGGCGGCTCATCGCCCCACGGATAGGATTTTCCCTCGACGCCGCCTCGCGCGGCACGTTCCCATTCAGCTTCGGTCGGAAGGCGGTAACGATTTCGCGCAACGGCCGAGAGCCACTCGCAATAGCTAGCCGCGTCGAACCAACTTGGCCCGGCCACTGGTTGTTCGGGATGATTGAAATTCGCGTCGTCCCAGTGTTGGGGTTTGCGGTGGCCCGTCGCGCTCAGAAAATGCGCGTACTCGGCGTTCGTCAACTGGTGTACCGCGAGTTCAAAGGCGTCAATCCAAACGCGATGCACGGGCTGTTCGTTATCTTGCCCGGCGTCACTTCCCATCAGGAACCATCCTTCGGGAATCCGAACTATCTGTGGCTCGTGAAATTCACTCAAAGAAAAATCGGCGTGATGGATCGGCGAGGGCATCGGAATTATTTCGACTGACCGAATCATGCTCTCAATTCATTGCTGTCGTGTTCGCATTGGCCTTTGACTGGCTAATGAGATTGACGAATAGCCGGTATGCGCCGGGCACTCCTGCAGGCAATTCGCGGAAAAAGGACAAACCTGTGTAGATATAAGTTCCTTTTCCGAATTTCGCTTCGACAAGAGCGCCATTGTCCTCGGTCTCCCCCGGATCCGTCAGGCCCAGAATCGGCTGATAGTGCGAATCGAAAGTACCGAGATAATAGAGCCCGCGCTCCTGTACCCAATTCTTGAAATCCTCTTGTGTGATTTTATTCGGAAAATTCAGGAGCTGGCTTTTCGGCGCGAGAAAATTCACAGGCGAATTTGCATCAGTGGTTCGCGCCGTCGAATCCGGCATCTTGGCGGGATAGGGCCCAGGCAAATATTTATTCCAGGCAAAATCGCGCTGGTATTGGACCACAAGCGTTCCCCCCTTGCCCACGTAGTCGAGCAGCCGCGAATTCGAGCGCGGCAAATCGTGCCGCAATTCATACGCGCGAATGCCGACAACGATCGCGTCGTAGCGGCTCAAATCGCCGAACGCCAGATCCACTTCATTCAGCAGATGCAGGTCAATCCCGAGCTGCCGCAAAGATTCGGGAATCATGTCGTTTTCGGCCGCGATGTAGCCGACGCGGAGATTTGGCGGAACGGCGAGATCGAGCACATGGACCGTTGCTTCGGGCGGCTCGCTCCACGATCGCGTGGGAAGCGAGGGGAGCGGCTCGAGTGACACGCTAAATGATTCGTCGCCGATTTTCCCGAAAGCTCGCAGCGGGTAAGCGCCGGGCGCCGGCTTTGCAGGAGGCGTAACCGTAAATCGGATCAGTTGGTCGCCGGGCTCCGAAAAATCAACTGGTGCGACCGGCGCCACACTCCAACCCGCTGGCGCATTGAGGGACACCGCGACTTTTGCGGCCGAAGTTGCGTGGTATCGCACGCGCGCAAGCAACTCGATTGGTTCACCTGCGCGAGACTCCGGTTGCATCACTTGCTTCGGCTCAATCGTCAGCGTGACCGCGGGAACGAGCGTGAGCGGAAAAGTATCCACACTCGTTGATGTCGCACGTATGGAGACAACGGGCGTTTCGCTCGTAAACGAATAGCCCCCAACCGTCGCATTGCTGCGTGCAACCAGCAACGGTGGCGGATAGGGCAGGATGTAATTCAGCGCGGATGCCGGTTCTATAGCATGACGCGGGACTGCAACGTTGAACGAAGCGGCGTTCTGTCTCGCTTCTCCTTCCGGCACCGGGGAGTCGCCTACACTCCATCCATCCGGCACGATGAGAGTTGTGTCATTCACGGTGATGCCGATCTTCTCGCGAAACGTCCAGCGCGTGTCCACCTTGAATGTCTCTCCTGCAACGAGTTCGTCTCGATTGGCGCGCGCGTCAACGTGCAGCGCGGCGACATTTGCAAGCGCTCGGTCAATTCGCTGCCGTACGCGCGCCAGTTCCCAAAGCAAATCACTCTTGCCGTCGCGGGACGAAGCCTGCACGGAATCTTCAAGACTCGCGATGGCGGTTCCCGCAGCCGAAAGGTATTTTGCGGCAGCAGTCCAATCCAGATGCAGCGCCGCCTCTTCCGCCGCGTTCAGGGATTCGTCAACATTCGCGAGGCTTTGTCCATCGGCGCCTCCCGGTTGCACGAGCGACAGAAGCGTCTTCGACAGATCCTCGGGGCCGACATGCTGATCCGCGCCTTTCGGATCGGCAACAACCAAATAGAGCGGCCAGCGAAGGAACGGCGAGCTTAGAAACATCGTTACGCCCTGCGAGCGATGGAAGACGAGGCTTTCGCGTCCAAACTCGTTGTAACTCTTTCCCCAAAGCGCGGAAATTTGCTCGACGGGGATGCGGAATCCGGATTCCTGCGCGGTACGGCGATCTTCGAGCACCAGCGAAACTTTCCACGGCGCGAGGCCTTGCCTGACTTGATCGGGGAATGCGCTCGCATCGGCCGCGGCAGCTATCGCTCGGGGCGTGAGAATTCCGCTCGCCTGATGTTGGCCATGACCCGTGTGCACGCCGCCCCATCCGTTGATGACCACGTTGGGCCGAAACATGCGAAGCACTCGAACCATGTCCTCGAGCGGCACTTCGCCCCAGATTTTCATGGTTTGATCGGCGCTCTTCGAATAGCCCGTGTCGATAGCGCGCGTGAAGAATTGCTCGACGCCGTTGTTATTGCTCGCCGCCAGCAGCTCCGAAGTACGGAGAATTCCCAGACGTTCGCCCTGCTCGGGGCCAATCGCGTTCTGGCCACCTTGGCCGCGAGTCAGCGTGAGCAACGCTACATCGGCATCAAGGCCGTGCGAAAGATAGCTTAGAAGGCCTGAGGCCTCATCGTCTGGGTGCGCGGTGATGAAAAGGATCCGGGTGACTACTCGTGCCTTATCAATAGATTCGACAGTTTCAGGAAGAGATTGAGCGCGGAGCGAATTCCCTGCGGGCAAAAGAAGCGTGAGTGCGATCAACGCCAACAGAGGGAGCTTGTTCTTTATGAGATTAAATTGCCTCACGCCGAGGCCTCCTCGAACGGCCATTGTTTCAGGACTCGTGCCCGGCCCAAGTAAATAAGCGAACCCAGCGCCACAAACGTCAGTGCGGCGATCATCAGCCAGCCGCCCGTAGATACAAAAATTGCCGCCCATCCTAGAACGGCGATGATAACGGGAACCGGATAGAACCACATTCTAAAAGGGAATCGTTCGCGCGGCCAGCGACGCCTCAACAAACCGAGCCCTACCGATTGGCCGAT
>DATBYF010000066.1:0-4792 GCA_036513895.1 Candidatus Acidiferrales bacterium | reverse complement strand
TATCCAGAACCGCCTCCGCCGGGACTGGTGCCGTCGTGCGCCGAGGGCGGAGTGCTGGGGGTGCTGCCGGGAATTATCGGGTCCATCCAAGCTATGGAAACTTTGAAGCTGATTTTGAAAACCGGCGAGCCGCTGGTCGGGCGGCTATTGCTGTTCGATGCCCTGGGGATGAAGTTCCGCGAGCTGAAGCTTCGCAAGAATCCGGATTGTCCGGTGTGCGGGGTACATCCGAGCATCACGAAGCTGATTGATTACGCCGAATTTTGCGGAATTCGCGGCGAGGAAGCGCCTGCGCCGCAAACAACCGTTCCGGAAATTACCCCACGCGAACTGAAAAGCAGACTCGATCGCGGAGATGATCTTTACATTCTCGACGTTCGCGAGCCGCATGAGTATCAGATCTGCAATCTCGGCGGGCATTTGATTCCTCTCGGCGATCTTTCGCGGCGGGTGAACGAGCTCGATAGCGCGCGTGAGATCATTGCGCACTGCCGAAGCGGAAAGCGTTCGGCCGAGGCTGCTGAGTTCTTGCGCAAGGCGGGATTCAAGAAGATTTGGAATTTGAAAGGCGGGATTTTGGCCTGGTCCGATGAAGTAGACTCGTCGATTCCGAAGTACTGATTCAGTACAAGCAGACTCTTTCGAGAAGTTCGAGGAGACACGATGGCACAAGTAAAGATTACAGCGCGACAGAATGGCCCATTTAGAGTAGAAGCGCCGGAAGGCAGCGTCGAACTGGTGGACGCCAACGGAAACAAGTATGACCTTACCGGCAAGCCAGCTTTTTCGCTGTGCCGTTGCGGAGGCAGCGTGAACAAGCCGTTCTGCGACGGAACTCACAGCAAAATCGGATTTGCGGCGGCGGAAGCTGCGGTCAAGAAGGAAGAGGCGCAAAGCACTCCTGGCGCCGGTGAACTTCCGAAGTAGGCACAGCAAAAGCCGTGTCGGCCGCTTCCAAGGTCAGGCCTCCGTACAAGCTGATTCCGTACTCGAGTGTAACATTTTTACTCCTATCGCAGTTTCTTCTTAGCACTTTGGTTCTGCATTTTTCACTTTAGAAAACCTATATAGCCTGTTTTTATGGTGTTCAACAGTACTATACGTACTAGTCGAACGGCAGCCAGCGTGCTCCTGCAAGGGTGGCTTAAAAGGCCAATTCCGGGGGCATAGTGGGCACGTCGTCTAATTTCTGGGGGGCTGTGCATCGATTCCGGCTATCCATACTTTGGGTACTCGGCGCGAGCGCCTTTTTCTTTGTTGTGTGGACGCTTCGCTCCTCCCCTTATCGCTCGGATCTGCTTCTCGACACCTATTTGCAGATGGCGGGCGGGCTAATCGCGTTTACATTCGCAGCGAACGCGTTGGTGCGGTTCCGCGGAACTCATGACCGTGTCAGTCTAATTCTCGCGTTTGGATTCGTCCTGGCGGCGCTAATTGAGGCTGCGACGGCAATGACGGCGTACCGCGAGGCGTACCAAACGCCGACGGGACCGCTGCACGTTTCGCTCGCGTGGATGGCTGGGCGGACGCTTCTGGCCGTGCTTCTTATCGCAGCCCTCGGGGTGGAACGAAAGAAGCCCACGGCGCGCGACGCGGGGCGCGAAATTGCCGCAGCCACGCTGCTGGTGGGCGGCGTTGCCTATCTCATCAGCGTCATTTACTTCACCGTGCCGCCGATGCGGATCCACGCAGATTCCATCCTGCCGCGGCCCTGGGACTTGATGCTTGCCGCACTGTTTCTCGTTTCTGCATTTGGATATAGCTGGCGCTTGAATCGAGTTGAATCGGCGTTCGACCGCTCTCTCTATTTCGCGGCAGTTCTAAACGTGGCCTGCCATTTGGCGGCTAGCGAGTCTCAGTCGCCGCTCGATGCTCCCTACATTTTGTCGCATTTTTTGATGGTGGCGAGTTACGCCATCGTGCTGGGCGGGACGCTGCTCGAGAATGCACACTTGTTCGACGAAGTGAGCCGCCTGGCGAAAAGCGATTCGCTCACCGGTCTTGCGAATCATCGAAGGCTCATCGAAGTGCTGGATGCTGAGCTCCAACGTTCCGGACGCACGGGGCGACGTTTCTCCGTGCTGCTGCTTGATCTTGATGGCCTGAAGAAGATCAATGACCGGCTTGGACACCTTGTTGGTAGCCGTGCGATTCAGCGTGTCGGTTACGTTCTCCGAAATTACTGCCGCGCCTCGGATACGGCAGCGCGTTATGGCGGCGACGAATTCGCGCTGGTTCTTCCCGAGGCTGGCGAAGATGAAGCGTTGCAGGCCGCCGCGCGCATCTGCGAGCGCGTGAATAACGACGGGGAGAAGCCGGTGATCTCGGTGAGCGTGGGCGTCGCCGTTTATCCTCGCGATGGAACGACGATTGAGCGCTTGCTTTCCGTGGCAGATCACAATTTGTACGACATGAAGCTGCATGAGCACAAGGGCGTGCGTCACATGCGCTTCGCGGCAGGGCAGGGACAGATTACGTAAGACTCGGGGGACTCGTGATGGGAATGCGGCTTCGCCTGCGGCGATCAGAGAATTACAGTATTTCTCGTGTCGAGCGACGCGTGCCCATGGAAGTCGGCGTGCGGATCTCGGGGCATGTTGATTTGCCGGGAATTGAGACGACGTTCACGGACAACGTAAGCGCGCGAGGCGCCCGAATCGTTACTTCGCGCCGATGGCGACCAGACGATCGGCTGATCGTCGCGACGATGACCGGCACATTTCGCAGCGTGGCCAGGGTGGCTTATTGTGAGTCAATTCCTAGCTCCGGCTATGCTGTGGGTGTGGAGTTTCTTGAGCCGGATGGCGCATGGGTCATCGAGCATCGAGCGAGCGCCTAGCCGGGACGGCGCGCTGTAGCTCTTCGTAGGTTGAACTCACTCGTATTCAATAATCTTGTGGAGTTAAACCGAATCCCGTTGGATTTTGTTGGGCTCTATTGAACGAATCCAACGGTCGGCGCAGGCGTGGGCGTGGGGCCTTCCGGAATCGCGCCGAATTGGGCTTCGTAACGCGTGACATTTTCTTGCAGAGCGCGCATCAGGCGCTTGGCGTGTCCTGGGCTTACTATCAAGCTCGAAACGAGCTTGCCTTGCGGGACGCTGGGAAAAAGATAAATGAAATTCAGCGTGAATTCCTCGGCGTTGTGATGAATCATCACCAGGTTGGCGTATTGGCCGAGTAATTCCTTTTCGTCCGCCTTGATTTGTACCTGCTTTTGTTCGTCCGGCATGGTTTCCTCCAGAATTTGCGCCATCCACTATAACAAAGCGCGGGCTAAATCCGCGTATCTCAGTGCGCATTTGGCACTCCAAAGTCAGCAGTACCGTTGACTTGAGAATATGTTAAGTGTAGTTTATATTCGAAGTTCAGCATGGTTAACTCATGAATCTAGGACGCATTTCCGACGTGACTTCTGACGCCATCGCGACCTCTGCGCCGGCTGGCGTCACTGCGGGCGGAAGTGTTTCCATTCGTCCGCGTGAAGCTTGGTGGTTCGTTGGGCCTGCATTCGTAGCCTCCGTCGCGTACATGGACCCGGGCAATTTCGCAACGAACATCGAGGGAGGCGCTCGCTTCGGTTATCAGCTTCTCTGGGTTTTGTTGTGGTCGAACGCGATGGCCATTTTGGTGCAGTATTTGGCCGCAAAGCTGGGAATCGCGACGGGAAAAACGCTGCCGGAAAATTGCCGAGCAGAGTTTTCGAAGCCGACGACGCTGGGACTGTGGATTGCTGCGGAGATCGCCGCGATGGCCACCGATCTTGCTGAATTCCTCGGCGCAGCTCTCGGATTCAATCTGCTCTTCGGGATTCGAATGTTGCCCGCGGCTTTGCTGACCGGCGTGGTGGTGATGCTCATTCTGATGTTCGAGCAGGCAGGTTTTCAGTGGCTCGAGCGCGTGATAATGGCCTTCGTTGCCGTGATCGGCCTGGCGTACGCCTACGAGGTTTTCTTGAGCAAGCCGCACTGGGGTGAAATCGCGCAGGGCATTGTGATTCCTCACGTACAAACATCTTCGATTTACATCGCCGTTTCCATGCTGGGCGCCACGGTGATGCCGCACGTCATTTATTTGCATTCCGCGCTGGTGTTGCCGCGGCGCGAGCCGGCGGACCGCGAAGAGCATCACCACCGGCGAATGGAATTGTTTGACGTTCTTCTGGCCATGAATGGCGCTTGGCTGATCAACACCGCAATGCTGATTATGGCTGCGGCGGTATTTTTTGGGCACGGGATGTCTGTTTATTCGATTGAGGCAGCCCACGGAACGCTTGCGCCGCTGCTCGGCCGCTTCGCAGGGATTGCGTTCGCGGTTGCATTGCTTGCGTCCGGCCTCTCGTCATCGAGCGTCGGCACGATGGCGGGCCAGGTGATTCTGCAAGGCTTTCTGAATATTCGAATCAGCATCTTTCTTCGCCGCGTGGTCACGATGATTCCGGCGATCCTGGTAATTGCGTGGGGCCTCGATCCGCTAAAAACGCTCGTTCTGAGCCAAGCTATACTCAGTTTCTGCCTGCCATTTGCGATGATTCCGCTGTTGATTCTGACGCGTCGCCACAATCTGATGGGCACGCACGCAAATCGGCCATTTACGAACTTTCTTTCCTATATAACCACCGCCGTGATACTCGCGATGAATGCGTGGCTTCTTTACTCGATCTTCTCCGGGCAAGCGTGAATGTGGGAAGATTCAAAATGCGCTACTTGCGAACCTGCCGCTCGCGACTAAAAATGCAACGGTCGTGACGAAAACCGCGGACGATGAATCCCGCTGACCCCAACGCCACCAAA
>DATBYF010000065.1:0-7868 GCA_036513895.1 Candidatus Acidiferrales bacterium | reverse complement strand
GTAGTGGTCATGCTCCTCGCCGGCCTCTCAGGTCTCGAAAGCATCTCCCGCGGCAAAATCATCGGCATGGCCCTCTGCTTCATCGGCGTCCTGATTCTCGCTTCCGAAAATGGCTTCGCATCCTTCGGCTCCGGCACCATCAAAGGCGATCTCATCACCGGCGCGAGCGTCACCGGCTACTCCATCTACGCCGTCCTCGCCAAAAAAGTCGTAAATCGCTACGACACAGTCACCATGAACTTCTACAACTTTCTCGTCGCCGCCGTCTGCCTTTTCCCGATAGCCATCTACGAATGGATTCATCTCGATTGGGGAAGCGTAGGCTGGGCCGGCTGGTCGGGCCTTATCTATATGGCAGCTCTAAGCTCCGTCGTCGGCTACTTGATCTACTACTGGGCCCTCCGCCACATGGACGCCTCTCGCCTAGCCGCCACCACCTACATCGAGCCCATCCTGGCCATGATCCTAGGCGCCATCTTCCTCGGCGAGCACCTAACCGCCCACCTCCTAACCGGCGGCGCCCTAGTCTTAACCGGCGTCTACATCACCGAACGCCACATGGGCGACGAAGCCCTACCCCCTGAACCCGCCTAGCGCCTGAGTGTCCATCTGTCAGGGGTGTCCGGATCCATCTCCGGTGGAAGCCCCGCATTTGCGCGGTGGAGGAGCGCCGCAGCGCTCCGAAAGGACTCGTCTTTAAGATCAGGCGCTATAGCGCCGGCCTCGAACACGATGAACGCTCAAAATTTACCCGTAGCGCCGGCATCCTGCCGGCGTTTTTCCCCCGCGTCCCTCCCATGACCAAATCCGCTCAAATCTCGCCGCATGACTTGTAGCGGTGCCTTCAGCCCAGCACGCTTGGAACGCTCAAACGGCACCCAGGGCATCTACTCCTCCCGCACTCCCGCCCCACCGCGTCATTCCGAACCGCAACCTCGTCGGATGCGCTGAGGAATCTGCATTTCCCCCAGTTGTATCGACGCCGCAACGCGGGGGTCACTCCTCCCGTGATAAAGTTCCCCCAGCCCGCCGACCGTCAACGGAGGAACCAAGCATGTCATTCGTAATCACCGCCACCGTAACCTGCTACCTCCTCCCCGACGACGGCCCCGTCGCCCGTACAGTCTTCCTCCAACATCTGCTCAATCCCGGCGAAACCTGGATCACCGCATACGCCTTCACTCTTCCCGGCATGATTCAAGACCTCCTCCAAGCCCACAAACAACACATCCCGCTGCACATCTATCTCGATTACAGCCAGTCCGTCGGCAAGGTCGAACATCCCCTCGTGCAGCAGTTAGTCACCGCCGGCCTCGAAGTCACCATCGGTACATCCCCGGCTGGCTCGCGCTTCATCTGCCACACCAAAGGAATCGTCTCTGATCCCGGTACAAAATCCGGCTCAGTCTGGTGCTGGGAAGGCTCTACCAACTTTTCGGTAGACGCCTGGCGGCAAGTCAACACCGCCCTGGTCTTCGCATCGCAGCCGTGGCGCAATGAATTCGTCGCCCAATTCGAAGCCCTGCGAGATTTCGCCTGGGCCAACGAGCGCAATCTGCAATTGATGAAGGCCCCGCCGCCCGACCTAGGCGCCGCCCCCGCAGCCAGCCGCGCCCGTTACGGCCTAAAGCCTAAGCCCGACCCCAACGCCAAAGCCGGCCACGGCGGCCACGCCACTTCTCGAGCGCCGAAACCCAAGCAATAATTCTGCGAGCAACTCTTGCGTTCGCGCCCCGCACAAAAATCCTTTCGGCCGACACGAGCGCCAAGGAGTCACACGTCGAAAAATTATCGCCTCGCACAAAAAATCCATCGCGGACACGGCGAAAGCTCAGGGGTAACTCGTAGCGCCGGCATCTTGCCGGCGTTTTTCCGATCAGCCACCGCGACTCCGACTCGACACTCGAAAGATTATCGCCGCGTGAATTCACCTCAGCCGCGAGAAACACTCGTAGCGCCGGCCTGCCCTGAGCCTCGAAGGGCATCCTGCCGGCGGTTTTCCGCCCAACCACCGACACCAAAATTCCAACACTCGAATCCACAGACCCTCGCTCTTTCATCCCGCCCCTCGCCGTGCTAGCGTAAATAGAGCATGAACGAATACTCCAATTCGACCGCAGCATGGAGCACCAAAAAATCTTCGCCGCATCACGCCCGTCCGCCAAAAAGATGTAGGCCGGCGTCGAACTCACGATCGGAGGACCAACTGAGCAATTCGGAAAACTCGCGCCGCTTACAAAAATTCACCTCGAAGATGATGAACGCCGAGGAGCCACTCGTAGCGCCGGCATCCTGCCGGCGTTTTTCGGCCCCGCCACCGAGACTCAAATTCCCGCGCCTCCATTCAATTTCTACTCGATACAACTATTTATTAGAAATCGCCGTAACCCCAACAAAACAAATATCACGACCCATTTCTACTCGATACAAAATAGGCAATCGCCAAAGCGCCATTTCGACCGACCAAGCCCTCCCAACGAGTCGCAGGAAATCCAACCCATGACCCCAACCCCAACTCCAAAACGCATCGCCATCATCCCCGGCGACGGCATTGGCAAAGAAGTTATCCCCGAAGCCGTGAAAGTGATCCAGGCAGCCGTCGCTCGGGAGGGAACGAAACTCGAAATTACAAACTTCGATTGGGGCGCTGACCGTTTCCTCCGCGACGGCACCACGCTCCCCGCCGACGCGCCAGAAATGTTCCGCCGCGATTTCGACGCGATTCTCCTCGGCGCGATGGGCGATCCGCGCGTGCCCTCCAATCAACACGCCGCCGACATTCTTCTCGGCCTGCGATTCAAACTCGATCTCTACGTGAATGTTCGGCCATGCGTTCTTCTCGATCCGCGGCTCACGCCGCTGCGCGATCGCACCGAACGCGATATCAACTTCGTCGTCTTTCGCGAAAACACCGAAGGTTCCTACGTCGGCATGGGCGGAATTTTTAAGAAGGGTACTGCGGACGAAATCGCCACGCAGGAAGACGTAAACACATACAAAGGCGTCGAGCGCATCCTGCGTTACGCCTTCGAATACGCGCGCAAGAACAAATTAGCCAAGCTCTGCATGAGCGACAAATCGAACGCTCTCGCCTTCGGCCACGATCTCTGGCAGCGCCTCTTCAAGAAAATGCGCACGGAATATCCGGAGATTCAATCGAGCCACCAGTTCATTGACAATCTGCTGATGCAAATCATTCGCGACCCGTCGCAATTCCAAGTGATCGTCACCTGCAACATGTTTGGCGATATTGCCAGCGACGTCGGCGCGCAAATCGCCGGCGGTCTCGGGCTAGCGCCGTCAGGAAATATTCATCCGGGTCAAGTCTCCATGTTCGAGCCCGTCCACGGCTCCGCGCCCACAATCGCCGGAAAAAACGAAGCAAATCCGATGGGCTGCGCGCTAACCGGCGCAATGATGCTCGAATATCTAGGCCTGCCCGAGCCGGCAAAGCGCATCAATGCTGCCATCCGCGCCGCGCTCAAACAAGGGAAAACCACGGTCGATCTCGGCGGCTCATTAGGCACGCGCGAATGCGGCGACTGGCTCGCAAATTTCGTAGCAAAGTAAAATGAATTCAAAAGACGAAGCAACGAACAGAATGAGAAGCCGCTTAGGCTTGGCCGTAATAATAATTCGGCCGGCGCGTGCGTTTGGGCAGAGCGAGCGCCATGCCTAAGAGAAACCCGCCGACATGCGCCCACCACGCCACGCCGCCATTCGCCTGCATGCCTGCGGGCCCGAGCGAGCCGAGGCCGCTCATGAATTGCAGGAGGAACCAGAGACCGATGAACACGACGGCTGGAACGCGCGCCGTGAACCAAATAATGAACAGCGGAATGAGCGTGAGAATGCGGCTCGAAGGAAAGAAAAGAATATAAGCGCCGAGAACGCCGGCGATTGCGCCGCTAGCGCCGATTGCCGGTACTCGCGAGCCCCAACTGAATGCCGCCTGCGCGATTCCCGAGCCGATTCCACAAATCAAATAGAACCCGAGATACGGAAAATGGCCGAGGCGATCTTCGACGTTGCCGCCAAAAATCCAGAGGAACCACATGTTGCCGATAATGTGCAGCCAGCCGCCATGCAAAAACATCGAGGTAAAAAGCGGCACAATTGCATCAACGATGGTCAGACCGTGCTGCCCGGCAAGTGCGAACTGCAGTTGCCGCGGCACCACGCCGTAATGAATGATGAAAAGCTCCGCCACGTGCTGGTCGAGAGAAAGCTGAAAGAAGAACACCAGAAAATTTACGATGATGAGACCAACAGTCACGCCGGGAAACGAATTGAGCGGATTGAGATTCTTCAGCGGAATCATGAAGCCTTCGCTTTGACTGGCACCTTAACCCGCAGCCGCGGCCTTCTCCAGATCCTCCGTGCGATACCGAGATTCGTGACGCTTGCCGGTGCGAATGAGATGTTCGATTTCGTCGAGAGTAGCAATCGCGCCGCGCGCGCCAATCCCAGTACACGCGATTCCCGCCGCCGCGCAACTGAATTCGAGATTCCGTTCGACGCTCATCCCTCTGACGATTCCATATACAAACGCGCCATGAAAAATATCCCCAGCGCCGGTCGTATCAATCGCGTTCACCTGAAACGCCGGCGAATAGAGGAAACGCTTTCCATCCCAGCCGATCACTCCGTCACGGCCAAGATTCGCGGCCATCAAGCAACACTTGAACTGGGTTTGAATTTGGCGCAATGCTTTAAAGATGTCAGCCTCGTTGGTCAACCGCGCGGGGAATGCGCTCGAGGTGATGAGATAATCCACATTCTCAAGTAACGCTTGAACTCCGGGATATAAATTGTCGAAATCGCCTATCACGGGAGTTTTCGCGGCACGCGCCCAACGCGCCGCCAGCGCCGCTGCCGCAGTGTCATGCCCGTCAACGAGCAGCGCCGAAGCGGACTCGATCCATTCACGCTTTATCTCTTCTGGCCTCAATTCGACGCGCTGGTCGCGGCCCCAGAGCACGGTGCGCTCACCAGAACGCGTGTCCACCAGAATGAAAGATGCGGGACTCGGGCAATTCGGCTCGCGGATGAGATGGCTTTCCATTTTTTCGATGTCTAGTTGCTGCTGCTGGAAATCGGCGGCCCAATCGTCGCCAACTTTTCCGACGTACCGTGTGCGCAAGCCCCAGCGTTGGCATGCCACCATCGCGGATGCGACTTGGCCGCCCGCGCGGAGATCCGATGAGATAAGCCTAACCTTGGAATCAAAGGCGGGGAAGTTCGGCAGTCGGATAATCGTATCCGTAGCGTTCAGGCCGACACCGACTACATCCACGCGCTCGATATTTTGGCCGATCTCTGATTTCATCGAAGAGTTCATCTGCGATCGTCAGAACGTTTGTTCTGCCGTGCGTAATTGCGAGAACGATTTCACCGAGGGCGTCATTACAACCTCCAGCAAACTCGCGGAGACACTCTATCTGATTTTGCGTCCGCGGTGAAACGATGAAACGTTGTCCGCGACGAGCGGCAAATAATTTTCCGGTGCGAGCGGTGGAGCGCGGATATTCAATTGCGCCGCTCGCGCGGCTGTGATAAAAATTTCATTCTGCAGTTGACGGCTCGTCTGGCCTGTACGTTCGCGGATGCAACTTGGGCGCGGAGTTTGCGAGCGCCGCGAACGAGCCGTAGGTCGGCGGGCCGACACGCCGATGCCACTCCACGAATCCGAGGCCATCATTCTTCAAAGTTATCCACTCGGCGAAGCCGACCGAATCGTCAGCTTTCTTAGCCGCAACGCGGGTCGCATGCGCGGCGTGGCAAAAGCCGCGAAGCGAACGAAGAGCAAATTCGGTTCGACACTCGAACGACTGAGCTACATTCGCATTTGGTATTTCGAACGTGAACGGCGTGATCTCGTGACCGTCACGCAAACTGAGCTGATTGAATCTTTTCTTGAACTTTTCAGCGATTACGAATCGGGCGTGGCGATAGCGCTGTTCAGCGAAATATCGGAAGTTGTACTTCCAGAAAAAGAAGCACTCGACGCGCCGTTCCGTTTGCTTTTGCTTTGCGCACGCGCCGTCAAGGCCACACATAAATCTGAAGTGCCTCTTGCATATTTTTGTTTATGGTCGTTGAAGCTCGCGGGCTGGATGCCGCCGGTTGATAGTTGCGTAATCTGCGGTCGCGCGCTCGGAGAAGAGCAAGCGTTCGTTGCGCCCGGACTTCATGGACTGGCGTGCTCGCGTTGTCGGCCGATTGGATCGCACGTGCTGCCTAAAGAAACGATTGCACTGATGAAACGCATGACGACGCAGAAACTTGAACAATTGGTTGAAGTGAATGCGCCGCCCATTGCGGTACGCGAAATCACTTCGATCGCGCTCGATTGGATAGAATGGCAGGCGGAGAAGAGACTTACTTCGCGGAAAGTTTGGGAGCAGAAAATTTGAACGCACGAGCGGTCAAGAATAAAGCGAGAGAGCAAGCGGCGCCAAAGCCACACGGGCTCACGTTTCAGGATTTACTGTTTACATTGGAGCGCTACTGGACAGAGAAGGGTTGCGTTCTGCAGCAGCCCTATGATGTCGAAGTCGGCGCCGGCACGATGCATCCGGAAACATTTCTGCGGGTTCTCGGACCCGCGCCCTATCGCGTTGTATACGCGCAGCCGAGCCGGCGTCCTGCGGATGGACGCTACGGTGAAAATCCGAACCGTCTGTATAAGCACACGCAGCTTCAAGTGATACTTAAGCCTACGCCAACCGACATTCAAGATTTGTATCTCGCAAGCTTGCGCGCCATCGGGATCAATCTGAAGGAACACGACGTTCGATTTGAAGAGGACAACTGGGAATCGCCAACCCTTGGCGCCTGGGGCATCGGATGGCAAGTTCTCCTCGACGGGCTCGAGATCACGCAGTTCACATATTTTCAGCAGTGCGGCGGGATAGATCTCGATCCCGTTTCCGTTGAACTCACTTACGGGCTCGATCGCATCGCGGCGTATTTGCAAGGCGTGGACAATGTTTTCGATGTGCGCTGGTCGAAAGAGATGACGTACCGCCAAGTCCGATTTGCTGAAGAGCAGCAATTCTCGGGCTACAACTTCGAGTGGGCCGATCCGGCGGGAACGCGGAAAATGTTCGATCTCGCGGAAGCGGAAGCGCAGCGGTTGCTGAAAACGTACGCAGGTTTGCGCGGAGAAGAGAAGAAACGCTTTCCCATTCTCGGCGCGTATGACATGTGTTTGAAATGTTCGCATCTTTTCAATGTTCTCGATGCGCGCGGCGTGATCTCGACGACGGAGCGCACTGCGATTATCGGGCGCGTGCGCCAGATTGCGTGCAGAGTTGCGGCGGCATGGCTTGAACAGCAATCTCCTGCAACACTTGAACACGCGGGAGCGGAAGTATGACGCCTCGTGGAGAACTACTTTTTGAAATTGGATGCGAAGAAATTCCTGCGGGAATGATAGCGAAGGCTGCGAGCGAGCTTAAACAAATACTTGAGACGCATTTAATTTCAAATCGCCTTGCCAATTCTGGGGTCGTAGAAACATTTGGTGCGCCGCGAAGATTAGTTGCGATTGCGCGCGAAGTTGCTTTGCGGCAAGACGACGTCGTGCAGGAAATTCTTGGCCCGCCGAAATCGGTGGCGTACGACAGTGTCGGCGCGCCGACCCGCGCCGCGCAAAGTTTCGCGGACAAGCAGGGAATTGCGCTCGATAAAATTGAAATCGTGGTGACGCCGAAGGGCGAGTATCTGGCGATAAAGAAAGTGATCGTCGGGCGCTTGGCGAAAGATGTTCTCTTGGAAATTTTACCTCAAGCAATACGCGAGCTTTCCTTTCCGCGCTCGATGTACTGGACGAGCGCGAGCGATCTGAGATTCATTCGTCCGAT
>DATBYF010000064.1:0-11158 GCA_036513895.1 Candidatus Acidiferrales bacterium | reverse complement strand
TTGTTTGTCTTCGTCGGACAACTCTTCGATTCCCAGAATCGCGATGATGTCTTGCAATTCCTTGTAGCGCTGCAAGACAGATTTGACTGAGCGCGCCACATTGTAATGCTCCTGGCCGACGATGCTCGGCGTCAGAATTCGCGAGTAACTCGCCAGCGGATCGACGGCGGGATAAATTCCGCGCTCGACGATTTGCCGGCTGAGGTTCGTCGTCGCGTCGAGATGCGTGAACGTCGCGGCCGGCGCAGGATCGGTGTAGTCGTCGGCGGGTACGTAGATCGCCTGCACAGACGTAATCGAGCCCTTCTTCGTAGACGTAATGCGTTCCTGCAATTCTCCAATTTCGGTGTTCAAGTTCGGCTGGTATCCGACCGCCGACGGCATGCGGCCGAGCAGCGCCGAAACTTCCGAGCCCGCCTGCACGAATCGGAAAATGTTGTCGATGAAGAGCAATACGTCCAGGCCTTCTTCATCGCGGAAATATTCCGCCACCGTCAGGCCAGTCAGACCGACACGCAATCGCGCACCAGGCGGTTCGGTCATCTGGCCATACACCAGCGCCGCGCGCGACTTCTCAGAATTGCCGGGCGTGATGACGCCGGATTCCGTCATTTCAAGCCAAAGGTCGTTCCCTTCGCGCGTGCGCTCGCCCACTCCGGCGAAGACGGAAACGCCGCCATGCTGCATCGCGACGTTGTGAATCAACTCCATGATGATGACGGTCTTACCCACGCCCGCGCCGCCAAACAATCCAATCTTTCCGCCCTTCAGGTACGGCTCGATCAGGTCCACCACTTTCACGCCGGTCTCAAACATTTCGAGATTCGTGGACTGTTCGTCGAGCGCCGGCGCGGGACGATGAATCGGATAATGTAGCTTGGCATCCACGGGACCGAGGCCATCCACCGGCTCGCCGAGCACGTTCAGCACGCGGCCGAGCGTCGTGCGTCCGACGGGAACCTCAATCGCGTGGCCCTGATCGATAGCCTTCATGCCGCGCACAACGCCTTCGGTCGGCTTCAGCGCGACGGCACGAACGCGGCCCTCGCCGAGATGCTGCTCGACCTCGACGATGATGTCGATTGGCGAAGTCGTTTGAAATCCTTCGCTCGTCACGCGCACGGCGTTGTAAATCGCCGGTAGCTTGTGCTCTTCGAATTGAATGTCGAGCACCGGGCCGATGACTTGCACTACGTGTCCGGTTGCTCCGATCGATCCTTCTGTTTGTGCCATCCGTGGTCTCCCCGACCTGTGCGATTCGATTGCTGATGAGTGAGGCTCTCGTCACTCCGCGGAGGACGCAGCGCCGCTCACGATTTCAATCAATTCCCTGGTAATGCCCGCCTGGCGGATTTTGTTCATCTCGAGCGTGAGCTCAGTGATCAATTCGCCGGCGTTTAGCGTCGCCGAATCCATAGCCGCCATGCGCGCACCGTGCTCGGCTGCAGCAGATTCGAGCAAAATCCGGAATATTTCCGTGTCAATATATCGTAGTACGAGGCTTTTGAAAATTTCGGCAGGCGGCTCTTCGTAGATGTAATCCACAAGATTCGCCTGATTTCCCGCATCGTCACCCTTCTTCTCGTCCGGTTTCTTCAGCACTTCGGGTTCGATGGGAAGCAGTTTCTGCGCGCACAGGCGCTGCACAATCACGCTTTTGAATTCATTGTAGATGGCGTAAACCGCATCCACCTCGCGCGACATATAGAGTTCGACGACTTTGGCTGCAATTTCTTTCGCATGGCGGAATTCAACGCTTAGCGATACGTTCAAATATTCGCCGGCGAATTCGTAGTTCCGCTTGCGCAAAACATCGCGACCTTTTTTCCCCACCGCGATAATGCGAATTTTCTTCGACGCATGTTCCCTGAGAAAATTAGTGGAGTAGCGCAGAACGTTGGCATTGAACGGCCCAGCGAGGCCGCGATCGCCTGTCATCACGATTACGAGAATGGACTGCTCGGGCCTGCGCTCAAGCAACGGATGCATCGGCTCTTCGATACGCGCCACGGCCGAGCGAAGAATTCGCAGAATTTCGCGCGCGTAAGGGCGCGCGGCAATCACGCCTTCCTGCGCCTTTCGCAAACGAGCCGCGGCGATAAATTTCATCGCCCGGGTGATCTGCTGCGTGTTCTTCACCGAGCGAATGCGCCGCCGAAAATCGAGTAGAGTTGGCATCGAATTTATTTTGCGGCGACGGCTTCCGATCCCACAGTGAAGCGCTCCTTGAAGGCGTCGAGCGCCTTCACGATCTCCGCGCGCAAAGCGTCGTCAATAGCTTTCTTTTCCCGTATCGTCGTGAGAATCGCGTTGTAATTCGTCTCCACGAATCCGAGTAGTTCGCGTTCGTACCTTTGGCAATCCGAAATGTCCAGCGCGTCGAGATAGCCGTTGGTGCCTGCGAAAAGCACCAGCACCTGCTTCTCGACCGAAAGCGGCTGAAACTGATCCTGTTTCAAGAGTTCCGTCAGGCGCGCGCCGCGCAGCAATTGCGCTTGCGTGGCCTTGTCGAGTTGCTCGGTGCCAAACTGCGCGAATGCCGCCAAATCACGATACTGCGCGAGATCAAGCCGTAATCTGCCAGCCACCTGTCGCATCGCCTTGATTTGCGCGTTGCCGCCCACGCGGCTTACAGACAAGCCGACGTTGACCGCTGGCCGAATGCCGCTGTTGAACAAATCCGCTTCAAGATAAATCTGTCCGTCGGTAATCGAAATGACGTTCGTCGGAATGTACGCGGAGACGTCGCCCGCCTGCGTTTCGATGACAGGCAACGATGTCAGCGAGCCGGCGCCGAGCTTGTCGTTTAATTTCGCGGCGCGTTCGAGCAGGCGGGAGTGCAGGAAGAAAACGTCGCCGGGAAATGCTTCGCGTCCGGGCGGCCGGCGCAAAAGCAGTGAAATTTCGCGATACGCCTGCGCGTGTTTCGAAAGATCGTCGTAAAAAGTCACCGCGTGCCGTTTCGAATCGCGAAAAAACTCGCCCATGGCGCAAGCGGCAAACGGCGCGATGTACTGCATCGAGGCGGGCTCAGATGCCGAAGCGACCACGACGATGGTGTAATCCATCGCGCCAGCATCCGTCAGCACTTTCACCACCTGCGCGACAGTCGAGCGCTTCTGCCCAATCGCGCAATAAATGCAAATCATGTCGCCGCCGCGCTGATTGATGATCGTGTCGAGAATAATGGCGGTCTTTCCCGTCTGCCGGTCGCCGATGATCAGTTCGCGCTGGCCGCGGCCAATCGGAATCATCGAGTCGATGGCCTTGATGCCGGTTTGCAGTGGCTCGCGCACCGGTTGGCGATCCACCACGCCCGGCGCCAGACGTTCGATCGCGCTGCGATGCTCCGTCAGAACGGGTCCGTTGTCGTCGAGCGGCTGGCCAAGAGGATTCACCACGCGTCCGACCATCGCGTCACCGACGGGCACGGACATGATTTCTCCCGTACGCTTGACCGTATCGCCCTCTTTGATTTCCGAACTTTCGCCAAGCAGCACAACGCCGACCTGGCTCTCTTCGAGGTTCAACGCAATGCCAGTGACATCATGCGGGAACGTCAACATCTCGCCCGCCATCGCTTTATCGAGCCCGTGAACGCGCGCGATGCCGTCGCCCACCGAGATGACCGAGCCGACTTCCTCGACCGCAACCTCTTGCTGGTAGTTCGCGATCTGCTCGCGTATGAGCTTGGTGATTTCGTCCGCTTTGATCGTCGCCATTCCCGCTCCTGTCAGCTTTTCACGAAATCCTGGTCCGCACCAAAGGCATTGGCAAATGCACTACGATTCCTACTATTCCGCTTCGAGTTCCTGGCGGAGCCGCGCTAATTGCTCGCGCACGGAACCATCGTAAATCGTCGAACCGATTTGCACGACAGCCCCGCCGACCAGCGCCGCATCAAATCCGAATCTCGCTTGCACGCGCTGCTGCGTCAGGCGCTCGATTGCCCCGATCAATTCTTCCTGCTCCGCCTCTGAAAGTTCGCGCGCCGATGTAACTTGCGCCTCGACGATTCCTTCGCGTTCGTTCAGTTCCGCATCAATCGCCTGCCGGATTTCGTCCAGCTCGTGCATGCGGCGGTGATCGACCAGGACATAAATAAAATTCCTGACCGTGTCGCTCAATTCCAATCGCGCTGCAATCTTTGCGAGCACCGCCTGTTTCGCGTCGCGCTCGATCGCCGGGCTCGTCAGGAAATTGCGCAGCTCCGGCGATTCAGCATACGTGTCCACAAACGAAGCGAATTGCGCGCGGGCAGCCGCGATGTTTTCGCGCACCATGGCCACATCGGCGAATGCCGAGGCGTAACGCTTGGCGACATCGCTCAATTTTGGCTCCCGGCGAGATCACCAACGAAATTTCGGACGAGTTGCGAATCCGCGGGCGGTGTCAGTTGCTCGCGCAATTGCGCCTCAGCGCGCTCAACGGCCAGGCGCGCTGCAGTCGCCTTCAATTCGAATCTCGCCGCGCGCTGCGCTGCCGCGATTTCCGCGTCCGCCGCGTGATCCACCTTGATCGCTTCTTCCCGCGCCAGGCTACGAATTCGTTCCGTTTCAATTTCCGCATCGCGCTTTGCCTGCAGCCGCATCGCCGTAATCTCCTGCTCGATGCCCGCGAGCTTCCGCTCCGCTTCCTGCCGGCGCTGCTCGGCTTCTTCGCGAGCCCGTGTGCCTTCAGCAATTGCGGCTTGAATCGCCTCTGCGCGCGCGCGAAATGCCGGGCCGCCCTTCTTCACCAGGACGTACACAATTGCGATGAACACCACCGCGAAATTCAGCCAGCGGAAGATCCATCCTGCAGTCGTATTTTCCGGCTGAGTGCCTTCTTCTTGCGCGAATGCCGGCGCGGCGGACAGTAGCGCCATACAGAAAATTCCGGCGCAGATTACAGCGGCGGTCTTGAAGCGCGCCAACCGGCTCACCGGCGTCCTCCCGAAGATGGACCACTGCGTTCGAGTATCTTTCTTGTGATCTGATCGGCGAAAGCTGGAGTCTGCAGCTCGATTTCCTTGCGCGCTGCCGCAACTTCAGCGGCAATCCGCTGTTTCGCCGCCTGGATAGCTTCCTGATTCCGGGCCCGCAGCGCCTTCAGCAGCTTCGCGCGCTCGTCGAGAGCATCCTGGCGCGCCGCTTCCTGCTCCAAGTAAATCTCCGCGCGGGCCTTCTTCATTGCTTCGTTATACCGCTCGATTTCGTCTTTTGCTGTGGCCTGAGCGGCGGCGGCCTCGGCCTTTGCGCCATCTATGCGTTTGGCGCGCTCGGACATGGCACGTTCAAGGGGCCGAAAGAAATTCGCCTTAAGGAACAAATAGAATAGAAAAACGATAATGACGGTAGGGACAGCCTGAAGACACAAATCAGCGAGTTGGCGGAGAATCTCCATCTTCACCAGGTTCGAACGTCGTTAACCCCCAGGAATCAACGCCCAAGCGAGCGCCGGGAGCGCCCAAGACACACGATTAGCACACCGTAAAGCTCGCGATTATCGCATTTCGCTAGACAGAAAAGCAACTCTAGCAGGTTCGTATGTCAAAAAAAAGACAACGGCTCCAAAAAGAGCGGCTAGGAGCTAACTACCATTGCGGAAAAGGACTTGTGCGGAAAAGGACTTGGCAGGACTTCCCGCCGAAACTGCGTACTGGAGCATTGTCGGCTTTCGAAACTTGCCGTGTTCCCCTCGCCCGGGCCAATGAACCCGGTCGAGGGGAACGAGCCACTCGGCAAGCTGTCCGGATTGCAGAGCTGGGCCGGACCGAAACTGTTATTTGTGGCCGGAATCGATTATGCGCAGGAGATGATCCCGATGGTCGGAGCCCTCAGTCGCGGATGAGAATGCAATGCCAAAGAGGGGGTTCTTTTCCTGCATCGTCGTGATCTGCCCGTAAAACTTATCCATCGCCTCGGCGTTTGGGAATTCCACGGCAAGTGAAACTGTCCCGGGCGTGTCGGTGTGGATCAAGTCCGTGCCCCAGCTGTAGCTATTGATCGTCCCGTCGGCGACCAATGCGTCGAGGTCGGGTTTGCGATGCTTGTTGAAGAGTTCCGTCATTTCATCGCCGTGCCCCGCCTTTGGTTTCCATTCGTGAACCAGCAGATATTTCCCAGGAGCTCCGGGCTTTCCGTTGTAGTTTGTGGACATTTGGATTTCATCCGCGTGCATTGTGTAATTGATTTCGCCCGATGGTGGCGCACCGGCACGAATGGCGGCGAGCGCCTTCATCAGACCGGCTACGCTCATTGACGAAAACCAGGAGACATGTGTCGGAGCATTTGGTCCTTCGTGAACTTCCAGCGCACCGTCGCCCCAGCTGATAAGCGAGCCATCGGCCACCAGGCCTTCGTTGATCTTGAGTGCGTTTTTGTTCGCGGCTTCAAATTGCGTCCAATTGGCGCGCGGAACTCCGAAAAGTGAAATGTACGTATAAATCACCGGTTGCTTCATTGGGTGCGATTCTTGCGGCGCCGGCGCAGGCCGTGCAAGCGCGCCGATCGCCAGTGCCAAGCCGAGAACGAGAGTGAGAGCGGACTGCTGCAACGTGCGGTTGTTCATTAGGTAGTGCTCCTTGGCGGCTCAAAAGCCGCAGCTGAAATTTCCTCAGGGAAACAGCAAATTCGTGCGCCGGAATATACCACGATTACCGGACTGCTGCGCTAAGCTACGCGAGTCATTTCAATGAAAAAATCGCCGCGAATTACGTATGACACCGTCCGGCAAATGGCGCTTTTGCTTCCGAACGTTGAGGAAGGCACGTCCTACGGCACGCCGGCCTTAAAAGTGAAGGGTCAACTCATCATCCGGCTTCGCGAGGAGCTCGATTCGATCGTCCTCAAGATGCCCTTCGACCGCCGCGAAGAGTTGATGGCTGGCGATCCTGAAACCTACTACATCACCGATCACTACCGCGAATACGAGTGGGTGCTCGTGCGGCTCGCGAAGGTGAACGCAGACGCGCTCCGCGATTTGCTGCAAATCGCCTACCGCGCGGCGACCACATCGAAGTCCAGACGTTGACTTTCCTTCTTCGCGATCACTAATATCTGCGCCACGTCCAGATACACGCGATGCGGCATCCCGAGGGGGCATCATCATGAACTGGAAAATTATCTTCTTACTCTCGCTGTTCGGACTGGCGATGGGCATCGCGACCGTCTTCGTAATTCCGTCAAACATCGAGCCGCTGTTCTGGCTGGTAATTTTTGTAATTTCCGCGTTCATCATTGCGCGCGCCGCGGCGAGCCGCCATTTTCTTCATGGCCTTCTCGTAGGCATCGTCAATAGCGTCTGGATCACCGGCGCGCACATCCTTTTCGTTAATCAGTATCTCGCCAACCACGCCAACGAAGCCGCGATGATGCAAAACATGCCCCGCCCGGATTCGCCTCGCCTGATGATGGCGCTGGTCGGCCCGATCGCCGGCCTAGTTTCGGGCGCGGTAATCGGAATCCTGGCGTTCATCGCCGGCAAGCTCCTAAAACCGCGGCTCAGCGCTGCAGTCTGATCTCGCGACAAACGTGAGCTGTCGCATCCACGGTCCTTCTGCTCGCACCTTATCCGCCGGGTTTTTAGTCTTATATTCTCTGTCGAGAATATGCCTTGACAAGAATATTCCACTTGAGGCATATTCAGAGCCGCGATGATAGCCACACTGAGAGCGCTCGCCGAGCCCAATCGCTTCGAAATCATCGAACTCTTGCGCAGCGGGCCGCAGCCCGTCGGTAACTTGGTCAAGCGGCTCCGCCTCCGCCAGCCGCAAGTCTCGAAACACCTGCGCGTGCTCAGCGATGCTGGGCTGGTGGAAGTTCGCGTGGATGCTCAGCGTCGCATATATGAGCTTCGGCCCGCGCCGCTTCGCGAGCTTGAGGTGTGGCTGAAAAAGTATCAGCGCCTGTGGGAGAGCAATTTTCAGCGCCTCGATGCCGTTCTTGAAGAATTAAAAACCGAAAAGCTGAAGCATAAGGAGAAAAGACATGGACGCAAAAAGCGATAGCCGCCCGGCAACCAACGCGGGAACATTGAAAGTAACGACGCCCAGCGATCGCGAGGTCGCCATGTCGCGCATTTTCGACTCGCCCCGCGAGTTGGTCTTCGAAGCCTGGACCACGCCCGATCTTCTCAAGCGCTGGCTATGGGGGCCGGACGACTGGCGATTGGCCGTCTGCGAGATCGATCTGAGGGTGGGCGGCGCGCTTCGCTTCGTGTGGCGCCAAAGCGACGGAAAGGGAAAAGACATGGGGATGGGCGGCGTCTATCGCGAGATCGTGCCTTCCGATCGGCTTGTTTTCACCGAAGTGTGGGACGAGGACTGGACCGGCGGCGAAGCGCTCGTAACGATGACCTTCGTCGAGCGCGCAGGCAAAACCACCCTGACGCAAACAGTGCTCTACTCTTCTCGCGCCGCACGCGATGGCGCTCTTAAGACCGGCATGGAGCGCGGCGTGGAGATCAGCTACGACAGGCTCGCGGCGCTGCTGCCCTCATTACACGCGCGCGCCAAAGAAAAAGAAGCGAGCCAATCCTAGCCAAAATATCAACATCATCGCGGCTGCGCCATCGATCCCGCAGTCAACATCTCAACAGCATCCTCGGGATACGCCAGCATTCCAAATTCCGGCACATCGAGACCCTCAATCTCGACCTCCCGACTAACCCGCATCGAGCGCACCTTATTCACAATCGAGAACACGCCGTAAGTAGCTCCAAAAGAATAAACCGCCAGCAGCGTAGCTCCGCCAAGCTGAATCCAAAATTGCGAGGTATCTCCGTGCAGCAATCCTGTAACGCCCTGCCCTGCCCGGCCAAGATACGCCGCAGCACCAACGCCATTCCATCCAGCGCCATAAGTCCCATCAGCGAAAATTCCCAGCGAGACTGCGCCGAGCCACCCGCAATATCCATGGACCGAAATCGCTCCGCAAGGATCATCAATTTTGAGAACTCGCTCGTTGAAAAGCACGCCGAGGCAAACAAGAACGCCCGCGGCGATCCCGATCATCACCGATGCCGTGGGAGAAACGAACGCGCAAGGAGCCGTGATCGCAACAAGGCCCGCGAGCATTCCGTTGCAAGCCATGGTGATGTCAGGCTTGCCAAACAACCGGTACCACAGCAGCATTGCGGCCGCTGAACCCGCCACCGCCGCTAAATTCGTGTTCACCGCTACGACCGAAATGCGCAGATCCGTCGCGCCTAGTGTCGAGCCTGGATTAAATCCCATCCATCCGAACAAAAGAACAAACGTGCCAGTAACAACGAACACGATATTCGAAGCCGGAAACGCTCGCGGCTTTCCGTCCGGCCCATATTTTCCAAGCCGCGGCCCAAGAATGATGGCCAGCGCCATCGCGCAAAATCCGCCCACAGCGTGAACAACAGTCGACCCAGCAAAATCCACATAGCCATGGCCGAGATGCATGCTCGATCCGAGTTGCGACATCCAACCGCCGCCCCACACCCAACAACCAGAAATCGGATACAGCAAACCGCCAATAAAAAGTTCGCAAAGAAGGAAAGCCCAGAAGGTAATTCGCTCGCAAATCGCGCCGACGATGATGTACCCGGCGGTTTCCATGAACACGACTTCGAAGAGCGTCAGGCAATTGCTGCCGGCGTCATAGGCGGGGCCAGTTAGAAAGAATCCCTTTCCGCCGAGAAATCCCCACGAGCCACTCCCGATGAGGAAATGATTCAGCGTGGGAACGCCGCCGAGGTTCGTGGGCGCGGCGTTAACAGCCACCGCGCCGAACTGAAACGCATAGCCAATCGCGTAGTAAGCAAGAAACGCAAAAACATAGGCGGCGAAATTCAGCATCATCAGATGCCCGGCGTTTTTCTTCCGCACAAGCCCGCATGTCAGCAGCGCAAAGCCCGCCTGCATAAACAGCACGAGATATCCGGTCAAAAGCGTCCACGAAAAATTCGTCGAGATGCGAACGTGCCCCACATCGTCAGCCAGCTTGATCGCTAGCGGCTCGCGGGCTGCCTGCGCCTGATATTCATCGAATGCTTTCTTGTTTGTGACGTAATCGGGCGCCGTCTTATCGGCGGGCTCCGGCACGACAAAGGGATTGCCGGCGGCATCAACGGCCGAATTCTTGTCACCCGTCGCGACCCCCGCAGGATCAGGCTGCGTCTGGCCCGCGCACGCGGGGCCCAGCGCGCCAAGTAAAATCTGCGCGGAAGCGAAGACGACCATCGCGTAGAGCAGGCATTTTTTCGTCCGAGTGGCAAATGCATCTCGCATTTTTAAAACTCCTCTCGTGATGAGAATGACAGCTACGATTTATTCGCGACTCACCAACAAGCTCGATCAGATTGCACCGGGGCCGTGTTCCCCCGTGCGGATGCGGATTACGTCTTCTAGAGACGACACAAAAATCTTGCCGTCCCCGATCACGCCGGTCCGCGCGCCTTCCATGATCGCTTCGACCACCGGCTCAACCAGATCGTCATCCACAGCGATGCTGAGAAAAATCTTCGGCAGAAAGTCCACCACGTACTCCGACCCGCGATATGTTTCCGTATGTCCCTTCTGTCGGCCAAAGCCGCGAACTTCGGAGACGGTAAGGCCAGTCACTCCAAGCGCAATAACGCGCTGCTTCACCTGATCGAGCTGCGACGGCCTGATGACGGCCTCAATCCGCTTCATTTTCGTTGCTCCTTTTCTATTTAACCGAAAGCGCGTCCCGATCAGAAACACCTATAGAACTGAGCGGCGCGCAAACAGTCAAATCCAAATTGTTGATTGGATGTATCAGCAAAACAGCAGCCGAAATTCCGTTCGAATTTGAAGTCCTTAGAAAAACCGAAACAGCTTCTGTGTGACAGAATTACGACCCGCCTTCGAGAATCGGCCGAATTGTACACCCGCTCGCTTCTTTCGAGCCGCGGTAACCAGCCCCGCCATCTGGCCGACTATTCTCGTAGCGCCGCTCAGACATGCGGTCGCGGGCCAATTCCGATTGATTTGATTCTTTAATCAGGAGTTGAGCTAAGTTGAATATGTCATCCGCGGTTTGCGTCTACGCCAGGGAAGAAAAAATGGAGTACACCCAAAAAGTTTACTCCACAGGAATCTCGGTCGCCGGAGACACGATTCGGCGTCAGCCGCCAACGCGGTGGAGGCGCATCATGTTGGTGGTGCCTTTTGCGCCGAAGG
>DATBYF010000063.1:0-5330 GCA_036513895.1 Candidatus Acidiferrales bacterium | reverse complement strand
GCCCGGATGAAAATCACATCCTATAATCTTCATTGCGGCTCCTTCCTATCCGAGCCTTGTCTTGGCAAATTCAAGTTTACTCGGTAGGCTCTCGGAGCCGCACTTCGTCATACAATCAAACGAAGTGAGGGATCTGCGGTTCGAGCTTTCTTCGATCAATCCAAACCTTTCGCATGCAAGAATTCACGCACGACGTCCACCGAATCCCGATGTTCGCCGTCAACGGCATAGTTCATCCGCTGCATCTCTTGATCGGAAATTCTTCCGGCTAGTTCGTCAAGCGCCACGCGCACTTCAGGATGCGCTTCAAGCGCGCTCGATCGCACAATTGGCACAGCCTCATACGGAGGAAAGTAGTGCTTATCGTCGTCGAGAACCGTCAAATCGCGCGCGGCGAGCAGGCCATCAGTCGAATTTCCCGCGACGATATCCACTTGCTTGTCAAGCAACGCTCGATACAACAGCCCGAGATCCATGATTCGCGGCGCCGATCCAAAGTGCAGGCCGTACGCCGCAGCGAGTCCGGGCAAACCGTCCGGACGCTCATTGAATTCGTAGCCGAAACCTGCGCGCCATTGCGGCGCATAAGCGGCCGCCTGCGAAAGCGTGTGAATCTCAAGGCGCCGCGCGTCTTCGCCGCGAATCACGATTGCAAATGTGTTGTTGAAACCGAGAGGAGGCTCTACATCGAAGTGAAAACGCTTTGCGTACTCCTCTTTCACGCGCTGATAAACCAGGGCGCGGTCTTTGAGAGGCACTTCTTTTAAAATCGCCGTCAGCGCAGTGCCGGTGTACTCGACGTACGCGTCGATTCGGCCTGCCAGCAGCGCTTGCTGGCAAATGTAACTTCCGCTGAGATAAAAACGCCGCACCACGTGCAGATGAGTCTTGGCCTCGAGCTGCTGGGCCACCAACTCGCCAAGAATCGCCTGCTCGGTAAAATTTTTTGATCCCACTATAAACGTGTCGCGCCGCGCAGGGCCGCAGGAAACGGCCGCGAGTGACGCAGCAACTAGAATCGTCGCCGTTTGCGCATACCCCTTGATGTGCGAGAACTTTATCGAGCGCAGGAAATCGTGAGAAAAAATCCGCAGGAAAATCATTAATCGGCCACTTCGTCCTATTGGGCGAATCGATAACGTTTTTCGAGCGTACCGAGAATGAAATCCGTGGCTAGCGCCAATGCCGCCGCCGGTATGGCTCCGGCAAGAATCAACTGGTCATTGACCATTGCCAAGCCGCGAAAAATAAATTCACCAAGCCCGCCCGCTCCGACGGCAGCAGCGATCGTTGCGATAGCAATCGTCAGCACGGCCGCCACGCGCACGCCCGCGAGTAAATAAGAAAACGCGAGCGGCAGTTCGACATGAATCAGAATCTGATTTTCAGTCATTCCCATGCCGCGCGCCGCATCGCGTATCTTGGGGTCCACGCCAGTGATTCCCGTAGCTGTGTTACGAATGATCGGCAAGAGCGCATAGAGCGCGAGCGCCGTGATGGCAAGGCGATCGGCGCGATCGCCGAGCCATGGTACGGGCAAGAGAAATCCGAACAGGGCGAGGCTCGGAATCGTCTCGGCGACGTTCGCCACTCCAATAATTGGCTTGCCCAGCCACGGGCGCCGTGCAGCCACAATCCCGAGAGGAATTCCGATCACCACGGCAAGGAACATCGCCGCGCCAACAAGCCAGAGATGTTCGAGCGTCGCGGTGAATATCTGATCGCGATTGCGAATCATAAAATGTATGAAATCCATCGGTCTTCTCCCGCTCATCACTTCAACAGTGAATCACCCATTCGAAATGCCGCTAAGTAAGCCGCTGCGACGGGCTCTGTCGCATGCAGAAATTCCTCGGGCGTGTAAATTCCCACCAGGCGGCCTGCGTCGAGAAACGCGATCCGCGAGCCTAGCAGCAGCGCTTCGCGCGTGTCGTGGGTGACGAAAACGATCGTTTTCCGGAGACGCGTTTGCACATCGGCAAATTCCTTTTGCAATTCTCCGCGCGTGAGCGGATCGAGCGCGCCGAACGGCTCGTCCATCAGGAGGATCGGCGGATCCGCAGCGAGAGCCCGAGCGACGCCGACGCGCTGGCGCTGGCCGCCGGAGAGCTCGTGCGGATAACGATGCGCGAATCTTGCAGGGTCAAGTCCAGTCAGTTGCAGCAGCTCCGTTACGCGCGCGCGCCTGCGCTCCTCAGGCCACTTCTCGAGCCACGGAACCAGTCCAACGTTCCGCTCGACGGTATAGTGAGGGAAAAGTCCTGCATCCTGGATGACATAGCCGATACCTCGCCGAAGGACGACCGGGTCCCAATCCAACGTCGAGCGCCCCGCAATGATGACGGCACCGCCAGTTGGTTCGAGAAGCCGATTGATGAGCCGCAGCGCAGTCGTCTTGCCTGAGCCGCTGCGTCCCAACAAAACCAGAGACTCTCCAGGGGAAATCGCCAGTTCGAGATGGTCGAGAATTACGGGACCGTCTATCGCGCGGAAGCTAACATCGCGAAATTCGATCGCAGATTGAGTGCTGGGCGCATCATTCATCGCCCGGAGGCTAACAAGCGCGTGCAACGACTGTCAAACAGCGCACTTCGCTTCAGCAGTTGTTGTTGTCATTCCGACGACGACCCGGCGAGGGTCGGATGAAGAATCTGCATTTCTCCGCCGCTGAGGCAAATGTTCTAAGAACCCGCGCCTGCTCGAGGCATCAGAACAATATATGTAACAAACGAAACTCCAAATCCAACAAACCACGCATAATGGTACAAGCCGCTCAGCGCATGAATTTCTAATCCCGAAAGCGCCACAACAATTCCCGCCACCAAAGCGCCAATCGCCCGCCAGTTGAATCCGCCGGAAAATTCGTAAAACGTATGTCGGTCGTACAAATCCTCAGTAAGAATGATTTTCTTTCTCAGCACGTAGTAGTCCGCTATCATCACGCCCGCAATCGGCCCAAGAAAACTCGAATAACCCACCAGCCAACCCACAATGTAGTTGCCATAGCTCGACATCAGCCTCCATGGCTGCATCAGAATGCCCACGAAGCAGGTGATGATGCCTCCCATCTTGAAGCTGATTCGCCGCGGATAAAGATTTGAAAAGTCATTTGCCGGAGAGACTACATTCGCGGCGACGTTCACATTCAAAGTGGCCAGTAGCAACGCCAGCATCGCCACGATTACGGCAACGGGATTTCCGAGATGGCTCAGCACCACCACCGGATCCCAGATCGCAGCGCCGAAAATAACCACAGTCGCCGAAGTCACTGCGACGCCGATGAACGAATAAAACGTCATCGTCGTCGGCAATCCAATCGCCTGCCCGAGCGCTTGGTCACGGACGCTTTTTGCATACCGCGTGAAATCAGGAATGTTGAGTGCCACCGTCGCCCAGAATGCGACCACGCCCGTCAGCGACGGCACGAAGAACGCGAAAAATTCCCCGAAGGAGTGAAATTTCGACGGCGTCGAAAGCATTGGACCGAATCCGCCTGCCTTGACGTAGGCCCACGCCAGCATCGCAAGCCCCAGCACGAGAAGCGCTGGCGCCGCGATGCCCTGCAGATAACGAATCGTATCGATGCCTCGGAGAATCACGGCAAGATTCAGTAGCCAAAAGAGGAAGAAACAAATCCACGGATGGTTCCAGGACGGGACAAGCGCCGCAAGGAGAGTATTGATGGCCTCGCCGCCGATCCATGTCTGAATCCCGAACCACCCGCAAGCCACCAGCGCCCGCAGAACGGCAGGAATGTTAGCGCCTAGCACGCCGAACGCCGCGCGCGCAAATACCGGAAACGGAATTCCGTAGCGCGCCCCGGCATGCGCATTGAGTAGCATCGGAATGAGCACGATCACGTTGCCCAAAAAGACCGTGAAAATGGCCTGTTTCCAGTTCATTCCTCCGGCAATCATCCCGCTCGCCAGCATGTAGGTGGGAATATTGACGCTCATCGCCACCCACAACGCCGCATAGTTGTAAGTTCCCCACGTGCGCCGCTCCGGCGGAATGGCCGCGAGATCCTTGTTCCACAGCCAGCTCCGCTCTTTCGTCGCGCCCGCGCCCGGCTTAGGCGTCCCCGCCCCGGCTGCGTCTGGTGCAGCTTCAGCCATCTCGCTGATCCCCCAAGTGATGCAAGAATTCGGTGGCCGCGCTTATATCCCGTACTCCGAATCAAGAGCAAGCGAAATAAGCTCGGAACACCGGCCGAGGGAGGAGCGTCGGAGCTGTGTACGAGAAATCGATTACGCGGCAGCAATTGGGGCGCGTAAGACGGCAAAAACGAGGTGTCGGAACCCCCATTGGACTCACTGGTCGCGAATTCGTTGTGTCCAGGACAGGAGAGGCGTACGATCCGCGAAACAGAGGTCCAAATCGGAAATCCTGGTTTACTGAGATTTTCTGTCCCATGGAGGAAGAGGAGAGTGACCGACCGTGCTCGACATTATTTTGAGCGCACTCCTGCCAATGGTCGTCACGTTCCTGCTCGGTTTCGTTGCGGCGCGGCGACACGATTTTGGTTCGAAGGATGCCCCAACTCTGAATCGGATGGTGCTGCAGTACGCCGTGCCCCTGGCGCTTTTTGCTGGAACCGTTACGACATCACGCGCCGCACTCAGTAAGGACATCCCGCTGGTGATCGCCTTGTGCGCGGGCATCATTGGGTTCTATGGTGTGGTATTTCTGTTCTCCCGTATCGTTCTTGGCATGCAAGTGAGCATGAGCGCACTCGCGGCGCTCACAGCCTCCGCGCCGGCGGTGCCGTTCGTAGGTCCAGCTGTGCTCGGCGATTTGTTCGGAGGACTTAGCGCCATTCCGATCGCGCTCGGCGGTCTCGTCATTAACCTCACCGTCGTGCCGATCACGATTCTGCTTCTCGCGCTGAACTCGACCGGGAGCGAACCAGCGGAAAACACTCCCGCCGCGCAGGGAGGAGAGCAATCGGAATCGTCTCCCAGGTCGTACGTTTCGGTATTCGCTGCCAAATTCGTGGAAACTGTCAAAGAACCGATCGTATGGGCACCTGTTATTGCTTTCGTTATCGTGCTCATTGGTCTTCACATTTCTCAAGTCATCGTCCACTCGCTTTCCCTGCTGGGCCAAGCATCCGGAGGCGTCGCGCTCTTTGCCTGCGGGATCGTGCTCGCATCCGGCAAAATCAAAGTCACCCGGCAGATCTTGTTTTTCGTATTCCTGAAAAACGTCATACAGCCCGCGCTCGTGCTCGGTGGTTTGCGATGGCTCGGCTATGGCAGTCCCGTCGTGAGCGAGGCGGTTCTTACGACGGCGATTCCGACCATGCCGATTGTGATCATGTTTGCTCTGCA
>DATBYF010000062.1:0-13460 GCA_036513895.1 Candidatus Acidiferrales bacterium | reverse complement strand
GTTTGGAACGACTTTGGGAATCTACACTCTTATCATTTTGCTGCGACGCACTTGATTCGCCATTCGAGTTAAGTTGGTTCGATACCTCTCATTCCTCTTGTTTCGATGAGCTCAAGCTTTCCGCTCTGCGGAGCTGAGCGTTTCTCGATAGGTTCTACGGTCTTTCCCCGATTGTTTACAAAGTGCCGATTTCTTAGTATCTATATCGTTATTCTAGGGTTCCTTGGTGGCTTGTCCCCTTTTGGGGAGTGACTGCACACGGTAGCCCGATCGGGCCTTTGCAGTTTGACCGATTGGAAGCCGCCCTTGCCGCCAGGGCCCTACGCTTCAGTTTTGTCGGCTTAATCCCCTACAGCTTTCTCCAAGTTTCTATGCACTCCTCGCTGGATTGTTGAATACGAGCTACTTGCGTATCCTCGACGTCAGGCTCGCGCTACGCAAAATTACTAGGCGCGAGCGCGCGCGGAGGAATGAACATGAGAGTGGCAAGAATAATTGTTGTTCTGGTCCTGATATTCTGCACGGCCGGCATCGCTAGCGCACAACAACAAAATCAAAAGCAGCCGCCTCCGCGAGGCAGCCAAAATTATCAGGCTTGGCTGACGAAAGAAGTCCACCACGAACTGGCGCTGGTGCCGTGGTACACGGTGTTCGACAACCTCGAGTACCGCGTCGAAGGAAATAATGTGACGTTGCTTGGGCAAGTGGTGCGCCCATCCGTTAAGTCGGACGCGGAAGCCGCAGTGAAAAGTATCGAAGGCATCGGCACAGTTGACGACCAGATCGAGGTCCTTCCCGTTTCTCCGATGGACGATCAAACGCGGCTGGCCGAGTATCACGCGATATATTCCGAGCCGAGCCTCCAGCGCTACGGTCTAGGTTCGATGCAATCCATCCACATCATTGTTAAGAACGGGCACGTCACTTTGGTGGGCATGGTCGCAAACGCAGCGGACAAGAACGTTGCCGGCATTCGGGCGAATAGTGTTCCGAATGTGTTCTCAGTGCAGAACGATTTGCAGGTTCAGCCAGGCTCGTAGCGTTCGGTTCTTTGCAATTGAGAGGGTCCTTTTGAGAGGAATCGATGAGCGCAGAAAAGCGGCTTAACAAGGTTCGTGTGGCGATAATCGCGACGGACAATTTTGAGCAGGCGGAATTGGTCGACACCCGCAAGGCCCTCGACGAGGCAGGCGCGCTAACCGTCGTGATCGCGCCCAAAGCGGGCAAGATTCGCGGCATGAAGCACGATGAAAAAGCTGATTCCGTGGACGTGAACCTTACTCTCGATAAGGCCGACCCGGATGATTTTGACGCGTTGCTACTGCCCGGCGGCGCGTTAAATGCCGATGCGCTTCGCGTGGAACCGAAAGCCCAGGAATTCGCTCGCACAATGGATCGGCAGAAAAAGCCGATCGCTGTGATTTGCCACGGCCCATGGTTGCTTGTCTCTGCAGGTCTCGTAAAGGACCGCACGCTCACGAGCTACCACACCATCCAGGACGATATTCGCAATGCTGGCGGCAAGTGGATGGACGTAACCGTGGCGAAGGACCGTAACTGGGTGAGCAGCCGACAGCCGGACGATATCCCGGCGTTCAATGAGGCCATGATCGAATTGATGTCGCAACCGAAGCAAAAAGCGCAACAGGCCTAGCGAATTTTAAACCGATGCCCATGTGAGCGGTGGCTCACGTCCTTGGAATTCCGGTAGGGCCAATCAATTCTAATCGTAACACCAAACGCTTAGAAATCTCCGTAACATAAACAAAACAAACAACATAGTAATTTTCTAATCGTAACAAAATCGATGCAGTTTGGACTCCCGTTTCGAGTACAATCTGCCGGTTCAATCGACTTTACTGTCGCGTTCCGCTATAACGTTTATCCCGCAAAAACGTCGAATCTTGCCGAGGAGATTGGCCGTGCTTTCAATTCAAAATCTGACCAAGACTTATCCTGGCGGCGTCCGCGCGCTTCGCGGGGTCTCGCTTGAAATTCCGCCCGGGATGTTCGGCCTGCTGGGACCGAACGGCGCCGGCAAATCAACGCTGATGAAAATTCTTGCCACGCTTCTCGATCCGGACAGCGGTTCCGCTCACCTCGATTCTCTCGATCTAATTGCCAACAAGAATGACACGCGCCAACTGCTCGGCTATTTGCCCCAGGAGTTCGGCGTGTATCCGAAAATGAGCGCGAGCGATCTGCTGAGTCATCTGGCTGTGATGAAGGGAATTACGAATCGGAGCGAGCGCAAGGAACTGGTGGAGGGATTATTACAGCAAACGAATCTCTGGGACTTGCGCAAGAAAAACCTGGGCGGATTTTCAGGTGGCATGAAGCAACGCTTCGGAATCGCGCAGGCGCTGCTCGCGAATCCGAAGCTGATTATTGTCGATGAACCGACAGCGGGCCTCGATCCCGCCGAGCGAAATCGTTTCCTCAATCTCCTCAGCTCGATCGGCCGCAACGTAGTCGTCATCCTTTCTACCCACATCGTGGACGACGTCAGCGAGCTTTGCTCTCGCATGGCTATGATCAGCAATGGAGAGCTGCTCATCGAAGGTGTCCCGGCTCAGGCGCTCGAAACTCTCAGAGGGCGCGTTTGGACGAAAATTGTCAAAACGGATGCCGAGCGCGAGGCTCTTGAAAAATCGTTTCAAGTCATCTCCACGCACCTGGTGGGCGGATTGCACGCTGTTCGCGTCTATTCCGAGTCTTCTCCCGGTGATGGATTCACTTCCATTGACGCCGATCTCGAAGATGTTTATTTCCTGACGCTTTCGCGGCACGAACGCAATTAACGGGAATTCGGAGCGACATTGATGTTGATGTTCATGAATTTTTTCACGCTCGAACTAAAAATCCGCTTCCGAAGCATCTCGACGTACGTCTTCTTCCTCATTCCGTTCCTGATGATGTTTTTCACGGTGTCGGTCCACGATTTTGGTCCGATCGGCGCCGGCAAGGTGAATTTGAACGGTCCGTACGCGCTCACATACTGCTTCACGATACTCACGGCTTTCGGCAGCATCCTGATCTCCGCGATATTCGGGCCGGCCATTCTGCGCGATTTTCAGCAGGACACGTATCAGCTTCTGTTCACAAAACCGATTTCGAAGTTTGCTTACCTGGGCGGACGGTGGACAGCGTCGTTCGTGGTCACGATTTTCGTTTTTTCTGGATTGGTCGCCGGCGGAGTGCTCGGCACGTTCATGCCCTGGGCGGAGAAGGAGCGCCTAGCGCCGATCCATCTCTGGACGTACTTGCAGCCGTTCTTGTCTATTACCGTCGTGCAGATTTTTTTTCTCGGCAGCCTATTTTTCTGTGTTGCCGCTCTTTCGCGTCGAATCATCGTCGTCTATTTGCAAGGCGTCGCGCTTTTCGCCGCATATCTGATTTTGTATGTCTCGGTCACCGCCACCAATAAGCTCGATCGCACGTGGTCCTCGATTTTTGATCCACTCGGTATCAATCTCATGGAAGGCGTGACGCGCTATTGGACGGTGGCCGAGCGAAATACGCAGCTCGTGCACTGGAGCGGTATCTTTCTTACCAATCGGCTGCTCTGGCTCGGCGTCGGTCTCGCGGCTCTCGTCGTTACTTTTGTAATGTTTCCGATGTCGGCGGAATTGTTGGCGGCGCGGCGCACCAGCCGCCGGGCGAAGGAAGCCCGAGCTGACGAAGAGGCGGAGCAGAAGGCTCGGCCGCGGTTCGGGGTAAGTCTGCCGCCCGTCAAGCAGGTTTTCGATTTCGCCACCATTCGCTCGCAGCTCTGGTCGCTCACGCGGCTTCGATTTTCTGGGATTAGCCGCGCAGTCGTTTTTTGGGCGATCGTCCTCATCATGATAGTGAACACTCTGTTGAGTGCCTACTTCGCCGGCGAGTCGAACGAGGTCTACGTCTGGCCGGTCACCTACTTAATGGTTCAGGTTCTGCAGGGATCGTCTTTCCTGTTTCTTTTCATCATCAGCACCATGTATGCGGGAGAGCTTGTCTGGCGCGAGCGCGACGTTCGCTTCGATCAGATCCACGATTCTTTGCCGGCGCCGGACTGGATTGATTGGCTCAGCAAATTCTTCGCGCTGACGCTCGTCAACTTGATTCTCATTTCCCTCGTGCTGCTTTGCGGGATCGTGATGCAGACGTTTCTCGGTTATTACCGCTACGAAATTCCAGTCTATTTGAAAGAAATGTATCTGATTGCGCTTCCGCAGTTGTTGACGTTTGTCCTGCTCGCGCTTTTTGTTCATTCGCTAGTCAGCAACAAATTTGTTGGCCACGCTTTGCTCATCGGATTCTTCATTCTGATTCCTGTCCTGTACCGCTATGGGATCGAGAATCGATTGCTTCTCGTCGGTGAAATCGCGCCTTACACGTACTCGGACATGAATGGCTACGGTCATTTTGTTCCGGCGCTGGCCTGGTCGATTTTGTATTGGTTTTTCGTTTGTGCGTTCCTGGGCGTTGTTTCGATCGTGTTTGCCCGCCGGGGAACCGATCTTTCCTGGGCCGCGCGCTTTCGATTGGCGCGGCTCCGCTTGCCCGGATTGCTGCCGGCTGCAGGTTTGTTTCTGGTTCTCGCTGCGTCCTGCGGGGGATGGTTCTACTACAACACGCACGTGCTCAACGAATTCCGCACCGATAAGGAAGGCCGGCAACGTCAGGCTGACTACGAGAGGCTTTATAAAAAGTATGAACGCCTGCCGCAGCCGAAGGTCACTGACGTGGATATTTCGGTTGATATTTTTCCGGAGCGGCGCTCGTTCACGGCCACGGGGCACTACATTCTCGCGAATCACTCCGGACAGCCGATCTCGGAGATTCACATCACCGACGGAAGAGAATCGATTGATGAAATCCGTTTTGATCGCGCGTTCGACGTAGCGATGGCCGACAAAAAGCATTTTTACACGATTTACAGACTGAAGCAGCCCGTTGCGCCCGGCGAATCGATTCGCATGGATTTTCGTTCCTCGTATACGGCTCATGGATTCAAAGACGGCCACGAGCGGCCGGAGTTCGCTTATAACGGCACTTTCTTCGACCGCGATTATTTTCCGTTCATTGGCTACAACTCGGGAATTGAACTCGACAATCCCATTCGCCGCCGCGAAGAAAAATTGGGACCGCTCGAGGAGATGGCGCCGCCGGGCGACCTCTACTACAGCAACATCAATCTGTTCAGCACGGATTCCGAATGGGTGACGTTTCACGCGATCGTCAGCACTTCACCCGATCAAATCGCCATTGCACCGGGCTATCTGAAGCGCGAGTGGACCGAGAGTGGCAGGCACTATTTCGAATACGACATGGGAGACACGCGCGTCGACGATTTCTTTTCGTTCCTTTCGGGCCGCTACAATGTGAAGCGCGATCACTGGAACGACGTGAAACTCGAGATTTATTATCAGTCCGGCGACGAATACGATCTCGGTCGCATGCTCGAATCCGCGAAGGCGGGTCTCGATTACTACGGGAAAAACTACAGCCCGTATCAATTTCAACAGTTCCGCGTTCTTGAATTCCCGCGTTACCGCACTTTTGCACAATCGTTTCCGAACACGGTCCCGTACTCGGAGGCCATCGGCTTTATCGAGCGGTTGAAGAAGCCGGACGATATCGATCTGCTCTACTTCGTGACCGCGCACGAGCTCGCGCACCAGTGGTGGGGACATCAGCTCCTCGGCAGCGATACGCAAGGCTCCAACATGATGTCGGAGACGCTCGCGGAATATTCAGCGATGAAGGTGCTCGAGAAAAAATACGGGATGGATATTGTGAGGAAGCAGCTGCGGCATGAACTGGATTCTTACCTGCGCGGCCGAGCAACCGAAACGCGCCATGAGCCGCCCATCACACTCGTTCAGCGCGAACCTTACGTCTGGTATTACAAGGGATCGTTGGTGATGTACGCGCTGGCAGATTATATCGGCGAAGATCAGTTGAACTTGGGACTTCATAATTTCCTGATGAAGAATCGCTACGCGACAGGGCCGTATCCCGATACGCGAGGCTTTGTCGCCGCATTGCGCGAGGTTACCCCACCCGATTTGCAATCGGTCATCACGGACATGTTCGAGTCCATCGTGCTATTCGACGACAAAGCAGTATCCGCCACGTACACGCCGACGCCCGATCACAAATACAAAGTCACATTGGCCGTCAGCACGCAGAAGCGCAAGGCCGATGGATCGGGAGCCGAATCGCCCATGGCGATCAACGACTTGATTGATGTTGGCGTCTTCAGCGGCACGAAGGAACATCTGAAGCCGCTTTATCTCGCCAAGCAGCGCTTCACGCAAGATTCATCGACGGTCGAGGTGGTTGTGGATGAAGTTCCCACATTTGCCGGGATCGATCCTTACAACAAGCTGATCGACCGTAACCCCGAAGATAACCTCATCGCCGCCGAAAAGAAGTAAGTCGCCGGTCTCCCGCATTTCAAGTAAGGCTGTATAATCCGCGCTTCGATGCGACGCACGAATCCGTTGAATTCAAATTTGGACGCCCAACCCTCATGAGTCTTTTCCGGTCTCGCAACACGCGAATGATTCTGCCGCTCGCACTTGCTTTGATTTCCGTCGCCGCGCTTTCTGACGAATGGAAGCCGCGCCACGCGCTTGTTCCGCCGACGGGCGTGATGAATTTGAGCGAACCTGCCGGGCCGCAGGACGTTATGCTCGCCGGGCCAGAGAATTCCGCCGATGCCGCCGCGTGGCTTTCCGGATTAAAGACGTGGAGAAAAGATCGGCTCACGCGGCTACGATACGACGGCAGTGAGTACGCGCGACCGGAATTGGCTTGGACGCAGAAATTATTCTCTCAGGTGCAGATGCTCATCTGGGAACGCAAATTTTACGATCCCGAAAAGAACGAATACACGGTGGACAAATTTCTCGCGGATGTCGAAGGACGCATGGGGCCGATTGACGCGGTGTTGATCTGGCCGCTCTATCCCAATATCGGCGTGGACGACCGCAATCAATTCGATCTCGTGCGCGACATGCCGGGAGGAATTGCGGGCGTTCGCAAAATGGTGGACGAATTTCATAGTCACGGCGTGAAAGTGCTTTTCCCGACACTCGCGTGGGACACCGGCACGCGCGATGAGGGCGCACCGGCGGGTAACGCACTCGCCGAGTTGATGAAGCAGGTCGGCGCAGACGGCGTGAACTTCGACACGCTCGAAGATGTGCCAGCAAGTTTTCACGCAGCTGCCGAAGACTCGAAGCACCCGCTCGCGCTTGAGCCGCAATTTTCCATTCGCGACGAATCATTGGCGTGGAGCACGATCAGTTGGAATGACTGGGTGACGTGGGAAGATATTCCGTATCCGGTCGTGCCAATGGTGAACCAAGCGAAGTGGCTCGAGCCGCGCCACATGATCAACGTTACGGATCGCTTCACGCGCGACAAGACCAACAGCCTTCAGCATGCTTTCTTCAACGGCGTCGGATACGCGACGCTCGAAAATCTCTGGGGCTTCTGGTATGGCATGACGCCGCACGATGCCGAGGCCGTGCGTCGGTTCACGCGCATCGAGCGCGCATTTGCCGAAAATCTCGTGAGCGCGGATTGGGAGCCGCATGTGCCGAGGCTGCAAGCCGGCGTCTTCGCGAGCAAGTTTCCGGGCGAGAAGCGAACGTTGTGGACGATCGTCAATCGCAATGAATACGATATCCCGGGAGAGCAACTCCGTATACCGCACCGGGACGGAACGCATTATTACGATGTGTGGCATGGCGTAGAGCTGAAGCCCGCGGTGCAGGGAAATCAAGCGACGCTGACATTTTCGATCGAGGGCCTCGGATTTGGCGCGGTGCTGGCGGCACAGGATGCTTCACCGAGCGACGGGCTCAAAGAGTTGATGGAATTCATGGCCGATCGCGCGGCACGGCCGTTGAGTGATTATTCACGCAAATGGAAATTCCTGCCTCAGACGATGATCGAAATCCCGACCACGAAGCCCGTAACTGCCGCGCCGCCTGGAATGGTTGGCGTTCCGGAAGGAGATTTTCAGTTCGAGGTGCGTGGAATTGAAATCGAGGGCGGCAATGACCCGGGCGTGGACGTGCAGTATCCATGGGAGGATTCTGCACGGCGGTTCCACCGGCACCCGGTACACGTAAAGAGCTTCTATATTGACCGCACGCCGGTAACCAATGCCGAGTTCAAAAAATTTATCGATGCCGCCAACTATCGTCCCGCTGACGATCACAATTTCCTGAAGCACTGGTCCAGCGGAACGTATCCCGATGGCGCCGCCAACGAGCCCGTCACTTGGGTTTCGATTGAGGACGCGCGTGCCTATGCAGCATGGGCCGGGAAACGATTGCCGCACGAGTGGGAATGGCAGTATGCCGCGCAGGGAACGGACGGCAGACTCTACCCGTGGGGCAACGAATGGAACGCGCAGGCATTGCCTCCGCCTGACCACAAGCGCACGATGCGTGCACCGACGAACGTTGATGCCTTTCCCGCAGGCGCAAGCCCGTTTGGAGTCTTGGACGTGGAAGGAAATGTTTCGCAGTGGACCGATGAATTCAGCGACGATCACACGCGCGCAGCGATTTTGCGCGGCGGCGCGTTCTATCAGCCGCGCGGCTCAATCTGGTATTTCCCGCAGACCTACCGGCTCGACGAACACGAAAAATTTCTATTGATGTCGCCGGGCCGCGACCGTGCAGGAACAATCGGCTTCCGCTGCGTCGTCGACGCGAGATAAATTCGATCGTTGCTGGAACGAGTTCTGAACAAATGAGGGAGACGCTTACCTCGCGCTGTCCGGTGGGAAAACGCACAGCCTAGGCAAGCGTCTCCAATGATCTACTCATCCGCGCAGCTTACATGTCACCTGCGCAGCTCACATGGTCATTCCAATCAACGAACGAGCCCTGGGGGTTGGCGCGCCACGCCCACACGTGGAGTTCGAAGAACGCCGGTATGGTGAAGCGGTTCGGGGCGTCGACATAGAGGAACACTTGACCTTCGAGAACGGGCGGCGCCGAATTAGTCTTCAACCAGGTCGCTGCGTCCACAATGAACTCCACGCCGACCAGCTGCAAACCGCCCCTCGACGACGGCTCGTAGATCAAGGCCTGCGGCGTCGTAGCGTCAACGGTTCCGTTCAGCAGAGCGCCATTGACGTAGTGAATGCCCATCGCGCCATGATCCGAGCCGCTCACGCAGCCGAATAACGGGCTGTATCCAGCCGCGGTGGCTTTGTTGACATCTATATACTGCGCGGTGGCATTACGTACAATTTCGACGAGCTTGTTCTGGCCTGCCTGTTGCTCTGGCTGTTTTTGCTGAGCCGAAACGAAAGGGGTGAGCGACAAAAGTCCGGCCAACATCAGTGGCACATGCAATATTTTTTTCATCTTTTCAATCTCCTTATATTTCTATATTTCTGGTAGGAAATTGCTCACCAAGACGGCCAGTGGAAGGCACCGTCAACAGTGAGCTCCCGCAATCCAGCGCACTTTGGACGGTTTCACGCACGGAGTGCAATGCTCGCAACCTCCATACGACCCCAAAATTATCTCCGTTGCTAAGCTGTTTAAGACAAAGGTGTTATCGGCCTAACTAACCCTGCCTCTTGGCCATGGGAAATGTGATAGACTCTGCCACTCTAGCGGGCGTTGCTATGCCTAGCTCCCCACCACGCGTGCGCGCATTACGTTTCGACAATTTTGAACTGGACGTTCGCGCGGGCCAACTGCGTAAACGGGGTGTAAGGCTCCGCCTCCAAGGGCAACCGTTGCAAGTCCTGGAGGCTTTGCTAAGTCACCCTGGCGAAGTGGTCACTCGCGAGGAGCTGCGAGCGCAGATTTGGACAGCCGACACATTCGTCGATTTCGACCACAGCCTGCACAACGCGATTGCGCGGCTTCGGGAAGCGCTCGGCGACTCCGCCGAAACGCCACGATACATCGAGACACTTCCGCGCCGCGGATACCGATTTATCGCGCCGGTAGATGGGGTAGAGGTTCAGTCTGCAATTCGTTCTACTCCGTCTGAGCAACTCGGCGCACCACCAGCCGACCTGGCTCTTCCGAAATCTCGCGCGTTCCTCGCCACCGCGATCCTTGCCGTAGTCCTTGTTGCCACTGCCTTCTGGCTGACGCGCTCAGGCACCCATCGTACAAATGCGGCTCCGCGTTTAAATTCCATCGCCGTTCTACCCCTCGAGAATTTGTCAGGCAATCCGTCGGAGGAATTCTTCGTTGATGGAATGACGGACCAGTTGATAACGGACCTGGCTCAAGTCGGCTCTCTTCGCGTCATCTCACGAACTTCTGTCATGCGTTACAAAGGCACAAAAAAGAGCCTTCCTGAAATTGCACGAGAATTGAACGTGGACGCCATCGTTGAAGGGTCGGTTATTCGCTCGGGTCAGGAGGTTCGCATCACCGCGCAGCTCATTGAAGCACCCACGGACCACCACCTCTGGGCGGAGACATATGACCGCAACCTCGGCGATATCTTAAAGCTCCAAGGCGACGTGGCGAAAGCCATCGCGCAGCAAGTCCGTGTACAACTGACTCCGCAGCAGCAGGCTGAGCTTCGCGCGGCTCACGTAGTGAATCCATTAGCATACGATGCCTACCTGAAGGGGCGTCTTTACTTTGTCACGGAGTTCACCAAAGCGGATTCGCTTCGGAAGGCCCAACATTATTTCCAGGAGTCGCTCAAGCAAGACCCAAACTTCGCTCTTGCTTACGCCGGACTGGCAGATACTTACGTCTATTTAGCCTTTGCGAACGCGTTGCCAAAGGATCAGGCTTATCAGTCTGCCAAAGGCGCGTTAGCCAAGGCTGTGGCACTGGATGACAGCATCGGCGAAGCCCACGACACCCTCGGCGTCCTGAGTGCGGATTTCGACTGGGATTGGGACAATGCCGATCGTGAGTTCAGCCGTGCCATCGCCTTGGCGCCGAGCTACAGTTGCGCGCATGAGGATCGCGCCACTTTTCTCGCCCTGACTGGCCGCCGGGCCGAAGCCCTGGCGGAAATCGCGCAGATCGACCAATTGGATTATGGTTACAGTGCGGCGTATACGGAATCGACCACCTATTATGAGCTACGGGATTACCCGGATTTGATTGAAGCCAGCAAGCGGGCGCTTCTTTTGGATCCCAAGAATTGGTATCAGCACTACACATTGGGCGTCGGTTACGAAGGTACGGGCAAGCTGCAGGAAGCAATCTCTGAATACCAGAAAGCCATCGAGATGTCAGATGACTCTAGGGCCGTCGTGGCACTGGCGCAAGCCTATTCAGTTGACGGCAGAAAAGCCGATGCGGAAAAGATTCTTCGTGATTTGGCGCGCAAATCGAAAGAGACTTCGGCTTCCCCCTACACGATGGCCACGATCTACGCCGGCCTCGGCGAAAATGACAAGGCATTTGAGTTCCTGGAAAAAGGGTATTCGCAGAAGTCCTTAGACCTCCCCTGGTCGTTAAACTCTGACTTGCTGCTTCAGAGCTTGCGTCCCGATCCTCGTTTCCAAAATCTTCTGGGCCGCATAGGCTTGAAGAATTAAACTCCACTCAGCACCAGCAGTTTGTCGATCGAGGGACCCGATGCTCACACGGCGGGAATTCCTTGCCGCTGCAGCTTACGCCGCAGCTGCAGCGCGTCTTCACGCGAAGGGCCAAGGCAACGTCCGAGTTGCTCTCGCCATACCCAGCGAAGCGACTGGCCCTCAGATGCCGATCGACTTTGTCGGTCTATCTTATGAAGTGCAGCAACTCTCGGACCCGACTTTCTTTGCGGCACAGAACAGCGGCCTGATTCGCCAGTTCAAAGCGCTCTCCTCAACTGGAGTTCTACGCTTGGGCGGAAACACTAGCGAGTTCGCTTACTGGAAACCTAAGCCTGATTCTCCCGAGCCAGAGCATCCTCCAGTCCGTGAGGTCACAGGCGAGCCGAGGGCTCGCTACTACGGGGTGACGGCCGAGGCAATCAGGAACCTGGCGGATTTCCTCCAAGCCACGGGTTGGACCTGCGTGTACGGGATCGGGATGGGCACGAATACGCCGTCACGCGCCGCGGAGGAAGCGATCTTCGCAGCCGAGACGCTCGGCAACCGCTTGCAGTACTTCCAGATCGGGAACGAGGTAGATCTATTTGACCGGCACCTGCGTGATCCAAAGACGTGGTCGGCCAAGAAGTACTTAGAAGAATGGCTCACATTGGCGCCCGCTATCGCCGCTCGGGTGCCCGCGGCAAAGTTCGGCATGCCTGATGTTGCCAGCAACGTGTCCTGGCTGACCGAGATTGCTGATGAATGGCTTTCCATCCAGTCGCCGCCTCGCGTGCCGACGCTGACTCATCATTATTATTTCGGCGGGCCCGCGACGAACCCTGACGTCAACATTCCAAACCTGCTCAAACCCGCGACGATGCAGAAGGTGCAGAACACCGCGAATATCGCAACGGCCGCCGCCAGCAAGATCGGCGCGCGCGTACGCATGACCGAAGGCAATACGTGCTATCGCGGCGGCAAGCCGGATGTCTCCGACGTGTTTGCTGCTGCTCTTTGGTCAGCCGACTATTCGCTGCTGCTGGCCAGTAACGATTATTCGGGCGTCAATCTGCACGGTGGTACGGGCAAGTCTGTGGCTAATTCCGTTGGCGGATCGCTGCCCGGCGACGCGCTTCTTGAAGCGAATGGCGAAACTCCCGACCAGATCGCCGCACATCCACATCCCTTCTATACGCCGATTGCGACGTTTGGCTCTGACTATACGTTGGAGCCAGTCGCGTATGGGCTGAAGTTTGCAGGCTCGTTCAGCGGCGGAACGCTGTTGAAGACGGAGTTCTCGACGAAGTTGCAGGCAGCAGGAGTCAATGCAACCGCATATGCCGCCAAGCTGCCCGGCGGCCACACCTCGGTAATCATTTTGAACAAAGACGCGGCGGCGGACCTTGAGGTGGAACTCGATTTCGGCCGCAGCATGGGCGGTGTGGTGGAAACCGAAACATTGCAGGCGCCGGCATTAGACAGCCGCGAAGCACACATCACAACGTCAACGAAGGTAGGTTCTCTCAAGCAGGGCAAGTGTTCCGTCATTATTCCCCGTGCAACCGGATTACGCCTGACGGTGATCTGAGCGTCTCCGCAACTCACCAACGAGCGGCAGCGATGCTTCGAGCATCCGCAGGGATTTTACGCTTGCCGCTGCGTGATTACATGCTCGGTGCCGGCGTTCCATCGGACCATTTGCCTACTCCTACCAAAAAGACGGACAGTGGTGGGAAGGATTTGAGTAGTGGGTAGGCTTCGGCGGAGATGTACCAGTAATTTGCGCCCATGACGGGAGAGTTTGTGAGATTTGCGCCCCAGGCTGCCGCGTCTGCTGTTTCGTAGAACATCATGTGGGGAAGGTTGTGGCCGTCCTCATCGGTGAGATACGAATCCTTCGACATCATGTAGCTCACAGTTCCGGGCTCCA
>DATBYF010000061.1:0-112229 GCA_036513895.1 Candidatus Acidiferrales bacterium | reverse complement strand
CGGCGATTGTCCGGCAAAAAACGAACGACCGGCGGCTCTCTCATCGCTTCGCCACCCTCGGAGAATCCGCGTCAAGCAGGCGGGATTTTACCGGCCCGGACTCAATCGGGACGGACTTTACGGGCGCGGGACTATTCGATAGCGACCCTGGCTGTTCGCGATTGTTCTCGCCGAGCGAACTGAGCGGCCGAACATGATCCATGTGCCCGCCAAGCGCGGCATAATCCTCAAGCTTGAGCGTGAATTCGATCGGCGCGACAAGCGCCGGCGTAGGCACGTAGCCAAAACCATTCTCCGGCATCCGCGTGACGTCAACCATGAACGTGATTCCGCCGCCGGGCCAAACGTAAACCGGCGCGCCGCCGCACGTGACTCGCGTGAAATTGTGCTTCACGGAGCGCGTTAGCTTCACGGGATTATCGGTAACTCCCGCGCGCAAAGATCCTCCCGCGCCTCCCATAAATAAAACTGTCGAAAGCGCCGGCTCGCAATTTTCCCTGATCCGCTCGACGGACTCGACAAGCGCCTCAGGCAAATCCCGCTCCACTGGCCGCAAATCCTCATCCAGTTCGTAGTAGGCGTGTTGCTCGCCGGTTGTGCTCACCATGAGCATTCGAAGATGGGGCCACGCGATCTTCGGCTTGAATGTATCAATGATCGAAAGCGGATCGCTGATGGACGTGCCGCCCCAGCCGGTTCCAGGCTCCGCGACTTGAAAATAGCGCCCAGGCGTTGACCGGCGTCCCTTGATGCGAATTCCAGTCGCGCGAACCCCCAGAAGCTTTCCGGCTTGATGTTCGGAGAGAACGCCAGTGATGTGATCGTCCACCACCACCACTTCATCTACCGTGCCGAGCCAATGCCTCGCGAACATTCCAATCGTCGCCGAGCCGCAGCCGACGCGCATGCGCGCTTCAAGCACGCCGTTCACCACCGGCGGCTTCCCGGCTTCGACGACAACTCGCGCGCCATCATCAATCGTCAATTCCACCGGCTTGCGATTGCAGAGTTCGAGCAGCGTCTCGCATGTGATGCGTCCTTCTTTTTTCGTTCCGCCCGTCAGGTGATGAACGCCGCCGAGTGAAAGCATCTGCGAGCCATATTCGCCGGTCGTTACATGTCCGACAGGCTCGCCTTCCGCGCGCACAAGATTCCGCTCCGGCCCGAGGTGCCGGTCTGTATCAATTTTTACTTTCACGCCGCAATAACTGAAAATTCCTTCGGTCACCACCGTGACCATGTCCACGCCTTCGACTTCCGAAGAAACGATGAACGGCGCTGGCTTGTAATCGGGATACGTCGTTCCCGCGCCGATGGCCGTTACGAATGTTCCGGAACCCTTTAGTAGCGTTCCGTCCCAATCGCGATCCGGTCCGAGAAATCGGACCAGCGGCGTGCCGTGCGATTTCGCGCGATCGAGAACCACCTGCGGGTCCACGCGCACCAGTTGACCCTCATGATTCGCGTAGCGGTCGCACGCGCCAGACATGCCGCGCTTGATGTAGCACAGCACCGGGCACGCATCGCAGCGAATCGTATCTTCAGCCATTGCGAACTCCAGCAGCAGCCGCGGCAAGAATTTCCGCGCGCACGCGATCCGGCGTCGCCGGAATTCGATGAATGCGCACGCCTGTCGCGTGGTAAATCGCGTTCAAAATTGCAGGCGCCGTGGGAATCAGCGCTTGCTCGCCCACACCCTTAGCGCCAAATGGGCCGATCGGTGAGGGATCTTCAATCAATATCGATTCGACGGGAGGAATATCTCCGGCGGACGGAATCAGATAGTCGTGCAAATTCTCTCCTTTGCCCGGAAAAAATTCTTCCATCAGCGCAAATCCAAGTCCTTGGGCCGCACCGCCTTCGATTTGTCCTTCAACGAGCGTCGGATTGATCGCGCGTCCCACATCGTGTGCGGCAGTAATTTTTAGGACTTGAACCGTTCCGAGCTCCATGTCCACGCTGACTTCCGCCATGTGCGCGCCAAAGCCGTACAACGCGTAAGGATTCCCCTGACCGTCAGAATTGAGCGGGCTCGTGGGAGGATCGAATGTCGCTTCCGCCGAAGCAACGTAACCTCGCGCGTCGAGAGGCAAATCTGCAAGAGAAATTCTGCGGCGCTCGCCGCGCTCCTCGATCGTAATCGCGCCGTGTCCAAATTCAATTTGCGCGCACTCGCACGCATTCGCAATCCGCAAAATCGCCTTTCGTAATTCCACTCCCGCCATACTCGCCGCGGTGCCTGAAACAAATGTCTGCCGCGATGCCGATGTTTTTCCGCAGTCCGGAGTCACATCCGTATCCGCTGGAACCAAATCGAATTGTTTTAGCGGCGCGCCGACCGCCTCCGCACAAATCTGCGTTACAACGGTCGCCGAGCCCTGCCCAATGTCTACCGCACCTTGATGCAGCGCAATCCGTCCATCGCGCTTCAAGCCCACGCGCATCGTCGAAGGATTCGGCAGCGAAGTATTGCCGCATCCATACCACATCCCCGCAACGCCCACTCCACGGCGGATCGAATCTTGTGCCGCGGCGTTCGCAGCTTCCGCACACGCGCGCGACGCAATCCATTTCGAACGCAGTGCCTCAAAACATTCGCGAATCCCCACGCCGCTGCCAAAAGTCTGCCCGGTAACGGTGGGACTTTCATCGTCGAGCGCATTCAAAATTCGAAATTCCAGCGGATCCATTCCAACTTTTTCCGCAAGCTCGTCGTAAAGTTGTTCCTGCGCCACGGTCCCCTGCGGCACTCCAAATCCACGGAACGCTCCCGCGGGAACAAGATGCGTGTGAATCGCGCGCGTGAGAGCGCGGTAGTTCGGAACTTTGTACGGCCCCGACGCGTGAATCGGCACACGAAACGCCACCGTCGGCCCCCACGATGCGTACGCGCCCGTATTGAAATCCGCCTGAAAATCCATCGCGACCAGCGTTCCATCGCGTTTCGCTCCCGCTCGCGCGCGAATTCGCGAGGGATGCCGTTTCGTCGTCGCCATGATCGATTCAGGCCGCGAATAAATCATTCGCACCGGCCTCCGCAGATGCCACGCCGCCAACGCAAGAAATGGCTGCACGGAAAGATCGAGCTTCGTTCCGAAGCCGCCGCCGACCGCCGTCGGCAAAATTCGCACCGAGCTTTCAGAAATTCCAAGAATCGCCGCGATATCTTTTCGCGCCATGTACGGCGCCTGCGTGCAAGATTGCACTTCGATGCGATCGCCAACGCGCCGCGCGAAGCCGGACTCGGGTTCGATGCAGGCGTGTTCTACAAATCCTGTCGCAACTTCGAGGTTGGCGACTACGTCGGCGTCGCGCAGCGCGGCGTCGACGTCGCCGCGTACCACGCGGCCGCGAACGAGCACGTTGCCTGGGCGATTGGCGTGCACGAGCGGCGCATCTGCGTCGAGCGCTGATTCGATGGTAGTTAGGGCGGGTAATTCTTCCCATTCGACGGGAAAGCTGGCCAAATCGAATTCGGCGATCGCATCCGCGTCGCCGACAATCGCCGCTACTGCTTCGCCGCGAAATCGCGCGGCGTCTACTGCGAATACCGGCTGGTCGGCATAATCGGGAATTACGCCGTAATTATTCTTGCCGGGGACGTCTTTGGCGGTGAATACCGCGTGGATACCGGGATGGCTGGCTAGGAATGCTTCGAAATCGCCGAAGTGGAAGCGGGCGTGATTGTATGGGCTGCGGACTACGCGGAGCGTCAGAGCGCCGGCGGGGGCTTCGTCGGCGCCGTAGATTTCGGTGCCGTTGATTTTGCGCGCGCCGTCCACGCGTGCGACGCGATCGCCGACTGCGCCGGGCGAATTCTGTCGCGGCACCGTGGCATCCTGGTGGATTGGGAGGTGGCGCGATTCGGCGTCGTGAATTTCAGTTCCACTGACTGCGGTGCCGCTGATTTCGCGCGCGACGCCGGCCGCTGCAGTCGAGTTCGTCGAAGCCGCGAGCACGGCGGAAATAATTTTGCGATAGCCGGTGCAACGGCAGAGGACGCCGCCGAGCGCATCGAGCACCTGCGTCTCATCGGGCGCGGAATTCGATTCGAGCAGCGCCGTCGCCGACACGAGCATCCCGGGCGTGCAAATGCCGCACTGCGCCGCGCCATGTTGCAGAAATGCGGCGCTCAGCTTTTCGAAATTTGCGGAGTAGCCGCCGAGCCCTTCGATCGTGGTCACTTCCGTCGCGGCGCCATCAAGCTGAGAACTAGGAAGCTGGCCACCATCAAGCTGGGCATTATTCAACTGGCCGACGGCAATCAAGCACGAGCACGCCGCTTTGCCGTCGATCAGAACGGTGCATGCGCCGCAATCGCCCGCATCGCACCCGACTTTCGTTCCCGTCAGGCCCAGCTCATCGCGCAGCACTTTCGAGAGGCGCGTAATCGGCGGCACGCGCACCACAGTCCGCTTGCCATTCAGCTTGAATACAATCGGGGAGACGATCGCGGAGGTAACCGGCGCCGCTAGATCGCCCATGTTTATGCGGCTCCCACGCATGCATCAATGGCGCGCTGAACCAAAGTGAGCGAAGCATCGCGGCGATACTCGGCGGTCGCACGCACATCGTCAATCGGCGCGAGCGCGCCAGCCAGATGCGTGGCCGCGGCTAATTTTCCGAGCCCGGGACGTGCCGCAGCGCCAACAAGCGATTCTTCCAATCGAGGCAGACGCCGCGCCTGCGCCGAACACGAGCCCACGGCGATGCGCGCCTCAGCAACACAGCCGCCATCGTCGACAAGAATCATTACCGCGACCATCACAATCGAAATCACCAGATAGCGCCGCGCGCCAAGTTTCAAAAATGACGACGCGGCATCCCCGAGCCGCCGCGGCACGACAACACTCGTCAAAATTTCATCCACGCGCCGCGCCGTCTTGCGATTGCCCAAAATAAAATCGGCGAGCGGCAGCGTGCGTGTCCCCGACGCGGAAGCAAGCTGCACCTCGGCATCGAGCGTCAAGAGCGGCGGCACACTATCCGCGGCCGGCGACGCGTTGCAAAGATTCCCCGCCACCGTGCCGAAATTTTGAATTTGGATTCCGCCGATTTCGCGCGCCGCGCTCTTCAATCCGTCGAAGCCTCGCGGCAGCGGCGCGCTGGCAATTTCGCTCCAGGTAGTCCTGCCGCCGATGAGAATGCGCTCCGCCTCGATGGAAATTCCCTTCAGCTCGCGCACGCGCGAAATATCAATCACAGTTTCGGTGATGGGACGATCCACGCGCGCGGGAAAAAAATCCGTGCCGCCCGAAAGCACCACGCCGCGCGTCTCCGCGAGCGCCTTGACGGCTTCCTCGAGATTGGCGGGCTGAATAAATGCCATAACTAGGTGGTCCAGGGCTACCTTTTGTATTTAGGCCGGGGCGCTCGCCGCGAGATCATTTGTATACTAACAAACGGCATTTGTGAAGAGGCAGGTTATCTTTCCGTTAACGCTGGCGTTAGCTCCGGGGCTCCGACGAGGACGGTGGCAACGTGCTGAAACGAAAGCGTTTATTATGATTTGGCACAGCAAGAACCATTCCGATATCCCGAATCCGAGGGCTTAACACATTCTTTTCAATAACTTAAGGAAGGTCGCCTGCTCGGCTTTCGAGAGCGGCGCGAGCGTTTCCTCGGTTATCTTCGCGCCTTCGCGAATCGCCGCCGCGGTGATTTTCCGCCCACGCGCCGTCAAGTGGACCATCAACAGCCGAGCGTCCTGCAAATCCGGGCGCACCTCCGTGAATCCGCGCTTGGTCAAGCGATCGATCACGCCCTTGATGGTGGCCGCGTCCATCGCCGTCAATCGCCCCAACCGATTTTGCGAGCATGGCCCCACTTCGTAGAGCTTCGCCAGCGCCGCAAATTGCGTCGGCGTAAGTTCGTAGAGCATGCGCTTGGTGAAAATTGCGATGTGCCGCTGGCCCACCTGGCGAAGAATGAATCCCGCTTGCCGGTCGAGGATGTATCGTTTCGCAGGCGCCGCAGATCCGCTCTTCGATTTACCGCCTCCCAGCCCTCGCCCCAAAACCGGCCCCTCCGAAACAAAATAAAATGCAGTTGCAAATGGATGCGGGAGTATACACCGCGAGGCGAGTGATTTTGCGGGGGAAATCCGTACTCTTTTAGTTCGATCTTAGACTGCGTCTTGAAGAAATCTTGCATCCAGAAACGCATCAAACACGCCATAAGACCTGAGGTCTTTCGGCAGACCCAGAACGGCATGGATAAGCTTCAGCGCGCCGCGCCACTCTTCCTCGGACTCGGGACCGAGCATGTCATCCGCGTTCACGAAGTAGAGGAATACGAGGGTACTCGACACATCGTTGACCTGTCTCAGGAAATACTGGTGAGCAAGCCGGTTCGCGTATTGATAGAACATATTGCTCCACATCGCCTTGAATCGCGGCGCGTAGAACTGTCTTGCTTCGCCGAGACTTTTGTCGATCAACTCCCGCGATGTCAAAGAAGCCCTGGTCGCTGGTGAAGCTGCTTCCGAAATGTGGGCCTTCGCTTCGACAAAGAGGGGATCGTTTTCGGAGGTAATCCCTACTGCGTCCCAAACGGGCCCGCGAGCTGGCCAAAAGCCCTTAAGAGGCGTTTTCGGGTCGGCGATCCCCGCTTTATCGAGCGCCGCCGTGTCCCGATATTCTTGAAAGCCGTCGGCTTCGAGTGGGGACTGCCAGCGAATTGAGGTCCTTGGCCCAATCGCTCCGCTTCGCCGGAGAGCACTCAGGAGAAGTTGCGGCTTCCGATTGACGGCAATCTGCAACCAGCGCTTGCTACCTGCCGACGCAAAGCCATTCATCGTAACCCCTTATAACGAATCGATACGGCTGCGTTGCGCGTCTCTCAATTTGGAGCTTAATCCTGCACGCGAACCTTGACAAAGTTTATGGGCGGTCTCCCAAATCCGAAAACTCTCTGCCCGTTCTGATAGCCGTCCATCTCGCTCTTGACTACCCATAACTTCGCCGGCTTCTCGCATCCGGTCGAACCGCATATCACCCCACTGTTTGGGTAACCATCTGGAAACAGCGGCGTTGGAAGGTAGACGTTCCCGCGTTGACCTTATTGGGTTGCCGTGCGTTTCGCACCTTGCTAGGGCCATATTTACTCTCCTTTCGTGCCTGAAGCTGCCCGTCAAGCGTCAGCTGTCCTTAGGCAGAAGCATACCTAGAAGTTTTTCCTCGACATCAACAAATCGTAGAGTTGCGTGCATCAACAAAGCGGCGATGTCATTACAAGCGGTGCCAGAGGCGGTTAACGTAATCAAAGCCCCTTGCGCGGCCAGATCGGGCGATTTCCCTTGCTCGGTATGGCCAGCGTTCATCCCCATAAGGAAAACGCTACCCGTAGCCGCGTCGTAGCTCAGATCATCGAGTGTCGTCAACACCCCCACAAGGCGGTAAGCCGATGTGCCATTCTTGTTTGTGGCTTGAATAAGATAGTGGGCAGTCGAGGCCGCATCCAAGTAATTTGTCGCGTATTTTGTATCGATTTTATCTAAGAAAGGTTTCGCTAATCTCACCGCCTGCTCAAAGACGGAAACCTTTTCATCGGCTTTCGCAAGCAGTTCGGAAATCTCCTCGTCGGAAGGCATGGTAGCTTGGAGTTTCGCGAGTTCCTCTCTCGAGGGTGTTGCGCTCTGACCCGCAATGTTGCTTTGCCCCATGGCAACTCCAGCGGACGGTAAAACCATGATGACGGCACACATCACCACAAAAGGTAGAGCTGCGACTTTCATGTTGGTTCCTCTGGCTGGTATTAAAGGTTCGCAGCAACGTCCATGTCAAGGAAGGGCCACGCATGGTTCACGTCCCCAGTAGCCTCGTCAGGCTCTTTGATAAGGAAGAGTTCGCTCACGAGTTTATAACGGGTAAGCTTAGATTTGGAGTTCTCGAATTTTACAGGAAAATCGAAGATTCACGCCGGGACGAGAGTGAAGGGCATGCCTCAGTGTATTTCAGCCGGAAAGCTCCTCAACTCATCATTGGAAAGTACACTCGCCGGGCAATTGCGGTCTCAAAGTCCGATCAGAACATCCACTCCACGTTTTTTTCTCTTAATCGCTACTACGTCCTCTGCGCCTCGCACCCCGAAGCGGATACATGTAGATTGGCGAGTAGATACGGTCGATTCTTGGTCCGGATCAGCAGCCCATTCGTGCTGCTGGAACGGGTAAAGGCCGCATGGCAGAGCCACGACCTCGCTCTCGAGGGCTGCGCTTTTGTTGCTCCCGTGGAGTATACAAAAGATGAATTGAGCGACGCAGATGAATACCTGATCGCGCCACCGCATTTGACGTATTCTCAAAAGCACAAATTGCATGAAGAGGACAAGGAGTATCGATATGTACTCCAATGCAGAGTTGATGCAAGTCGGACATGGGATGAACGTCTGACACTCGTCCTGCCAGATTGCACCGACATTTGTTCCCCCATAACTGTAGTTACGGAGACTAACAGCCACGAGAGGCACCCACGAAGATTAAAGAGACACGCGGCTACTTGCCCACGCTTCCGAAGCGGCTCACGCGGAGTCGCGATTGCGTTAGTTCTTTGACGTCGAGCTCGCCGTCCTTTTTTACGTCGAGCCTGTTGAATTCTGCTTCCATGAAGCTCATCCATTCCTGCTTGGAGATTTTGCCGGTTTTGGCGGTGTCAATCAGGAGCAGCAACTGCTTGGCCTCGTTTTCTGCTCGGGCCACATTGTCCATAAAAGATGGGGGTGCGCAAGGGCGTCCCCCGAATCCTCGCCGACGGATTGATTGGGGCAAGATTTCTCGCGGGCCAGCGCTAAAGCGCGTAATCGCGAGCACGACTCCTTCCGGAGCGCTGAAGCGCTCCTCCCCCGCATAAATGCGGAGGCTGCCACCGAAAGGCAAAACCGAAGAGCGCCGTCTCTCTTGGTTTGAAGGCTCGCAACAAGAGGGATTCCATTTGAGCTGCGGATCCCTAGCTTGTTCGGATGACAATCTCTCAATTCAAGGGACTAGAGGCAATTGAGCCTTTCCGCACGAACTGCGGGACCAGCGCTAAAGCGCGTGATCGCGAGCGCGACGTCTTTCGGAGCGCTGAAGCGCTCCTCCCCCGTATGAATGCGGAGGCTGCCACCGAAAGGCAAAACCGAAGAGCGCCGTCCCTCTTGCTTTGAAGGCTCGCAACAAGAGGGGTTCCATTTGAACTGCGGATCCCTCGCTTCGCTCGGATGACAATCTCTCAATTCAACGTGACTAGAGGCAATTGAGCCTTTCCGCACGAACTGCGGGACCAGCGCTAAAGCGCGTAATCGCGAGCACGACTCCTTCCGGAGCGCTGAAGCGCTCCTCCCCCCGCATAAATGCGGAGGCTGCCACCGAAAGGGAAAACCGAAGAGCGCCATCCCTCTTGGTTTGAAGGCGCGCAACAAGAGGGATTCCATCCGAACTGCGGATCCCTCGCTTCGCTCGAGATGACAACCTCAATTCAACGTGACTAGAGGCAATTGAGCCTTTCCGCACGAACTGCGGGACCAGCGCTAAAGCGCGTGATCGCGAGCGCGACGTCTTTCGGAGCGCTGAAGCGCTCCTCCCCCGCATGAATGCGGGGGCTGCCACCGAAAGGCAAAGCGGAAGAGAGCCATTCCTCTTGGTTTGAAGGCGCGCAACAAGAGGGATTCCATTTGAACTGCAGATCCCTCACTTTGTTCGGGATGAAACTAGTCGTTTGGTTAACTGGGGTTGTTTAGTTTCAGTTTCAGTTTCAGATTTTTGTACGCTGGCGTACCGAATTTTGGTATCGTTATACTCTGATAACGTACCCAGGTCATACTAGGCGCTGGCGGGGGGTTGTAATGAGCGCAGAGGATCAAGAAAAGAAGGCGCGCGCGCCGCTGGAATTTATTGATGCGCGGCACAAGTATGCATTGCTGCGGCACAAGGGTGAGACGGTGGCGAGGGCCCTGGAAGGGTTCGCCAGAATTTTGCGAGACCGCCCCGAGACGATTGCGTTTGATGGAGACGATGCGGCGCTCAGAAACTATAAGGGCTTAGGCGAGCTTGTGAATGACATTCAGAAGACCGGAGAAGACCTGCAAAGGCTCACCGACTTGATGGAGCAGCTCGGCTTCCCTGACACTCTTTCCGAAAATAGATAGTTTTCCTCCGGCGGCTTCCCGGTATATATAGAAGCCTCGGTCGAACCCCCAAGGATTTCGATCTTTGAACCGGCCGAAAAGAGGCTCCGAACTCCACTTCGGAGCCTTTTGTTTTTCTCGCGCGTTTGAATCAGGACGTTGAATCACAACGTTGAATTACTACGAGTTCTCTCCTGAAGTTCTGGATTTTTCTCGAAGCGATGTGTGAGAATCTGCCGCGACTGTGAATTTGCGAATGCATTGGGGCCGCGCGGTGCTGGGCGGAGTGCTGGCGGAGATAGCTGTCTTCGCCATTGTGTTTCCGGCGCTGTATCTTTTTGGACAGCGGGCATTTCTGGCTTCGATTTTGATTGCTTCGGCGGCGATGCCGTTTGTGTTTGCGTTGTGGGTTTGCCGGCGCGTGGAGACGCGATTCGCGCTGCACGGCGCGATCGTGGGAATCGTTGCGGCGCTCGTTTATCTGGCGATTGCGCGGGGGCAGCCGGAGCCGACGCTTTACAAGATCGCGCACGGGCTCAAAGTGGTGGGCGGCGTGGCCGGCGGCCTGGTAGCATCGCGGCGAAAATCTTCGGTGTGACGATTCTCAACTAAGTTCTCGAGACGCAATCCTAATCGTAACACCAAACGATTATAAAATGCTGTAACTAAAACAAAACAAACAACATAGATAATTTCTAATCGTAACAAAATCGATGCCGTTTGGATCCACGCTTGACGCGCCATTTGAAGGCGATGGATGTCAGCGGCGAGGGAACCTTTTGACGGCAGCGCACGTCCTAGCCGGTTGAATCGCCGCTTGTAGCTAATATAGAATATTGGAGTTATCCAGGCACCTTCCCCACAGGAGAGCTTGACATGAAACCGGATGCCGAAGAAAAGCCGTCTGTGACATTGCCCGGAACCGTCGAGAAAATCATACCGGCGCTGACGCCGGCGCAACCTGAGAAGGCGCAGATTTCCGTGAAGGGCGCGGACGATCTTTACAAAGAGATTCGCGTAGAAAACAATTTGAAAGATGAGAATGGCGAGAGCGTCGCGCTAAAAGTTGGCGCGGAAGTGGAAGTCAAGATCGAGGCCGATAAGGCGGACACAACTCCGAGGCATGCGTCTTAGTTTTACGAGAGTAAGTTTAAGATTTGATTGGTTCTAATCACGAATGCCCAGAATGGACCCCGGAGCCATCTTTCACCAACTCACAATTTTTCGCCGCTTACATTTCCTCTCTCACAAATCGGCCTCGCACAGTACTGACGTGACGCTGGCTTGAATCCTGTCAATCTCGTGCCGCCGACTCGATGATAGAATGAGCGCACTTTCTTGGAGCCATGAAGTGACTGCCGCAATATTGGGAGTTCGCGGAGACGGCATGGCGGGAACGTGGATTCATGGCGACCAAAGAACAAGATTCGCTGCGCTGTCCTTCGTGCGGTAGCCGGGACACGCGGCGGTCGAAACGCCGGCTGCTTCTCGATCCTTTCTATACCATCTTTGGATTCGTGCCGTTCCGATGTGAAGACTGCAATCGCAGATTTTTCAAACTTGGATTCTTTCGGCGGCACGAACGACCCTTCGAAGACTCGCCTTAAAGGATGCGGGACGCATAGAACGAGCGAAACGCGTGGAAATGCAATCGAGAACGACTATGCCCAACGCCAACTACGTATTTTCACATCGGCTTTGAGCTTGCAAAACCAGTTGCGAGCGGTAGAATTTCAACGATGTAGAGTTGCGAGGGAATTTCCTTTTAGCTCAGGATCAAATTCTAATCGCAGACGCTCAGAACATAGGAGGGAACAGAAATAATGAAGATTCAAAGCAGGGGGAAGTTTTGGGGAAAGACGATGCTGGCCGGCGCTGCACTTGCCGGCATGCTGGCGTTCGTGGGAGCACCGCCCGCGCGCGCCGAAAACTACGATAGTTGCAAACACAACATCGAGAAGATCGATCACAAGCTGCATGATGCCGCCACGCACCATGGATGGAACAGCCCGCAAGCGGACCATTGGCGGCATGAATTGAATGCAGAACGGGATCGCTGCTGGAGCAAGTACCATCGATGGTGGGACGAAGACGGCCAGCGCTGGCACACCGATCATGATTGGGACGAACACGATCACGAACACGGACCTGATCAACACTAATCGGCAATCTGCGTTTTACGAAGGCGCCTCGGATGTTTCGGGGCGCCTTTTTATTTAAGCGAGATAAAATTTATGGGGCGACGGAGGCGGGGCGTTGCGCGGCAGGCGGAATGGGTTGCGAGCGATCGTGGCGGATGATTTCGAGTTGATCGCCGATGCATGTCCCGGTGCGGCCGACGGTGTGAGTGGGGAGCTCGAGGACACTGCGCGCGTTGAGGCAGACTTTGGAGATGCGGAACGGACGGACATGCTCTTCGACGTGGACAACCCGCTTCTCGCGATCGAGGAATACAAGATCAATCGGAAACATCATGCCGAGCGTGTGCACGCCGTGGCAGGGAATGATCCACAGGCCGCGGCCGGGGCGATTCCACGTGCCCGTCTTGCCGAGCAATCCGACGAGACGGCGCACGTAGGTATCCGCGGCGCTGACTTCCGTGGCCACGAAGCAATCGCGCGTTTTGTTGTAGACGTAGACTTCCGAAGCGTGATTCAAGACACCAGTGCCTCTATTTTGGAATGCCCAATTCTATTTTTTACTGGTTCATTGAAAAGCGGGACTTACTCGCCAGTCTTACGACTGCGCCGCCAAATAATGATTCCCAAGACAACCACAGCGAGCACGCCTGCGATGATTCGAATTGTGCTTACATCTATTCCACCCATGTACATCCTCCTGTGAACGGCGACGAACTGGGGTTACGTCGTTCTCAGCTCTGCGGTGAACTGCAGAACTGCTCTGCTGCTCTTTGCGCATTGCCCAGGTGCTTGCTGGCTCATTCGACTTCAGAGCCTCGCGGCTGATTTACTGCTGAGCCGTACTGGCTCATTTGACCGCAGAGTTCTTACCGGCTCATTTTTGCTGCAGACCCTTACCGGGTCATTTGTTGAGCTGCGGAAGCATTTGGTGGAGCACGATGACAACCGCAGGCCCAAGAAGAACGACAAAGAGAGCCGGAAACACGAAAAATACCAGCGGTGGAACCATTTTTACGCTGGTCTTGGCCGCCATTTCTTCGGCGCGCTGGCGGCGCTTGGTGCGGAGCGAATCGGCGTGAACGCGAAGCGCCTGCGCCAAGTCAGTTCCGAAGCGATCGGTTTGAACGAGCATGCCGACGAGCGCTTTGACGTCGTCAACACCGGTGCGATCCGCCAATTCCTGAAGGGCCTCGAGGCGGCTCCGGCCGACGCGCATTTCAAGATTGATGAGATGAAATTCGTCGCTGAGTTCGGGGTGTGTGTTTTCGAGCTCATCGGCGACGCGAGCGATGGATTGGTCGAGACCCAAGCCGCCCTCAACGCAAATCACGAGCAGGTCGAGAGCGTCGGGAAGAGCCAGCACCATCCTGAATTGACGATGGCGCACTCGCCAGCTGAGCCACATGTCTGGGAGCAGAAAACCGAAGACTGCAGCGCAGAGCAAGATTGGAATTGGGCTGTACGTATACCAGCCGGTGAAATAAACGATAGCCAAGAAAAGGAGAGGCAGAAGTACTTTGGTGCCGCGCAAGACGGCGACGAGTTCGGGCCTGCGGTAACCGGCGCGAATCATCAAGCGGTGGAACTGGGTCACTTCGCGCGCTGAGGGAGGCAAGAGCTTGCTGACGTCGGTAAGGACGCGCTCAACTTTTTTGCGGCTCGGCTCGCGCTTCTCGCGGACTACAGCCTGTCCGCCCGCGCCGCCCCCGCCGAGTTGAGTAAGACGGTCAACGAGGGTGGAATTGTCGCTCGAAAACAAAAGAACGAGAAATACCCCGACAAGAAGAACATCAAAAAATATGGCGAGAGCAATTACTAGAGTCATGGTTTAGGTCCGGTACAGCCGCTTACACCTCAATATTTACAATCTTCCAGATAATTAACGAGCCAACGACCTGAAGAAACAGGCCGACTCCCAACAGCGTCCGGCCCAGGGGATCGCTGAACAACACACTGGTGTATTCCGGATTGATGGCGCGCGTGATGAGAAGAAATGTGGGCGGCAGAGCAATGAGAATTGCCGCGGTGAAACGGCCTTGGGCCGTTTTCGTGCGAACCTCGCCGCGAATCTTGAAGCGCTCGCGGATGACGGAGGCGAGATTCTCGAGAAGCTCGACGAGGTTTCCGCCGGTTTCTTTTTGAACGACGAGTCCGGTCACAAAGAAGCGAACGTCGACGAGCGGCACACGCTCGGTGAGGTTCTGCAACGCGTCGCGAAGCGGCAAGCCAAAATTATTCTCTTCAAAGACCATGCGGAACTCGCCGGCAACCGGTTGAGGCGTCTCTTTCGACATCATCTCGAGGCCGGCTGTAACGGCGTGGCCGGCGCGTATCGCTCGAGAGAGGAGGTCAATCGCTTCCGGAAAGTTCTTCTCGAACTTGTTCAGACGCTGGCGTCGACGAATGGCAACAAACATCGCAGGAAGCGCGAAACCCAGCAGGCCGAATAAAACAGCGGTGATGAGGCCCCAATCTTCCTCGTAACAGATGAAGTAAATCAAGACGCCTGAAATGGCGCTGAGAAGGGCAAGAACTCCAGGCTTAATCTTCAGACCAGCTTGGGCGATATATGCGTTGAGTTTTTCGAGGCCCGACCAGGAGAGCAAGAGCTTGTTGAGGGCGGGAAGATCGCTCACCGTCGAGTCGCGAAGCATTGACTTGTTGACTTGCTTGACGCCGACATTTCCGACGCTGACGTCCTGCAGGCGGCGATCGACGGCTTCGGATGCCGTATCACCGCGGGTAGCAAAAAGCACGGCTCCGGCGATCGCCAGGATCAGTATGAAAACCATGACTGCTGCAAGCAATGCCATCGCGAATCCTCTAGCGCCGTACCGGCGCCTTCTCGAACATTTCGAAGGGCAAATGAACTCCAGCCATCTCGAGGCGCTCGGCGAGTTTGGGACGAATTCCGGTCGGCATGAACTCGCCGAGGACTTCACCTTTTTCGCCGATGCCGCGACGCTGGAACACGAAGATCTCTTGCATGGTCACGACGTCGGATTCCATGCCGGTGATTTCAGCAATGGTCATGACCCGGCGGGTTCCATCGCTGAGACGGCTGATCTGGACAACGAGGTCAATGGCCGAGGCAATCTGGCGGCGAATGGCCTTGTCGGGAATGTTCAAGTTGGCCATGGCAACCATGGTTTCCAATCGGCTCAGAGCATCGCGAGGCGAGTTGGCGTGAACCGTGGTCAGCGAGCCATCGTGCCCTGTGTTCATGGCCTGCAACATGTCGAGCGCTTCCTCACCGCGAACCTCACCGACGATGATGCGGTCGGGGCGCATACGCAAAGCGTTGATGACGAGTTGACGTTGCTTGATGACGCCCTTGCCTTCGACGTTGGCGGTGCGCGTCTCAAGCCTCACGACGTGTTCCTGGCGCATCTGGAGTTCGGCGGCGTCTTCAATCGTGACGATGCGCTCGCGGTTAGAAATGAAGGAGGACAGAACGTTCAAAAGTGTAGTCTTGCCGGCGCCGGTGCCGCCGCTGACCAGGACATTCATTCTCGCGCCCACGCAACCCTGGAGCATTTCGACGCCAGCGGGGCTGATGGTTTTGTTACGCAACAATTCTTCAGCAGTAAGGCGATCGCGGCCGAAACGCCGGATGGAAAGACAGGGGCCGTCTATGGCAAGCGGCGGGATGATTGCGTTAACGCGTGAACCATCGGCCAAACGGGCGTCAACCATGGGCGAAGACTCGTCAATCCGGCGGCCAATCGCGGAAACGATGCGATCGATGATCAGCATCAGGTGAGCATCGTCGCGAAATTGAACGGGAGTTTTTTCGAGTTTGCCGGCGCGCTCGACGAAAACCGATTTGTAAGTGTTGACGAGAATATCGGAGATGGTCGGATCCTTCAGAAGAGGTTCAAGCGGACCAAGACCAAAAACCTCATCAATGACTTCTTGAGTGAGACGCTGCCGTTCCTGGAAGGTCATCGGCGTGGTTTCGCCGGCGACCAACCCTTCGATCACTTGCGCTAATTCGGCACGAACAGTCTGACGATCACCCTGAGTGACGCGCTCCAGATTGACGGCCTGGAGCAGCTTCCGGTGAATCGTAGCCTTTAGCGCTGTGAAATCTGATCTTGTCGAAGCAACTGGTTGTGGCACGCTCTACCTCATTTCTTAGGAGGAAATGCGAAGAAACCGCCGGCGACGCGCTTGTCCTCGGCGGATTCCGAACTGACGCCTGCCAACTGGCACGCCATATTGCGAAACCTCGTGACCAGCGGATCGTTGTGATTTCGCGAGAGCAGCTTTCCAACGCTCTCGGCCTCACTCACCTGGCGATAGTCATTTGGCAGACGAGCGAAAATCGGATGCTTGATCCGCTTTTCGATGTTCTGAAGAGCCTCGTCGTCGTCTTTGCGCCAGCGATTGACGATCACGCGAATCCGCGAAGGATCGGTCCCTTGTTCGATAAGAGACTTCAAGCGCCGTTCAAGACCCCACAGGGCCGGAACGCTCATAACCGTCACGATGACAATGGCGCGAGCTGACTTGAAGGCCGAACCGCCTTCAAGGAGGTTGGTAACACCGCCGTCAACGATCAGGAAATCGCAGCTGCCCTGCGCGACGTTCACGACTCGTTCGACCGCTTCGGCCGACACGCTTTCCCACTGCTCAGGACGAGATGTGCCGGCAAGCACGCCGACGCCACTGGAATGCTGGGCGATCAAACCCGTAAGAAAATGACTATCCAGATGCTCGAGATTATCAACGGCGTCGCGGACAGTGAACCGAGGATGGAGATCCATCAGCAAGCAGAGATTTCCGAGCGGACGCGCGAGATCAAACATCGCGACGTGTTTCCCGGTGGCCTTTGCCAATTGAGAGCCGAGATTGGCGGTTACCGTGGTGGTGCCGACGCCGCCCTTTGTGCCCATGACAACGATTAGTTTGTCCTGCTGGCGGAGGTGCGTGGACTGCCGCTCTTGCGCAAAACGCGTGAGAGCTTCCCGCAGAGCTGCAATTTCCACCGGAGCAGACAGGAATTCCTGAACGCCGCTGCGCATGGCTTGCAACAGCAGCGTGGGATCAGGTTGCTTGAACGGAGCACAAGCAATAATGCAAACCGATGGATAACGCCGCCGCCAAGCCGCAGCAGCTGCGAGAGCCGCTTCGAAGTCACGGCCAAGGTCGAGAAGTAGGATGTCCGGAGGGACTTCGCCTGCGCGCATCTCCGGGGAACCAGATGCCGGAAGTTGCTGTACCCGCCCTACGAGGCCGGATTGCTCCAGACTCGCGCGCAGTACTCCGCTGACCTCGGCATCACCGCTAAGAACCGCTGCTGTCAGCATCTTTCAAAAGCTCCCAAGCAAATAATATGCTTCGCTGGTCTCGAGTGCGATTGCACCCATTACGGCTTAGAAGGCGCCCTGCCCTCTACTTTCTTATCAAATTCGGATTCTTTCATAAATGGTACCGGGTAAGTCGGCAACTTCGGCTCCTGGCCGACGCCAAGCGGATGCACGATGTGCGGAGTGACGATCACGACCAATTCGTCCTTACTCTTTTGAAACGATTTGCTGCGGAAGAGTTGGCCGATGACCGGAAGATCGCCAAGCACCGGCATCTTGTTGATAATCTCGCTCACTTGATTGTTCACGAGGCCTGCGATTCCAAAACTCTGCCCGTCGGCCAGTTCCATCTCCGCGTCAACGCGGCGAGTGGAAAGCGCCGGGATGAAGAAGCCGGAAAGGGTAACTGCGTTTGTGAAATCGAGCGCGCTCACTTCTGGGCGCACATGCAGGTGGATTCGATTACCTTCCGTGAGGGTGGGAGTAAACGTGAGCTTCACGCCATATTCACGGAATTGAATGGTGACCGTCGGCACTGAGCCGGACGCGCCGCCTTGAACGACTGGGAAAGGAAACTCACCGCCAGCCAGGAAGCTCGCTTCTTTGCCGGTTTCAGTGAGAAGGTTCGGCTCAGCAAGCATCTGAAGCAAGCTTTGCTGTTCGAGCGCCTGAATGGTCAAACCGACGTTAACGTCGGGACGGAACAAGAAAATGTTCAGCAAGCTGCTGAGGCTGAAATCGGGTGTAACAGCATTCGCGCCGGTTGATGACGAAGATCCAGTCGTTCCCGTTGTCGAGGTACCCGTTGTTGAGGTGCTGCTGGTGGGAAGCGTCGAGAGCGTCGGCGGTCCGTATTGGCCGGTGGACGTGGAGCCAACGAGCTTGGGGTTCTCGCTGAAGAGGTTGGCGCCGATCTGAGTGAGAGCAGTGCGGTTGACTTCCGCGAATTTCACTTCGAGCAAAATTTCGCCAGCTGCGGGCGGCACGGGCACTTCCATCATATTTACGACTTTTGTTACCGCGGCCGAAACGATGGCGAGAATGCGATCGGCTACAATCTTTGATGAAATATGGCCGGAGATTACAACTACGTCTTTAATTGCTTCGACTTTTACGTCCTCGCGCGGGAAGACTTCGTGAATCTTCTGGCTCAGGCCGAGGATGTCGAGGTCAACCAATAGCTCGAGTGGCTGGCTTTGATCGGCGTCGTTCCAAAGAACCAGCGAGACGCCGCCTGGACTCTTACCGTTGATCATGATTTGAGTCGGGCTGATGATGATGGCATCGGCTACGTTGGGATCGGCAATCGAGAGGCGCTTCACGCGCGTAGGCGAAGTGATGAGAAGCGAGCGGCCAACCAAGACGTGGAGCGTTTCGCCGGCGGAGGTGACATTCGCTGACTGAGCCGCCGCTTGCGGATCCGCTGCGCTCGATTGAGGGGGCGTCTGCTGGGCGTGCAAGCTGCCCGGGGTAGCGAGCGAGACCAGCACCAGGGCCGAGAGCGAGAGACCGAAAGCGAAGCTTCCGGTGCGTCGCTGAATACGTCCGCGTATCATTCTCATCGATTTCCTCTGCGTTGCTTCGTAGATTGAATTTCGTTGCATTACTGGTTCGGAAACTCGCTGGTCTCACGCTTACTCGCGCGGATCACTTCAACAGAATAAGCCGGGGGAGCAGGCGGCGCAGCAGCCTTTGCATGGACGTGTGCTGACACAGGCACAGGTGCAGGAGCAGGAGCGGAGCCGAGCAAAGTTCCCTGGAAGAGCGGTGGAGGCGCAGTCTTGTTGGCGTCAATCGAATTGCGAAGAGCCAACTGAATGCGGCCCATCGTATTGGCCATGGCGAGTTTGTCTGCGTCTTCGGGAGTCACGAGCAACGTTATGACGGTGACTGTGGTCGCCTGACCTTGGCGATCTTGCTCCGTCTTTTGGCCGGCGGCAAGGACGCGCACGTCTTCAAGTATGGTGCGAGTGACATTTTCCGAAGGACCGCCGCCCAGAGATTGGCCAGTGAACATGACGTCCACTGAAGTTCCCGGCTGGGCGAAGCCTGCGACGGCGACAACATCGTTGACGGCCACGGAGACGGCGCGCATGCCTTCGGGAATGACGGCAGGCAGACCAGCGCCGGCGTCCTTGGGAGCCAACTTGCCTTCGAGGATGGGCTCGCCCGGCAGAACCGGCGTGATCAACGCGCGATCAACGCAGTCTTGAATTCTTGTGAACACGCCTTGGATAGGCTCGCCGGCGGGCCACGAAATCAGTTTTAGATCCTGCGCTTGGAGGCGCGTGCCAAGGGGCATCTGCGTCGCAGCGACAACGATCTGGCTTGTTGTTACAGTCTGACGCGTATTGGCTTGAGACATTGCCTTGTAGACGACCTCAGCCAAAATCAGCCCCAGGATCAACGCCACCGCAAGTCCGATTAAAAGACGACCCCGTTTCATATTTTCATCTCCGCTTCGAGTTTACAGACGGATCGTTCCGAGCCCGTAACAGATCAGAGTCGCGGCCGCCGCCGCGACACCGAACGGCAGATGCGAGGCGCGAGCGTTGCCTAATTGAATCTCCGGGTGGGGCTTCAAACCGTAGACGAAAAATCCACGGAGCAATTCCCACATATTCGAGAGTGTTTCAACAATCCGCCGCTGCCAAACCATCTGTACCAGAGCCATCACCCCGGCAATCAAAATTGCCGTAAAGAATACGTAGAACACATTGCGCAGGCCCAACGCAGCGCCCAGCGCGCCCATCAATTTCCAGTCGCCAGCTCCCAGACCGCGCAGTAATACGATGGGAAGCAGAACCGCCAACATCGCCAGAGCTCCGGCGAGACTCCACTTCAATCCGCTCCAACCGTATAAAAGCTGATTCACAATTAGTCCTGCGAAGAATCCGGGAATTGTCAGCCAGTTCGGAATGCGGCGGGACTTTAGATCTATGCCCGCCGCGATCCCGGCAATCGTTAGTGCTAAAAGCCAAGTCATCTGCCGCTCCATCTGTTGCCTCCAGCACCCGCCACGTGCATGGAAACGTTCGCTCCGCCCCGTTCAGAGATCCCGTAGCTGTTGTCTCGATTGCTCAACTTATTTCCTTCCCCCAAGTGCAACAGCCGTGTACGGACATGCTCATTAAGAGGCCGAAACTAGATTGGAAGCAGCGTTTGCGAACACGGTGCTGATCGTGTTGCCCAGTGTCTGCATCGTGGCGATTGCCACCAATGACACCAGCACCAACAGCAAAGCGTATTCGGTGAGGTCTTGACCTTCCTCTTCTTGCCACAGCTTCTTGATAACCTGTCTCACGGTCCCTCCTAGAAGTATTCTGATAAACCGAACAAACAGCGCGAGCCGGACTCAACCAACTTCAAAAAGGCACGCTGTTTCCTACGAGATGGCCTCGCCGTTGTTCGAGCCGAAGCACCCATCTTTTCGCGAATCACTCTCTGGCCGCCGAAAGCACTACAGCGATTCTTGCGACGGCCAAAGAGCGAATGCGTGGATCTCGGGCAACTGCGGCGTGGTTGGAAGCAGAGTCGAAGAGACGTTGCGCCTAAAGATGCCAAGCGTCTTCATCGTAGTAACCGCCGCCAACGCAACGAGGACTAGCAACAGGCCGTAACCGGTAAAGTCTGACTTCGTTCTTTGCGACACGGCCTGAGCTTCGGTTCCGTCGTCCGTCTGCTCCTAGGCACTCCTGGGCGAAGAGAACACCCACCAACAACCCGCAGTTGTGGGGCCACTTAGCCGGGGGAGTGTTAGCTGGCAGACGTAAGGTTCGAGGCTGCGTTCGCGAAGACCGAGCTGATGGTGTTGCCGAGCGTCTTCATCGTGGTAATCGCAACCAACGCAACCAGAACAAGCAACAGAGCATATTCCGTGAGGTCCTGGCCAGCGTCCTCGCGATAAAGCCTGAGCATTAGTTCCTTCATGTTGTAATTCCTCCTTGTAAGTTTCGAAACTGGGACGAACACCCACTCTGGATAGTGCAGGTACGGTGCCAAATGCGGAAGGCACCCGAAAAATCAAAGTGCTCTGATTTCAAGGGATTAGCATAAGGGGCGGACTGGTACAGTGGAACGGTTCTGCTCACATGGGCGAAACCATTCTCATCATGTGAACCGGCGGGATGCGGGCGCGTAACGTGTTCACTTTTGTTCACATTACGGTCCCAAAATGGCCCTGAATGGCTACATAGAAACGCGTGGAAATCGGAGGAATTCTGTGGCGGAACGTTGGTGAGCAAGTTGGTCATGTGCGGCAGCGAAATCGCAGACTAGCGCTGCGACGCCAGTGCGAGAGTACGCAGAGGTGCAGCGACAATGTTTGAAACTGGGCTTGAACCTGGCCGCAAAGGCTCACTAGAAGCCCGGTCACGAACGTACAGCACGGCAACGTCATCAGAATACGCAACTTTCCACTGGGGCAATTGTCCCAGGACGGTTGCGAGCGTTGATTTGCGCGGGAGCAAACACGCGCGGATATCGTAGCGATCGAGCAGGCGGAAAGCGTTTTGCTCAACGTGCATCATGTCGAGATAATCGGCGAAAACGCCGGCGTACTCGTAAAAATCCGCGCGGCCATCAATGAAAACTTTTTGCTGGGGATAGAGCTCGTGAATGAGGTAGCCGCCCCATCCGTACTCGTTCAGCATGGCGTTCTGCGGATGATCGCGCAGATAGTCGACTGCCTTCACGGGATAAGATTCAAGAAAGGGCGTGGTCAAACGCGATGGATTACTCAAGTAATGAATGGCGCCGCCGAGTATACAAAGCGAGATGATCAAATTTAATACCGGCTTGTCTTTGGCTGGCTCGTATTCCGGAATCCAGCGGCTCAGTATTTCCGCGATTTTTGGCGTCAGGAACAGCAGGAAGAAAAGCAAGAAACGAATGTGTGCGTACGCGGCGAAAGCGCCGGCCATCAGGAGCACAAATGAAGTGAGACTATGATTCAAGCGAAACAGCACTTGAGCCAGGACGAGCAATAGAAGCGCGACCATCATGATCTTTCCGAACGGAAGCGCGAAGCTGAGGGGTTGCCATTCGATAACGCTGGAAACGTTCAGCGGCTGCATAAATGCCATTTGAAACGGATAGGTCGCGAGACGCGTGCCGTAAGGCGTAAGGGGCAACAAAACAACGCTCAAAAGGGCCACTTTGAGCATGTGCAAACGCTGCTCTGGCGACCATTTTTCCCCATAAATGCCGCCATAACTGAAACTCGCGAGACCCGTCAGCCAATAGATTCCGAAAACGCCGAGCCCCAGGAAAAATGTACCGTGCGTATTTACCCAGATCAAAAAGAGCGCGGGCAGCCACCATAGCGAGTGCGATAAGCCTTGCCGGTAGCGCTCGAGCCCTACCAGCATAATCAGCATGAAGATGTAGCCGAGAACTTGCGGGCGCAGTGTGAAAAAAGCGCCGAGCATTATGAGCGCAAAAACCGTGGCTAAAAATGCCGCTTTTACATTCTTGGAGCGAAGAAACGAGAAGTAAAAAATCAGCACGGTGAGCGAAGCGGCCCAAATAAATTGCAGGGCGGCGAGGCCAGTGAATCCGTAGCGAGCAGCAAATGCGATGACAACTTCGCCAAACCATTCGTAAGCAATCCAGGGCGCGCCGGGAGCAGTGAAGGAATACGGATCCGCGGTCGGGAAATGATGCCTCAGAATCATTTCGCCGATTCGGATATGCCACCAGGTATCGGGATCAACGAAGCGGAAGTGCGCGGCCACGAAGGCTCCGCCGGCCAGTATTGCTCCCAGGAAGACGGGAAAAGACATCCAACGGCGAAGGAAATCGCCCGGCACCGTGACTGCGCGCTGGGTCGGTAAATTGGAAACGGCTGAATTCATTGCTGGCATAGGTAGTTTACGCTGTTCGAAAAAATCCGTGCTGGTCGAGCCACACACTCAGCTGGCAAGCTGAGGACATTGCACGCGCGAGTCCGCGTGGCGTCTTCAATTGAGAATCTTCAAATCAAAATGAAACACAAACCCTCTGCAAGCGCTCAGAGGTCATACGACATACGAGGTAGCAAGCCGTATTCCAATTCAGTTTTGCTTAAGTCCAATGGAAAGATGGCGAAAGTCGTCCAAGACCGCGAAAGGCGTTCGCACTTGTTCTGGTTTTTCTCCGATTTGGAGAATCTTTTCCTCGTGCAGATGGCCAAGAAGCAGCCCGGCACGACGCAGGTAGTTAATCCGCTCCGGCCGGAGGCCCATTACGCGGGCGCAGGTTGCGTCCACCGACACTGGGTCATTGCCTAAAATCAACAAACCGCATGACTTAGGTGACCCTTGTATGGGGCCGTTGCCTTCCATCCCCGTGATTCCATCCACGATGGCGAAGTGAGGGCGAACGGCGCTATTGATATCAAGTATCGAGTTTGCGATCCCGGCCCAGTGGAGGATATTTTTCGGCCATCCGTAGCAGCTTCCTGGCACGATTCCAAACATATTTTTAAGTGAAAGCGTTACGCCCGACCAATGATGGGTCTTCATCTTGGGCATGGAAACCACCAGATCCGCGCCGAGCACGGTTGCCGGGAGATAGAGTTTTTTCAAAGTGGACGCACGCGTCTTCAAAGGGACAGGGTGAACGTCGTCGGTGTTCAAGTCAACGAGCGAAGTGGACAAGGATGGGATGAAATCGCGCAGACGCATTGACTCGGCGATGGCTTCGATGTCGCGTTCGAGGCCAGGCCCATCGGCGATGGTGACGGTCGAGGCACCGAGACTCAGGAACGCTTCGCGCGCCGCCACAACAACCGCGGGATGTGTATTGATGGCGCCGTAGGGATCGTGACAAACGAAATTCACTTTGAGCAAAACTGATTTGCCTTGGAGCGGCAAGTCAAATTCGCGGAGCGTCTCACGGAGAATGGGCAAAAGGTCCACTTCGTAGGATGCGGCGCGGCGAATCGCGACACGCGCGGGAGGCCGCGCGAACGACGGCGACAGCGCTGTATTCGGTGAATTCATAACGCCGCGACCTCTTGCGCAGCGGGCGGAAAAAGATTTCGCGCGGGATTCAGGTCGAGCGCTGCGAGCGCGGTCACAGAAATATTATTGAGAAAGCGGTCGGTTTCGAAACGTTCCTGTAAGTGCACATCCATCGCAGGAATGCGCCGTCCGTAAACTTCAAGACACATGTGGGCGATGGCAGTCGAGACACTGCCATGAATTTGCGGAATTGATTTCTCCAACCACTGCAGGCTTTCGCGAACTTGAGGAAGCTCACCGCATTCACGCAGTGCCAGCAATGCCCATACAGTCGGGCCAACAAGAGGTTCGCCCGCGACGCCATACACAAGCGGATTTCCTGAATTCCATCCGCCGCCTGGACACATTCGATCGCAAAGCATGGCTTCGGCAAGCTCTTTTCGCTTTAACGCCAGTGTCGAAAGATGTTTGGGATCAAGACGGCGCAGAAATATGAGCGCGTAGGATGTAGGCTCAACCCAACTGCCGGTATTGGTAGTCCAAGCCCAACCGGCAAGCGAATTGTTCTGGCGCGTGACTTCTCCGGAGGATGATAGGCGCTGGCGCAAGCGCTGCCAAAAATTCGGCGTGCGTGGCCAGCTATTGCAGAGCCAATCGAACCCGCGCGTGACTGCGTCCGATTCGCCAGCAATTTCGTGGAGAGCCAGGCCGGCGAGCGCGGTTACCCAGCAACCTTCAGTCTGCAGCGCAAATGAAGGCCACGAGCCGTCCGCGAGCTGATTGCGCAGCAGCCAATCTTTTCCCAGGGAAATCTGTTTGCGCGATGGTTCGCCAAGATTTTCGTTATGCAGAGCGCAAAGCGTCCAGGCAGTGGGTTCCGTTGCGCTTTGGCTGGCGGGACGGTAGCCCCAGCCGCCGTCGGAATTCTGCGATTGCATGAGGAGCCGACGGAGAGTGTTTCTGAAGGATTGAGAATCGCGAACTGCAGAAGGGTTGGTGGTCACGTCGTCAGGGGCCGAGCGGCGTCATCGACCAACCTAATTTTAAGGCAATTCCTCAATAATGATTGTTTCTTTCGACGATTCCGTGCCGTTATCGTCTCCATCGGAGCGAATCTGATACTGGTTGATTAAACGGTGAAGATAATTTCGGGCGATGCCGAGATTGCGCGCGGCTCGCGTCTTGCTTCCGCCGCATTGATTAAGCGTGCGGATGATCAGGCGGCGCTTGAATTCGCGGATTTCGCCCTCATAAGACTGTTCAATAGGCGGGGGAGTGGTGAAATTCTCGAGCAACATCGCGGGCAAATGCCATAGTTCGATACTGGTTCCGTCGGCAAGCGCCACCGCGCGCTGAATTACGTTCTCCAACTCGCGCACGTTGCCGGGCCAATTGTGTTCCTCGAGAGCGTGCATCACCGAACGCGACATTCGAGTGACCTGTTTCTGAAATTGCTCGGCAAAGCGCTTCACAAAATGATTGGCCAGCAGGGAAATGTCGTCGCGGCGTTCGCGGAGCGGCGGGACGTGAAGCTGGACCACGTTCAAGCGGTAATACAAATCCTCGCGAAATTTTCCGTGCTCGACCATCTCGGAGAGATCGCGATTCGTAGCGCAAACCACTCTAATATTCACCGAAACTGACCGGTTGCTGCCTAGCCGCTCAAAATTGCGTTCCTGCAACACTCGAAGAAGCTTTGGTTGCAGCGCAATGCCAATGTCGCCCACTTCGTCGAGGAAAAGGGTTCCGCGATCCGCGGCTTCGAGGCGACCGCGGCGCATGGCTTGGGCGCCCGTAAACGCGCCGCGTTCGTGGCCAAAAAGCTCATCTTCGACGAGCGTATCGGGAAGATTGGCGCAGGAAAACGCGACGATGGGATAGACGGAGCGCGGACTCAGGCGATGAATCATCCGGGCAACCAGCTCTTTTCCTGTTCCCGTTTCGCCGGTAATGAGAACTGAGACGTCACATGGCGCGATGCGCTTAGCCATGTCCAGCATTTGCGACATGGATTCTGAGGTCGCAATGATTTCGGGCATTAGGCGCGGCTGCAGCTGTTGAGCGCGGAGCCGGGCCGCTTCTTTCAGGGCAGCATGGTGTTGATGGCCGCGCTCGAGGGCAATGCGCAGATCCATGAGGCTGGGGGGGCTCGCCAGGACTTCATAGGCGCCCTTTTCGAGGAGGTCGAGCGTCGCCGTCCGCTCCTTAGTTTCATTGATGACGATGATCGGGGGCGGAAGCTCGGTTTTGGATACCAGCTCGAGAAGGCGCAAGGCGGAAGGCAGCTCGAATTCGCTTCGGGAAGTGTGCAAATCGAGAAGAATCGCGTCTATGGCCCTGATGGCATCCGAGTCAATCGCAAAACTGCCGCGACACTCGACGTCAAAGCCACCGCCGAGGAAGCGAATCAATGCCTTGGTGAAATCCGGGTCTTTGCTAACGAACAGTATCCGCATCAATTCTCGCATCCTGATCTCCCATCGCCTAGGAAAGGTCAGGGATAAAGTCGAACACCAACATCACCGCGAGCAACCCATGCCGGGGAGCTTAGCAAACGTGCACTACGCCGCCGGCTCTCACGGGAGCTGGAAACCACATTCGACTCTATTCCGAACCGCGACTGGGACTTCAGAGTTCGGCAGGGACACCGAATTGCCGGGCATGTTACCGCCACAGGGACAGAAGGCAAGCCAAAACTGCCGCCTTCGAATCTCACCACTATGGGTAACTTCGACGCCCAAATTACCGGAATCTCGTCCCTGTGGGAATATTCTTGCTTATTTCTGGCGTCTGACAGCCAAGCGTAATGTCTCATAGTCGCTCTAATTCGTCACCAGCAATGTTTTGAGATGTGCACAGACTGGCATGGGGACGTCTCCAAACCTGAACAAACCGTTCAAAATCATGACGGAATTTGCTCGAAGCCAATGGATTAACTGGGCCTGTGAGCTACAGTACTTTGGTAGAAGGGAATTTTCCACAGATTTTCAGCATCGAATTTGATTGGGCGTGAGACAACCCGTTAAGTAACGTGTTATGTCTAAATTGGTTGTGCAGCGCGCCTTTTCCGTGCGACCCTGTAATTTCTCGCAGTGTATGGCCTACGAACTGCAACTATGAGCATGCGCTGTGAGTGTCTCTATTTGCGGAGTTGAATCCAAGCGATCGTGCGGTTCGATCCGTGCGCGGAATCGCCGGTAACGTATTGAAATGCTGACTCAAACGCCTCAGGACCTCATCCCGAAAGACCCGCAGCTATCGAAGCCGGTAGCGCTTTCTTCGTTGCGCTCACTAAACACGACGCAATCGGAAGGATTCGGTCGCAGAATTTACATGCCGATCCTTCGTGGGCGTATGCCCAGCGGAACGATCTTTACTTCGTTGGTTATGCATGTCGCGTTTGGGATTTTCCTGTTGAAATTTCCGTTCGAGTTGTTGTCGGGTCCACCGCCGCAGCCTGAGCCGCAGAAAGTTACAACGCCGATCTATTACACGGTGCGTCCCGCGGACCTCAACAAGCTTCTGCCATCGCTTTTGCCCTCGGGCGCCGGCGCAAAACCGGGACATGGAATTCACAAAGAAAAGCCGCCAGCTCTGGGCAGCACAAATTTTCATCCGAAATTGACGATTGTTCTGACGCCGCCACATCCGGACAACAATCACCAGACGATTATTCAGCCCAGTTCTCCGCCGGAATTGAAGATTACGCAGGATCTCAAGTTGCCGAACATTCTGGTAGGGAACCCGCTGGGGCCGGCGAAGCCGAAGCTCGATCCGAAAGCTTCCAAGGGCACGCTCTCACGAACGAATGACAAGCCGGCGCCGGATGCGCCAAAGATTCAAGCTGATCCGACGGTCTCCGTGGTCGCCCAACTCTCGCCGATTGCTCAACCGCATCTGCTTGTGCCGATGAGCTCTGGATCGGTGGCAACGCCCCGGTCTGGAAGAGTAGCTACGGGCGGTGGCGGTACGGAGGAAGAATCGGGCGCGAACGGTCTCTTGGTGGTCTCGACGGATCCGGCGGGCGCGGCGCAGCTCTCCGAACTACTGGGCGGAAATCGCTATGGATCGTTTACGATTTCTCCCGCGGGAGGGCAGCCTGGTTCACCCGGCGGCGTGGCTGGCGGAGATCCTCACGGCGGCACTGGCGGAGCGGGCACGGGAGGTAATGGAAGCGTTGGCGTCGGCAGTGGAACCAGCGGAGGCGGTGGCGGCGGTGCGGAGTCGAAAGGCGATTTTGTAAGCATCAAGGGCGGAAATGGGGGAAAGGCCGGAATGGCCGGCGGGGACATTAGCTATACGCCGGAGAACATGGTTTACGTGGTGGCGCCTCCTCCTGGAGTGCGTAGCAATACGCTGATTGTTTCCGCAGGGCCGGTTGGCGGCGGAGGGCTTGGGGTTTATGGCGCGCTGCGCTGCGGGCGCGTTTACAGCGTGTTTCTGCCGATGCCGGGGAAAAGTTGGATTCTGCAGTATTGTGCGACGGGTGCGCCCGCAGAAGACGTGCAATACCAGCAACAGAGTTCTTCGGTGCAACTGGACATGGGCCTCATCCCGCCACACCCGGATGAGAAATATGATTTCAAGCGGCAGCCGGTTTCCGATGAGATGAAAGACAAGATGATCGTGCTGCGCGGAGTGATTGGCGCGGATGGCACGATGAGCCATCTGGAAGTTTATCGTGGCCTGGTGCCGGAGATGGATTCGATGGCGCTTGCGGCGTTTACAAAGTGGAAATTCAAACCTGCGCTACAAAATAACAAGCCGATTTCTGTGGACGTGCTGGTTGGCGTGCCTGCGCGAGTTCCTTCAACGAAATAACCCGATGTTTTAGATTTATTTTGGATTTGAATGAGCTGGTATTTTCAATTCGCCGGCCTCTTTACTATTTTCAGTCTTCGAGATCACGGAATCTGGCAGACCTGGACGGTTGAGTTCTTGTAAGGGCAATCCAGACCGGGCACACCTGGATTTTCGAGGACTACCCAAGTCACGCCGTATTTGCTTTTCAAGCGTTCAAAATCCGCTAGGGTGAAGTGCGCCCAGTTTGCAGTGCCGTCATTCTCGAGTTTCCATTGCCAGGCGAGCTCGGGGAAAACTTCCACGACGGATGTGTCTTTGGAGTTGTCCGCGAGAGCGCTGCGTTCAGCGAATCCGCGGAATCCGTAGAAATCCTCGCCGGGGCGGTCCATGTATTTTGGATCAAGCGCAAAGAGAGCATTCCGCGGCGTGTTGTGACTCACCCAAACGAAAGCCTGCACCCAGGGGTTAGTGGAAGCGGCGCCGGGCCATTCGATGTGGCGGCTTGAGGGAAACTCGACGCGCTGGAAATAGAACATGGTGAGCGAAAGCGGAATGAATAGCGCGGCCCAGCGCAGCCAACTTCCGTGTAGGACGTATTTTCCAAGCAGACTTCCTGAAATCAATGCGAACACCACATACGTGAGGTGAAGAATTCGCATTGGCTCCACTCTCGCCCACGTCTGAGTTTGGAATCCCTGCGTCAGGATGACCCCTCCGACGACCCCGAGAGCAGTTGAAATTATCATTCGCCCGCAAACACGCTCGAGAATTGCGAGGCCTTCGCGGCGTGCGAGGCGTGCGAAGTAGGCAAGAAATACGAGCGGGCCGATGGCGCCGAGCCATTCGTACCACGCCCATCTAAACGGATATTGAAAATCACGGTGGGACATTACTTGCCGCCATATCGGATTGGCCGGAGCGGAAAATGGGATTGCAGGGAAAAGTATGGCGGATTGAGCGAGCGGCCGGGCCAATCCGAGTATCGCGACGTGGAATGTTCCGTACAGAGTCATTGTGGGATGGCATAGGCCCGCGAGAAAAATCCATAGGAGTGTGATCGGGCGCCACTCGAGAACGTCAACCATGGCAAAAAGTAGAAAAGCAGTTGCCAACGTGCGCGGATGCATGTGCTGATCGACGATGAAAAGCGCCGTGCCTGCGACTGGCAGAGTGAACAGTGCGGCAACGAGCGTGACGCCGGCCCAGTGCGCGGCTGGTTCCACAAAGCACCGGCGACTGAGGCGAAGGCATCCGAGCAGCACGAGAAAAATGCTGGTCAGATGCCAGAGAAGCGCGACCCAGGGAAGGGGGGTATGCGTTGCGCGCACGATTCCTGCGACGGCCTGATGAAACAAAGTGACGCGAATATAGAGGAGAAAAAAATTGGCGTCGAACGGATAAAGCTCCGGATGGATCAGTTTCTTGATGGCGGGCAAGTACACCGCCATGTCTTCGACGCCGTAGTGATAACCGCTGACCAACACCGCTGCCACGGTAAGCATCGAAAGCCGGAGGAGATCCTGTGTGCCTTGTCTCGATGGGGGGCGGATGATAGAGTCTCGAGGTGGTCGAATTGAAGCTGAAGAATCCGGTTTTTCCTCGAAACCGGAAGGTTTTCCGACACTGAATCCCGATAAAAAAATCGCGTGCATCATTCTCCCGACTTATAACGAGGCGGAGAGTATTCCTCGTCTGCTGCCGCTAATTTTTCGCGAATCGGAAAATATTCCCACGCACGAACTGCACGTGCTGGTGGTGGACGACAATTCTCCAGATGGCACGGGAGAATGCGTTCGTTCGGCCATGCGATTGTATCCTCGGCTGCACTTAATCTCCGGAGAAAAAAAGGGGCTGGGCGAGGCGTACAAGAGGGGCATTTCTTATGCGATGGCTACTCTCGCGCCTGACTTAATCCTGCAGATGGATGCGGATTTTCAGCATGATCCGAAGCTCTTGCCTCAGTTCGTTCGACTTTGCAATCAGGGATACGATCTGACGATCGGCTCGCGATTTGTGATGGGCACGGACATCGAAGGGCTTGCGTGGCATCGCAAGTTCATCAGCGTGGGCGGAACGAAGCTGGTTCGCTGGTTCAGCGGAATTCCGCCGGTCACGGACTGCACCTCGGGCTATCGATGCATTCGCGCGGAATTGATTGCGAAGTGCGATTTCGGGCCGTACTCGACGCGCGGCTATTCGTTTCAATCCTGGTTTCTGTGCGAATTGCTCAAAAATGGCGCTCGGTATGCCGAGATTCCGCTGCCGTTTCCGACGCGGCTTTATGGCCATTCGAAATTGACGTTTCGCGACAAAGTCGAATTCCTCGTTTGCCTCTTTCATCTGCCGAGGCCGAAGGCGGCGGCACGCGCTGAAGAGCTTGCGCCGGTGCTGGAGCGCTCCTCGGCGGTCGCAGTTGCAGAACACTTGCCAACCGAAGTCGGCTCACACGCGCAGAAGTAGATTCTGATTTTTGATTCGACTCGCGAGAGGGATTCCATCGCGGCACGTCTATGCAGAAATCAATGCCAGTTGAGCCGCGCGCGAAACACCGCGGGCCAAATATGCTACAGTTCGGCGCTGAAGAAAATCACGTGAAAGCGGAAACTTCGATGCGAATATCTGCTGTGTTGCGAGGTCGCATTTCGGTTTGTCTCTTTCGATTGGCTCTTCTCGCGCTGATCACCTCGATTCCTTTTCGGAGTTGGGCGCAAGCGCTGCCGCCCAACAATGCGGCGCCGCCGCCGACTGCTGAACAGCGCACGGCCCACGCATTTGAAGGCGCGCGAGCGAATCCGCTCGACCTGCGCGCCTTTCTCGTTCGAATGCCCAAAGGCGCAGATCTGCACAATCATTTGAGCGGGGCGGTCTATGCGGAATCCTGGATTCGTGCGGGCGCGGAAGATCATCTGTGCATTGACCTCAATACGATTTCGTTTGTGAAACCGCCGGCGACAGCAGGCGCGAATGCATCGCAACCGGCGTGCGGCGAGCGAAAGATTCCGGCGGCGGACCTTTACCGCGACGAGCGCGTCTATGACGCCGTGATTGATGCATTTTCGATGCGCGGATTCGTTGCGACTCCCGGCGTCACCGGGCACGATCACTTCTTCGACACGTTTGGCAAATTCGGCGGGACGGACCGGCGTCACAAAGGCGAATTTCTCGATGAGGTCGCCACGCGCGCGGCTTCTCAAAACGAACAGTATCTCGAACTGATGGAGACGCCGGATTTTTCGCATACCACTTCGATTGCGCACGCGATCACGTGGAGCGATGATTTCGCACAAATTCGAAAGGAATTGCTCGATCACGGCCTGCGCGATGATATCGCCATCGCTCGCGGAGAATTTGATCGAGCGGAAGCGGTTCGGCGCGAGCGCGAGCGATGCGGGCAAAAGGATGCGTCACCCGCGTGCGAAGTCCAGGTTCGCTATCTCTATCAAGTATTGCGAGGATTCCCGAAAGAGCAAGTATTCGCGCAGGCTATGTTGGGATTTGAAGTGGCTTCGGCGGATCCGCGTGTTGTTGGAATCAACTTTGTCATGCCCGAAGACGGCTACATTTCAATGGCGGATTATGCGCTGCAGATGCGTATGGTCGGCTTCTTGCGCGAACAGTACCCGCATGTACACATCAGCCTGCACGCCGGTGAGTTGGCGCCCGGACTCGTGCCCCCTGAAGGATTGTGCTGCCACGTTCGGCTCGCGGTCGAGCAGGCGCACGCGGAACGCATCGGCCACGGCGCGGACATCATGTACGAAACGCAGCCGTACATTCTGATGAAAGAAATGGCCGCCACGCACGTGATGGTGGAAATCAATCTGACGAGCAACGACTTGATTCTCGGCATGAGCGGACGGGAGCATCCGTTCCTTGAATATCGCCGGGCAGGAGTTCCCATCGCGTTGTCAACGGATGACGAGGGCGTCTCACGGATTGATCTCACGCACGAATTCGTTCGCGCGGTGACGACTTACGGTTTGCATTATCTCGATCTCAAGCAGATGGTGCGAACGAGCCTGGAGCATAGTTTTTTGCCGGGCGCGAGTATCTGGAATGAGCCGGACGTGTTCACACATGCCATTACGGCGTGCGCGACGGATAGTCTTGGCTCCGATAAACCTTCCGCCGATTGCGGGACATTTTTGAAGTCGAGCGAGAAGGCGCAGCAACAATGGGAACTCGAGCGGCGCTTTCGTTCGTTCGAGGATGGATATTAATCGCGAGTAGGCAACGTCAATATGAGTGGGTGGTCACTCTTGGGCTAATCGGCGTCGCGTGCGGCCGTGATAGCGATTTCTTTTCGCTACAATCGTGGCTATGTCTTTTCGACGCGCGTTGCCATGGCTGGTGCTTGCAGGAATCTTGGTGGTTTATGTCGCCTCCGTTTCGCGGCTGCATTCAGAAAATTTTTTCGGACGGACTCATGACGACACGATTTATTTCAGCTCTGCCAAAGCGCTGGCCGAGGGCCAAGGCTATATTTTGCCAAGCGTTCCCGGGACTCCCCCGGCGACGGAATATCCAATCCTCTACCCATGGGTCCTTTCCTGGGTTTGGCGATGGAATCCTTCGTTTCCGGCAAATCTAACTGACGCAATCCGGATCACCATTCTTTTTGGCGTCATTTTCATCACCCTGACATTTCAATTCCTTCGCAGCTTCAAAGGCATCGCCGAGGCGGAAGCTCTTTTACTGACTGCATTTTGCGCGCTGCATCCGATTTTTATCGGGTATAGCGGCGCGATCATGACCGAGATTCCATTTGCAACTGTGGCGCTGGCCGCGATGGTCATCGCAGAACGAGCGATGGCGCGCGATTCGAGGGCCGCGCAGACCGTGGCTTGCGGAGTTTTCTCGGGTTTTTCAATGCTTTTGCGAATCCTCGGCGCGCCCATTGCTGCGGGAATTTTTATTTCAGGTGTCACGTGGCGCGCGTGGCGGCAAACAATCATCTGGTCCGCCGCCGTTGCGCCATTCTTCCTATGGTTGGCCTGGCGCGCAGTTTCAGCCATTCGCGTGTTTCCGCCCGCCGATGCCGGTCCTCCGGGACCGGCGTACGTGCAAACCTGGACCTATTACACGAGTTACATCGGCTTCCGCAAACTGTGCATGACAAGCGCCCACGTCGTCTGGGAAATGTTTGTGAGTCAATTCATCTATCTGCTCGCGCATATACCTGGGCTATTTATCGGCTCGTTGTTTGGCGAACACATCGGGTTATGGTTCGTCGGAACGCTGGCCGTACTGTACCTCATTGTTGCCGGCATGGTGCGTCAAGCGAAGCTCGGAGGCTGGCGGCCTGTTCATTACTCACTGGCATTTTATCTCGCAGCGGTTTTGACGTGGCAATACCCAGAGATCAAGCGATTTCTCGTTCCATTCCTTCCGCTGTTTGCAGCGTCGTTGTGGTTCGGCGGAAAAATCGTTTTGCGGGATCTTTGGTCAGTGATACGCGGTCCTCGACCGACGGTCGAAAAATCTCTTGCCGCGGTCGCTGCAGCGCTAATTCTTGCGCTCGCGGTTGGCATGGCGGGAACATTCGCGTTTTCCGGCCGCGGGAGCATGGTGACGGATAGCAAAGACGCCGCGCGTCTTCTCGCGGAAAAAAGAGAAGCATACGATTGGCTTCGCGCCAATTCCTCGCCAGATGCGCGGGCCGTCGCGACAGAAGACGTGGCGCTCTACCTGTACACAGGCCGGCAAGCGATGTCCCATATAGCTCTGAATCCCGCCGGTCTATACGACCCGGCTCAAATGCGGCGCGATCTCGATCACATGACCGATGTCGCCAAGGGGATCGGTGCGGCTTATTGGATAGCATCGCCAGACGATAGCGGCAAAGAGAGTAAGGCCGCCAAACCGCTTCTCGCAGCGCGTTACGCAGAAATTGAAGGCGTTCTTCCGGAATTATTTCAAAGCAGCGGCGGGCGCGTGAAGATTTATGGCACGAACTGCATCCTGCATCCCGACGAGGCGGCCTGCGCTTCGGCAGATCGCGTTTTGTTTCCCGCGGCCGACTTCAGCTCAAGCCACTAGAGCTTGTTCGACGCGCTGCCTGGTTCCGAGTTTGACGAAGGTAAACGCGACGATGGCGATGAAATAGCAGAAGACTCCGGTCCAGTATGCCGCAGAAATTCCAGCTACCACGGCAATGATTGCCGAAACTACGGAGGCGCAAACGGAAGTGGCGCCGTTAACTCCCCACAACCAGGGCATCAATGCGGGAGATTTTGATGACGCCAGTTTCATTCCCATCGGGAATGGCATGCCCATAAAAAATCCCAGCGGAAATAGAATCGCGCCGGCCACGAGGATGCGGATCGGCGTCGTGGCGGCTGAAAAATGCGCCAGCGCATAGGGCGTCAGCGGGCCAAAAAGAGAGAGAACGACCAACAGAGGCATGAGCCGCGTGACAGCCGTCTCGTTGCTTCCTTCGTCGCGCGTGAGGCGCTCGGTGACGAAACTGCCGAGGCCGCTCGAAATCAGAAGAACGAATAGAACTACGGAGAGCGCGTAGCTCGGATGGCCGAGGAAAATCATCAGCCGCTGCATTTGCGAAAGCTCGATGAGAATGAATCCGGCGCCAATCGCCGCGAAAAAAGTCAGAAGCGGAAACGCGCCGCGCATGGCGCTCTTTTGTCCCGCGAAAAACAGCGGCAACAGAATACATAGTGCGGTCAAAACGATCACCGTGACGGATAGAGCGGCCAGAACAAACATGGCGTTCAAGTTGAACGTGAGTACCGGGGATTTCCATAATTTCAGGTTCCACAGGTCGGTTGGCCGCAGGGTGAAAAAGAAAAACGGCTGGTCGTCGGTGGGCGGAGCAAGATTCAACGGCACGTTCGCCGAGGATTGCTGAGGGATGTCGCCCGCCGCTAGCGCCGCGAGCATGGGGTCGGCGGTGAATCGCGGGCTCAGCAGAATGTCGAAACCCATAGCGTGGCTGACTTCCTCGAGCTTGTTGAGGTCTTCGTTCGAGAACGGCTGCCTGCTGACGAGCATGGTCGCGATTCCGAGCGGAATGCCGTTGATTATCCTTGGACCGTTCCTGCGAATAATGACGAGATGATTTCGCATATCTTGAATTCCGCGTTGCCGAAGCGCAGCACCCGCGAGAGCCGTGGCGCGATATACTTCGCCGGATTCTTGCTCAAAGCTCCAACGCGATACGGACAGAATTCCTTGTCGCGACAGATGGTCGATGAAACTGCGCCATGCCTCGAGCGTATAGAGTGAATTCTCGGAAAAAACGAATGCCCCGGCAGTGGTCGCAGCCCATGTATCAATCATCGAGATTTGAATGACGTCGAAATGATCAGGAGAACGAGCGACGTAGCTGCGCGCTTCGTCGTTGACAAATCTCACCCCGGGCATTCGATCCAGATGACCGGTGAAATCGCCGTATCGTCCGTTCAGCATTTTCAAGATATTGGGATTGAGTTCCACCGCGAGAACGGATTTTTCGCCGAACGAGAGAGCCGACAAAACATCTCTGCCGCCGCCCGCGCCGACGATAAGAACACTGCCGTTCGGCCGAATCTGGTACACCATATTTGTAACGTCGTATTGCAGATAATTCAGCGGCTTGAAGTCGCCATCAAAGTGCGTCAATACAGTGAAGGCGTTCGCGTCAATATCGAGAGAAAGTTGGCGAACCGTCGGCTTTGAAATGTAATTCGCGCTCAAGCCCCAGCCGAATGGCTCCGAAGAAACGCTCGGGTCTCCGTACACACGGATGCGTGAGAATGAATTCCACTTCTCAAACAGAGTTGGTCCAGCGATTTCGCCCTTCGACCACATGAGACGCAGCAAAGGATGGCCGCTCCAAGCAAAGCCAGTTTGCGCGCAGACGAGGATGAGGAAGAACGCGCTGTCCATCCACGCGGAGCGGAGGCGGCGCAATTTTGTTTCTGAACCGAAGCAGAACGCGCCGAGACTTGCGAGAAACGCGACGATGAAAACGGCTCCAGCAGCATCGGTGACGTCAAGTGCATAGAGCAGCAAAATGCAGCCCAGCGCAGCACCGGTGAGATCCGCTGCGTAGATCTTGCCGATATGTTGGGGAAAGCTCGTTAACGCGAGACACACGCAGATACCGCTCAAGACGAACGGAATGGCGATCACTGTGTAGGTGAAGATGATTGACGCAATCCCTGCGAGTGTCCGCTGCGGGATAAATGGAACCGTGGAGTGAGCCACAAAACTTACAATCGCGGCAAGAGCGAAAAACTGAGTGAAGCGCGCCATGTGTTCCTTTGCGCGTTCGGGCGTGAAATATCTCGGGAACAAATAGACAAGTGTGGCGCCGACACTCAGGCCGAACATGGCGACGGAAATCGCGACGAACGCGAAGTGATACCACATCGTCACGCTGAAGATGCGCGTCAGAAGAACCTCGAACATCAACGTCGCGAGCGTGACGAAGAAAACGCCGGCATACGTTCGGTTGGTTGGGGTTAGAGCCGGCGTCGGTATCAAGTTGGTTGGTCCGCCTAGTTCGTCGTGGATAATAAGGAATGGTGCTTAAGAAGTATGGCAGGGCAGCTGAAACAGAGGCGCGCCATTGTCCTGCGCGTGTGTCCTAACAGCGATTACCATATTCAACGCGCGTTGTGTCCGGCATGCGGTTAGAAGCCGTTAATACAGGGGTCTCGGAGTTTGCGAAATCGAATAGCGATTTTTGTCGCTATAATTCAGTCAATTCTTTTTCTCGGGCACTGGTTCGTCTACGAGACATGGATTCACTTTTGGGGCGCGTTCCATGGCTCGTGGTCCACGATCGCACCTGCCAGTGTGGCGCTGTTATCGGTTAGCTTTGTGTGTGCATCTTTTCTCGCTTTCCGCTCATACAACCCTGTTGTGCGAGTCTTTTACAAGGTCGCGAGTGTCTGGCTCGGGATATTGAATTTCTTCTTTGTGGCAGCATGCTGCTGTTGGATTGCCTATGGCGTGGTTCAGCTTTCGCACCTTCCTGTAACCCGGCCCGTCATGGCGGCGACGTTTTTCGCGCTTGGTCTTTTGGTCAGCGTCTACGGAATCGCCAACGCCGCTGCAATTCGCGTGAAGCGAATTTCGGTGCAATTACCGGGGTTGCCGGGGTCCTGGCGAGGACGCGTGGCGGCGCTTGTAACGGATTCGCATCTCGGGCACGTCAGAGGCGTCGGATTCATCTCGCGAGTGGTTTCCAAGCTTCGCAAATCGGGTGCGGACATCGTCTTCATTTCCGGCGATCTCTTTGACGGCACCAAGGCAGACCTAAATATGCTGGCAGCACCGTGGAAAAATCTTTCTCCGCGGTTTGGGACAGTCTATGTCACCGGGAATCATGAGGAGTTCTCCGACCCGGCGAAATATTTGAGTGCCGTCAGCGCTTCCGGCATTCGAGTCCTGAAAAGCGAGAAAGTGATCGTGGACGGCCTGCAGGTGGTTGGTGTGCACTACCATGATTCGACCGATCCGCGTCATTTTCGCGCGACGCTTCAAAATGTAAATGTGGACCGCAGCCGGGCGAGCATATTGTTGACGCATGTGCCGCATTCGCTGCAAATCGCCGAGAGCGAGGGCATCTCGTTGCAGCTTTCAGGACACACTCACAGAGGGCAGTTATTTCCGTTCACGTGGTTTACGTCGCGCATTTTTGGCGAATTCACCTACGGTCTGCACCGTTTTGGCGGGCTTGCCGTGTACACTTCGAGCGGAGTCGGAACGTGGGGACCACCCTTGCGAGTGGGCACGTATCCGGAGATTGTCTTGATTCATTTTGAATGAGCACGGCGACCCCTTTCGATGTTCACGCATCACGACGGCAGAGCATGTAATTTGCAATCATTACAACGCCGTTGACTAGGAGACTTATGCGAAAGATGCCGTTCAGCGCATGGTTGATGTTGGCAGGGCTGGTGGCATTATTGGTAGTTTCACCTGGATTTGCCGAGCCGCAAGTCGCGCAGCAAAATCTCACGCTCATTGTGAACGGACGGCTCGGGGGCGTGCCGATCGTGAAGATGAATGGCCGGTCCTATGTCGAGCTCGAAGATTTGGCACGCGCAGGGAATGGCACGCTCGGCTTCAAGGGCAATCAGGTCATATTGACGTTGCCTGCGCCCGCCTCAAGCACGGCGGCGGCTCCGGCGGCAAGCGCAGCCGCGAACCAGGGATTCAGCAAAGAGTTCTTGAGGGCGGGCATCGAAGAAATGGCAGCGATCCGTGAATGGCGAAGTGTCCTTACCAATGCGGTTCAGCGCGGGTACCCGGTGACGGACGAGTGGTTGTCCGGCTATCGCACTCAAGCTTCCAAGAATCTGACGCTAACGTCCGTCGCGGCGTCAACCGATTCCGATCGAGACGCTTTCAGATTGTTGACGAGCGAGTTCGACAATATGCAGGCGTTGAGCGACAAAATTCTCGGATTGAGCAAATCCATGGTTTACATAGCTCCCGATGCGCTAAGCAACGATCCGTTGGATCAGCGAATTTTGAACTGCGCGCACTCATTGGGAGCGATGGCCGCCAGTGGCCAGTTTCAGGATGATGGATCGTGTCACTAAACTAATTCTCGTTGCCAAGAATTAAGTCTGCTGCATTTTCTTGCATCGTACATCTCCTTGCTCTCGTTATTTCTCGTTAATAGAGATGCGCGGCTACTTTCTATTTTTCCGCACATAGATCTCGCGTGAAACAGCGGTCTGCAGGCATTTCTGATGTGTCCCCTTAGTGACAGTTTCGCTCTTCCATGGATGCTATCGTGCGTCTTATCAGCTTGTCGCGAATACAAATCTGCTCAGTGAATAGATAGAGCGTGCCGGGTCTCTTGGACTGACACAAAAGTTCCGGTTGACAAGCTAAATGGAGACTTTCGATGGGAATGTTACTACTTATTATTGTGCTCGTTCTGGTGTTCGGCGGGGGCGGCGGCTATTACGGATACAACAGATGGGGGACAGGCGGCGGCGTCGGAGTCGTCGGTACGGTCCTGCTGATCTTTTTAGTCTTATTCCTTGTGGGCGCCGTGCATCTGCCCCATTAAATCACCTAAACGGAAGTGAGGCATTCGCCAGAAAGTAGATGATTGAGGCTGTTTGCCGAAACTCGCAAAACGACATACATCGAGGGAGAAAATCTATGACGCAAGGCGATAAAGACCAAGTAAAAGGCACGTTTCACGAAGTGAAAGGCAAAGTGAAAGAAGCGGTCGGTCGAGCGACGAATGACCCCGACCTGGAAACCGCTGGCACCGCTGAGAAGATTGCCGGGAAAATTCAGAAGAAAATCGGCCAAGTGGAAAAGTTATCGAAAAGCCGTGAGCCGAACGCTTTGCGCGATAACCTGAACCCAGGAGAAGAAAATGACCTCTAAAGCTGAAAAGTGCGCGCACCCAGTGTGTTCCTGTGTTACAACGTCGGGCAAGTACTGCAGCGTCGAGTGTGAAGCCATGGAAAAGATGCCGGACATTGATTGCACGTGCGGGCACGCTGTGTGCAAGGGCAAGACTTCCTAGGCATCCGCCGCTCGGTATCCGGATTGCATTTCCGCGAGCGGGTAGGCTGAGCCCCCAGTCGAGAATTGCTGCGGCTGATTCGAGAAGGAGATGCTATGTCATTCGCCCTTTATTCGATTGGATTCGCGATCGTGATTGGCGGGCTGATTTATGCCGCGTACTTGATGCACGTGCCTACGCACTGGATTGCAGTGGGCGCGGTCGTGCTTCTAGGAATCGGAATTTTGTCCGGCGTAAAAGCCACGCGACAGAAAGATCCATCGGAATAACTGCATCGTCAGAGTCCGACTGTCCTTTTACACGGTAGACTAGTCACTCGGTAGACCAGCCACAACAAGCCGATTAGATTTCCTGTTTTTCGATCTGCCCTGTTTATCCCAGCCGCCAAGTTTCAGCGCGACGTCCATGCAAGCGTCGCGCAATTCATCCGCGATTGCGCGGTTGACCATCGCACGAGCTACAACCATGCCTCCCACGCATAAAGCGGCGGTGGCTTGAGCCGTGATTCGGCGAGGCCGGCCATTCTCAGACGAACTTCGCTCGAGTACGCTAACCATCGCCTGGAACACGGTCTCAAAGGCCCGCTTTGCGCTCGCGCCGCTACGCGATACGTCGGACGGCAACGCGACCATCGGGCAGGAGTTTTCGACGTCTTCAAAATGCTGCCGAGAAAGATAGGCGCGCACGACTTGCGGGCCAACTTCGGCGGACGATAGATCTACGTCTACGCCGTCCCAGCGGCTTTTCCAGTTCGGGTCCGTGAAAAAGCAGCCCAACACCTCGGCGTACAGGTCGCTTTTACTTTTGAAGTAGTTGTAGAAACCGCCGTGGGTGAGCCCCGCTCCGGCCATGATCTGCGTGATGGAAACATTGTCAAAGCCACGACAATTGAAAAGGCGGCGCGCGCTTTGGACAATTTTTCCTTTTATCTCGGTGCGATGACCAGCAGGGTAGGGCATACGGCCTCCTCAATCTTTGACACGGGCGAAGTATGTATCGAATCGTATTTTCAGTTCTATCAAAATATTATGTTGAACATATTTTGGCTGCGTGCTCTTATGCCGGCACGGGCCAACCTGAGAATCTGAAAGGACGAACGATGAACGACGAAAATAATCGGGCCACGCTGGGAAACTCCAACGCAACGACGCGGCGGCAAATGATTGCCGGCGCCGCTATCGCTCTTGGCAGCTTGGCTGCCAGCGCCGGTGTTTGGGGAAAGCCGCAACAAACCATGAAGGAAGCGCCGAGCACTGAGGCAAACAAGTCGCGCACTTCCCTTCACCAGGAAACCAATCTCAAAGCGAGTCCTCAGCGTGTTTACGAAGCGCTTTTGGATTCAAAGCAATTCACCACGTTCAGCGGTATGCCTGCTGAGATTGATCCTAACGCGGGCGGGGCTTTCTCAATGTTCGGTGGAATGATTGTTGGGAGAAACGTTGAACTCGTTGCCAATCAGCGAATCGTGCAGGCTTGGCGTCCATCAAGTTGGGATGCGGGCGTCTACTCCATCGTAAGATTTGACTTAAAGCCACAGGGGTCCGAAACCTTAGTCGTGCTGGATCATACCGGTTTCCCGGAAGGGAAGTTCGACAGCCTCAGCTCGGGTTGGCACGAACATTATTGGGAGCGGCTAAAGAAATTCCTAGTCTAAGCGCTGAACGGGGGCGTTTCTTTTTAAGCCTTGAGGCGGATGCCGCTGCAGCCGCGAATAATTCGTGCCCCGAGGAAAACGGCGCGTCAATTGTCGCGACTGCATGAACTTTTGACCGAGACGCCCTAACTTACCTACTGGATAGCGCGAACCTGTTGCCATCGATATCTTTGAAAACAGATGTCGTTCCCCACTCCTCTTTCTTCGGCTCTACTTCGAATTCCACGCCTTTCGACTTCATGATCTTCGCGGTTGCGAACACATCGTCACACCAAAACGCCAGCGACTGAAAATCGCCGATCCGATTTTCGTGACCCTTGGGCGTGAAAAGCGCGAGTCCCGTTTCCGCGCCCGGAATCAAAAGTTCAATCCATCTCTGATCCTCTGTAAAAAACTGGTCGGTGACCAGTTTGAATCCGAGTTTCTCGGTGTAGAACTTCAACGACGCATCCTGGTTGCGAACCGGGATGCCTGCAAACTTCAGTCCACGAATCATTGTGTTGGCCTCCTAACTTTCGGTCCGAGGATAGCGTCACATCTTTTTGAATTGCAATCAGTCAAGCGATGCTATATTAACCATCGGTATAGTTATGATCTCCGTGGATCCTTATGTCACCGCCGTACTTATGCGTGACCTGGTCGGCCACGACCGCAGACCGGTCAGCTTCCTTGTGTACTTGTGGCTTGCTGCGGAGCAGCAGACCTGTCGGAATTCGGCGGTTCAGGTGAGCTATCAGGAGCTTGCGGAGTGTATCGGGGTCTCGAAGAGCTCGGTGCAAGCTGCGGTGGGCTGGCTGGTTCGACGGAAATTGCTTGCGGTGAGCAAAGAAAACGTGACGGCAAAGCCTCGTTACACTGTGCTGAGTCCTTGGACAGATCCCGCACGAAAACGCAATCGCGGCAACTGACTTATCGCGAGATTCTCGGCTGCCTTGGCGTTCCCATCTCGCAGCGCCGGGTCAGTGCCATAATCCTTTCTCATGATCGTTCTTATCATGGGCGTGACCGGCTCCGGAAAGACCACCGTCGGGAAACTGCTGGCGCGGCGCTTGGGTTGGATTTTTCTGGACGCAGACGATTTTCACTCGAGTGAGAACCGGGAAAAGATGCATCGAGGCATTCCGCTAAGCGATGCGGATCGCATACCTTGGCTTGATGCCGTTCACGATGAATTGTTGCGCCGGAATGGCGACCGGGAAAATATTGTTCTCGCCTGTTCCGCTCTGAAGCAGGAGTATCGCGATGCGCTCGGCGCGAACCTAAATCTTAAAATTGTTTATCTCCGCGGATCAGTTGCCCAACTTCATCGCAATTTGGCCACGCGCCAGCATCATTTCGCGGGCGAGGATTTGGTGCCAAGCCAGCTCGCCGCGCTCGAGGAACCTTCCGGGGCGATTGTCGAAGACATTTCTCACACTCCCGAAGAAATTGTTGACGACATCCGCACGCGCCTGAGTTTGTAGCGGATCTTATCTCGTTGATGCGAGCTCGATACGGTCGGCGCGGGCGTACAATCCAGTAATGGTCGTTTTGGGCCGCGCCGTCGACTTGATTTTGAAATAGGAGCACGCCAGATGTCGCAAATCTTTTCTGAGCCATACTCTGTTCGTTGCCACATGCGGGCACTTCTCAATTTTGCAGCACTAGCAATTGTTTTCGGCGCTGCGTTGCTTGCTTTTACAGAAAAATCCCAGGCAGAGCCATCGAGCAAGCCGCTGGAGATTTATTTTGTCGATGTCGAAGGGGGCCAGTCGACGCTCTTTGTTACGCCGGAAGGACGATCGCTGCTCATCGATACCGGTTGGCCCGGCAATGCCGGACGTGACGCGGACCGCATCGTCGCTGCAGCAAAAAAGGCCGGTTTATCAAAGATTGATTTCGTGCTGCTCACTCACTATCACACGGATCATACCGGCGGCGTGCCGCAGTTGCTGGCCAAAATTCCCGTCAGAACGTTCATCGATCATGGTCCCAACCGCGAGCCCGGCAATGCAGAGACGGAGCAAGCTTGGGAGGGATATCAGAAGGCCGTTTCAGAAAAAAGTATTAAGAGGATTATCGCGAAGCCAGGGGATTTGCTCCCCGTGAAAGGAATTCGCGTGGAGGTGGTGAGTGCGGACGGCGCGCTAATCGAGAAACTGTTGCCGGGCCCCGGGGCGCAAAATCCAGCCTGCGCGACGACCGAAAAACGCACAGCGGATCAAACGGAGAACGCCCGATCATTGGGTACCATCATTACGTTCGGCACGATTCGAATTCTCGATCTGGGTGATCTTACGTGGGATAAGGAATTGGAACTCGTTTGCCCGGTCAACAATCTAGGGCCAATCGATATTTTTGTGGTTTCGCATCATGGCTGGTTGCAGAGCAACAGCCCTGCGCTTGTCGCCGCTATTTCGCCGCGCGTTGCGATTATGGACAACGGCGCGGACAAGGGCGGCTCGCCATCGTCATGGGAGATCATCAAAAATTCCCCTAAACTCGAGGATCTCTGGCAGCTTCACTTTTCGAACGAAGGCGGCGAGGCACACAATTCTAAAGAATTCTTTATCGCGAATCTCCGTGGAGCTGACGCCGGAAATTACCTGAAATTATCGGTTTGGGAAGATGGCAACTGTGAGATCTACAATTCGCGGACACAAGATGTAAAACACTATCCCCCGGCGCATTAGCGCGCGACTTATGACGGCTCAGGAATCACTTCGATTCGGCCGAGTAGGAACATGTAACCCGCAATACCGGCCGCGAGAAATGCAGCCGCCACCCCAAACGCCCAGAAAAACGAATGCGTCATTGACGCGATGTAACCCGTCGCGATTGGCGCGGAAATCGCCGAAAGTTGACTGCCGAAATTCATAATTCCCCCCACAGTTCCCACACTTTCCCGCGGAGCAATCAGTGACGGCAAAGACCAAGCCACAGGCGCGGCTGCGGACAATCCGCCGATGGCCACACTGATCCAAACAAGCGCGGTAATAGCGCTCTGCGCGTAGGCTGCTCCCAACATTCCCAGACCAAGCGTGGTTCCGCCGATGAGAATTGACTGGCGGACGAGCGAAGCGTCGCGCCCTTGCTTGATCAGTTTGTCCACAAGCCAGCCGCCCACAAAAATGTCGGTGAATGTCGCAAAGAGCCAAGGAACGCTCGTGTACAACACGGAGTGCAACAAATCTACGTGATGCGCTGACGAAAGATACGAAGGCATCCAAGTCAGCAAGAGATAGAAAGTATAGTTGTACGACGCGAAACCCAACACAAGCCCCCAGACCTTACGTTGGCGCAAAAGATATGCGAACGGTGCGCCTTCGGCAGACTTGGCTGGGTCCTCGGGCTGCGCTCCGTGTTGCGAAATAAAATTGCGTTCCGCGGCGGACAGCGATTTGTCTTCGCTGGGATTTCGGTAGAACGCATAAAAGAGGATAAAATAAACCAGACTCAAAAACCCTGTCGCCGCGAAACTCCATCGCCATCCGAAACGCAACAATAGAATTCCGAGGAGCGGTACGCCAATGGCTGAGGAAAGCTTTGCCGCAGAATCGAAGATCGCCGTTGCCAAGCTGCGCTCTTCGGCGGGAAACCAGTAGCCGACCGCTTTCGCATTTCCGGGAAACGTGGGCGCCTCGCCTATGCCCAGTAGAAGCCGCGCTCCCAGGAAGCCTGCGAGTCCCGTCGAAATCGCCGCGGCGAATGAAGCCACGCTCCAGACGAGTGCCCCGATCCGGCCGACGAGCTTCACTCCGAAGCGGTCGAGAATGAGGCCAGACGGAAGTTGGAAAACCGCGTAGGTCCAGCTATAGGCGCTCAGCAAAAACCCAAAAGTCACGGTGGATATGCCGAACGTCTCATGCAGCGCTGCTTGTGAAACTGAAAGATTAACACGATCAAAAAAGTTAACGAGCACACCGAATCCCAGGAGGAAAGCGATACCCCAACGCCGCCGAGGCACATTGCTCACGAGCGAAATCGGGCGAGACGTCACGGTTTAACTTCCGATTCGATTTGGTTCATTATCACTTTGCTCACGCGCGCGCGTACTTTAAGCCAAATTTGTAACTAGTTGAAGGAGCACAAGAAGTTATGCCATGCCAAGGAGCAATTTTAGGGTACTGGAGATTCGTCAGAGGCGCTTTGGTTGTCCGCCTTGAGTGTAACTCATCGCGAGTTGACGTGAAGCAAATCGGCGGGAATCAGCGAGTTCTGATTTTGGTTTTCGAGAGATTCATTCATGATGAAGGGACTGGAGATCTGGATCGGAGCTCCAACGGCGGACAATTCGTATACGCCGATCCAATTGAAACTGACTGCCCTGAGCCGCAATCGCCTGACGCGCCGATTTATATTTGCCTGAGTCTGCTCCGCGCCTGGGAAGCCACCCTGGGCTAGAGCGGTCCAACCAAACTCACCATCCTGCTGACCGAATATTGTCCACCGCTGAACATACATAGGCGAAGTTCCGAAGTAGCCCCAGTTTATGTTGGCGAGACTAATCGAAATATCTTTTCCGAAATCAAATTCGTAATCCACTTCGGGGGCTCCAGGATAGGCAAGCGTCGAAGGGTCTCCATCCACTAGATTCGCGGTTGGATAGCCAGACGCGGCGCTGATTGGGATATTGGAAGTGACCGCCACAGGGCTCATGTGGCTCGAAGTAGATGACGGGGCGATCTCATCGCCGTACGCCTTAAATTCATAGACGCCTATCCAGTTGCTGCCGCTGGCGGTGAGCCGCAAATCAGTCGCATTTACGTCGACGGGGATATCCATTTCGAGGGCATCCGGAAATCCGCCAGTCTTGATCAAATCCCAGCTACCATTTGCTTTATCTCGGACATATAAACCCCAGTTATTGACGTAATTAGAATCAGTTCCGAAGTATCCCCACCAGATCGAGACCTGCGTTACGTGCGATGGAACTCCCAGATGGACGCGATAGTCAATCTGAACGTTAGCGGGGTAAGCGAGGCTCAGCGGGTTGCTATCTACCAAATGCGGGGCGCCATAATCCGCCGCGATGCTGTTTATAGGGTCTTCAGTGATGAGTGACGTTGCGGTCAGATTTGTCAATTCGCGGCTGCCAGCGGGAACGGCCAATTCGATCTCAATCGATCGCTGTTGTGCAGCTGGAGAGTCGTCTTGGTAATTGAAAGTGTTCACCCGGCCTGGCTGCAGCAGAGGAAACATTTGCGCAGCCATTTGACCGTCCATCCGGACTTTCATGTTGTAGAGACCCGACTCTCCCGGATGGCTGTTCAACAGGACCTTAATGAAATATGAATTCGCGCCGGCGAGAGACGCAGTCAGATCGATGCTTTGGGTTGCCGGAGCAACGTGAGTCGCCACAGGTAAAACGACGGGTGCGGACCAATGCTCGCCGTCAGTAGAGGTCTCAACACTTATCGATCCGTGTGGGTCGTTGTTGAAGAACTCGCCGCTCAGTTCCAAGCCCAGGATCGGGAAGGGGCTGCTTTTTGTGACTATCACTGAACCCGTGCCCTGGGTGCTGGTGACAAGCGCGGTACGACCGTCCGCCTGGACAGCCGTCTGAACATTACTCTGATCATCCAGCAAAGCCGTCGATCCACCGTTGAAGCTGATGGATCGATAGAAAGTTATCTGACCGATACCAATAAATGCCGGGGGAGCCTCATCGGCGGCGATCGGGTAATACACGGCCGTCGCCCAGGAATTCTGATCCGCCAGTTCCATTGATTCCTGAGGCAGGAGCGAAAATAAGGGGTTGGCGGGAGCCGTATAACTTAGCGGAGTATATTGCAACGTTGATGCGTTGCTTTCGTAAAGTTGAGCCATCGTCTCGCTATTCCAACCAATTCCATCCGGGGTATTCGCCACGAGCGATGGGTTCGCAAGAATCTGGGCCACGCTAGCGATGCTTCCATCTGGATTGCGGTAAAACACGCGATGGTCTGGGTCGAGCATGTGCCATGCATTTCCGTAAAAAATCTCGGGAATCGTATGGAATGTCATCGCGGCGATTCGAGTCGGATATCTAGGATGCTCGGGGCCGCCCACATGCCCAGCGAGCTTCGTGTGCGCGATGCCGCCGCTCCAAATCGAAGCCAACGTCGCAGCTAACTGCTCGCAGCACCCGAAACCATACCCGTACAAAATTCGCAAGGGGTCCCGCGTATATTCGTAGGGCGAGCCCGCACTGCAGTACGCATTTGTTTGCCCAATAACGTACTGCCAGTCTGCAATGGCAATCGCTTCATTGGGACCAGCGGTTGAGCCCGAGGGGCCAAATAGCTTATTCGAAGTTACAGGCGCTGAAGAATTTGAATTCCAGATAAAAGGAAAATCTAGCTTTGATCCAGAATTGTTGCGGATGGTCAGCGTGGAACCAGAGGTCGAGGACAAGCTTGATAAATCGAAAGTAAGCGCCGCTCCTTTAGCGGCAACTTCATTTTCGAAATGTATGGCTTGGGCTACTGCTTGCGTGGGCGATAAGAATAAGAGCGCTGCGGCTCCCAAAAATGCGCTCTTTAAGAATCTCACCAGCCCGTACACTCTCGGTCCTCCGGTTGTGATGAAAGATCCATTATTACGCCTATGCGGAATCTGCATTGCTTCCGTAAATCGCGACGTCGCTTTTACTGTAACTATCTCAGCATCGCAGAGGTCCCTGCAGCGAGTGGACCGTCGCTAACTTTGTTGCCATCCTTCCAAATGGCGCGAATGGTTTGCGTGTTGTGGATATCTTGTGATGGATCCTTTTCCAAGACGATGAAATTGGCCTTTTTCCCCGCTGCAAGCGTTCCGTATTGATCTCCGATGCGGAGCAGCCCGGCTGAGTTTGAGGTGGCAACCGTGATCGCCTGAATGGGAGTCAGACCCGCCTCGACCATCAGGGCCAGTTCCAACACCAGTGCGAGCATCATCAGGCATCCGGCTCCAAGTTTTGGGGTGCCAGATAGGAACATACTCTCAAACATGTACGTGGGAGATTTGCGTCTCGATCTCAAAAGCCGAATCATAGTGCGCCTTTGCATCCGTTCGCGACGTCCTGAAATGAGTTGTTATCGGAAGCACTCCCGACGGCGCCGCATGAATAGAAGGAAAATTTGGCTCCCCGGGCTAGATTCGAACTAGCAACCCTTCGGTTAACAGCCGAATGCTCTACCGTTGAGCTACCGGGGAACTGTGTGGTTATCTCCTCAAATTGTAGCAAACCTATCGTTTCGTCACGTAAAGATTACCACCTTCAACGCGTGGCAGAAGCCGAGTTAGAAATTCCACGACCACCAGAAGGACAAGAAGCGCAACAAATAGACACCCAACGATTCGGATTGGTCGTCGCCTATTTGCTCGTTCGTTGTGCGACATTAACAGAACTGGAACTATGGATAACAGAATGTCCTATGGCCCTCTTGGAGTTTGCGCCGACGGGACATGCCGCTCCTTTGGCAGCCCATTCTTGGACTTTTGCGAGGAACTCATATTGATCCATGGGCACCGGAGTGCGGCCATCGCCCGGGGCCCAGCCCCAGAGCACGAGCGGCGTGTGCATATGCTCCACAATCTGCTCAGGCGTACGATGACCGTTCTGCTGGGGGTCTTTGAGCAGTTCACAGAGTTGATGGTCCGACAATCCCTCCCAGATCATCAGCATCGCGGGAGACGGCAGATGCCAATCTGGCGCTCCCGGGGGCATGTGCAAGCCTGCGAGATTGTGGTCTTGATGACAGGTGCTGCATCTGACGGCATTCATTCCGTGTCCGTCTCCACGACGAATCTGCATCGTGTGGCGATGGCTGTCGTCACCCTGGCGAGGAAAGTCTCCACTGGAGTGGCAATTCATGCAGCGAGGGTGGCGAAGCACCGGAACAATTGCTTCGAAAGCCGCAGCTGCGCCGGCATCGTCGCGCGACACGACGTCGTGAACGAGTTGTGCTTTGGCATGTCCCGTTCCTTGAGCGGCAACCAATAAAATCAGGAGCGATAGCGAGCAACAGTTTGCGGCGACAGTGAGGTGGGACGCGATGGATTTTCGAAGTCTCATATACTCTCGCCTCTCTGGTCTCTCTCAACCAGAGCAGCTTTAACACGCTGCGGAGTAAACGGCACCTCCCGGAGACGGGCACCCGTCGCATCGAAGATAGCGTTTCCAATCGCAGCGGGAGTGACGGTGATTGCGGTCTCTCCCGCGCCAGTTGCGGGTACATCGGCAGGCGTCACAAAAACCGTCTCGACCGTGGGCATCTCGTAATCAAGATGCAAACTGTTATAAGTCTCCCAATCGACAGAGGTCACGCGCCTGTTGTCCCATGTAACTTCTTCTACCAAGGCGCGGCTCATCCCTTGCAGGATTCCACCTTCGATCTGATTTCGCAGACCATCAGGGTTGGAGATAGGACCGCAGTCCAACGCAACTACGAAGCGCCTCGGCTGGACCCTTCCTGTTTCCAGATCCACATCGACCTCGACAACGAGCGCCGAGTAGCCATTGTTTCCTTCGTACGCAACGCAGGCGATACCACGTCCGCTTACTGTCCCCCCATGAGAGATCCCAGCCTTCGGCGAAGAGCGGGGCTCCCACCTCGCTGCTTGGGCCGCAGCCTTGAGAACGCCAATGACTCGTGAGTTCTGCAGATGCAGCAACCTGAAAGCAACAGGGTCGGCCTCTGCGTTCGCGCAGAGCTCGTCCATAAAGCATTCGTTGGCGAACGTATTCTGAATCCGCAAAGGTGAGCGGAGTGGCCCAGTGAAAAACGGCGATCGTACGGTATGAGTCAGGGCCCGTTCGCTACGGATAGTTCCGTCGCCACCACATTTGCCATCAATGCATCCTGCGAAGTAGGAGGGCACCGTGTTGCTCTGATTACGAAACTGGCCAGTGGGCGGCTTGGCAGAGCGGGGCTCTGGCAACTCGGGTTCGTATCCTAATAGCATGCCAGTGATTACGTTGCCCGGCTGATCGTAGCCCGGTCGATTGCCCAGCGAAGCTACCCAGTCCTGACGATCCCAAGCGACGACGCGTCCGTCGTGCGCCAGGCAGGCACGAAGCTGCACCGTGCATGCTGAACCTAAGTTTTCCCACATCATTTCATCTTGACGGGAGAACTGCAGACGGACCGGTGTTCCCACTTCTTGGGAGAGTATGGCCGCATCAAAAGACGCGGCATCGGCACCATTTAGTCCGTAACAGCCCGATCCTCGCACATAGATCACACGCACTTTTTCAATCGGCATATTCAGAAGCTTTGAAACGACGCTCCTTGTTGGATAAGCAGACTGGGTTGACGACCACACAGTTGCACTGTCCGACTTAACGTCGGCCACCGCGCACGATGCGCCCAGTGATCCGTGCATTTGATACGGATACTTGTACGTGGCTCGGATGACGCTGGCCGCGCCGGCGAGCTGAGCGTCAACATCCTGAGAGTCAACACTGAGAGCATCGTGGGCGGGCTGCTTCTGGAGATGGTCAAAGAAATCCTTTTGCGGCGGAAGTTCCGGGCCGGGGTTCCACTGAACCGCCAACTGACGAGCCGCTAATATTGCCCCGTACTGCGTCTCGGCGACGACGCCAACGAAATCCTTACGGACGACTACCTTGACGAGACCTCGAACATTTTGTACCGATTGTTTATCTATGTGGGAAAGCGTCGCTCCCATCGCAGGCGGCCGCACGACTCGCCCGTGCAGCATTCCTGGGACTCGGATATGGTGAACGAACTCGAACTGACCAGTCATCAGGGCAGTTCTATCCAGCGAAGGAATTGGTTTACCCAGCACCGTCCAATCTGCAACGGATCGCCGCTTCGCTGTCACGCTCAGAGGCAGATTGAATTGCTTGTTTCCAATCAAATCCTGGTATCTGACGCGACGCCCCTTCGTGCCCGTGATGACGCCATCCGTCACCGTGAGATTCTCAACCGGCTCTCCAAATTTCTTGGCAGCGAGACTCAACAGGGCTTCCCGAGCGGTGGCTGCAGCAAGTGCGAGATTTTCTGAATTGAAGTTCGTCGGAGTCGATTGACTTCCAGACGTGGTTCCCTGATCAGGGCAAATGGATGTGTCACACTGGATCAGCTTGACGCGGGCAATCGAAACACAAAGCTCTTCCGCGACGAGCTGGGATTGAGCCGTAAGAATGCCCTGCCCGAAATCACATTTCCCTGTATATGCCGTGATGACCCCGTCGTCCCCGACTGCTAACCACGAGTCGAGCTTCCGCGGATCGATGCGACTGAGATGGGTCTCAAATGGTCCTTGACCTTGCGCGGAGAGTTGACTCAACGGCCCAGAACCGAAACCAACAATCAGGGCGCCACAACTCCCCAGAAAGTCACGCCGGGACTGAATCATGTTCGCCTCCTTGAATCGGCGTACTTGCGAATTGCTCGCAGCATGCGAGTGTGCGTGAAACATCGGCACAAAACGCCACCCAAGGCATCCCGAATCTCCTGATCAGAGACATCCGAATTTACATCGAGAACGGCCTTCGCTGTCAGGATTACGCCGCTTAGGCAAAAACCGCATTGCGCTGCTCCCTCGTCAATAAACGCTTGCTGGATTGGGTGAGGCTGTTCAGGCGTGCCCAAGCCCTCCAGCGTCGTGATCTCTTCGTGACCAACTTCACTTACAGGCATTACACAGGACCGCACGACCTGGCCACGCATGATTACTGTGCAGGCTCCGCACTGCGCCATTCCACAACCGAATCGAGGTCCTCGCAACCCAAGGTCATCGTTCAAAACGAACAGCAGAGGCGTTTCTGGATCGGCTTCAATGAGGTGCAGCAGGCCATTCACATTCAGGGTGATCTTCTCCCTCATGGGACTGCTTTGCTCCTTTGATCTACTACGCGCGATTCATAAGTCCAGCCAACAAAGCTTCACAATAGCAGGGCGCCAATATTACACCTCGCGGCACTCATATTGGCGTGTAATGTAATTACCTCAAAGGATATGCGGTGCGTCCAATGGATAGCCTCCTCATGTGGCTGAGGGAATCCAGTATTTTCGAGTTCATATGCTTACCGTCCGCTGGTGTTTGGCTTGTGCGCCGCAGACGCGTCCTTACGTGTTTGAGAGAAGTAGCCGGGAAAATGCGATACGCGAAAGAAAATCCTATTGAAGCCGCTGGCCTGAAGTGTCGTGGTCAATCAGCGAATCGAAAATCGCCAGTACGTGCCGGCGGTATTCGACAATACGCTCCAGTATGGCGCGCAGTCCCGGCTCGTGCGCCGTTTCACGATCCCACTTGGCCAGGACTGGCGCGGGAATCTGAATGTCCCGGCGGAGCTCGTCGGCGGAATGACCGCGAAGGAAAAGGCCATAAAAGAATGCCGCCTCGCGTTGCGGAAATTCAAAATCCCGCCCCGTTTCCACCGGGCCTTCCGGAAGCATGTTGAGTTGAGTCGCCATGACGAGAAACCGCAGTTTACGGGTTTTTTAGCCGCCGTCAAGTCCAGGTAGCGCCAAATAGAACAAATAGAAACTGGCCTAAATACTAGGCACAAAAAGGTACCGGTCTCCAGATACTGAATTGGGAGAGCTTGAAGGTGCAGGGCAGACTGGCGCTTCGGCGCAAATCGACAGAGGCCGACCTAGAAGCGTGACCGCGTGGCCCGCAGATACTCGCGCAACGTAGAAACATTCGGGCTATAAGACCCGACTCGTCCCGCATCTACCGGCAGCCCAAGGAGTTCCGCCAGTTCAACGCTGATTCCGGCATCGTCCAATTCCGCCAAGCTGTAGCCTTCGGCGGGGATGAGGCGATTCCGCGCAGATGTATCCAGAGGGCGCGGCGGCCGCTGAGAGCGGCGCGGGCCCTGTACGATGACAAAATAATCAGCCCAATCTTTGCGACTCCACATGGGCCTTCCACCTTTCAATCTCGACAGATTGGATGCGCTTACCGCCGCTAAGGTTCCCAACAGTCCCGCGGCGCCCGAAACGCATCCCACTCCGGGGCTAAGGGTTTGACGATTCTAACCCTCAGCCAAGAAAAGAGTCGCTCCACAAAAGGCAATGTCGCCAGTCGGTTAATGCTCGATAGGCAGCGCACGCTCCTCAATGCGGGATAGTACCGCTGCATCGTCACATTCGCGTAAAAGCGAAAAACGATGTAAATAGCGCAAGGTCATGAGACTCAATTCGCTCTTCGCGGGATGCCTGGAAGAACATGCATTCTGCCCGCGGAGTTACGTTAGTGGTAGGATGCGCGCCACAATCTTCCGGAGGCGTTGTCATGCAGGGACTCATGATGGATTTTCCGCTCACACTCGACAAAATCCTCGAGCGCGCCGGACATCTATTTGGCGAAGTTGAAATCGTTTCGCGGCGCCCCGATCGATCGATTTATCGCGCGACGTATTCGCACTTTTATCGCCGCGCACGGGCCCTTGCCGAAGCCTTACAGCGCGCCGGCCTGCAACGAGGCGACCGCGTCGCAACTCTGATGTGGAATCACTCGTCGCACCTCGAAGCGTATTTCGGAATACCTGCAAGCGGCGGCGTCCTCCACACGCTGAATCTTCGCCTGCATCCGTCGGAAATAGCCTATATCGCAAATCATGCGGCCGATCGTTTTTTGATTGTGGACGACGTCCTGTTGGCGATTTACGAGCAGCTCAAGTCGCAAGCGAATTTCGAGCGCGTGATCGTGGTGCCTTTCACGGGCAATCCTCCTCCTGGCGGCTACGAAAACTATGAGGATTTTCTGAAGACCGCGACTGGAAATTTCACTTATCCCGCCCTCGATGAAAACGAGGCCGCGGCGATGTGCTTCACTTCCGGCACGACCGGAAATTCAAAAGGCGTGCTCTATTCCCACCGCGCGCTCATTCTGCATTCCTTCGTATCCACACTCGATGAGGCATTTGGCATCAACCATCACGCCGTAGTTCTTCCAGCGTGCCCAATGTTTCACGCTAACGCATGGGGAATTCCGTTCACCGCCACGATGGTCGGCGCAAAACTCGTTCTGCCCGGCCCGCATCTCGATGCTGAGAGCCTGCTGGAGCTTATCGAACGAGAAAAAGTCTCGATCGCGCTCGGAGTTCCGACGGTCTGGATTGGCATTCTCGCGGCGCTCGAAAAACATCCCGGGCGCTGGAAATTTCCTTCGGGTCTGAGCGCTCCTTGCGGAGGCACCGCTCCGCCTGAAGGCCTGATCCGCTCGCTAGATAAACACGGAATTCACATAACGCACCTCTGGGGAATGACCGAGACGACGCCGATCGCTTCGACGGGCCAATTGAAATCCACGATGGCAGACTGGAACGACGACAAGAAATACGAAGTTCGCGCCAAGCAGGGCCTCCCGGCTCCGTTCATCGAGATGCGCGTGCGCAACGACGAAGGCATCGTGCCGTGGGATGGTCTCACGCCCGGCGAGCTCGAGGTGCGCGGCCCCTGGGTCGCGTCCGCGTATTACAACTCGCCCGAGAACCAAGATCGCTGGACGCCGGACGGTTGGTTCAAAACCGGAGATATTGCCACTCTTGATCCAGAGGGCTACCTCAAACTTGTAGATCGCAGCAAAGACCTCATCAAATCGGGCGGCGAATGGATTAGCTCCGTGGATCTCGAAAACGCGCTGATGGGGCATCCCAAGGTGCGCGAAGCCGCGGTCATCGCCATCCCGCATCCCAAATGGCAGGAACGCCCACTCGCCGTTATCGTGTTGAACGATGGAGAAGCAGCCACGTCCGAAGAATTACGGGATTTTCTGGCTGCGCGGTTCGCAAAATGGCAATTGCCCGACGGATTCGCATTCGCAAAGGAAATTCCGCGCACTTCCGTCGGAAAATTCCTGAAAATGCGCCTCCGCGAGCAATACGCGGACTGGCGCTGGGAATAGCACTGCGCTCGACGGGCCTGCGCTACTCCGTTACACACCTGGCTGATATACTCGAATCAGGAAATCAAGCCGGCGCGGAATTTTCGACTCGCATGAATAGCCCTGTCATCGTCGCTCACTACCACGAATTGTGGCTCAAAGGCCGCAACCGAAAATTTTTTTTGCGCAAGCTGGCCCAGTCACTTCGTCAAGCCCTCGATGGAATTCCTGTAGAGCGCATCGAGCAGCCCGGCGATCGCTTCCTGGTGCGCCTACGGCCAGAAGCGCCAGTTGCCGCAGCCGTTGAACGAATTGAGCGCGTTTTCGGAATCGTCTATTTTGCGGTCGCGCAAACCGTCGAGCGCGATCTCGACGCGCTTTGCGCCGCGGCTTGGGATGAAATCGAACCGCTTAAATTCTCCACGTTTGCCGTTCGCGCCAAACGCAGCGACAAATCATTTCCGCACAACGCCATGAAAATCGAGGCGACGGTCGGCCGTTATCTCCTCGACAAACTCCATGCCGCCGGCCGCAACGCCAGCGTGGATCTCTCCGAGCCTGACGTCACCTGCCGCGTCGAGATCACGCCGGGTCCAGCGCTCGTATACGCACGAAAACTTCCCGGTGCGGGCGGGCTGCCGACGAACACCGGCGGCCGCATGCTGTGCCTGCTTTCCGGCGGCTACGATTCAGCCGTCGCCGCATATTTAATGATGAAGCGCGGCGCGCACTTGAGCTTCGCTCATTTCTACGGGACAGGCGCGCGGCCGGGTGAATCCTCCATCCACGTAGCTCGCGAGCTGGCGCGCCGCCTGACGCTCTATCAACTTGGCGTCAAGCTCTGGCGAATTCCGTTCGAGCCCATTCAGCGCGAAATCGTTCGCTACGCGCCGGAGAGCTATCGCATTCTCCTTTACCGTCGCATGATGATGCGCATCGCCGCCGTGCTGGCTCGTCGCGATCACGCGCTCGCGCTGGTCACCGGCGACAGCCTCGGCCAAGTGGCGTCGCAGACGCTTCAAAACATGGTTGCGGTCGGCGATGCCACGCTCATGCCCGTCTTCCGTCCGCTCGCCGGCACCGATAAACTCGACATCCTGGCGCTAGCGCGAAAAATTGGAACCTACGATATTTCCTCGGAACCGTTCCACGATTGCTGTCCCGTTTTCATGCCGCGCACACCTGAGCTTTACGCGACTCCCAAGTCAGTCGCTCGCGCCGAGGCGAACCTCGACCTCGCCGCTCTGGTTCAGCAGGGAGTCAAATCCGCGACGCTCGAAAAATTTCGATATGCGAATGGAATTGCCGAGGAAGTTACTTCAGCGAGTCGCGATAACTCTGTTTCCGTTAAGGTAGAACAAGCCGCTTCCGCTTGATCGGCTGAAATTCATCGAGCCGATCGAGTCTCGTTTACAGTAGAAAGTTTCTCACGTCTTTTTGCTGAGACGATCGATCTCGCCAATTTCGTCTGCCGTCAGAGCCCAATCCGCGGCCTTCGCATTTTGCTCCACCTGCTCCGGCTTGGTCGCCCCGGCAATTACGCTCGACACAACCGGGCGCGCCGCCAGCCAGCTAAACGCCAGTTCGATCAAAGTGTGCCCGCGCTTAGTGGCAAATTCATCGAGCGCCTCGACGGCCTTCAAGTTCGCTTCCGTCATGTAACGATCTGCCAGCCGCTTCGTGTCCGTCAGCCGCGCGCCTTGCGGCATTTTCCCGCGCGTGTATTTCCCGGAAAGCAGCCCGGAAGCCAAGGGAAAATACGGTAAGAGGCCAAGTCCGTACGCCTCCATCGCCGGAATTAATTCGCGTTCCGGATCGCGCAGCACAAGGCTATATTCATTCTGGCAAGAGATGAACGCGTTTTGCCCCAGCTCTCGCGCGATCCAGTGCGCCTCAACCACCTGCCACGCCGTCAAATTCGACGATCCGATGTAGCGCACCTTGCCTTGCCGCACCAGATCGTCCAAAGCCCGCAGCGTTTCTTCCATCGGCGTCAGCGGATCGGGGAAATGGAGTTGGTAGAGGTCAATCCAGTCGGTGCCGAGCCGGCGAAGGCTTGCTTCCACGGCTGACAAAATATATCGCCGCGACGCGCCCTTCAGCGTTCCTGCGTCATTCATCGGGCCGCCGAATTTGGTCGCTACGACCACGTCTTTGCGGCGATCGCCCAGCACCTGGCCCAAAATCGTTTCCGAGCCGCCGTTTCCGCCGTAAATATCGGCCGTGTCAAAAAGCGTGATGCCGGCGTCGAGCGCTTTGTGCACCACCGCGCGAGCGCCTTCGAGATCAAGCTTCCAGCCAAAATTGTTGCACCCCAGGCCGACGAGCGATACCTGAAGTCCCGACTTGCCTAGATTGCGCTTGATCATTTGAGTTTGCCTCTCAGTCGCTGCAACAGGATTTCGCTGCGCAGTTCTTGTGCACGAATAAAGATGCAGCCAGAGACTGCGGGTTCCATTTTTCTTTGTGTTTTCGGAGTGATCTCGGCGGGAGGCAGCTTATCGCCAGCGGAAAAGTTTGAGTGCCAGCGCAAAACAAATGATCGTCCAGGCTCCCATCACGCCTAATTCCGGCGCCAATCGCGCCAGTCCCGCGCCTTGCAGCATATTCGCGCGCAGCGCATCAATCACCGCGGTCAACGGCAGCGCCCTGATGAACGGCTGCACGACATCCGGAAATCGCTGCGCCGAGAAAAACACGCCCGACGCAATCCACATCGGCAGCATCACCGTATTCATCAAACCTGACGCGGCTTCAATCGTTCGCGCGCGCGATGCAATCAGCAATCCGAGCGCGCTGAAGCACAATGAGCCCAGCACGCACAGCAGCACAAGTTCAACAAGCGATCCGCGAACGGGCACGTGAAACACCAGCGCGCCGAACCCCAGCAGCACGATCACTTCCGCCACAAGCAGCAGCAATCGCGAAAGCAGGAACGATATCAAGTAATACGATTTCGGCATCGGCGTGGCGACCAGGCGCTTCATCAATTTCTTGCGCCGCGCATCCACGATCGCGAATCCCATTCCCCAAATCGCGCTACCCATCAAATTCATTCCCAGTAGCCCGGGAATCAAAAAGTCGATGTAACGCGACCCCGGCTCTCGCATCAGCACGTCGCTGGTCGCGACCGGATCCACACGCCCCGCCGCTTGCTGAATCGCCCGATCGGCGAGCATCCGCGCCGTGCGTCCTTCGGGGTTGGTATCGTCATATCTATATACAACTGCCACGCTGCTTCCCGGCACGGCGAGCAGCGCCACTTTGCCCGTGCGCAACGCTTCCTCGCCAGCAGCGGCGTCGAGTTGCACCACGTCGAGCAATTTGTCTTGTTGCAGCGATCTCGTCAGCTCCGGCGTCACCGCTGCGATTTTCAGCACTTCGGCCGGACGGTTACGAAACGCGATACCGAGCCCCGCAGCGAGAAGCACAGGAAAAATAAATACCCAAAATAGCGCCTCCGGCTCGCGCGTGAATTCGCGAAACCGTACCAGCGTAAGTTGCACCAGCGCATTGTCTGCAAACGTCTTCCCACGCGGAGATTGTGCCGCCGCTTCTTTCGCGCGCAGATCCGTGGTTGCGGTGATTTCAGACATCGCGCAAATGCCGTCCCGTCAGCGCGACGAAGACGTCCTCCAGCGTGGCCGAATGCGTGCTCAACTCTGTCAGCGGCACACCCTGGCGGCGCAACTCCTCGAGCAGCGCAGGAACGGCGCGGTGCATTTCCGTCACTTGCAATTGCACGTTGCCATTATCCGTGCGCACATCGCGCACGCCTTCGATGCGTCGCAGTGCTTCTGGTTCGAGCGCTCGCGTCGCGCTGCCCGCCGAAAATTCCACCATATGCTCCGCGCCGATGGATGCAATCAGCTCGCGCGGCGTACCCAGCGCAATTTTCTTGCCGTGATCCATGATGGCAACGTGGTCGCACAACTGTTCCGCTTCGTCCATGTAATGCGTCGTAAGCAGAATTGTTCGGCCTTCGCTTTTAAATTTTTCCACCAAGTCCCAGAGTTGCCGCCGCGCTTGCGGGTCGAGGCCTGTGGTCGGCTCATCGAGGAACAACAATTCCGGGTCGCCTACGAGCGCGCAAGCCATTGCCAGCCGTTGCTTCTGGCCGCCTGAAAGTTCGCCCACTCGCGATTTCTGCTTCTCTTCGAGTTGGACCAGCGCGATTACTTCGGCTGCCTCCGGGCCTTGTTCGTAGAAGCTCCGGAACAATCGCACAGTTTCAAGGACAGTAAGTTTTTCGGAAAGTTGCGTATCTTGAAGTTGAATGCCGAGCTGTTGTCGAAGCCGCGCGGCATCGGAAGTCCAATACTTGCCGAGGACCTCGACTTGACCCGAATCCGGCTCGGTTAATCCCTCGCAAATCTCAATCGTGGTCGTTTTCCCGGCGCCATTCGGCCCGAGCAGGCCGAAACACTCGCCGAGGCGCACATCGAGATCGAGGCCGTCCACGGCGACCACATCTTTGTACGCTTTGCGCAGATTTTGAACCCGAAGCGCCGCACCTGTCATAGTTTTCGCAACGGAATCAGGCATGTGGAAAGTATCGCGTCAGAAGCCCGCGTCTTCAAGACTTGAATGTGATATCCCGCTGTGGCGGGCGCTCGGCCGGTCGGCCAGCGATTAGGCTTCGGTGCTGGCTTTAATTTCTTGCCAGCGCTTGGGGCGCTTCTTTGCGTCGAGAACTTTCTTCCGCAGCCGAATGGATTTAGGCGTAACTTCGACGAATTCATCGTCGGAAATAAACTCAATCGCTTTTTCAAGAGTGAGCTCGCGAGGTGGAATCAGCCGGATGGCCTCATCAGCCGACGAAGAGCGCATGTTCGTCTGCTTTTTTTCCTTGGTGATGTTTACGTCCATATCGGCTTCGCGCGCATTCTCGCCGAGAATCATGCCCTCATACACTTCCGTGGCTGGAGTGACGAAAAGCTCCCCGCGCTCCTGAACATTCCAGATCGCGTACGCCGTCGAAACGCCAGGACGATCCGCGACTAGCGCTCCAGTCATCCTCATCGCCATGTCTCCGGCGTATTCCGTCCAACCCTCGAGATTCGAGTGAATCAGCGCCGTCCCGCGCGTATCCGTCAGCAACTGGCCGCGCAAACCGATCAGCCCGCGCGACGGTATGCGGAATTCCATGCGCACCCGGCCCGAATGATGATTCACCATCTTCGTCATTTCGCCGCGCCGGCTTCCCAGCGTCTCCATGATGATGCCGATGAAAGTTTCGGGGCAATCAATCACCAGCGCCTCAAGCGGCTCGAGCCGCCGCCCATTTTCGGTGCGAACCACGATTTCCGGCTTTCCGACCATGAGCTCGTAGCCTTCGCGCCGCATCGTTTCAATCAGAATCGCGAGCTGCAGTTCACCGCGTGCAAGAATCCGAAATGCGTCGGTCGTTTCCGTCTCTTCGACGCGCAGCGAGACGTTCGTCAGCAATTCTTTCTGCAAGCGATCGCGCAAATCGCGCGACGTCACATATTGCCCCTCGCGCCCGGCGAACGGCGATGTGTTCACCGTAAACACCATTCCCAGCGTCGGCTCGTCAATGGTGAGCGGCTCGAGCGGCGCGGGATTCTCGACGTCAGTGATGCTTTCGCCGATCTGAATGCCTTCCACGCCCGCAATCGCGACAATGTCACCGGCCGTCACTTCCTCAGCCTCGTCGCGATCGAGCCCACGGAACGTAAACAACTTCGTGATCCGCGTCGGCTGAATTCTGCCGCCGATTTTCACGATGCCAACATCTGAGCCGCGCCGCAGCGTCCCATTGAACACGCGGGCGATCGCGATACGCCCGAGATAATCGCTGTAATCGAGATTCGTCACCTGAAGCTGCAGCGAAGCCTTCGGATCGCCCACCGGCGCAGGTATCGCCGATACGATCGTCTCAAACAGCGCTTCGAGGTTCGTCGCGGAATCGCCGATCTGGCGATGCGCCACGCCAGTCTTTGCATTCGTGTAGAGCACCGGAAAATCGAGCTGGTCTTCCGTAGCATCAAGATCGATAAACAAGTCGTAGATTTCGTCGAGGACGGCCACGGTCCGAGCGTCGGAGCGGTCAATCTTGTTGAGCACGACGATAGGCGGCAGCTTGGACGCCAGCGCCTTCTGCAGGACGTATCGCGTTTGCGGCAGCGGCCCTTCGCTCGCGTCCACGAGCAGCAGCACGCCATCCACCATGCGCAACGCGCGCTCCACTTCACCGCCGAAATCGCTGTGGCCCGGCGTATCCACGATATTGATTTTTGTCTCGTGAAAAAAGAGCGCCGTATTTTTGGCAAGGATCGTAATGCCGCGCTCGCGCTCGAGGTCGTTTGAATCCATCACGCGTTCGACCAACGCTTCATTTGCGCGGAAAATTCCGCTCTGGCGCAGCATGGCGTCCACAAGCGTGGTTTTTCCATGGTCCACGTGAGCAATAATCGCGATGTTTCGAATCGGTGGCGTCATATCGGCTGTCTGCGCAATTAAAAAATGGGCTGCAAACGTTCCTGCAACCCTTCCTCATTCCAAATTAAGCCAAGTGGACCAAACGGAGCCAAATGGAAGAATGGCGAGCGCAACGAACTCATTCTTATTCTAGCACGCGTCCACGGGAGTCCAATGCGAATGTGCTATCCTCGGACACTTTGGAGGCACATGGATGCGGCGCATCCCCGCGCTTTCGCTCTCGATGTTGTTTCTCGCCGCTATTGCTCAGTTTCCTTGGCTATCATTTGAAGCTCAGGGCCAAGCTCCGTCAGACGCATCGCTGAAATTCAACAAATTAGACACGATGATACCGATGCGCGATGGCGTGCGTCTTCACACCGAGATTTACACGCCGAAAGATGCGAAGGAACCTCTTCCGTTCCTTCTCGAACGTACGCCCTACGGTCTCAACGATGACGACAAAGGCTACTCGCGAATTATTTATGGCACGTACAGCGAGATGGTTCCTGACGGCTACATTTTCGTGTTTCAGGACATCCGAGGCAGGTTCGGTTCCGAAGGTCAGTTCGTGATGAACCGCGATGCCCGTGACAAAAACGACCCGAAATCGATTGACGAAGCCTCGGACGCCTACGACACGATTGACTGGCTCGTGAAAAATGTCCCGAACAACAACGGCCGCGCGGGCGTCGTCGGAATTTCCTATGGCGGCTGGCTCACGGCGATGACGCTCCTCGAACCGCATCCCGCGATGAAAGCTGTATCAGAGCAGGCGTCGCCCGCCGACATGTTTCTTGGCGACGATTTCCATCATAACGGCGCGTTCCGGTTGAGCTACGGTTTTGAGTACGCCGCCCTGCTTGAGTCTGGAAAAACAAATTTCACGTTTCAATTCGACACGTACGACACGTACTCGTGGTATCTCAATCTCGGACCGCTATCGAATGCCAACGAGCGCTATTTTCACGGCTCGCTTCCAACGTGGAATGACTTCGTCAATCACCCGAATTATGATGAATTCTGGAAGAAGCAAGCCTTTCGGCGGTATTTCGAGAATCTGAAAACTCCAGTGCCGAATTTGAACGTCGCAGGCTGGTGGGATCAGGAAGATTTCTACGGCCCGATGAAAATTTACGACCTAATGGCAAAGAACGACACCGATCACAAGAATTATTGGGTCGTCGGCCCGTGGAATCACGGTGGCTGGGCGCGCAGCGATGGCGATCACCTCGGCCCCGTGCAATTCGGCAGCGCGACTTCGCGCTACTTTCGCGAAAAAGTTCAAGCGGCGTGGTTCGCGTATTGGCTGAAGGACAAAGGCGCCCTTCCGGTTCAAGGAGCGCTCACATTCGAAACCGGCGCTAACCAATGGAAATCGTACGATTCCTGGCCGCCCAAGACCGGGGTCGAACCGCGCAAACTTTATTTCCATGGTTCCGGCAAGCTTTCCTTCGAGCCGCCGTCGGATGACGCTGAGCCATTCGACACCTACGTTTCCGATCCCGCGAATCCGGTGCCCTATCGTTCGCGGCCAGTGGAAGAAACGTATTCTCGCGGAAGCCGCTGGTTCACATGGCTCGTCGAGGACCAGCGGTTTGTCGAGCACCGGCCCGACACGCTAGCCTGGGTCACGGATCCTCTGAAAGAAGACGTTGTGGTCGCCGGCGACATTGTCGCGCATCTCTTCGCCTCCACATCCGGCACTGACAGCGACTGGATTGTGAAGTTCATTGACGTCTATCCCGATATTTATGAGGCCGATCCGAAAATGGGCGGTTACGAACTGATGATTTCGGACGAAGTTTTCCGCGGGCGCTTTCGAAACAGCTTCGAAAAGGCGGAACCGATCGTCGCCAACCAAGTCACGCCGTTCGCGATTGATCTGCACACAAACAACCACGCATTTCTCAAAGGACATCGCATCATGGTTCAGGTGCAGAGCACGTGGTTCCCGATCATCGATCGCAATCCGCAGAGATTCGTTCCGAACATTTTCAAAGCCGAGGCAGCGGATTATCAGAGGGCGACGCAGACAATTTATCGTTCGCGGCAATTTCCTTCGAATGTGGAAGTTTCCGTCGCGGCGCGCTGAATCGCGCCCGCCTGAGGTTGTGTGAGCACCCTCGGGATGAAAGTGAGGATCTGTGAATGTAAGAGTAGAGCCAAACATGGTGACGACGCTATTTGAGATGCCGGGTTATCGCATGGTGCGAAATTTAGGCATGGTGCGTGGAATCGTCGTCCGCTCGCGCAGCATTTTCGGCACACTTGGCGCGTCGCTGCAGACAATCGTCGGCGGCAACATTACTCTCTTCACTGACATGTGCGAGCAGACGCGCGAAGAGGCTCTCGAATTAATGATGCAGCACGCCGCCGAACATGGCGCGAATGCGGTCGTCGGCGTGCGCTACGACGCGAACGAGATCATGCAGGGCGTCACCGAAGTGCTGGCCTACGGCAGCGCGGTCCTTGTCGAGCGCGCCCCCTGACCGTCCAGTTCGCCGCTACGAATTCACGTTCGTGCCGTTTGGCTTGCCGCGCAATACGGCGTTAGAATCTGGCTCTTTGGTTTTATAGAGGAGAACACTATGAAAGTTCTTAAATGCACAGTCGGCCTCGCCCTCATCGCCGCTCTCGCGATTGTCAGCGCGTCGCGAATTTCCGGCAAATCAAAAACGGAAATGGTGCAATTCAAGAGCGGAGACGAAACCATCTCCGGATTTCTCGCTCTGCCGGACACATCCGGCCGGCATCCCGGCATCATCGCCATCCACGAATATTGGGGCTTGAACGACTGGGTAAAAGAACAAGCCGAAAAACTTTCGGACCAGGGCTACGTGGTTCTCGCCGTGGACCTCTACCGCGGCAAAGTAGCGACCGATCCGAACGAAGCGCATGAGCTGATGCGCGGCCTGCCGCAAGATCGCGCCATCCGCGATATGAAGGCTGCCTTCGATTATTTGGCGGCGCGAAAAGATGTCATTCCCACCAAGATTGGCTCAATCGGATGGTGCATGGGCGGCGGACTTTCACTGCAGCTCGCGATTCACGAGCCGCGTCTAGCCGCGTGCGTAGTGAATTACGGCGCCTTGCCAACAGACAACGCCGACATCCAGAAAATCACCGCGCCCCTTCTCGGCAATTTCGGCGCAGAAGATCGCGGCATCACTCCGGACAACGTCCGCGCCTTTGAAAAAGCAATGAAGGCCGACGGAAAATCGATTGACGTGAAAATCTATGACGGCGCCGGCCACGCATTCGAAAACCCAAACAACAAAGATGGCTACAGGCCAGACGCGACAGCCGACGCCTGGTCGCGTATCACCGCCTTCTACGCCAAAACCCTAAAATAAAATCGCGTCGCTGGATTCGTGGTTATCGCAAGGATGGTAGGCCCGTGGGGACTCGAACCCCAGACCTCTACCGTGTCAAGGTAGCGCTCTAACCAACTGAGCTACGGGCCTGACGAGACGCGACAATATTAACATAGCGCCTGTGCAGCGAGCCTTCAGCATGCACTCTCTACATTCGGCCCCGCCCGCTGAAACCCAATCCAGATTTTCCCATCTGTTAAGCGAAGTTCGCGTTTTGAGCAAAGGAATCGTCGTAAAATAATCAGCACATGAAACGCATCAGCAGCGCAGGTCTACTCATGTTCCGTCGCCGTCCTTCCGAACTCGAAATTCTGCTCGTGCACCCGGGCGGGCCATTCTGGCGAAAGAAAGATCTCGGCGCGTGGTCAATCCCCAAAGGCGAATACATGGAAGGCGAAACTGCGCTCGGAGCAGCAAAACGTGAATTTGAAGAAGAGACCGGCATAAAACCCATCGGCGAATTTATCCCCCTCGACGAAATCAGGCAGCCCAGCGGAAAAATCATCACAGCGTGGGCATTCGAGGGCGATTGCTCGCCAAAAGAAATCCGCAGCAATCTCTTCACGATGGAATGGCCACCCAAATCTGGCAAGACTCAAGAATTCCCCGAAATTGACCGCGCCGCCTGGTTCTCACTCGAAGACGCGCGCGCCCGCATCTTAAAAGGCCAACTCGGCTTCCTCGATCGCCTCGTCGCCCGCCTTCAAAATATGCCTGACCAGAAAACGAATGTAAGTTTAAGCTAACGGTAACGGCGAAGATCGATAGCACCGAAAATCAACAGAACAACGTTCACGCCGCAGATATCCGCTGACTAGTTCCCATTCTTGACTTGGCTCTGCTGATTCTTCTTATCGTCCTTGTGCCCTAGATCGAGTCCGAACGACGGATTCGATCGCGTTCCCGAAATCTTGATCGGCAGCGAAGTTCCCACGCCATTCTTCTTGAAGACTGAATCAAATGGCTTGAGAAAAAACGATTTTGCGCCCGTCGTCAATTGCGAAAGCTTCGCCTGCAAGAGCAAATGGCCGCGAAAATCGAGATCCTCGTTTTCGAGATTGTATGTTCCGGCGAGCTGCACCTTCGCCCCGGTGACATCGAAGCCAAGATTCGAGAACGTCGCAGTTTTATCCTTCAAAATGAACTTTCCCTGCAAATTCGAAATTACATTTTCGATGTCCTCATTTTTTGGCTGGCCCTGGCCATGCCTGCTGAGCGAATCGATCTTCCCCTGCACGTCCCCGCTCGAGAAATGCGCGCCCACAATGCCAAACTGGCCGTCGAGGATCAGCTTATCGAAAAGCGTGCCGTCGACGGCCGGCAGATTGATCTTCGCGTTCAGATTGGCTGCGCCGGACATCACCGGTTGATCGCCCTTCACGACGAGGTGAAGCAAATCTTCCACGCGCGCATCGCTGGCCGTGGCCACCAATAAAATCTTGCGATGTTTCGCGCCGCGCACTCCCACCACTTCCCCGCTGCACACGATCGTCGAATGCAGAAAATGCGCCGTGACCGGCTTCAAGTACGTGTTTCCGTTCGTGCCGTCAACGACGGCGACGTAATGCGTCTTGAGATCCACGGGGCTTCCGCCGAATTGAAGCGCAAAGTTGGGCGTATCCGTATCGCCGGTGACGTCAAGTCTCTCGAGCGGCCCGCTGTACTGCCCCTTCGACGACAAAATTCCCGAGATTCCTTTCAGCGTTGAAAGATCGGCATTCGAAAACGAAAACTTTCCCTGAACCGGAGTGAGGCTGAGATTATCCGAATCCCACGGGCCAAATTGCCCTTCGGTATCAATGTCCCCGATGGGCTTGGGATTCTGCAGCAGTGCATGAAATTCCGCAGGCTGCTCGGTCCCAAATTCGTGCATCACCAGATGATGAATATCGAATTCCAGCGGAACTTTATTCGGATCTCTTGGCAACATCACCAGTACGGTATCGTCGGCAGTGATGTCTTCCAGCACTACGGGCATCTTAATTTGGCGCGGTCCGTGTGGCGGCGCGTCAGGATCGCGCGGCGGAATGTTTATCTTAACGCCTTCCAAATGAACGCCTGCGATCTGATGTGGCGATCGAAAGAGCGCAAGCACGTCCGCTGAAACTGTAAGCTTGTCCGCGTCGAGGAACGGAGGTATGTCGGTGCGCCCTCCACGGCGCAGTACAACTCGCGTTGCAGTGATATATACGCGAGGAAAAATGAGAATTCGAATATCGCGGATCTGCACGTCGCTGTTGTAGCGCTCACGCAGAACCGTGATGACCGCGCTCTTCACATACTTGTGGAGGCCGATCGTGAGTGCCACGGATGCGATCACACAAATGATCGCAATGACTAAGACCGTCCACCCAACGACGCGCAGCACCTTGCGACTCACGAATCCTCCATTGGCCGTTGCCGAAAATGATCACGCGCTATGTTTGCAAGAAACACACCGGTGTTAAGACACCGGCGCTAGTGCGTATCTAGTTCGATTACTTCCAGAGCGAATAGGGTTCCTACGATTTGAAACAATTTCTCCTCAACTCCAGTCTCTCAATGTCATATGTGTACATGCAACTTTTGCCGCAGCCATAAAATACCGACGCACGAGCGCGCCAAAATGGACACTTGTTGACTGGGGAAGCGACTTGCAGCAAGATTTGGGGCGAGTTGCTGGAGCGTTAGCTTCAACCCAGGTGGCCAGGCGTGTTCTGACTGCCCGTGGCCGTGATCCTGCCTCTTCAGCTTCGCATTCTTGGTGCGCCCGCAAGGGCGAAGGAGAAGCCAGTGAAGAAACTGTATGTGGGCAATCTTCCGTTTCAGGCGACGGAAGAAGATGTGCAGGCGCTGTTCACGGAAAACGGGATCACGTCTGGAACTGTCACGCTGATTCGAGATCGCTTCACCGGCCAACTTCGTGGATTTGGATTCGTTGAAATTAATGAAGATGGCGAAGCCGAAAAGGCAGTCGCCGCTCTGAACGGCAAGGATTTCAAGGGCCGCAAAATTGTGGTGAACGAAGCTCGTCCGCAACGTGAAGGAGGCGGTGGCGGCGGTGGCGGGCGCGGTCCTGGAGGCGGCGGTGGTGGTGGCGGGCGCGGCGGCTACGGAGGCGGTGGTGGCGGTGGACGCGGCCGAGGCGGTCGCGACAGGTAATTGCTTCAATCCTTCGAAATTATTGCGGGGATAGCACTCGTGCAATCGTAGCGCCGGCCTGCCCTGAGTTTTCGAAGGGCATCTTGTTTACCCTGAGCCTCGAAGGGTCGGCGCTCTTCCGCGGCGTCGCAATCAAATATAATCCCGCGCCCACGCGCGGCAAGCTCAATGTTGCGCATTAAATGTAGCTCACCTCTTCAGAGGTGAGGCTTTTCAGCACTAACGCGACAAACGAAAATCGAAATTCCTCGGCTCTGAAGACCCGAGCTACATTAATTTCGGGTTTCGCCGTGATTTCGAATCCCAGCCATCACGCTGAGTTCCTGAGCATGGAAAAATTCGATCTCGTCGTCATCGGGTCCGGGCCCGCGGGACAACGTGCCGCCATCCAGGCCGCCAAGTACGGCAAGAAAGTCGCGCTCATCGAAAAACTGGAAGTCGTCGGCGGCGCGGCCATCAATACCGGCACGATCCCCAGCAAGACCATCCGCGAAGCGGTGCTGCATCTTTCCGGCTTCCACTATCAGAGCATTTACGGCGTCAACTATCGTGTGAAAGAACAAATCACGATGGCCGACCTGAGCTTTCGCGCGCAGCATGTGATCAAGACCGAAATGGATGTGATTCGCGCGCAACTTTCGCGCAACGGCATCGAAGTGGTCACCGGCGTGGCCAGCTTCATCGATCCGCATCATCTCCGCGTGGTCGGTTCGCGCAACCAATCGGAATATGAAGCTGACAACATCATCATCGCCACGGGAACCAAGCCCGCCCATTCGGCTCTGGTTCCCTTCAACAATCGAAACATCATCAACAGCGACCAAATTTTGCAGATGCCGGAAATTCCCAAGACGCTGATCGTGGTCGGCGGCGGCGTCATCGGCGTCGAGTACACCTGCATGTTTGCGACGCTCGGCGTGCGCGTGATTCTGGTCGAGAAGCGGCCGCGCCTGCTCGAATTCGCGGACACCGAAATGGTCGAAGCTCTCTGCTACCACTTGCGCGATCGTCGCGTGACGCTTCGCCTCAATGAAGAAGTCGAAAGCGTGGAAGAAACTCCCGAAGGCGGCGTCAGCGCTAATCTCAAGAGCAAGAAAAAAATTTCCGGCGAAGCCCTGCTCTACGCCGTCGGCCGGCAGGGCAATGTGGACGAATTAAATCTCGCCGCCGCCGGCCTCGACTCCGACGATCGCGGCCGCATCGCCGTGGATGCAAATTACCGCACCGCGCAACCGAATATCTTCGCCGTTGGCGACGTTATCGGCTTTCCGAGTCTGGCGTCCGTCTCGATGGAGCAGGGCCGCATCGCCACCTCGAACGCGTTCGGATTGCCCGTTCATTCCAATCGCGCCAACTATCCTTACGGCATTTACACCATTCCCGAAATTTCTTTCATCGGCAAAACGGAAGAGCAACTCACCGATGACGGCGTTCCCTACGAAGTTGGCATCGCCTACTTCCGTGAAATCGCCCGCGGCCAGATCCGCGGCGACACCACCGGCCGGCTGAAATTAATTTTTAGCCCGGACACGAAACTGCTGCTCGGTGTCCACATCATCGGCGAAGGCGCGTCTGAATTGCTGCACATCGGGCAAGCCGTGTTCGCGCTCGGAGGCACGGTGGAATATTTTGTGGACAATGTTTTCAACTATCCGACGCTCGCGGAATGCTACAAAGCCGCGGCGTTCAACGGCCTTAACAAGTTGAGCAGGTCCTAGCATGATTCGCTCGCTGAGCAACGAACAACGAGGATTGGCAGGCGCAAGATGAGCAAGGCACTCGGCGTTCTGGTTATGGAGCACATCTCCGTGGCGCTCGTCGAGAACAACAAAGTTCTCGGCCGCATTCGCGTGTACCCGGAAAAATCGGGCGGCACCGATCCATTGCAGACCATGCCTGCGGAGAGCATTGCCGACGTGATTCGCCGGGAACTCGAAGTAGTAGCCGGCGGAGAAAAAATTCGCGCAGTGGGTCTGGGTTTCCCGGGAATTATCCAGAACGGCGTAATCGAAGATTCTCCGAATTTGCATCAGGTAAAAGGATTCAATATCGAAGCGGTGCTCTCCGCATCGCTTCGTTTCGGCGGCGAAGCTGTGCCAGTTCGCGTTTTTAACGATGCCGATGCCACGGCGGCTGGCATCGCTGCCACGCGCGGCGAACTCAACAAACTCATTCGCGTCTGGACCCTCGGCAACGGCATTGGCTTCGGGCGATATCCATGGCGGCAAGGAATTTGGGAAGGCGGCCACACGGTAGTCACGCTCGACGCCAGGGAAAATTTCTGCGGCTGCGGAGGACGCGGGCACATGGAAGGCATCATGGGCAATCGCGCCATGAGGCTGCGTTTTCTCGACCTCGAGCCCGAGGAAGTTTTTGAGAATGCGAAAGCGGGCGACGCGCGCTGCGCCGAGTTCGTCGTGCTATGGCATCGCGCGCTCGCCGCCGCGGCGGCTTCAAATGTCCACATGGAAGGCCCCGGCAAATTCTTCATCACCGGGCCGAACGCGAAATTCGTAGATATCGGCCTGCTGGATCGCGCCCTGCAAGAAATGGTGAGAATGAGCCCCCTACAGGGCAGCTTCTTCGAAGTAATCCCCACCAGCGACGAGGACGGCGTAATCGGCGCCGCCGTAAACGCCGAGCGCATAGCCTTCGGCGCCTAGGCACCGCCCAGAGGCCGTGTGACGACTACAATGTTTTGTTAGGGCATGACTTCAGTCATGCCGCGAGTTCCCGCAAAATTATTTCGGCTTTTGAGGTTGCGGAAAAAAGCAAGCGCGCCCCACAGCACTTGTAGCGCCGGGCTTCAAGCCCGGCACGCTGCTCGCAGGCAATACCAAACTTTATCTCCGACGAAACAACACGCGACACGACGTCCGACGCTCCGGACAATTGCGCCCTCGCTACTTTGTTATTGATTCCCCGCCGGCGGCGCCGCCGCATCCGCCTGCTTCGTAAATTCAAACGTGCAAGGTCGCCCTAGAATGCCCGCACCCTCGTCCCGTGTTCCCGTGCCCTTCGTCTCGCTGAATTGCGCCTTGATGTTGTAGCTGTAATTATTCCCCTTCATGGCGAACACTCCGTGCGCATGGTTCTGCGTAACCGTGCCTTTGGCTGAAAGCTTGGCGCTCCCGTCATCCGCAATCTTGCCTTCAATTAGCAAATAGCCCGGCCCACCCGGTTCGCCGTGCACTCCATGAAAGTTGCTGTCTTTGATCGTGCTGGGAAATTCCCACTTATAGGCCTCGGTCTGCCCATGAGCATCGCAGGCCAGATGCGTTATCCAATTGCCGTCGTACTTTCCGCCCGCAGCCGACGCCCCCGGCAAAAGCATCAGCGCGCAAATGCCTGCAATCAGCACCACCTTCCGCATCTCCACGACGTTCCTCCTTTGCCAGCAAAGCACCTGACTCAGCACCGCCCAGTAGCCAAAAGCGCGGCAATAATATCGCAATAGCTCCCAAAGCCGATACACGCGCATAGTCATTCGTAGCGCCGGCCTGCCCTGAGTTTTCGAAGGGCATCTTGCCGGCGTTTTTCCGCCCCTGAGTCGGTTCGTTCGCCATTTCCATGGATGCACTGCAACGTTGTCATTCTGAGGACGACCCGACGCCCACCAGCGCTTGTACCGCCGGGCTTCACGCCCGGCACTCTGATCGCAGGCAATATCAAACTTGATCTCAAACGAAATGAGACGCGTCCCCCGCTCATCTTATTTGCATTTGCGTAAAGAGCCCTACCTCTGCAGCAATTGATTTAACGCCGCGATCTGCTGGTGCGTCATTTTCGCCCGCAGCAGATCAGCTTTCATCGGGTACATCGCGCCATACTCAGTGATCTTGTGTGCTGCTGGAAACATCGCGCCGATGTAAGCATCCCGGTACACAATCCAATCCCTTTCAGCAGCCTTGATTTTTGCAAGCCCCACGGGATCGCTATCAGCCTGTGACAGCACTTTCGCATAGACCGCATCTAGCTTCGCATCCACGCGTGCCGCCTCTTCATGCGCGCAAGCGTTCATCTCGGCAGGACTTTTCGCCTTCTCGTTGCACGCTCGGTATTCTTTGGAGCTCTGACAAAACGCTGAAGCAGAGGTAAGCGCTATTAAGAACAGCACTGTCACGAATTTCACCCGCAACACTCCTTCTCGACGCCGAAGGATTCTCCGCCCACAGGCGGCGAACACCCAAAGCCGAAAACTACTGAGCCGTATTACGGAGACTCGCTGTTCGGTCGTAGGGGTGCTGCTCGTTTACCCTGAGCCTCGAAGGGCTGCGCCTGCCTTTTCTGAAAGCAGTTCTGAAAAAACCCTGTGGACTGTCCAATCCCATTGAGCCGGAAGCCTTTGCATAGTACTAAAAATGTCACGACATTTGCTGGTACCCCGGGGTCACATGGTAATGTGACAATGTAAAATGTTCGACCATAACCATACAAGATCGCGAATCGGTCCAGCGCCACTGGGGCACATGCTCTTATGGTCTTTCGACGCCGCTGACAACGCGGAGACTGCACAAATTTGCGGAGTCCGTACTCAATTTCTACTCGATACAACTTGCGATTAGAAATCGCCGTAAACCATAGAAAACATGGAATGGAGGTAAGTTCTACTCGATACAAAATCACTATCTGGGCAGACAAATCACATTGCGACATTAAGGCAAAATTGCACACGTAGCGCCGGCATCTTGCCGGCGATTTTCCGCTCTGCCGGAAATGACATTGCCTGCGATCAGCGGGCGGGCGTTAACCCGGCACCACACGTCTTAGCGGACATGACTGCAAGGAAGAGCGGGCGAGCATGGCCACGGGTCGCGATAAAAGTTACTCGCGACCCGGCTTTCGTGTTGATTTACGCGTCTAGCTTCCGTCAGCGTCCCGTAGATCGAGTACGCTGGCGGGTGCGAGCGGCTTTTCGGGCTGAGCCCCTGCGGGCGGCTGAGCTTCGCCGACGTGCGCTGCTGCGAGCTTGAGATGAAAGGGCGCGGCGCGATGTGGTACGAGTGCTTTCCTTGCGTAACGCGTTTTCAGTGGCGCGCGAGCGTGTCCGCGACGGGCGCGGGCGCGACGATGATTGGCCTCGCTTGGTATCACGGTGTGCTTGCTTTCGCACGCTTGGCGAAGTTGAGCCCTTTGGCGCCGGCAGTTTGACTCCGGCGCGGCGGGCCTTCGAAAGTCCGATGGCGATTGCTTGCTTCGCGGAGCGCGCGCCGTGCTTGCCTTCGCGGACGTGGTGAATTTCTTCGCGAACGAATTCGCCGGCTTGTGTGGAAGGAGATTTTCCTTCGCGCTCGTCTTCTCGTGCTCGTTCAAGTGTTTGTTCTTCTGGCATGAGATTCCTCCCGCCAGCAACTACGCCACAACGCCACATGCCGGTGAATACAGTGAAACTCTGAGAGGCTCTAAATTATCCAATTACGGAAGAAGTACGAAAACGGAGAAGAACGGTTCGTTGACGGCGAGCGAGACGCACGAGTACGATGGCACGGGTACAAATTCAAAATTAGTTCAAATTCAGGAGGAATACATGGCCAAACGGAGCAAGCTGAATAAGTTCGCGAGAAAGATTGGAGCCGCAGTTGGTTCGGCGGACGCGAAGGCGCACAAGTATGTGAAGGCAGGTTCGGTGGCGAGGAAAGAATTGGACGCCATTTCGAAGCAACTGGACGCATTAAAGCGGCAATTGCTGAAGACGTCGAAGCGGATTAAGACGGCGCTAGCGTAGGCGGCATATCAGGACTACGCTGGCTCGATGGCTGCCAACAAGTTACCGGGGTTCCCGGAGGCGGGAGCCTCCGGGCTCTGAAGGCTGTTGGTGGGCGGCACAGACTTGAACGCCGGATCGACGGGGCGGGTAGATTTCTCCGAGTTGTTTCGTCGGAAGTTTCGCTGTTGCCTGCGATAGAGTGCCGGGCTGAAAACCCGCCGCTACAAGTGCTGGGCGGCGAGAGTGCAAAAAAAAACACGCGCGCCGACTTTAAGGGCACCGGGTTGGGCTGTTCGGTTTCGGGACGAAATAATCCCATGAGCGGGCAAGAATGATGTATGGCTGATCTCGCCTTCGTCGTAAGTATAATATAATAAACAGCTTAAGCCGCGTGTAGCGGAGGAAGGCTAGTTGCGATACCTCTTCTGGAGACTCTTGCTGTGGATATAGCCCGCCCAGACGTCAAACGCAAGAAAAGGATCCGGCAAGCCGTGTACGTGCTGGCGGCGCTAATCCTCATTCCGCTGGTTACTTACGCTTTGCACACACTAAAGCCTGCGGCGCCGACGGTGGATAAGGGCGTCGTGTGGACGGATACGGTGAAGCGCGGGTCGATGCTGCGCGAGGTGCGGGGCCTGGGAACGCTGGTGCCGGAGACGATCCGGTTGATCCCGGCGGCGACGGATGGGCAAGTGGAAGAGCGCTATCTTCTGCCGGGCGTGCCCGTCAAAGCAAACACGGCAATCCTGCTGTTGCAGAACCCGGAATTGCAGCAGGCGGCGCTGGACGCGGAATATCAGCAAAAGGGCGCGGAAGCCGAGCTCAACAACCTAAAAGCGCAGCTTCAAAATTTATTGATGGACCAAACGGCCAAGGCAGCGGGAGTGCGGTCGGAATTTCACCAGGCGCAGATTCAAGTGGACACGAACGAGGAATTGTTCAAGCTCGGGCTGATCTCCGACGTAATCATGAAAACTTCGAGAGTCAAAGCGGAAGAGCTGGCGAAACAGAATGACATCGCAGAAAAGCAAGTGACCACGTTCGCGAGTTCGATGGAGCCGCAGATTGCGGTGCAGCAATCGAAAGTGGATGAGCTACGCGCGCTATCGGATTTGAAGCGCTCGCAAGTGGCGCAATTGCGAGTGACGCCGGGAATTGACGGCGTGCTGCAAGAGCTTGATGTGGAAGTGGGGCAGAAGGTGACGATGGGTACCGTGCTGGCGCGCGTGGCCCAGCCGACCCACTTGAAAGCGCAATTGAAGATTGCTGAGACGCAGGCGAAAGATGTACAGATTGGACAGAAGGCCAGCATTGATACGCACAATGGAATTATTTCTGGTCACGTGACGCGAATCGATCCGGCGGTGGTGAACGGAACGGTGACGGTGGATTGCTCGCTCGAGGGCACGCTGCCGGAAGGCGCGAGGCCGGATTTGAGCGTCGAGGGAACTGTGGAAATCGAGCGGCTTACAGACGTGATTTACGTGGGTCGGCCGGTACACGGCGAAGCGGATAGCACCGTGGGACTTTTCAAGGTTTCGGCGGACGGCTCGGAAGCGACGCGGGTGCAAGTGGCGCTGGGGAAAACGTCGGTGAATACGGTGGAAATCAAGAAGGGGCTGCAAGTGGGAGACACCGTGATTCTCTCCGACATGTCGCAGTGGGACAATTACGATCGAATTCAATTGAAGTAAATTGCGGGCGCGAAAGCGGCGCGAAGATATTCAAGAGGAGCGCGAGCATGGCGAATACCGAAGCATTGATCCGGCTGGAAGGCGTGACGAAAGTTTTCTATACGGATGAAGTAGAGACGCACGCGCTGGCGGGAGTGCATCTCGAGATTCAGAACGGCGAATTCCTTTCGATCGCCGGGCCATCGGGCTGCGGCAAATCAACGCTGCTCTCGATTCTGGGGCTGCTCGATTCGCCGAGTGAAGGCGGCTACTGGATCAATAAGCAGGCCGTGTCGAACCTCTCGCTATCGGATCGCACGCGAATCCGCAATCGCGAAATCGGATTTATATTTCAGGCGTTCAATCTCATCGGCGACTTGACCGTATTCGAGAACGTCGAGTTACCGCTGACCTACCGGAGCATGCCTTCCGCCGAGCGCAAAAAGCGCGTGCAGGAAGTGCTCGAGCGCGTGGGAATGGCGCACCGCATGAAGCATTACCCTTCGCAGCTATCGGGCGGCCAGCAACAGCGCGTGGCCGTTGCGAGAGCGCTGGTCGGACAGCCGTCCATCCTACTGGCGGACGAGCCGACCGGAAACCTCGACTCGAAGAACAGCGAAGCCGTGATGGAATTGCTGCGGCAGCTGCATCGCGAGGGCGCGACGATATGCATGGTCACGCACGACCCGCGCTACGCGCAAATCGCGGATCGCTCGATCCATCTTTTCGACGGAAGAATTGTCGAAGATACGATTGGCGCGAAGGTTGAAAGCGTTTAGCGCCAACTATTCATTGAACATTTGCGCGTTGTTCGCGCTTATAGCGATTTATTGACCCGGTCGCCGATTTTGGCATCCGCGACGGTATGTGTGTGCGTGGCGCCGTCGAAGTTGCGAGAGCGCGGGAAAAATCAATGCTGCCCGGCTGAAGCCGCGTCGTATTTGCCTAGCTGTTGCGTTGAGATGTGAGTAGGAGAGGCGGTTCATCATGAACGCGCTGCTTCAGGATTTTCGCTACGCGTTTCGAACGCTGCTGAAGAGCCGGGGATTCACTGCACTGGCGGTTATTGCGCTGGCGCTTGGAATCGGGGCGAACACTGCGATCTTCAGCGTGGCTGATGCATTCCTGCGCAAGCCGGTGGCGTTTCCGCATCTCAATCGGATCGTCATGCTTTTCAATCGCACACCTGGCGACACCCAAGGCTGGGAATATCCCTCTCCTGCGGATTATCTCGATTGGCAAAAGCAGAGCCGGTCGTTCGAGCAAATCGGCGCGTTCCAATGGAGTTCGTTCAATTTGACGGGGAACGGCGACCCCGAAAAACTACAAGGGGCAAAAATCTCGGCTGATTTGTTCAATATGATCAGCGCCAAGCCGCTGCTGGGGCGGACATTTTCCGCCGAAGAAACCGAAGCGGGGCGCGGGCAAGAAGCTATTTTGAGTTACGGACTGTGGGAGCGGCGATTCTCGTCGGACCCGCAAGTCGTGGGTAAGAGGGTCACGCTCGGCGGGCGCAGCTACGATGTTGTGGGCGTGATGCCGCGCGATTTTTCTTTTCCGATGAGCACGCAAATCTGGACGCCGCTGGCGATGAGCGGGACGAAAAGGCCGTGCGCGATTCTCGCTACGTGGTTTCGATGGCGCTGCTGAAACCCGGAGTAACCGTGGCGCAGGCTCAGGCGGAAATGGACATCCTGCAGAAGAGGGCGCAGGCGAATTATCCGAAGACGGAAACGGGATGGAGCATTTGGATTATGCCTTTGCGGCTTTACGCGGCGGGACTTCTGAGCGTCGAATATTCGCTGGTTTTGCTCGGAGCGGTTGGGTTCGTTCTGCTGATTGCGTGCGCGAATGTTGCGAACCTGCTTCTCGCGCGAAGCGTGGGCCGGCAAAAAGAAATCGCGGTGCGACGAGCGCTGGGCGCAAGCCGCTGGCGAATTATCCGGCAGCTACTCGCTGAAAGTCTGTTGCTTGCATTCGCGGGAGCTGGGTTTGGTTTGCTGATCGGCGAGTGGGGGATCGAACTGATTGTGAAAAACATGCCGCCGGAAGTAGCGCGCTACATTCCGGCATGGAGCTCAATCAAACTCGATCGCGACACTTTCATTTACACGCTGGCTATCACGGTGATCGTCGGAATCCTCGCGGGACTTGCGCCGGCGCTGCAGGGATCGCGGCCGGATCTTGTTGAATCGCTCAAAGAAATTGGGCGGGGAACGACCGGAGGCCGCGCACGCCAGCGAATGCGAAGCGCGTTCGTGGTTGCGGAGATTGCTCTTTCGCTGGTGCTACTAGTGGGCGCCGCGCTTATGGTGAAGGGCGTGAACGCAATGTTCAGAATGAATTTCAATTTCGAGCCGCAAAGCGTACTGACGATGCGAATGACGCTCCCGGAATCGAAATACAAGAATTCGGCACAGCAAGCTGCATTCTACGATCGGGTGCTGCAGTCGGTCGGTATCGTACCGGGTGTAAAAGATGCTGCGCTTGTGTCTGTGGTTCCGTTCGGCATTGGTGGAGCTTCGGATGATTTCAGCGTCGAAGGCCAGCCGGCGCGCCCTGGCGAATACCGTACAGCGAATCGCGAGACGATTAGTCCATCGTACTTCCGGCTGTTGCACGTAGCGCTGCGCGAAGGCCGCGAATTCACGAACGCGGATGGTGCCGATCGGACGGGAGTTGCGATTGTCAGCGAATCATTGGCGCGGCGATTCTGGCCGGGAGAGAGTGCGCTCGGGCGACACATCAAGATGGGCCGCGATGATGAGGCGGGCCCGTGGCTCACGATTGCCGGTGTAGTGAGCGACGTCACTTACCAAATCCTAGATCGCAATCCACCCTACGCGATTTATCTACCCTATCAACAGCAGAGCTACGCGGACACGTACCTGGTGGTGCGGACGATGAGCGATCCGCGAGGAATGATTCCGGCAATTCGCAGCCGCGTTGCAAGCGTTGATCCGGATCAGCCGGTGTACGACGCGATGACGCTCGACCGAGTGATCTCTAACTCGATCGTGGGTTTCTCTTACGTCGCCGCGAATATGGGCGTTCTTGGTCTGATCGCACTGGTGCTCGCATCGGTGGGCGTCTACGGCGTGATGGCCTATGCGGTGACGGAGCGCACGCATGAAATTGGCGTGCGGCTGGCGCTGGGAGCGCGGCCGAGCGATGTGATGCGGATGCTCATCTCGCGCGGACTTGTGCTCACTGCCATCGGAATCGCGATCGGGTTGCCGCTGACATTTGCCGTCGCCCGGCTGCTCGCGAGTCTGCTATTCGGCGTAAGCGCAACCGACCTGATCAGCTTTGGCGGCGGGGTAGCCGCGCTCGCCGGCGTGGCACTGCTGGCGTGTTATTTTCCGGCGCGGCGGGCGATGCATGTGGATCCTATCGTTGCGCTGCGATACGAGTAATCGGATAGATCCGAAATAGCGTCGTAATGAGTATTTTCCCGGTGTCCGATTTCGGGACGAGAGTATCCCGCAAGTGGTCACGAGGCGCGAATACCAATCTCACTGACTGTTGCAACTTAATATAAACAAACAACTTATATCGGTTATGTCGTGGTTGCAGAAGTGCCGTTACTTCTACGGGCGCTGAGGGGGATTTTTGTTCTCTTCGGACTGGCCTGCAGAATTGCTATGAATACTACAGCCCAAGAATTGGTCGAACCGGAAGCGCGCGTGAGCCCGAAAATTCTCATTGCGGATGATCAGCCGGATGTTCTGGAAGCATTGCGCCTGCTGCTCAAGAGCAACGGGTACGAGATCGAGAGCGCATCTTCGCCGGCGGGAATTCTTTCGGCGCTCGATTCGCGCGATTTCGATCTGGTGCTGATGGATTTGAATTACGCGCGCGATACGACATCGGGGCGCGAAGGTATCGAGCTGCTGAACAGGATTCAATCGCGCGACAATCGGCCGCCCGTGGTGGTGATGACGGGATGGGGCAGCGTCGGGCTGGCCGTCGAGGCAATGCAGCACGGTGTGGGCGATTTCGTCGAGAAGCCGTGGGTGAATGCGCGGCTGCTGGATATTTTGGAGAAGCAAGTCGCCGTCGGGCGGCAGCGGCGGGAAGCGCAGCGCCACGAGCGAGAGGACGAATTGCGGCGAATCGAGATTGCCGAGAAGCTGCGATGGCAAGAGCGCGAAGTCGAAGAGGCGTTGCGAATCCAGCAAGGATTGCTTCCGGCGGAGATTCCGCAGGCCGCCGGATACGAAATTGCGGCGACGTGGCGGCCGGCGCGCGTGGTGGGCGGCGACTATTACGACGTGCTGCAATTCGACGAGCAGACGCTGGCGTTCTGCATCGCGGATGTTGCAGGAAAGGGATTGCCCGCTGCGCTGCTGATGTCGAATCTTCAGGCGACGGTGCGCGGGCTGGCTTCGGGCTCGCTCGCACCGGAAACTCTCTGCTCGCTGATCAACGAATTGATGTGCAGGAATATCACGGACGGGCGGTTCATTACATTTTTCTTCGCGGTTCTCGATCGGCAAAGCAAGCGCTTGCGATATTGCAATGCGGGACATCCGGCGCCAGTAGTTATGCGACGCGCCGCCCAGACAGAACGGTTGCGCGAAGGTGGCGGCGTCCTGGGCATCTTCCCGGGCGATAAATTCGATGGCGGCGAGATTTATCTCGAGCCGGGCGACAGGCTCGTTCTCTTTACCGATGGAGTTGTGGAAGCGCACGACGCCGACGGAGAGGAATTCGGCGAAGCCGGCTTGCTGCGCAGCTCCGGTGCCGACGGCGATCGAAGCGCTAAAAAACTATTGAAGGATGTGATGAGCGGCGTCGAGAGATTTTCAAGCGGCGAATTGGAAGACGACGCGACGCTTCTCGTTGTTTCTGTGAACGATTAGCAAGAAGGCGATTGGAGCGAAAGGGTCCGGCGAATGATCACGATTTGGCAGGACGTGATGTACGCGCTGCGAATGTTGCGCAAGAGTCCCGGGTTCACGATCGTCGCGGTGTTGACGCTGGTTGTGGGAATCGGCGGAAATGCGACCGTGTTCAGCTGGATTCGCGGCGTGCTGCTGAATCCGCTGCCGGGCGTGGCGCAGGCAAATCAGTTGGTGGTTGCGGAAACCGTGATGCCCACCGGCGAATTGCACACTAGTTCGTATCCCGATTACAAAGATTTTCGCGATCAGAATCATGTTTTTTCAGCGCTCATCGGCTTCGAATTTGTGGGCGCGGATTTAAGCGTTCGAGAGGATGCGCCGGCGAATCGAGTGTGGGGTCTGATCGTCACGGAGAATTATTTCGATGTGCTCGGGGTGCGACCGGCGATTGGACAGACATTTCATTCTTCGCCGAATCAAGCGTTGAACTCGGATCCTTATATCGTTCTCAGCCAGGGACTTTGGGCGCGGCAATTTGGCTCGGACCCCAATATTGTGGGGCGGGTGGTGCACATCAACACGCACCCGTTCACCGTGATTGGCGTCGCGCCGCAGGGGTTCTACGGCACGATTGTCGGAATCGCGGCCGAATACTGGGTCCCGATGATGATGCAGCCGCAAGCGTTGCCGGGGGAAGACATCGCGGAACGCTCGCCGACTTTCGTGCACATCATGGGGCGGCTGCGGCCGGGAGTGACGATGGCACAGGCGCAAGCGGAGATGGCGACGATCGCAGGGAATCTCGCGCGGGAATATCCAGATACAAACAAGAATATCGGAGTTGCGTTGGCGCCGGTATGGAAGGCGCACTATGGCGTGCAGGATTTTCTTCGCAGCGTGCTGGGATTTCTGATGATTGCTGCGGCGCTGGTGCTTTTGATCGCGTGCGTCAATGTGGCAAATCTCTTGCTCGCTCGCGCGACGGCCCGTGAAAGAGAAATGGCGATTCGCTCGGCAATGGGGGCGGACCGTAAGCGGTTGGTGCGGTTGCTGCTGAGCGAATGCCTGGTGCTGGCGCTCGTGGGCGGGGCCGGAGGAGCGCTGCTCGCGCTCTGGGGCGTAAATCTACTTAAAGTTCTAATGCCCGCCACGCATTTGCCCATCGCATTCACGAGCGGAATTAGCGGGCCCGTGCTCGGATTCACTTTGCTGCTATCTCTTGCGACAGGAATTGTGTTTGGACTCGTGCCGGCTTTGCGCGGATCGAAGACGGATTTGAATCAGTCGCTCAAGGAAGGCGGACGGGCGGCGAGCGCGAGCGGCCATCGCCTGCGCGACGTGCTGGTGATCGCCGAAGTCGCGCTCGCGACGGTGCTATTGGTAACCGCGGGGCTTCTCTTGCGCAGCATGCGAAACGCGGAAGCGGCGGGGCCCGGATTCAACGCTAACCATGTTGTGCTCGCGGCGTTTGATCTTCGTGGAAATGGATACTCGGGTGAGCGGGGCACGAATTATTTTGATCGCATGCTTGAGCGCGTGCGATCGATGCCGGGAGTTGAATCGGCAAGTTCCGAACGGTACGTGCCGCTGTGGTTCACGGGGCGCCAGTACACGTTTATCCAAGTCGAAGGTTTTACGCCGGGCCCGAATGAAGATATGCGCATCGATCTCAACGTCGTCGGCGCCGATTATTTCCAAACGATGCAAATTCCCATCGTCGAAGGACGCGACTTTGGCGAACAAGATCGAAACCGCGCGCCCAAAGTGATGATCGTCAATCAGACGATGGCGAAGCGATTCTGGCCGGGACAAGATCCCACGGGCCACACCGTGAAACTTTGGGGCGAGTGGAGAACGGTGGCTGGCGTCGCGCACGACATCAAGTATCACCGCGTGAACGAGGAACCTGAGCCGTTTGTGTACATGCCTGAGCTGCAAACGGATGACACGGACGCCAATATTCTGGTGCGCTCGCAATTGCCGGCGTCCACGGTGATCGGGATGGTGCATGACGTCGCGCAGTCGCTGGATTCGAAAGTGCAGCCGATTGAAAGCGATGATCTCACCGAATTGCTCCACGCATCCATGTTTGCGAATCGCACGGCGGCGGCCATCGCCTCGTTGCTTGGGGGATTGGGAGTCTTCCTTGCGGCGCTGGGGATTTATGGACTGCTGTCGTACACGGTGAGCCAGCGATACCGGGAAATCGGCGTCCGCATCGCGCTCGGAGCGCAACAGCGCGATGTGCTTCGGCTGATCGTGGGCGCTGGATTCAAGCTGGCTGGCGTCGGTGCGGCCGTTGGAGCTCTGGTGGCGCTTGCGGTGACGCAGGGAATGAGCAGCTTGCTGTTTGGAGTAAGCGCGACCGATCCCCCGACGTTTGTGGCTGTTGTTGCGCTTGTCACGCTGGCTGCGGCATTTGCCGCGTATATCCCGGCGAGGCGGGCGACGCGTGTGGATCCCATGGTGGCGTTGCGATACGAATAAACCGCGGGCTGATTGAGCGGGAATCGGCCGTGCGCAGTCCAAATGGAGGATCGAGAAGAGAAAGGAAGCGACCCAGGGGCGGGGCGCAGGGGCGAAGGAGATGTCAGGATGGGCGGTTTAACGCAAGACATCAAATATGCGCTTCGAATGCTTCGCAAAGCGCCGGGATTCACGGCGATTGCGGTGCTGACGCTCGCCATCGGCATTGGCGCGAATGCAGCGATTTTTTCGGTTGTTGACGCCGTATTGCTGCGCCCGCTGCCGTTTAATCACCCCGAGCAACTTGTTGCAATAAAAGATGACCTGCCGGGATTGGGCTTGACGGATGAGGGCATGTCGCAGCCGGAGCTCGACGACTTGGAGAAGAGATCGGGCGTCTTCGATCAGGTTTCAGCGGTGTGGCCGATCAATGCGAACGTGACCGGCGCTGAAAAACCGGAACGCGTGGAAGCGCAAGGCGTGAGCTTCAATTACTTCACGCTGCTTGGAGCCAAGGTAGAGTTGGGCCGGGTGATCCAGCCCGAAGATCATCAACTGGGATTCGCGGAAGCCGCGGTGATCAGCGACAGTTTGTGGCGAGGAATGTTTGGCGCTGATCCGGGCGTCATCGGCAGACCAATACGACTGGATTCAGACCTTTACCGGATCGTCGGCGTGATGCCGCCAGGTTTTCGCCATCCGGGCGCTACTCTCGAACACGATGTGGATGTGTGGGTCGCCGCGGGCTTTGTGGCTGCGCCGTTTCCCGTGCCGCCATCGCGCGCGATTCGAATGATTCCCGGAGGCATCGGGCGGCTCAAGCCCGGTCTGACCATCGCCAAAGCGCAAGCGCAGCTCGACGCGTTCACGACGCAATTGCGAGCACAGTATCCGGCCGATTATCCCGAGAGTGTGCGTTGGACGATTCGGCTCGTGCCGCTGCAAAAAGAGGTGGTTGGAAACTCGAACGTGATGCTGATCGTGCTGCTGGGCTCGGTAAGTTTGGTATTGCTGATTGCGTGCGTGAACATCGCGAGCTTGCTGCTGGCACGATCGTCGTCGAGATATCGCGAAATTGCCGTGCGGCGGGCGCTCGGCGCGTCGCGCGGACGCTTGATTCGCCAAACACTAACCGAGAGCATCGTGCTGTCGCTCGCGGGCGGCGTCATTGGATTGCTTCTGAATTCGTGGCTGACGGGCTTGCTGCTGCGGATGGTACCGTCGAATCTTCCCCGCGCGGCGGAAGTTGGAACGGATTCGCGCGTTCTTCTGTTTGCGCTGGGACTCTCGATTCTCACTGGCGTGCTTTTCGGCCTAGCGCCGGCCGCGCAACTATCCGATCCGCGTCTGGTAGAAAATCTAAAGGAAGGTACGCGAGGCAGCGGGATCGGCTCGCGTCAAAATCGCTTTCTATCAGCGCTGGTCGTATCCGAATTTGCTCTTTCGCTGGTGATGCTGGTTGGCGCGGGCCTGCTTCTGAGAAGCTTCTGGAATCTTCTCGAAGTGCATCCCGGATTCAGTTCGAGCCATGTGGTTCTGGCGCGCGTCTGGCTGCCGGTACCGAACGACCCTAAATCCGATCCTTACCGGCCGCCAGAAAAGCGCGCGGCATTTGTGCGCGAGGTAGCCCGGCGCGTGACGGCGCTGCCCGGCGTCGTGGACGCGGCAATCGGAAGCAACAGCATGCCGTTTCTGACCCAAAGAAATCGCGGCACGTTCACTGTCGAGGGCCGCCCGGTCGGAAGCGGCGACGCACTCTCTGCTGAATTCGCCACGGTGAGTCCAGATTTCTTCGGGGTGCTCGGCACGCCGCTGATTCGCGGGCGATTCTTCACTGACTCTGACGATACGTCGGGCCAACTTGTGGTGTTGATTGACCAAACGGCCGCGGAGCGTTTCTGGCCCAATGAAGATCCGGTTGGCAAACGCCTGCTTCCGGGATTCCTGCAAGGGCCGAATCCGAAGTGGCTAACGATCGCGGGCGTTGTGGGAAAAACGAAGACCGACGGACTCGACGCGCCATACGAACCGCATATTTACTTTTCTGAAATGCAATTCCCAGGCTACGCGCTGGACGTGTACATCCGCACGAATGCCAGTCCGGACAGTCTCGCAGAGCCCATCCGCCGCGAAGTCCAGTCGGTCGATCCGAATCTTCCGGTGTTCGGCGTTCGAACCCTCGACAGCGTCGTAACGGAATCTCTTGCGTCGCGGCGATTCGCCATGCGTCTGATCGTATTTTTTGCGGGAACCGCGCTGCTGCTTGCGGGCGTTGGCATCTACGGCGTGATGGCTTACTTCGTTAGCCAGCGCACACGCGAAATCGGGATTCGCGTGGCGCTCGGTGCGGCACCCGGTCACATTTCAAGATTGATTTTGGGCCGCGGAATGGCGCTCACCGCCGCTGGGATTCTCTTTGGAATTATTGGAGCTACGGCGCTTACCAGATTTCTCGCGACGCTGATATTTGGCGTCGCGCCAATGGACCCGCTCACATTTGTGATGGGAGCGGTAGTTCTCGGCGGAGTAGCGCTTGCAGCGTGTTACATACCGGCGCGACGGGCGATGCGCGTGGACCCGATGGTGGCGCTGCGATACGAGTAGGTTTTTGGAGGTTAGTAGTTACGGATAGTCCGGGCCCGGCAATGGAGAATTAAAAATGGGGACACTGCTTCAAGACATCAAGTACGGCTTTCGGATGCTGATAAAGAATGGCTGGTTCACACTAATCGCCGTGGCGACGCTGGCGCTCGGGATCGGCGTGAATACGGCGGTCTTTTCCGTGGTCAACGGCGTACTGCTGAATCCATTGCCCTTCCCGCAACCGAAAGAATTGGTCACGCTGTATGAAAATTCGCGCGATTTCAAACAGTCGTCCATCTCGTACCCGAATTTTCTGGATTGGCAGCGAATGAATAGCGTTTTTTCGTCAATCGCCGCCTTCCGCCCGGACAGTTTCAATCTGACTGGCAGCGGAGAAGCGCAGCAGGTCAACGTCGAGATGGTGTCCTCAGATTTTTTTCCGATTCTAGGAGTGCGTCCGCTGATGGGGCGCACGTTCACAGCGGAGGAGGACAAACGTGGCGCATCGCCAGTGGCGCTGATTAGCGAAGGTCTGTGGAAGGGAAAATTCGGGAGTTCAGCGCAAATCTGCGGGACGACGATCACGATGAACAGGAAGGGCTACACGATTATCGGCGTAATTCCCGCAGGTTTGCACCTTGCAGTCCAAAGTTATCAAGATAAAAACGAGGTTTTCGTTCCGGTAGCAACTTACGACGATCCTTTCTTCCAGGACCGCGGAGTGCACGAAGGAATGGCCGCGGTTGGCCGTCTGAAGCCGGGCGTCACACTGGCGCAGGCGCACGCAGATATGGACGGAATCGCGAATCGTTTGGCTGCCGCCTATCCCAATGCTGACAAGGGCGCTGGAATTACAATCGTACCGTTGAAGGAGGAGATGGTCGGAGAAGTACGGCCGTTCCTGTTGGTATTGCTTGGCGCGGTCGGTTTTGTGTTGCTGATTGCGTGCGTGAACGTAGCGAACCTGCAACTCGCTAGATCCAGCAGCCGCTCGCGCGAGTTTGCGATACGCGCCGCGCTGGGCGCAAGCCAGACGCGCGTGATCCGGCAACTGCTGACGGAAAGCATTCTGTTGGGGCTGGCTGGCGGCGCGCTGGGGCTGATCCTGGCGCAATGGGGAACGCAGGCGGCGCTGAAGGTGCTTCCGGAGGCGTTACCTCGCGCTGAGGCAGTGGGGCTCGACGGCCGGGTTTTATTTTTCACGCTGGCCGCTTCGATTCTGGCGGGAGTTGTTTTCGGCCTCGCGCCAGCGCTCAAGACAGCGGAACCGAACGTGCAAGAGATGCTGAAAGAAGGCGGACGAGGCGTGAGCGGAGCCCGGAACCGCGCGCAGGGCGTATTTGTCGTGATTGAGATGGCGATGGCGCTAATCCTCCTGGTGGGCGCGGGCTTGATGATCCGCAGTCTCGTGGATTTGTGGAGCGTGAATCCCGGATTTAACCCGCACAATGTGCTGGTATTTTCTGCTTCGTTATCGCCGTCACTTGGCGCGGACGCTGCAACTACGAGAACTGCTCTTCGTCAGCTAGAGAGCACGTTGCAAGCGATTCCTGGCGTCAAAGCTGTCTCGCTGACGGGCGGTGCGCTGCCCATGCAAGGTGACAACGAACTGCCGTTCTGGCTGGAGGGGCAGCCGAAGCCCGCAAATACGAGTGAAATGAAGCCTACGCTTTTCTATTTTGTGGATCCTGGCTACGTAAAAGCGATGGGAATCGAGCTCAAGCGAGGGCGTTTCTTGATGGCGAGCGATGACGAACACTCTCAGCCGATCGTCGTGATCGACGAGAATTTTGCACGGCAATATTTTCCGAACCAAGATCCAATCGGGAAACAAATTAATCTCGGAATTATAGAAATGCACCTACAGGTGGTGGGAATTGTGGGCCACGTCAAACACTGGGGGCTCGATACGGACGCGCACAATACCATCCAGGCTCAGGCCTATATGCCGCTGGTGCAAATTCCCGACAAGTTGTTTATCGGGCCACCGGGTGCGACGGTGGTCGTGAGGACCGCGCAATCGCCAGCGACGGTCACAGAAACGATCCGCAAGGCGATCGAAGGGCTCAACAGCCAGGACGTAATGTACAACGCGCATACTATGGACGACATTATTTCCGATTCGCTGGCGGCGCGGCGATTCTCGATGATCCTATTGGGAGTGTTCGCCGCGCTCGCGTTGGCGCTTTCGAGCATCGGTATTTTCGGCGTGATTTCCTACGTAGTGAGCCAGAGGACGCGTGAGATCGGAATCCGGATGGCGCTGGGAGCGCAGCGCGGCGACGTTCTGCGGCTGATGCTGGGCGACGGAATGAAGATGACGCTGATTGGCGTGGCAATCGGAGTAGTGGCGGCGCTGCTGGTGACGCGGTTGATGCAGAACATGCTGTTCGGCGTGAGCGCGGCCGATCCGTTGACGTTTGCGGCAGTCGCCGTAATTCTAAGCGGCGTCGCGTTGCTGGCATGCTACCTGCCGACGCGGCGGGCGATGCGCGTGGACCCAATGGTGGCGCTGCGATATGAATAGGATGCTTGGAGTTTAAACGAAAAGGCGGGTGCGATTTGATTCGAATGATTGATGTCGAGAAGTCGTACGAATCGGGAGCGGGCAAGACGTGGGTGCTGCGGCGGATTAACCTCGAAATTGGTGACGGAGATTTCATTACAATCATGGGGCCCTCCGGCGCGGGCAAATCCACGCTGATGGGAATTATCGGGATGCTCGACGGCGCATGGAAGGGCGAGTACTACCTGCTCGATAACGCCGTCCACAAACTCGATAACCGCCGGCGCGTCGAGCTGCACAAGAAATACATCGGCTTCGTGTTCCAGCAATATCACTTGCTCGACAGCCTCACGGTTGCGGAAAATCTCGATCTTCCGCTTTCCTATCGCGATATCAAAAAATCCGAGCGCGATTCGATGGTCGCGGATGTTCTCGACCGGTTTCAGATCGTCGGAAAGAAAGATCTTTTCCCGAATCAACTTTCCGGAGGGCAGCAGCAGCTTGTTGCCGTGGCGCGGGCCGTCATCGGAAATCCGAAACTGATTCTAGCGGATGAGCCGACCGGCAGCCTGCATTCGAGTCAGGGAAAAATGATCATGGACTTGTTGAAGGGCCTGAACGAAGCCGGCACGACGATCATTCAGGTGACGCACAACGAAAATTGGGCGGCATACGGGAGCAGGATCATCCAGCTAGCCGATGGCTGGATCATCAGCGGCCAGACAAAAGTGGGCGCTGCCTAGACTTCGTTTCGGAATCGGGTGTGTTACAGCGGGCCGCGCGCGTATACGCGGCAGATGTATTCAAGCCGATCGGGGCGAGAGGATCGCCCGGAGGCACTAATGTCCACGTTCTGGCAGGACGTTCGCTACGGCGTGCGGATGCTCGTGAAGAGCCCTGGCTTCACGATTTTCGCTATCGCCGTTCTTAGTTTGGGTATCGCGGCGAACACGGCCATCTTCAGCCTTGCGGACACAGTGCTGCTTCGCCCACTTCCTTACCGTGACGCCAGACGTCTCGCCATGGTTTGGGAGGATAGTTCGGCCTACGGCTTCCCGCACAACACGCCCTCAGCGGGAAGTTTTGCCGAATGGAAATCGCGGAACCAGGTATTTGAGGACATGGCGGCGATTTCGTTTGGCGGATCGTTCAATCTCACCGGCGCAGGCCAGCCGCAGGAAATTCCCGGGCGAGCCGTGACCGCAAATCTTTTTTCGATTCTCGGCGTGACGCCAGAATTTGGCCGCAATTTTCAGCCCGAGGATGACGTTCCGGGCGCGCGCCACGTAGCTATTCTCAGCCACGGGCTCTGGCTCCGGCAGTTTGGCGGCGATCCGCAGATTTTGGGAAAAGAGATTTCGCTGAACTACGAGAAATACATGGTTATAGGCGTCATGCGCCGCGGATTTCAATTTCCGGATCGCGAAATCGAGATTTGGGTTCCTTCGCAATTTACAAAAGAAAAACTGGCGAACTTTGGGAATCATTCGCTCAACGTTGTAGCGCGATTGAAGCCAGGCGTTTCGATCGCGGCCGCGAATGCCAACCTCGCAACGATCGCGAAGCAACTCGAGCGCGAACATCCGGACGAAAATGCCAAAGTTGGCGCGTACGCGGTTCCACTCCGCGACGAATTCGCCGGAGCAACGAAATCCGCGCTATTTATTCTGATGGGCGCGGTTGGATTCGTGCTGCTCATCGCCTGTGCGAACATCGCGAATCTCCTGCTGGCGCGCGCCACAGGCAGGAGACGCGAACTAGCAATGCGATTGGCGCTCGGCGCGAGCAGATCGCGTATCACGCGCCAACTTCTCATCGAGAGCATCGTGCTGGCGCTGCCGGCCGGTGTCGCTGGGCTCCTTGCTTCGATTTTCACTGCGGATTTTCTTCGCCGATTGATTCCGACGGAATTTGCATCTACAAACGGCACGGGAGTAGACGGGCGCGTGCTCGCGTTCACAATCGCGATTTCCCTGGCGTCCGGAGTTTTGTTCGGAATTATCCCGGCGCTGCGAGTCTCGCGCATTGACCTGGTCACTTCGCTGAAGCAAGGGGGCGGGCAGAGCGGCGTCGGATCGGGCGGGCGGCGGCTGCGGGATGCGCTGGTGATCTGCGAAGTGGCGCTGGCGATCGTGCTGCTCTCGGGCGCGGCGCTGATGATTCACAGCTTCGAAGCGCTTTACCACCACGATCCGGGATTTCGCGCCGATCACGTCCTCGTGATGCGCACGCCTCTGCCGCGGCAAAAGTATGAAGCGTTCGCGCCGCGAGTGGCGTTCTACGATCAGGTTCTCGGCCGCGTCGAGAGTCTCCCGGGCGTTGAGTCAGCGGGTTACACCACCTGGATTCCCTTGACGAACTATGGAGGCGCATCAGGCATTCAGGTGGAGGGTCGCCCGGCACTCGATAGCAAAGTTTTGATTCCGAATGTTCGCATCATCAGCCGCGATTACATGGGTGCGCTGCAAATAAAGCTCGTTAAGGGCCGGCTGATCGAGAGCCGCGACGGAACGGGGACGCCTGCGGTAGCGGTTATTAACGAAACGATGGCGCGCAATATCTGGCCCGGCGAAGATCCCATCGGCAAGCATTTCAAGACGGGAGATTTCACTGACAAAACCCCGTGGATCACGGTCGTCGGAGTGGTTGGCGATGTGCATCAGGCAGGTCTCGACGTGCCGGCACGCGCTGAGCTGTACATGCCCTACGCGCAGCAGGATTTTGGATTTGAGCCTGAGTATCTCGCCGTGCGAACCAAGGGCGATCCCATGCAGATGGCCGAAGCAATTCGGCAACAAATCTGGGCCGTGGATAGCGAGCAGCCGGTTGCGGGCGTCATGCCGCTGGCGGATCTCGTGGACGATTATCTGACGCCGCGCCAAATGCAAACTTCGCTTCTCGGCGGGTTTGCCGGGCTGGCTTTGCTCCTCGCGGCCCTCGGAATTTACGCAGTTCTTTCGTTCTCAGTAACGCAACGAACTCAGGAAATTGGAGTTCGCATCGCTTTGGGCGCGCGGCGCGAGGATGTGCTGAAAATGGTTTTGTCGCAGGGCTTGAAACTATTTCTTATTGGCGCTGCCATCGGGTTAATTTCGGCGCTGGCGCTATCGCGCGCGTTGGAGCATTGGCTCTACGGTGTCAGCGCGAGCGATCCATGGTCGTTCGCCAGCGTCACGATTCTGCTTGCCGCGGTTACGCTGCTGGCCTGCTACATCCCGGCGCGCAGGGCGATGCGAGTGGATCCATTGGTGGCGCTTCGCTACGAATGAAGCTGGCAGCTATTTGTTTTTGACTGTGATGGACCGGGGCGAATTCGAAGGAGAAAAAGATGGCAAACGAACACTATCGGGAGATCTTGACGGGCTCGCTCGACGCAGACCACATCGAAAAAATGAAAACCGCCGGGTGGAAGCCGCTGGCAATCGAATGGGAGCGCGTGGCTACGGGAGCAGGTGAAGCGAAACGCCCACACGAGGAAATTCCATTCGGCGTGCAAATCGCGAAGGATTGCGCGCGCCTCGAAGAAAATCCCGCCGAAATGCGAATTCTCTTCGTGATGATGGAGTTGGTCGTACAGGATGCCTCGCTCACGGTCATCGCCGAAGAGCTGAACCGCCGTGGTTACAAGACGCGGAGCGGCAGCCCCTGGACGCCACTCTCGGTCTACAACGTGTTTCCACGTCTGGTCGAAGTGTCGCCGCGGATTTTTTCGGATGAGAGCTGGGTGTCGCGGCCGCGCCAGCTCACGCGCGTGCCCTGGAATTCGTGAAGCGGTTAAAGGGACGGCTCGGCTACAGGGTTAGCGTCCGTCACAACTCTTATGGATGGTGAAGCTTGCGCCACGAAAAGGACTGAGGCGATGCACGTCCATTCTTGGCCGTGTGCGTCTAAGGATCCAGGATGTGCACCGGGTGCTTCCAGGAGATTTTCGGCGCTTCTCGGAATTCGCTTCTGTTCAATATCAACTCATTCAACTCCGAGTTCGATTGAGGCCGAATCAATGGTGCCGCAAGCGGAAAACAATTTGGATGGCGTGCAGGGGCTGGCGCAGGAGATTGACGAGCAACTGCAAGAGCTCGGCAGCCAAAAGACGGACGATATTCGCGCAGTCCGCCGAGCATTCTCGAAGCGCTTGAAAGACGCGGCACCGCACGTCGTCACCGAGCTTGCGATGTTGCTGCTCGAATTGCCGGGACACGAGTATCGCTTTTTTGCTTACGAGCTGGTTCATCACCACGAAAGCGCGCTCTACAAGCTGAATGCCTGGCAGTTGGAGCAGCTCGGACGCGGGATTTCGAGTTGGGGCGCGGCGGATTGCTTCGGAGTTTTCCTTTCAGGTCCGCTCTGGCGCGAAAGGCGAGTGCCGGCAAGCCTGATTCACGACTGGGCGCGCTCGGCCGACCACTGGTGGAGGCGGATTGCGCTGGTCAGCACGGTTGCGCTGAACAGCAAGGCGCGGGGCGGCGAAGGCGATTCGCATCGAACGCTACAGGTATGCCGCATCCTCGAAAAAGACCGCGACCCGATGGTCGTGAAAGCGATGTCGTGGGCATTGCGCGAACTGGCCAAGGTGCAGCCTCGCGCGGTTCGCGCTTACTTAAGCGAACGGAAGACGATTCTGGCGCCGCTAGTACTGCGAGACGTGCAGAGCAAGCTCGAGACGGGATTGAAGAATCCGAGACCTCGACAGAAACCCGTAAAGACAAATTTGAAAAAAGTTCGGCGGGTTAATTAGCGTCACATGCTGATGCCGCCCATCCTCCTATCGAAAATGGCAACACCTAATCGAGCAGTAATTATAGAATCGGTGTCTCTTGTTCATTTCGGGGGCTCTTGGGATGGAAACTCTCTGGCAGGACATTCGATATGGCGTCCGAATGCTGTTGCGAAACCGAGGATTTGCCGTGGTGGCCGCCTTGACGCTGACGCTTGGAATTGGAGCAAACTCCGCAATTTTCAGCGTGGTGGATGCGTTGATGCTGCGGCCCCTGCCTTTTCCGCATTCGGACCGGCTGGTCAATATCTGGCAGACAGACGTGAATCGCGGAATCATGAGCGGCATGACATCGCCGCCGGAATTTCTCGAGTGGCGCGAACAGCAGAAATCCTTCGAGGAAATCGCCGGCTGGAAAACAGTTTTCAGGTCGGTCCGAGGAACGGAACATCCCGAGCAAGTCTGGGGCGGAGAAGTTTCATCGGAATTTTTGCGGATGCTCGGCGTCAGACCATATCTCGGCAGGGATTTTGTTCCCGATGATGAGACCCCGGGACATGGGCAGGTCGCGTTGATCAGCTACGGACTGTGGCAGCGTGAATTTGGAGGCGATCCCGGCTGGATTGGCCGGACGATCGAAGTGAACGACAAACCGTACGTGGTGATTGGCGTTCTACCGTATGGTTTTTCGCCCGTAGGAACGTCGGTGGCGTGGGATCTGTGGACCCCGTACACGTTTGATCGCGGCCACATGGATCGAGACGACACCGCGCTGATCGTCTTTGGCCGGCTCAAACCCGACGCCGCGATCGCCAAAGCGCAAGCTGAAATGGAAACAATACAACAGAACCAAAAAAGGGCGTTTCCGGACGTTCATCAGGACTTGGGAATCGGCGTCGTCAGCATGCATGACACTTTGAATCGAAGGTACAAGCCGGAACTGAAAGTTTTGCTGGTCGCGGTTGGCGTCGTGCTGCTGATCGCGTGCGTCAATGTGGCGAGCCTGCTTCTGTCGCGCTCGGCGACCCGCGAAAAAGAAATTGCGGTTCGCACGGCCCTCGGCGCGCGCCGGAGTCGCGTGGTTCGGCAGTTGCTGACGGAGAGCGTGCTTCTTGGGCTCGTTGGCGGTGTACTTGGCATCGCGCTGGCATACGGTGGAGTCGAACTGCTTCGATTGGGGCTTCCACCCCATGGTAGCCGCGGAGAAATTCCTCATGCGGACTGGATCACGATAAACGGACCGGTTGTGGCCTACACGTTCCTGATTTCCATTGTGACGGGAGTTTTGTTCGGCCTCTTCCCGTCGGTTCAAATGTCGTTTTCCGAGCTCGGAGAAACGCTGAAAGAGGGAGGGCGCGGCAGTATCGGAGGTCACCGCGGAGGAATGATGCGGTCGGGCTTGATCGTCACGGAAGTCGCGCTTTCGATCGTGCTCTTGATCGGCGCCGGACTCTTGATCCGCAGCTTCGTGCGAATGTTGACCGAGCATTTGGGATTCGACGCTCACAACGTGCTCACGATGCAAGTCTGGTTGCCTGAATCGCGCTATCCGGCCGGCCAGCCTGTGGCGAATTTCTTCCAGCAAGCGATTGAACGAGTTTCCGCGCTTCCCGGCGTCGCGTCCGCGAGCGCGGTGAATTTCGTCCCGTTGAGCGGCTGGAGAGCCGATCTCGATTTTGATATTGAAGGCCGCGCGACGCCCCGCGCAGGAGAACAATTCACCGCGCAATATGCAGTGTCGGATGCGAACTATTTTCGCACGATGAGAATTCCGCTTGAAGCCGGCCGCGAATTTTCGCCGGCCGACGGCGATCACACCGCCGGAGTCGCCATCATCAACGAATCGCTCGAGCACCGCTACTGGCCAAACGAAAATCCGATCGGCAAACAGATCCGGCTCCATTTCGATCCGCAGGAAACTCCGTGGCAGCCCTCGGCAAAAGAATCCTGGATCACCATTGTCGGCATCGTCGGAGACGTTCGCGAGTGGGGCTCCGGCGGAAAAACGCCGCCGCTAATTTACCTTCCCTATTTGCAGGCGCCGTCGCATTTAATGTGCCTCGTAATCCGCACCACCGGAAAACCCGAAGGGCTCGTGCCATCCGTCCGCGATGCTATCTGGTCGCTCGACAAAAACCAGCCCGTGGCCGAAGTAAAAACGATGGACGATTATCTCGATGCCGCGGTTTCACAGCGCCGCCTAAGCATGTTCCTGCTGTCCGCGTTTGCCGGCTTCGCTACTTTTCTCGCCGCAGTCGGGATCTATGGCCTCATGTCCTACGGTGTGTCCCAGCGCTCCCATGAAATCGGAATTCGAATGGCGCTGGGCGCAGAGCGCAGAGACATCGTGCGCCTCATCCTCGGTCAGGGCATGAGGCTGACGCTCCTCGGCGCCGCAATCGGTGGAGCAGTGAGCGTCGCGGCGATGCGCTGGATCGCCAGCGAGCTATACGGCGTCCGGGCATCCGACCCAGCGACGCTGATAAGTGTGATCGCGTTCCTAATTATCGTCGCGCTTATCGCCTGTTACGTGCCCGCGCGCCGCGCCACGAAAGTGGACCCAATGAGTGCGCTGCGCTACGGATGAGCAGATGATCTCTGCGGCTCGCAACAATCGCGACAAAGTTGCCAGCACGGAATATTGATTAAAGCCAATGAATCCAAAATGGACCCAGGGTGAACATGTCAACTCCGATAGTGGAAACGGGAGAAGCTCCGTATAGCGCTAAGCTCGAAACGAAATCGCCCATGCCCTCGCCATCCAATCGTACTCGAATCCTCGTCGCCGACGATCAAGCGGACGTGCGTGAAGCTCTGCGTTTGCTTCTAAAGAGCGAAGGATTCGAGACGGAGACGGTAGCTTCGCCGGCGGCCGTGCTCGCCGCGCTCGACACGCGCGAATTCGATGCAATTCTGATCGACCTCAATTACGCGCGCGATACCACGTCGGGGCAAGAAGGCCTTGACCTGCTTTCCAACATCCGAGCGAAAGACGGCGCTGTGCCGATCATCGTGATGACCGCGTGGGGGAGCCTCGAACTCGCAGTGGAGGCCATGCGGCGCGGAGCAAAAGATTTCGTTCAGAAGCCGTGGGAAAATAACCGCCTCCTCGCCATTCTTAAGACGCAGATCGAACTCGCCCATGCCATCCGGCGCAGCCAGCGGCTTGAGGCCGAAAATCGCCTGCTGCGAGCGGACGGACGCCCGACTTTGATCGCCGAGTCTCCGGCCATGCGGCCGGTAATCGAATTAATCGCGCGCGTCGGCCCGTCCGACGCAAACGTGCTTATCACCGGTGATCACGGTACGGGCAAAGACGTGGTCGCACGCACGCTGCACGCTCTCTCGCCTCGCTCCGGGCGCCCATTGGTCACCGTCAATGCAGGCGGCCTACCCGAGGGAATTTTCGAGAGCGAACTATTCGGCCATGTCAAAGGCGCATTTACCGACGCGAAGACGGATCGCGTGGGACGTTTCGAGCTCGCCGACAGCGGCACCTTGTTCCTCGACGAAATCGCCAATGTCCCGATGAATCTCCAGGCCAAATTGCTTCGCGCCCTCGAAACGGGAGAACTGGAGCGCGTTGGATCCTCGACCACCCGCCGCGTGGACGTAAGAATCCTCTCCGCGACGAACGCCGATATTTCCACCGAAGTTCGCGCTGGAAAATTCCGCGAGGACTTGCTCTTCCGCCTGAACACCATTGAAATCCATGTGCCGCCTCTGCGCGAACGCAAAGAAGACATTCCTCTCCTGGCACTGCATTTTCTGCGCAGTTCGGCGCAGCGATACCGCAAGAATCTCGCGGGATTCGAGCCAGTAGCGCTGCAATTGATGCTCGACCATCCTTGGCCGGGAAATGTGCGTGAGCTCGATCACTCCGTGGAACGCGCCGTGCTCCTCGCCGAAGGCGATCAAGTGCGCGCAAGCGATCTTGGTCTGCGCGTCTCCCGCGAAACTTCGTTGCGCCTCGACGATATGGGCCTCGAAGACGTCGAGCGCGTGCTCATCCAGAAAGCGCTGGCGCGCTTTGGCGGCAACGTGAGCCACGCCAGCAAGGCGCTGGGCCTCAGCCGCAGCGCCCTCTATCGCCGCTTGCAGAAATACAACCTTTGAGTCCACTCGCGTACGAGCGGCGCATCCTCCTGCTGGCGCTCGCGGCGGGCGGCGTAGGCACGGGCGTCGCGCTGCTTCTGCTCTGGTTCGGCAATTTCACACCTCGGGTGCAGTGGACGCTCACCGTTGTCATTGCCGTTGCGTGGCTCGGCTTTGCCTTCAGCGCTGAACAACGAGTGGTCTTCCCGATGCGCACCCTTTCGAATTTGCTTGCCGCGCTGAGGGAAGGCGATTTCTCCATCCGCGCTCGCGGAGCAAATCGCGACGACGTGCTAGGTGAAGTACTGCGCGAAGTAAACGCGCTCGGCGACACACTGCACCGCCAGCGTCTCGGCGCACTTGAAGCCACCGCTCTCCTCCGCAAGGTGATGGAGGAAATTGACGTCGCCGTATTCGCGTTTGACGGCAGCGGACGCCTCAGGCTCGTGAATCGAGCCGGTGAGCGCCTTCTCGACCAGCCCGCCATTCGCGTCATGGGGCGAACCGCGGCCGAATTGGGCCTGGCGAATTGCCTGGCATACGAAGGGCCGCACATAGAAGCCATCGCGTTCCCGGGAAAATCGGGGCGTTGGGAAATTCGCCGAGGCAGTTTTCGCGAAGGAGGCCTCGCGCACCAGTTGCTCGTGATTTCCGATTTAAGCCGCGCCTTGCGTGAGGAAGAGCGTCAAGCGTGGCAGCGTCTGATTCGTGTGCTGGGGCACGAGCTCAATAACTCGTTGGCGCCCATCAAATCCGTCGCCGAGAACTTGGCAACTCTCTTGAAACGCCCGACGCGCGCGTCGGATTGGGAAGAAGATATGCAGCGCGGCCTCGTAGTGATAGCCACGCGCTCGGATAGCCTGGCGCGTTTCATGAATGCTTACGCTCGCCTAGCGAAATTGCCGCCGCCGGCTTTGCAGACAATGGAAGTGGGACCGTGGATCCGTCGCGTTGCCGGGCTCGAACCGCGCATGCAGATTGGTTTGAACGCAGGCCCGGAGTTGAAAATCAATGCCGATCCCGATCAACTCGAGCAGCTTTTAATCAATCTCGTGCACAACGCGGTGGACGCATCGCTCGAAACCGGAGGCGGCGTGCAAGTCGGATGGAAGTCGCTCGACGGCTATCTCGAAGTCTGGGTGAAAGACGAAGGCCCGGGTATTCCAAATCCGGCGAACTTATTCGTTCCGTTTTTTACCACCAAACCGGGCGGCTCGGGGATTGGGCTCGTCCTCAGCCGGCAAATCGCGGAAGCGCATCGCGGCACGCTCACGCTCGAAAACGTGCCGCAAGGGCACGGTTGCGAAGCGAGGCTGCGCCTTGCGCTCGGGAATTAATCGCTCGGCGGTTCGATCAATATCACGCGGTGCCGAAGCTCTTGCGTGATTTCGTCCGGAGTCGCTTCCGGCGGAAACTTCACCGGCTCGCCGATTGTCACGCGCACCGTCCCTGGTCGCGCCATTCGCTTGCCTGCCTGCCGAATTTCGAAGAGACCGTCAATCCTCACTGGAACAACCGGTACTTTCAATTGTGACGCCAGCAGCCCGATTCCTCCATGAAACGTCGCGACCGATCCATCATTGGTTAATTCGCCTTCCGGAAAGATGAGGACGCTTTCGCCCCGTTCGATCAGTTCGCCTGCATAGGAAAAACTTTCGCGGAATCCTGAACGGCGCGGCAGCGGAAACACGTTGAACAACGACACCACCAGAAAATACTTCAAACGTTCGAGCAAGCGGCGTGGAAACGAGAATTCCGCCGGCGGGAGCCGCATCGCTGCGAGTCTTTCGCCATCCATCGCCGTTGCCAGATGATGCCGGATACGAAATGGCAAGCCCGCCAGCACAAACCCGACATCGAGGTAGGTCACATGATTGGAAACCACAAGAAATGGTCCGTCGGCCGATCTAATCCGTTTGCGTCCGCGTACCCGAGGAGCGGCGAGGATCATCGTTGCTGGCCAGGTGAGCGCGTAATAGATAAGAAAGCGCCAGACACGAAAAGGCCAGCGCTGCGCCCAGCGCGGATATACAAATCCGTGCGCAGGCGCCGCGGGCGCGGTCAGCAACTGCTCGAGATCGCCGACCGTCTTCGCCTCTGAAAAGCGCTTCTCGCTTAAATCCACCTGGTATCTGTCTTCGAGAGCGCTCATCAGTTCCACGCGATCCACTGAACTGAGATTCAAATCGGAGGAGAGCTCATCGCCCGGCGAAGGCTGCCTCGGCTTCCTGTGCGTAATTTGGGAGATGAGTTCCGTGAGAGCGCTGGCTGGAATTTCCTGCGCGGGCTCGCGCCTTTCCATTTCGGCCGTCACGACTTCGCGAATCTTCGCGAGCACAGGCTTTTGCGTGGGCGTTCGCGGGAAATCCTGATCCTTCCAAAGGAACCACCGGCGGATTTGCTGATAGGAGGCGAGGGATTGGTTCGCCTGTCTCACGGCTGATTCGGCTACGGCATTTGCGTCGCCGCCCGTTTCGCGCAACAGCAAAACAGCGCACGCCTCCGCGTTTCCGTCGCCCTGCACGTCCAGCCCGAGCACAACGCAATCGCGGACGCTTCGATTCTTGCGTAGCTCCGCTTCCAAATCTTCCGGAAAAACTTTCATTCCTTCGGGCGTGACGATCACGTTTTTCTGGCGGCCGCGAAAATACAGCCGGCCCTCGTCATCCCGATCGGCAAAGTCGCCGGTACGGAACCATCCGCCCTCGCCGAGCGGCGTCAGCTGTCCGCCCTTCCAATATCCGGCAGCGATATTCTCTCCCCGCACCATCAACTCGCCGTTCTCGTCGAGCTTCACTTCCTGGCCCGGCAGGACCTTCCCGATTGAGCCTTCGCCCAACTTGAAAGGATGGTTCACGCTGATCAGCGACGCGGTTTCCGTCAGGCCGTAGCCTTGAATCACGGCGTAACCAAGCCGGCTCCAGAACTTTTCTTCTTCGGATCGCAGCGCGGCGCCTCCGGATATCAGCGCCCAGAATTTCCAGCCAAACCGCGAATGGATTTTTCGGAATCGCCACCACCGCTTGAGAAAGCTCTCTTTCTCGGCGGCAGCAAGATCGAGATAAAAGGCGTCGAGCTGGCCTTCCGCTTCCAGATCGCGTTCGAGTTTGTCGCGCAAAGACTCGATTAGGCGTGGCACCGTCACCAGGACCGACACGCGCTCCCGGCGAATCGTCGCCGCGACTTCCCCGGGCCGCAACGAATCAAGAAAGATCGCCGTTCCGCCCAGAATCTGTGGAATAAAGATTCCGAGGATTTGCCCGAACACGTGGCTGAGCGGCAAAAGATTGAGTAGCTTCAACGGATGAAAGAAACGTTCGTAGCGGCGGTACTTTGCGATTTCCGTCTCGATTGGTTCGAGGCCAGACAGTATGTTGCCGTGAGTCAGGACAACGCCGCGTGGCTCAGCCGTCGTCCCCGAAGTAAAGACTATCTCCAGGATATCCTCCCGCTGGAGCTTGGGCGGGTTGTAAGGGGATTTAACGTGGACGCTGAGCGAGGCGCGAAGGTCGTCCAGCGTGAGCGTAGGAATTCCCTCAATCGCGGGCAGATCGCGTGCGATAACGGCTAATCTGACCTTCGCCTCATCCGCCACCCGGCGCGCGAATTCCGGGGACGCGATGGCATCCATCGGCACGCTGACTGCGCCGCGCAGAAGGCAGCCGAGAAACACCGCCAGCCATTCACCGGAGCTTCCGCCCCAAATTAGGACGCGGTCGCCTCGCGAAATGCCACGAGATTCGAGTTCGCGCGCGAACTGCGACGCCACTGACAATAGCGTTCCGTAGGTCCAGCGGTCCGTTCGAAAGCCGCTGTGCCATACCACTGCAATTTCGCGGCTTGGCCGCGAATCGGACCTGAAGTATTCGGCGAGTGAACCGTGCCTCACGGCCATGCGAATTTCTCTCAGACTGAGTTTCGCGCAATCCTGCCTTACGTGTGAGAAATTCGATTCGGGAGCGACAGTGGCAAGCCTGTCGGTAGGACTGCGAGCTTCGGGCCCCGAAAACGAAAAGGCCCGGTGATCGGTTCTGACGATCACCGGGCCTTCGCGTAGGAGGAAAAACTCGTACTCAATCTTGCGGCTGCGGTTGTTGCGGTTGCTGTGATTGTGGCTCAGCCGCCGGCTGTTGCGTTGTGGCTTCGGCCGGTTTTGCATCCGTCTTATCAGCCTGTGACGAAGCCGGAGTATTCGAATAGTAGGTTAGATAGGGCAAGAACGGTGTGACTTCGAACGGCATCTTCTCGCGTTCCGAAATCAACGCTACTGGCTTATTCTTGACCATGTCAACCTTGTCCGACCAGGCATCCATCTTGATGCGGCCTCCAAGTGGCAGTGCGGAAATCTGGTCCAATTTGGCCATCTGGATCTGTGGCGCCGACCCTACTAATTGCTGGGCGAGATAGACGCGGTTGCCGAGCTTCGGATTGATCAAGGCCGGCAACGCCTTCTGCTCCGCATCCAGCTGTTTTAGAAACAGACCCGCGTTTGCAAGCTTCTCCTTGTAAGGAGACGCCTTCAAGAGTTCGAGTGCCTTCTGGTTCGCGAGATCGGCATCATGGGCATTGTCGCGGAACGACAACCGAGCCATGATTTCCGTCGTCGGAATGTTCGTCAAATCGTTGAAGCCCCACTGATCGGTGGAAGGCTTGGTCACGATGATCTCGCCCATTTCCTGCGCGAGCATCGCTGCCAGGCTAGCCTCATCCGGAAGCACGTCGAGCAAGCCGCGGCTGATTACGATGGTGTGGCCGATCGAAAAAGACTCAAGCGTTGAAGTCAGCAAAACGCGGCATCGAACTTCGGGCTGAATATCAACGTTGCTTGTGTATTCAATGTTGTTGACCACTGTGGCCAGAACTTTATCCACGGGACCCGAGGGCGCCATCAAGCCCGAGCGTTGCAGCCGCTCGATCACGTTGTCCTCGGCTTCATGCTGCCATTGCCGCTCTGCCTCGACCGGTGAAGGATCCTGAGACGCAGCAGCCTGATCCTGAATCGCGCCCGGTGCTTCCACTGTCAATTCGCTGAATTCGCTCTCGCGTCCGGCGTTCCTCAGGTTGTAGCCCCAAAGGCGCGTTTGCGACTTGAAACGCACGCTGCCGCCAAAGACATCCTTGAGGTTCGATTCCTGGCTGTAGACGTACGTAGGCAGCCAAAGACCCGACTGCATGTTTGTGCGCCAGCTGTCAAAGTGAAGATTGAATCCGCCCAAAGTAGCAATCGGCGTGTACACGCCGTTGAAACGGACGATTGTGTAGTCCTGCTCCGTGGCCCAAATGCGGCCCTTGAAACGGCCCTTGCCCGTCTTCGGCAGAGGGCTCACATCGAAAACCAAGCAGCGCACTTCGCCGAGAAACTCCTTGCGTACGTAATCAAAATGGTAGTGCGCGCGGTCGAAGCCATTGGCGTCAACAAACACCATTTCCAGGAAGCCTTCAGGAACGTACTGCGAGGAAACGAAATCGGAAAGGTGCGTAAGTGGTCCAGCCGCCATCTTGCCCTTGCCGGCTTTCTTGTCGAGCAGAGAGTGATCTACAACGCCCTTCTTGAAATCGGCCAGCCCGAGGAAGTAGTGATCCTTCACCGGTGTGCTGCCGAGTTCCTTATCCGGGCGCATGTCTTGAATGTAAGTTTCGATGAGCGGGCTATATTGCCGGATCACCTGAACTTCTTTTTGCTCGCGGGCGGTGATGCGATCCACCACCTGATCGACACCCGAGCTTGCTTGCTGAGCGCCTGCCCAGCTCGGCAACAAAGCAACGACTGCCGCCAATAAGAAAGGTTTCATCCACGCGCGCATGGCAAATCTCCCCTTAACAGAATCTCTAGACTTTAGTAGGCCAATTCAAAAGTGATATGGACCATTCCGGCATAATCGACAGGCTGGCCGTTTTGTCGCGCCGGTTTGAACTGGATCTGGTGTGCCGCCGCTTCGGCCGCTTCATCTAGACCATATCCCAATCCGCGAACAACTTTTTGCACCTCGACTTGCCCATTTGCCGAAAAGACAACCTGTAGCGTTACGTCGCCTTCAATCTTTTTTTGCCGCGCTAGCTCTGTGTATTGCGGCCGGGGCTTAGAAATAATCTCAACAGGTTCGTTGCCCGGATTCGTATTTGCCGCAGGCTTGATTTTCGGAGCAGCCGCCGCGGGACTTTGATCACTGAACCCACTCTGCTGTACCGCACCGGTACCTGCCCGGCCTCCGCCACCACCGCCCGTTGCAATGCCATTTCCAAATCCAGAACTCGCGACTACTCCACGTGCGCCCTTCGCTCCGCCTGTCCCGTTTCCATATCCGGGTCCCGTCGGCAGATCGTAAGACCCTACCGTCGCTATATTTGGCGAACCGTGGCTGTTCGGATTTGCCGGAACGCCATTAGGATCTCCGAATCCGCCCGTCTGTACCGCCTCACGCGGTTTTTTCAAAGTGGGAATCGCAGAACTACCGAGAGACGGCACTGGCGTCTTATCCGCAAAAACCGGCTTCACGGTCGGCGCATCAGGGTGCGGAGTATCTCTCTTCGCCGTCGCAGGCTTCGCGATTGGCGACGTGAACACCGGCGACATGATCCGCGGCTTCGGCTGCTCCACAGGAACTGGCTGCACCACTTTCGCAAGCACTGGCTGCTTCACAGGAGCTGGCTGAGGCGCCGGACGCGGTTGTGGTTTCCATGGAACGATCGGAGGCGCGGCTATCGGCGTAATCCAATAGCGCGTGACGACTTCCAGTCGCTGCGGCATCAGCATTGGTATTACAACCAGTAGTACCAGGGCCACGAATTCCAATCCGAGTCCTGCGCCAAACGAGCGAAAACGTGACTCGCCGTCCGGCAGCGGTGAAAACAGTACTCTCGACGTCGAGGCCATAGCCTTCTCCGATGGTGCGACAATTAGCGTATGAGCTGTGCGCACGGGCAAAATTTTCCTGCGCTGGGCAGAAAGTACTAGACCCACGGGTTGCGGCGAATAGAACTAAAGTACCATTCTATCGCCTGCCGTGTTGAAAGCATAACCTGTTCCAGCGCTGTACGAATGTACAATACGGCACTGCCGTATATGCTCAATACACAGTGTTTTGTACGGGGGCTGGGGCGCGACATTCAGGCTATAAATGGCCATTTGATGCCGCATCCTGACTGTGATGCCACTTCCTCCGTAATCGTTTACTAGCAAAAACGTGACCACTTCGGTATCTAAAAATCGGAGAGGGCGCGGAGCCCCTGACGGCCCTCGCGCCCTCTTTTCTTTCTACTGTAGTAGTTGTTGACCGCTGTTCGACTAACGTCCCTCTATCGCGACGAACCGCGTGACTCCACCAGTATTGACGAGCAGTAGAATCGGGCCCTTGTTCGTCCCGACTGCCTGCTCGAACTCATGCGAGTTCGTCACTGGCTTGTGATTCACTTCTTGAATCACATCGCCACGGCTAAGTCCCGCTTCCGCTGCTGGACTCGATGGATCTACCGAGCCGACAACAACTCCGTGCGTGGCGGCTGGCAGTTCGAGTTCCTGTGCGATTTCGGGAGTGAGTGTTTCAACTTGAACGCCGTCAAGGCTCGATCCGGAACCTTCGGTCACCGGCGCCTTCGCGTCCTTCTCCGGCAATTCACCTAGCGTAACGTTGAAGTTCCGGGCCTGCCCGTCGCGAATCACTCTCAAATCCACAGACGTTCCGGGAGCCATCTGCGAAATGCGCAAACGAAGGTCGTTGGCATCTTCGACTTTCTGGCCATTGAGCGCCGCAACCACATCGCCGCGCTTCAAGCCCACCTTCGACGCCGGACCATCGCTGCTCACATCTCCGATTAATGCACCGCCTTGATCTTGCAATCCGAAAGACTTCGCAAGCGCAGGCGTAACGCTCTCGATGTGCACACCAAGATAGCCACGAATCACTTTTCCGTGAGTCACCAGCTGATCCATCACGGAATGCGCCATGTTGATCGGAATGGCGAAGCCGATTCCCTGATTGCCACCGCCATTGCCGGGCAATATTGCAGTGTTGATTCCGATCAAATCGCCGTGAAGATCAATCAACGCGCCGCCGGAATTTCCGTGATTGATTGCCGCGTCAGTCTGAATGAAATCTTCATAGCCTTCGATCGCGCCGCCGAGGCCGCGATTCGTCGCACTGACGATTCCCATCGTGGCCGTTTCGCCGATTCCAAACGGGTCGCCGATTGCGAACACCACATCTCCCACTTGAACTTTCGTCGAATCGCCAATCGTGAGAGCAGGCAGATTCGTCGCGTCAATCTTCAAAACCGCGACATCTGTTTGTGCATCCGTGCCCACAAGCTTCGCTGTAAATTCGCGACGGTCGCTCAGCGCCACTTTGATATCCGTCGCGCCGTCGATCACGTGATTGTTGGTCAGGATGTAGCCATCAGGAGAAACAACAACGCCCGAGCCCAAACTCTGCTCGCGCTGCGGCTGTTGCTGCTGATGTTTAAATTGCTCTCCGAACTGATCGCCGAAAAATTGCTTGAACATCGGATCGTTGAAGAATGGCTGCATCTGCTGGCTGGATGGCTTCACCATCTTCGATGACGACACGTTTACCACCGCCGGAAGAGCTGGCTTCACGCTCGATGAAAAACCGTTCGCGAATCCGCCGAGACTCACCGGATTTGTGTTCGTCGCCATTTTGACGGGGATTTTGGCGGCCCCGAACACCGCATGGCCGGACCAATTCACGGCCCACACGCTGAAAATGCCGCCGGTTACGAGGGCTGCCACCAGCACCGTCACCGCAACCCAGCGGCGAATTCCAATTACTTTACCGCTCATCGTTAGATCTCCTTTGCGATTCAAACCCGGGCGCTTGGCCCGTATGATGAAGTTGAACTATTTCCGGATTCTATCAAAAATTTGTTCTGCTAAAAATCCTGTCCCGCTGGCCTTTCACTGAAAGAGCATAACGCCGTACCACTTCTGCTCCATTAGATGCAGACGGGACGTCTCGCGATAGGTTAGCATCGCCACTCAGGGTGGACGGCCCGGCGTTGGGAAACTTTTCGCCGTTGCCTCCGTCCAACTACACGCAAATGAAGCAGTTCCGGGAGTTAGTTGGCACGAGCGCTCGAGAGACCCTAATACTTTTAAATTGGAGATTCGAATGATGCGCAGGCCAGCTCTACTCGCATTTGCGGCCGCACTTGTTTTAATCGGCGCGTGGCCCGCGCGCACCTCGCCCGGTGTGCAAAGTTCCGGCAATTCGTCTTCGGCGACAGATTCCGAAATGGACAAAAAACTCGCGTCGATCGCCGGCGAAGCGATGACGGATGCAAAACCTTATCAATATCTCGAGGAGTTAAGCGACGACATTGGCGGACGCGTGACCGGATCGGCGCAAGCGGCCGCGGCGATTGTCTGGGGCACAGAAAAAATGAAAGCAATCGGCCTCGAAAACGTTCACACCGAGACATTTGAAATGTCGCGAGGCTGGACGCGAATTTCCGCGAACGCGGACGTCGTCTCTCCGATTCATCATCGGCTCACGCTTTCATCACTCGGTTGGGTCGGATCCACGCCGCAGGGCGGTGCCGAAGGTGACATCATGACCGTAAACATGTACCAGCTTGCAGACGAGATGAGCAGCAACTCTGCGAAATGGGCAGGCAAAATCTTACTCGTCGTTCGCAAGGGCGACGCGCCACCGCCGCAAGAGCGTCGAGCGTTATTTGCGAAGTTCGGACCATTCCTCAAGGCCGCTTACGACGCGCATGCCATCGCCGTGATTGGCGGACAAGGCGGTTCGAAATCGCAGGGAATGAATATTACGCATACGGGCGTCCTTGGATTCGACACGAGCTACGACATCCCCGTCGTGAGCCTGACTGATGAAGATCAGGAGCAAATTGAACGTTTGATCGACCGCGGAAAAACTGTGCGGATAAAGATGAATGTCCAGAACCGTTTCACCGATGGCCCCGTCCAAAGCGCCAATGTAATTGGCGAAATTCGAGGCACGCAGAATCCCGAGCAGATTGTTGTCGTCGGCGGCCATTTGGATTCCTGGGATCTGGCCGAAGGCTCGACGGACAACGGCATGGGTACGACGACGACTCTCGGCGCTGCTGAAGCCATCGTGAAATCCGGAGCCAAGCCGCGGCGCACTCTTCGCTTCGTGCTGTTCACGGGAGAAGAGCAAGGCCTGCTCGGCTCGCTCGCTTATACCAAACTTCACAAAGACGAAATGACGAGCCATGTTGCGGCAGTGATTCTCGACAACGGACAAGGTCCAGTGAACGAATTCAATCTCGGAGGACGCGCCGATTTGATTTCCGCTGCGAAAGATTTCGCAAAGAAACTAATGTCATTCGGCGAAATCGCCGTGAATGACGACGTTGAATTTGGCACGGATACCGGGTCGTTTTGTCTCGTCGGCCTTCCCGGGATAAATCTCGGCCAGGACTCGCCGGATTATAAATACACGCACCACTCCGAGGCGGACACGTACGACAAAGTGAAGCCGGACATCCTGGCGCGCGATACCACCGTGATGGCGCTTACGGCGTTCTGGATTGCCGATCGAGAGGAGCGCCTCGCGAGTCCGTGGCCGCCCGAGAAGACAGCCCACATGCTCATCGAGAAACATCAGGACAGCATGCTGAAAGCATTCGGCCTCTGGCCCTTCGGAAATTTAGGCAGCGAGCCAGAGAAAAAGCAATAGCTAGCTGATCAGGCGCGCGATGAAAAATGCTGCGGCGGCAGCCAATCCGCCGACGAGGACGGTCTGCAGCCCGCCCCGCCATGGCTTGACGCCAGTGAAGTAGCCTTTCACCGATCCGAACGCAGCGAGGGCGAGAAGCGTTACTCCCACGGAAACCCATAACGCTTGCCTGACATCGTGGCGCATCAGCATGTACGGCGCGAGAGGGATCAGACCGCCGACAATATAGGATCCCGCAATGGTCGCAGCGCTTCGGCCGGCGCGTGCCGGATCGGGCTCCTCAAGTCCCAATTCGAAACGCATCATGAAATCCACCCAACGCTTTTTGTCGGAACAAATGGACGTGACGATGGGCGCCATCTGCACTTCCGTTAGTCCGTAATCCTGGAATACTTTGACGACTTCCAATTTCTCGACGTCCGGGAGCTCTTCGCACTCGCGGTACTCCCGAATTTTTTCCGATTCGTAATGCTCCGTATCTGTCTTCGCCGCAAGATATCCGCCGAGGCCCATGGCGATCGAGCCAGCGGCAATTTCCGCGAGCCCGGCGGTGACAATCAGAGCGCCGGCCGTCGCTGCCACAGCGCCCGTCAAGCCGGCCGCAAGCGCGAACGGCACCGTCAGGCCGTCCGACATCCCAATCACGATGTCCCGCACAGCGGCAGTCGCTGTGAAATGTTTCTCCTCGTGCTGATGCTGGTGCTCTGCCCCCGCCATTCTTCACTCTCCGCTTTCGGCTAAATCACGGCGTCCGGCGATTTTCAGACGCCGCGCGCCTCGCAGCCCGAAAGAGTTATAATTATCGGGCAACAACCGTATTTGAGGAGAAAAAAATGAGCCAGACATCCGGACAAGGCGCTGCAGCTCAAACAGCTTTCGTACTGCCGCCTCTGCCCTACGCTTTCGATGCACTCGAACCTTATATTGACGCTAAAACGATGGAGATCCATCACGATAAGCACCACGGCGCATACGTGACGAATCTCAACAAGGCTCTCGAAGGCCACGCCGACCTTCAGAAGCTCTCACTCGAAGAACTGATTGGCCATCTCGATCGCGTGCCCGAAAATATTCGCACCGCAGTCCGCAATAACGGCGGCGGTCATTCCAACCACTCCATGTTCTGGAAGATCATGAAGAAGGGCGGCGGCGGCGAACCGAAGGGCGAGATCGGAGAAGCCATCAAGAGCGCCTTCGGCAGCTTCGCTGACTTTAAAACAAAATTCAACGAAGCAGCTACCAAGCGCTTCGGTTCCGGCTGGGCGTGGTTGCAATTCACCGGCGGCAAGCTGACCATTGATTCGACGGCGAATCAGGACAGCCCAATCATGAATGGCAACAAGCCAGTCATGGGCCTCGATGTTTGGGAGCACGCTTACTACCTCAAATATCAGAATCGCCGCCCGGAATACATTGAAGCGTGGTGGAACGTCGTAAACTGGGACGAAATCACCAAGAACTTCGACGCCGCAAAGAAGTAAGCGCCGAAGGCTCCGCTACACTGGAACTTCACAGCCCGGAGGCTCAGCTTCCGGGACAACTCAACGTTCCGAAGAGCCGCCCCGGAAAAATCTCCGGGGCGGTTTTTGTTTTTGCGTTCTTGTTTTCGCTATGATCAGTGCGCCCAAATTTTTGCTGGATCAGTTTCGTAGGGATAGACGTGGACCATCCAGTTAAAAACTACGGCGGACCATCGTCCGCCAGCACTTTCGCACGCGTCTTGCGTCGCGATGGAGCCGCGCAGCCCGAATTCGCTCCAGTTCACTCGCATTAATCCCTCACCCTTCGGCGGCATGCACAGATTGACGTGTTGGTGCCATTTCGCCACGCTGAGAGGGATTCGCTCGTTCAGTTGATCCTCGGTGTACGGGCGCGGCGCGGTGTACATGGCGCCCTCGAGTTCGTATCCGCCGCCAACTTTCTTGTACAGCAGCGATGTCGGGTGCGCCGGGTTGAAGGTGAATTGCGCTTCAATCGCGTTCTTGTAATTCGTAAAGTGGTAGTGGTCCTGCGGAAGCTCCGGATGGAAAATTTTGAATCCATCGTCTAGCGCCACGTGGTAATCCTTGTACTTTTCGATCGCGGGCCGGAGCGTTGCCAGCACTTCCTCGGCGCGCTTCTCATCGCCGGGGCCTGGTGGCCGCATCGACGTCATGCGCATGTGCGGCCCCATTTCCATGTGCATGTCCGACATCTGATCGTTAGCGCCCACAGCCGCCTGCGAATTCGCTCCGGTGTCGTGTTGCATTTCACTCATATTCATCCCCGGCATGTCGGATTTCGGCGGCGTCTTCTGGTCCTGTTGCGCGTTGAGTGGCGAAATAAATAGCACCGCAAATACCGCTATCAGCGCAACCATCCCACGGATGTTTTTCATCTGTTTTCCCTCATTTCTTATCATCACTATAAAACACCGCGGAGCGAACTTTTTCTCGGCTGTTTGTAACTTACTGCCAACAATCCGCCTCGCGTCGCCAACGCGAACCAGAATTTCTTTCCTCAATTGGCCGAGTGTGACCCTATCCGCCTCTTCTACTATCATTCAGCTTCTTCAACACTCAGCACGGTTGTGTTAATGTTTAGGGTCGTATATCGCTGACAGTTCATACCTCACCAGCGCGCTGTATCATCCAAACGGAGTCGCGAAAAAAATGAAAGCTTCCTACAACGGTGTCGCCGTTCCACCCAACGGCAAGCCCATCGAATACACCGCAGACCGCGCGTTCAAGGTTCCCGATCGTCCCATAATTCCTTACATCGAAGGTGACGGTACCGGTCGCGACATTTGGAAAGCATCCTGCCGGGTTTTCGATGCTGCCGTGGCGAAATCCTACGACGGTAAACGCAAAATCGAGTGGCTGGAGGTTTTCGCCGGAGAAAAAGCCTTCAAGAAGTTCAACGACTGGCTCCCACCCGATACCGTTGAGGCTCTGCGCGATTTCCGCGTTGCGATAAAAGGCCCGCTTACAACCCCCGTGGGCGGCGGAATCCGTTCACTCAACGTAACTTTGCGTCAGGTACTTGACCTGTACGCCTGCGTGCGTCCCGTCCGCTATTTCGAAGGAGTTCCTTCCCCCGTTCGAAATCCCGAACGAATGAATGTGGTTATCTTTCGCGAAAACACCGAAGACGTTTACGCCGGAATCGAATGGCGCTCCGGAACGCCTGCGGCCAAGCGTCTGATCGATTTCCTGAATCTTGAAATGTTGAAAGATACTCAGAAGCAAGTCCGTGCGGATTCCGGCGTCGACATTAAACCAATTTCGCCATCCGCTACCAAGCGCCTGGTGCGCGCCGCGATACAACACGCCCTGGAAGAAAAGCGCCGGATCGTCACGCTCGTTCACAAAGGCAACATCATGAAGTTCACGGAAGGCGCGTTTCGCGATTGGGGCTACGAACTTGCCACCCAGGAGTTTCGAGCCCACGTAGTCACCGAGCGCGAGAGTTGGATTCTCGGCAATAAAGATAGCGACCCTAATCTAAATCCCGAGCAAATCGCCGAGATGATCGAGCCGGGATTCGAAAACGCCACAGATGATTTCAAAGAGCGCATCATCACCGAAGTGAAGGCCACTCTCTCAGCTCTTTGGAACTCACATGGCGACGGCCAATGGAAACAAAAAATACTGATTAATGACCGCATCGCGGATTCCGTTTTTCAGCAGGTGCTCACGCGCGCCGACGAGTACCAAGTCTTCGCCACGCCCAATTTGAATGGAGATTATTT
>DATBYF010000060.1:0-26135 GCA_036513895.1 Candidatus Acidiferrales bacterium | reverse complement strand
CCACAAGCCGGTAGCCGTCGCCGTTTTTTTCGTACAGCAGTGAAGTCGGATGCTCGGGATTGAATTTAAATGCAGCTTCGTATGCGTAACCGTAATTCGTGAAGTGATATTGCTTCTGCGGAATTTCAGGATGGAAAATCTTGAAGCCATCGTCGAGCGCGACCTGATAGTCCTTGTACTTCTCGATGGCGGGCCGCAGCGTCGCCAGCACTTCCTCCGCGCGCTTCTCATCGCCCGGGCTCGGCGGCCGCATCGACGTCATGCGCATGTGCGGTCCCATTTCCATGTGCATGTCGGACATTTGCTGATTGGCCGTCACGGCCGCTTGGGGAGGAGTGGTTGAGTCGTGCTGCGTGTCGCCCATGTCCATTCCTGCCATGCCTGAATTGTCTTTTGGTTGGCCCTGACTTTGGCCCTGCTGCGGAATTTGTTGGGCACCGGCATTCGGGAGGATGCCGATTAAAAGTGCCGTCGCGAGAATGATTAGGTGACGTTTGGTCATGTATTCGGCCTCTGCTTTAGTTAACGCTTTAGGGCGTTAAATGTTGCGAAAGGGGTGCAATTTTGTCTCGATTAGAATTTCCTCCGTTGTTTGTTTTGTTGGAGTTACGGCGATTTCTAATAAATTCCAGTCTCGATTAGAAATGCAGGTCCGACTGACCTCGGCGCTTCTTCGAGACTCGGGGCAGGCCCCGATATTGCATGGTGCTGCTACGACCCTAGCAGATGGGAATCCTGACGGCAAATGGGAAATTTGTAAGGGTTATAGTACCTACCTGGACGTGACGGAGCTTTGGGGTAAGTCGAGAGATGGAAAGGCCGAAAAGCCTCACCTCTGAAGAGGTGAGCTACATAACGCGGAGGCGAGATTTTCCGCCTATTATACCGACACGTTTTTAACTTGGGTACGTCCAAAGAGTTGCGACCGTGTCCTCACCAGACCAGCATGGCCTCGGCAATTACTTCCACGAAATTGAAACTCCCGAATGGCTAGGCGCAGAGATAGAATGTCGCGCCGCCGGGAACGAACGCGACTGGACGACTCACGGCTATCCGGGGACGGAGGAAATTTATGAAGAGATTTGTGCTGATGGCGATTCTTGTGCTGGCGGGTGGCGTGGTGTCGCATGCGCAGGCTGACAAACCTTTACTGCTGCGCGAGCCTTCGCTCAGCAAGACGCAGATCGCGTTCATCTATGGCGGAGATATCTGGCTAGTCAGCCGGGATGGAGGCGACGCGATCCGGCTCACATCGGGCACGGGTGCAAAGGCGTGGCCAAAATTTTCGCCGGACGGCTCGCAGATCGCGTTCTCAGGCGATTACGAAGGTAAAACAAACGTCTACGTTGTGCCCGTTACCGGCGGTGTTCCCCGGCGAGTCACCTACGAGCCAGGCCCTGACGTTGTTTCCGGATGGACGAACGACGGCAAAAATATTCTATTTGCCTCAATGCGAGATAGTTCAACGCGCGGAATGTTTCGGCTATTCACCGTTTCTGCCGGAGGCGGATTCGCCACGGCGCTGCCGCTTCCGCGCGCGTGGGAAGGATCGTATTCCGAAGACGGCTCGCATCTCGCGTATCGTCCCGTGTCCATGCCCTTTGGGACCTGGTCGCATTATCGTGGCGGCACGTCTTCGGCCATTTGGATTGCCAATCTCTCCGATTCGCAGATCGAGCGCGTGCCGCGAAAAGATTCGGTGGATCTGAATCCGCTTTGGATCGGAGGTACGATTTATTTCCTCTCGGATCGCAACGGAATTCCCACAATCTTTAGCTACGACACGAAATCAAAAGAAGTGACCGAGGTGATACCGAATCTCGGCCTGCCGATCAAGGACATGTCCGCAGGCCCCGGCGCAATCGTCTACGAACAATTCGGCGCCATTCACATTTACGATCTCGCGGCGCACCACGAGCATCCGGTGGAAATTCGCGTGGCGGATGATCTGCCCGAATCCCGCCCGCACTTCGAAAATGTGGCCAAGAAAATAGAAAACGCGGTGATTTCTCCCACGGGAGTGCGCGCCGCGTTCGAAGCGCACGGAGAAATCCTTACCGCGCCCGCGGACAAGGGCGACATCCGCAACATCACCAACACGCCCGGAGTGGCCGAGCGTGATCCGGCATGGTCGCCCGACGGAAAATCCATCGCGTATTTTTCGGATGAATCCGGCGAATACGAACTGCACATCCGCGATCAGAACGGAATGGGCGATGTTCGGAAATTCAATCTCGGGAATCCGCCATCATTTTTCTACGCGCCGCAATGGTCGCCTGATAGTAAGAAAATCGCGTACACCGACAAACGCCTAAACGTCTGGTACATCGATCTGGACAAGAAAACTCCCGTAAAAGTGGACACGGAAACTTATGAAGAGCCGGAGCGGCACCTCGACCCGTCGTGGTCGCCGGACAGCCATTGGATCGCGTACACAAAAAATCTAGAAAATCATATGCGCGCGGTCTTCGTGTATTCGCTCGAAACAGGCAAGGCGGCGCAGATCACTGACGGATTAAGCGACGCGAGATACGCGGTGTTCGACAAAAACGGCAAGTATCTTTATTTCACGGCCAGCACCAATATCGGACCCACAACCGGCTGGCTCGACCTTTCAAGTTATGGCCACGATGTTTCGCGGAACATCTACCTCATCGTCTTGCGCAAGGACCTGCCTTCTCCAATTGCGCCTGAAAGCGACGAAGAAAAGCCGGACGCTGCAAAATCGGACCAATCCGACGATAAGAAAAAAGACGATGCCAACGGGAAACCGGAAAGCGAAGATGGCAATTCAACTAAAGACAAAAACGCAAATAAGGACAAAGACTCTAAAGATAAAGCCAAGCCGGAAGAACCTGTGAAGGTAACAATAGATTTTGAGGCCATCAGCCAGCGCATCCTCGCCTTACCTATCCCGGCCAAAGACTACGCGGGATTGGCGACGGGCAAGACCGGCGAGATTTTTCCGATTGAGAACGACCGCCAGCCTGATGATGGAGATGGCGGGGGACCTCCGACGCTCACCGTCTCGAAGTTCGACCTTAAGAAATCTAAGCTTGAACCACTCATTTCCGGCGTGAATTCCTTCGCTATTTCCTTCAATGGCGAAAAATTCCTCTACTCCCAAGGTGGCGCTTGGATAATCCATCCCATCACACCCAATCCGGCGGCAAAGCCCGACGAAGGCAAGTTGAAAACTGACGGAATGGAAGTGCGCGTGGATCCGCGGGCCGAATGGAAACAGATGTACGAAGAAATTTGGCGCATCGAAAGAGATTTTTTCTACGATCCGCACTATCACGGAATGAGCATCGACGCGCTCAGGAAAAAATATGAGCCGTATCTCGACCGGCTGGGCAGCCGCGCGGACTTGAACTATCTGTTCCAGCAAATGCTCGGGGAATTGAACGTCGGCCACATGTTTGTGGGCGGCGGCGACATACCGGAGCCGAAGGAAGTCCATGTGGGGCTTTTGGGCGCCGATTATGTGATTGAAAACGGCCGGTATCGATTCGCTCGAATTTACAATGGCGAAAATTGGGACCCGCAGCTAAAAGCCCCATTAACACAGCCTGGCGTGAATGTTTCGGCTGGCGAATATTTGCTGGCAGTCAACGGCAAGGATGTGCGCGCCTCCGATGACGTGTTCAGTTTCTTCCAGGAAACTGCGGGGAAGCAGGTGTCGCTGAAAGTCGGTCCGAGGCCGGATGGGGCAGGATCGCGCGACGTCATCGTCGTGCCCATAGAGAATGACAGTGCGCTTCGGAATCGCGCCTGGGTGGAAGACAACCGCCGCAAGGTGGATGAACTGAGCGGCGGGCGGCTTGCCTACGTCTATCTTCCGGACACGGCCAATGGCGGCTATACCTACTTCAATCGCTACTTCTTCGCGCAACTTGGCAAGCAGGGCGCCGTTATTGATGAGCGCTATAACGCGGGAGGCGAGGCCGCAGACTACGTGATCGAATATCTGCAGCGCAAAAAATGGAATTATTTTATGACGCGCGATGGCACGCCGTTCAGCACTCCCGAGGGCGGGATTTTCGGGCCGAAGGTAATGATCACTAACGAATTCGCGGGCTCCGGCGGCGACATGCTGCCGTGGCTCTTCCGGCACGTTGGATTAGGGCCGCTGGTGGGCAAACGGACTTGGGGAGGACTGGTTGGAATTTACGATTATCCGCGGCTGATGGACGGCGGGTTTGTGACAGCGCCACGGGTTGCGTTTTTCACGACGGAAGGCGAGTGGGACGTTGAGAACCATGGCGTGGATCCGGACATTGAAGTCGATCTGGATCCGCATGCCTGGCGCGAGGGGCATGACGCGCAACTTGAGAAGGCGGTGGAAGTGGCGTTGAAGGAAGTGGAGAAGAATCCGGCGCCAACGGCACCGAAGCGGCCGGTGTTTCCGGATTATTCGCATATTCAATAGGAGGGGGCGAGTCCGCGGGTTCGATGTAACGATTCGCCATATTCCGATCAAATGCAGATCCCTCGCCCCTGAAAGGCGGGGACTCGCGATGACACCACCTTGCCGGCCTGGCGTCGTGGCCGTGGAATTGTTATTTCGCATGCAGTGAATGCGTGGCCTCATATGAAAGGCGAAGATGCCGGGCGTAAAGCCCGGCGCTACAAGTGCTGTTTGCAACATCGCGGGCGCATTGCGGATCGCGTTTTAGGCGGCGTCTAGTTTTAGGCGGCGTCTAGTTTTAGGCGGCCGATTGCGTATGAGGCTAGGCCGCCTAGAAGGGCGGCTGCGATTGTGATTCCTTCCCAGGCTAGGCCGACGGCCACCGTCAGAGCGGCGGGGGCGCCGAAAGGCAAAAGCAAACCGGCGAGAGTCGCTTCGCGGACGCCGATGCCGCCTTGGGTCAGCGGAACGAGCGCGGAAAATTTCGCCATCGGCCAGGCAAAAATCCACACCTGAAGCGGCAAATGGAGTCCCGCCGCGTTTGCGAGCACCATTGTGAGCAGGATGAATCCGCCCTGTACGCAAATCGCGAGCAGATAGGCCGCGAGAACGAAATGAGATTGAGCGGACATGGCACGTTGGGCTTCTCGCAAGCGCACGAGATGGCGGCGAATGCGAAATGGAAATCGGCGCGCTGGAAGTAAAAGTACGGTAAGCACCACGGCGGCAACGAGAATTGCGGCGCCGGAACCAACGAGAAAGAATACGTGCCTGCTGGCCGGGCTTAAGCTGCCGGGAACTAGGATCGCCCCTGCAATCGTCAGGAATGCGAGCGCCAGAAAATCGAGAATGCGATCGAGGAGGCTTCCGAAAAGCACAGCGGTCTTGCTACGGCCCATACGCAACGCGAGCGTTGCTCGAACAATATCGCCGCCGACGATTGACGGCAAGAAGAGGACGCTAAATAATCCAGCGAAATAGCAACGCACTGCTTGCGGAACGCTCAATCCAGAGCCAGCGAGATTCACCATCAGACGCCATTTTAGAGAGGCGACGAAATGGCTGGCGAGATAGCCTGCGAGAATCAGAATCCACAGATAGGGCGGCACTAGATGGAGTGCCGCGCCCACGCGGCGAACCGGCAAAAAATAAAAAAGGACTCCGAGGACTAGAATCGCGCCGGCAATGCGGAGGATGAGCGTGCTGAAGACGCGTGGCGGTGAGTTGTTTGGCGAAAGAGATGTCACGGAAAAATTGTTTGGTCATTATGCGGTGGTTATTGCGGCGCGACAAGAGTTTCGCGCGATGGCTAACAACGCTCCGCCGCATTTGAACCAAGAGGGATCTTTCGCTGAGTTCGGGATGACGCGTTTTTGGTTTATTGGCAACCTGTTAAGCCGTTTTGATTTTGCGGCACACGCCAAGATGAAAGCATAGTAGACGAAGGAAAGACCCACCCTCGCTGCGCAATGGTGCGCCACCCGAAAAGGCGAACATGCCCGGCTGAAGTCGTGCTCTGACGAAAATCTACGTTGCCATGTTGTTGGTAACATCCACGACGAAATGGGTTGCGGCCAGAATCCTGAGGCTTTAACTTATTGCAACTCAGAATCAATGGAGACTCGGTGAGAAAAAAAATTAGAGTTGTGCAATATGGTGTTGGGCCGATTGGCGCGTCTATCGCACGACTGATGCGAACGAAGCAGGCGCTTGAGATTGTGGGCGCGATCGATACCGACGCTGCAAAGATTGGCAAAGATCTTGGCGAAGTGGCGGGCGGCGAGGGCGCTCCGTGGGGCGTGGCGATATCCGGCGATCCTGCCGCTGTGCTGGACGGACATGTGGACCTTGTGGTGCATTCGACGTCGTCGTATCTCGAAAGCGTGAAGGAGCAGCTGCTCGGATGCCTCGAGGCGGGCTGCTGCGTGGTGTCCACGTGCGAAGAATTGGCGTATCCGTTTCGCAAGCATCCTGAACTTGCGGCGGAACTCGACAACACGGCAAAAGAGGAAGGCGTCGCGCTGGTCGGAACCGGCGTCAATCCGGGCTTCGTGATGGATAAGCTGGTGCTGACGCTGGCGACCGCGGCGCAACGAGTGGATTCGGCGAGAGCGGTACGGATCGTGAACGCGTCGCACCGGCGGCTGCCGCTGCAGAAAAAAGTGGGAGCGGGAATGACGCGTGAAGAATTTGAGGCGCAGGTGGCCGCGGGCGTGATCAAACATCACGGCTTGCCGGAATCTGTGGCGATGGTTGCGGATGGACTGGGCCTCGAGATTGATGACATCACGGAAACAATCGAGCCGGTGATTGCCACTGAGCAGGTGAAAACGGAATTTCTCGAAGTCGCGGCGGGGCAAGTGGCGGGGGTGCATCAAATCGCGCGTGGGATGTCCGCTGGAAAAGAGAAAGTTTTTCTGGAGCTCAAGATGTATGTGGGCGCGAAAGAGCCGGGCGATACGATTGAACTTGAAGGCGAGCCGCGATTGGTTTTGACGATTCCCGGCGGGACACATGGGGATCTGGCGACTGCGGCCGTGGTGGTGAATACGATTCCCGTAATTCTTGCCGCGCCGGCTGGGTTGCGGACTACGCGAGATTTGGCGCTGGGATTCTTTCCTGCGAATGCCGAGCCTTAGAATTTAGATATGCGGTTCAGATTTTCAAGATCACGTAGTTGAAGTTGCGGTCTTCGTTGCAATTCCTTCAGGTGACGTCGTAATTGCTTCGGGCAAGCCGAAGGCGTGTGCCAGTAGCTCGTAGGAGCGAATGCGCGCAGCGGGATCGTACGCGTGGGTGGCGATCATTACTTCGTCGGCCTGCGTTCTGGTGGCGATCTCCGTGATGCGAGCTCGAACTTTTTCGGGAGTGCCCACGATCTGAAGATTCTTGAAAAACGCGACTATCTTTTCTTCCTCGGGAGTGTAGACGTGCGACATGGCCTCTTCCGGGCTTGGGAGGCGGCCGGGGTGGCCGGTGCGGAGGCGGGCAAACGAGAGGAGCATGGAGGAAGCCATTTGGTGAGCCGCTTCGTCGGTATCGGCGCAGTGGACCGAGAGCGCGAGGATTGCGTAGGGTTTCTCGAGCACGCCTGATGGGAAAAATCCGGTGCGGTATGCGCGCATGGCGAGATCGGGCGAATCGGGGCTGAAATGCCCGGCGAAGGCAAAGGCGACGCCCATCTCGGCGGCGAGGTGCGCGCCGTCGGTGCTCGAGCCGAGGAGGTAGAGCGGCGGCAGCGGCCTGTCGTCGGGCATGGCGCGAACGTTGCGGAAGGGATTATCGGCGGGAAATGTTCCGCTGCCCCAGGCGATGAGCTCGCCGAGTTGCTCGAGGAAGTCATCGGCGGTGAGAGCTTTGCGCGAGCGGCGGAGCGCGAGGGCGGTGAGGGCATCGGTGCCGGGCGCGCGGCCGATGCCGAGATCAATGCGGCCGGGATAAATGGCTTCGAGGAGCTTGTACGATTCTGCGACCTCGAGTGCGGAGTGATTGGGAAGCATGACGCCGCCGGCGCCGAGGCGGATTCTCGTGGTCATCGAGCCGACGTGCGCGATTAGGATATCGGGCATCGTGGTGGCGATGCCGGGCATGTTGTGGTGCTCTGCGTACCAGATGCGCTTGTAGCCGAAGCGATCGACCGCGCGGGCGAGTTCGGCGGCGGCGCTGAGCGCGCTGACGCTAGTGCCTCCTTCGACGAGGGGAACGAGATCGAGGGCTGACAAAGGAAGAGCGACGGCGGCTTCATTTGCGCGTGGCGATGGCGACGGATTGCGAGAGGCGGGCATTATGCGCTCTGCGCTTTCTGCCAGAATCGCGCGACTGCGGAGAAGTCCACATCTTCTTTGGCGGCGGCTTTGACGGCGCTGTAAGTTTCGTACGCTGCGGCTCCGGCGGGGAGGGTGATGCCTAGCTGCTTTGCGAGATCGAGTGCAAGGCGCATATCTTTGTGCATGAGGCGAAGCGGGAAACTCGGTTTGGCATCGCCCTTTAGAATTGCTGGGGCTTTTACGTCCAGCACGCCGGAGCGGGCCATGCTTGATTGCAAAACTTCGACGAGCTTTTCTCCCGCGACGCCTGCGCCGGTTACCAGGGCGAGTGCTTCGGAGAACGCTTCGACTTGAAGCGCGAGGATCATGTTCATTGCGAGCTTTACCGTTTGACCTGCGCCGGTGGGCCCCAGCAGAAAAAAACGCTTTCCGACGGCTTGAAGAATGGGTTCAACTCGAGTGAGCGTTTCTTGACGGCCGCCGATCATGAAGACTAGATCGCCGGATTCGGCGCCCCAGGTTCCGCCTGTTACCGGCGCGTCGAGGAAATCCACGGCTCGCTGGGCGCAGTCCGCGGCAACGCGACGCTCAAGCTCCGGCGAAACTGTGCTGGAATCTACGAGCACGCTGCCTTTGCGCAATCCTTCGAGAACGCCGTCGGTGCCCCAGAGAATGCTTTCGAGCGCCGGCGGATCGCTGACGATGGTGATGACAAAATCGGAGGCGGCTGCAACGGCGCGGGGCGATTCGGCCCAACGAGCGCCTTCGTGCAAGAGGTCGTCCGCTTTGCTGGCGGTGCGATTCCAAACCGTGAGCGGAAATCCAGCCTTGAGCAAATTGCGCCCCATGGGCTTGCCCATCAGTCCGAGTCCTATCAGTCCAACTGCAGGTTTCATGGTTGCCTCCGAAAAGAAGCAGTGTACTCCAGCGCGCGACAGGACGGGAGCGACACGAAACCTGCACAACAAGAGAGCGACGGAAAAATTGGACAAATCTTTGGACGGAATGTTACCAGAGTTCGAAAACGCTCTGGCCGAGTGGCGGCAGAGCAGTCAGGTCAGCAAATCTGAAATCATTGGGGTGAGGCGCTCGAAGATTTCGGCGTTTCAACAACGCGGAAGATGAATTGGTAGGGAATTTCGAGACGCATTTTCTTTTCGCGGCCGTTCTGAACGAAGTTGTCTTCTATGGAAATGGATTTCCCCGAATCCGCCACCAGAGTTCCTGCAGCGGAGAGTTGAAGGTCGCTGGCGCGATAGTGCGCTTCGACTCGCTTGCCCACCAAGGCCTCGTAGGGCGTCAACATGATTGACAGTTTTGCAATGCTGAAAAAGGGCGGCAATGGTACGGAGGTTTCAACGATCGAATAGTTTCGAGAAGATCAACAAATCGGTGATCGAAATAGGAGAATGGATCGGCGCGAAACTATCAGTGATGGCCGGAGGTGTGGCCGCCGTGCGGCGGTCCAGCTTGAGAGTGAATTTCCTGCGCGCGGGGCTCGGACTTGATGCTTAGATCCGCCGTCAACATCAAAGCGAGAGGCGCGACGATTCCGTAGGCGAGAATCGCGTAGAGGACCGGGAAGACCCAACCGAGTGCTTGATGGCTTTGCGACTCGCCGGTTGCCAGGTACCAAGCTACGGCGCCGGCGATCAAGCCGAAAATCACGGCAATATTCCGGCTGATTCGCGAAATCTCCAGAGGCCTTCCGCATGCGGGGCAAACGAGATCGTAAGAACGAGTCACCACGGTCAGTGGAGAAATTTTTGTCAAAGAATACGGACAGGTCAGAAGCGCCACGCACCACCTCCACTAGCTCAACAATCTCCACAAACTCACAGGGCTTACAAAAATAGCTCAAAAGCTAGGAAATCACAGCGAATTCGACGCGATGGCGGAACGGATCAATGCGTTCGGCACGAACTCGGACGCGATCACCCAGACGGAACGCTCGCTGCGCCGCCCGGCCTTTTACTTTTGCGCGGCGTTCGGGCTCGCAAACGATGGCGTGATCCCGTTCGCGGTACAAGCACTTCCCGCCGGTAAACATTTCGAGACTGTCGATACCCACCAGGCCTTCAACGAAAACATCGAATAGCTCGACAAAAAATCCGAATTTCTGAACGGAAATGACGAGAGCGTCGTATTCGTCGCCGAGATGGCTTTCCATGTACTGCGCCGTTTTCCACTCCATCAACTCGCGTTCAGCGCCTTCGGCGCGGCGTTCGGCCTCGGAAGACTCTTCAGCAATTTCTTCGAGCTGCGGACGAAGATACGGGCCGATCATCGGCCGAGGCTCGGCGGGTGGATTGGATTTCGTGCGAGATTTGGATTGAGACTTGGGCGCAGCGTGCGATGCCGGCGGGCGAGCATTCGGATTCTCGAGCGCCCACTTGAGCGCGCGATGAACGATCAAATCCGGATAGCGGCGGATGGGCGACGTGAAGTGAGTGTATTCGTCCACGGCGAGCGCAAAGTGTCCGAGGGGATCGGCGAGGTAGCGGGCCTGGCGCAGCGAACGAAGCATTAAGTACGAAAGGATGCGCTCCTCTGGCTTGCCGGCGATTTTTTCGGTGAGGCGTTGGTAGTGTTCCGGGCGAATTTCAATTTTATCCGACGCGGGGAAAGAAACGGCCATCTGGCGCGTGCGTCCGCCCCCCTGGCGATCGCGTTTTGCGGGCGCTTGAGTTTTTCCGTGGCGCACGACAATTTTTCGCTCGAATAAATCTTCCACACCGATGGAATAACCGAAAGTTTTTGCCAACTCTTCGAATTCAAGAACTTTTTTGGGGTCCAGCTTTTCATGAACGCGATGAAGGCTGCCAACGCCGCGGCGTTCAAGATAGCGCGCGACAGTTTCATTGGCGATGAGCATGAATTCTTCAATGATGCGGTGGGCGATGTTGCGCTCGCTGCGCAGGATTCCAATCATTTTCCCCTGATCGTCAAATTGAATCAGCGGCTCGGGCAAATCGAAATCAATCGAGCCGCGCGCGTGTCTGCGTTTATTCAAGATCAGCGCCAGATCGCGCATGCGGAAAAAATTCGCGGCGACATTTTCATATCGCAGGCTCATTTCGGGGTCGCCTTCGAGCACCTTGTTGACGTTTGTGTAAGTCATTCGTTCGGCGGAACGAATTACGCCGGGCATCAATTCGGAATTTACAACTTGCCCTTCGGCATCAATTTGCATCAGAACGCTCATCACGAGCCGATCCACTTGCGGATTCAGAGAACAGATGCCGTTCGAAAGTTCCTCGGGAAGCATGGGGACGGCGCGCAATGGAAAGTACACCGATGTGGCGCGGAGGCGCGCCTCGTTGTCGAGGGCCGAGCCGCGAGGAACGTAATTGGCGACATCGGCGATATGAACCTGGAGTTCGAATCTTCCGCCGGGCAATTCGGAAACGTGAACGGCATCGTCAAAATCACGCGCTGTTTCGCCGTCAATCGTGACGATCGGCAATCCGCGAAAGTCGCGGCGTCCGCGTATATCGGCATCGCTCACCTGTTGCTGCACCGCGCGCGCTTCGGCGAGAACTTTGTCCGGGAAAATGTGCGGGAGATGATGTTTGCGGATGATGATTTCGGTATCCACACCCATATCACCGGGGCGACCGATGATTTCAGTGACGCGGCCGACCGGCGGAAGGCCTTCTTTGGGGAAGCGCGTGAGTTCGACGTCAACGACCGCGCCGTCGAGTTCGGGAAGGCGCATGCGTTTGCGCGATGCCGCGGTGGCTTCGGGCATATCGCCCAACTTTTCTTTTAATGCGGGCGTCAGCTCTTCACCCGGCGGGACGACAACTTCGTGGAGAATTCTCGTGTCGTAGGGGAGGACGCTATTGCCGTGAGGGCCGTAACGAAACAGACCGACGATGGTCGGGTGCTTGCGTTCGAGGACTTGGACGATCCGGCCTTCGGCGCGGCCATCGGGGCGGCGGCGTTCGATACGCGCGAGGACATGATCGCCGTGCATGGCGTCGCCAGTGCGGTCGCGACCGATGTAGATATCGCCTTCGAGCCTGGGTTGCGGCTCGGAGGGCACGACGAAGCCGTAGCCGTCGCGATGGGCGATGAAGCGGCCTGGGATCAGATTTGGATCGCGAGATGGGCGATGAGGAATTGCGCGAGCGGCTGGCTGCGCATTCGGTAGCTTGGCGGCGCCGGATTTTTGTGCGGGCTTTGTTCGGGCGCCCTCGCCGAGTTGATAACGGCCGCCGTGAATTTCTTTCACTTCGCCGCGGCGCTTTAATTTCGAAAGAATTTTGGGGAGCGAGCGGCGGCCGCGGTGACGGAGGCCGAGTTGGTGGGCCATTTCGCGAATGCTGATTGCGCGCGGCGATTTTGCCAGGTGCGCGAGAACGTCTTGCGCGGTGATTTCCTCGGTGTCTGGTTCGAGGACGTCGGATTCGGGAGTGTGGTTTTGTGGGTCCATGGTGGCGGCGGGAAAGAATCGCCGCGGACATTCTACCGGCTGGGAGGGTTGCTGGGGCGATTTTCCTCTGGACGGAGGGGGCAAAAAAGGGCTGTGTTGTCGTTCGCGGGTTGCGGCGGCGGCGAAAGGCCTCACGTCTCGTCGCGACGGTGTCGCGACCGGGACGCGAGCTACAGATGAACCGAAATTTTGCTATTGCAGCGCAACTTTTTTTGCGGGTTTGGGTTGCAACAATAACGGCTGAAAGGTCCGCGGCCCGCTTCTCCTGGCTGGGTCGCGGACAGGTACCCCAGGGACAGAGCGGGGGAGGCGAAGCGCGATGGTTCGTCTCCCCTTTTTATTTTCAGTACTTTAGCCCCCTTTGAATATCCAGCACTACTGCCCTAGCTCCTTACTCCAATGAGTGACGGGAAGAAGATGCCTGCCAGGATGAAAGGCTGCCGGGCGTGAAGCCCGGCGCTACAAGTGCCATTGCGCGCGCGGCCGGTTAAGGCGTGAAGGGTTCGACTTGGCGCGAATTGTCCATGTCGATCGTGCCGTCCGCTGAGAGCTTAAGTGCAGGGCAGTACAAGCCGCGAAGTTCACGACGCCACCAGGCGCCTGTGGCTCGTTTTGTCTTTGGATCCGTGAACCAATATTGCCAGACGACGGCGCGGATGGTGCGGGGAGGGGAGCCGTCGAAGGGATTTGAGGCGAAAAGCGCGAGGGCGTCCGGGCTATTTTTGAGGAGGCGCTCCTCGGTGTAGACGACGAAGGGATAGCTGCGCCAAGCGCCGAGGGAGGCGAACCAGAGGTTCCAATCGAAGCGTGGCTGGTACGGCGCGTAGATGCCGGGTGCCTTGTTCACATCTTGCGGTTTATAGCGGAAGGGATAGGCGATCCAGGTTTTGCCATCGCTCGTGCCCTGAAATTCGATTTCATATCGTTCATGGGTCATGACTGCAAATAGGCCGTAGTGATCGGCGACTCGAAATGGCTCGAGAAGCGCCACGGGCCCATCTGGAAGAGGGAGCCAGGGAGCGAGCATTTCGAGGAGTTGCGCGCTCGAGGCGTAGAAAACCCATGCGAGCAGGAGAGCGGCAAGCGCGAGACGTGCGGTCGCGAAGGCGCCACGCGTTCTCCCGAACCAGCTGACCGTGTCCGTTTGAGGATTTGTGACGGTTTCTTGGGGAGAGACTGCGAGCAAACCTCGCCAGCGCGCGGGAAGAATCGTTTCGATGAATTTGTCGTCGAGCAGGAGGAAGCCGAGTAGCAGGACGAGATAATTCAGGAACGTGTAGTTCGCCGTGAGAATGATGCTGATTTCGAATGGCGTGACGATGAAGAAACAGATGATGCGAAAGCGGCGCGGGAGAAACAGCATCCACACCAGCAACAGTTCGATTGTGAGTGTCAGCAAGGCCGCGCCGGCGTGAAACCAGTGCGGGAATAATTCCTGCACGTACCAGCCGATCCAAGTGGGCAGAGGACCGTTCTGATAGTAGTCATCCATGGCGGTGAGATGACGCCAGGATTGATCGCCGCTCGCGATTTTGGCGACGCCGGATTCGAAATAAATCCGGAACCACTCCCAGCGCAACAGGAACAGGCTTGCGCGTGATGGCGCGTGAGTGCGGCCAAGGCCCGGCCAAAATCCCGGCGGCGCGAAGAACATGCTGATTAAGCCGGCTTCGAGAAGCATGCCGTCCGATTGATAGCCGGAAAAATCGCGCGCGGCGCTTACGAAGGAGACGTAGGCTGCAAAGCAAATTGCGAGCATGCCTCGCGGCCAGAGGTTCGCGATGAGCAGGACTGAAGCAAGCATGCCGATCCAGCAAAGGGTTTCGAGCGCGCGGTCGCCGCTGCGGAACCACAGAAGCGACGGAACAAACCAAAAACGTTGCGGGCCGTTGAAATAGTGCGCCACGGCTTCGAGGTATTCGCGCGCGGGAAGTAAACCATCCGGGCCGATGAGACCTTTGATCTGGAATATCAGGGAATAGAATGCCGAGAAATAGATCAGGCCGAGGCAGCGCAGAAAGAACCATCGCGGGCCGAGATGTTGCGGGCGGGCGGCTGGTTCAGGACCGAGGAACCAATCCAAAATAGCGCGATAATTCTGCAACATGGATATTTTCCAACTTCTCGAATTCGACGGCTCAACGACTCATTGGCTAGGCAATTGATTTGAAGTAGCCCAACTTACTTATGCCTGCTCCGGCCCGGACGCGCGCATCGCGGCGGTCTTGAGATGTGATGCGGAGTTCGCTTGAAGCGCATCACGCGGCATTATACAAAGGGAGGCCGCGCGGGGCGGGTATTTAGAGTGCCTGTGCCTGACGAGTGCGTTGATGCCTCGCGTGTCGTCATTTATTTATCTAGGATTCTGATTTGCAATGGTGAAAACAGCAGCTGTCATCGGATTGGGAAGATTGGGGGCGCCACTGGCGGCGTGCCTCGCGTCGAAGGGTGTGCGAGTTATCGGCGCTGATGCGGATCCGCAAAAAGTTGCAGCGCTGCAAGCGGGGCGCGCGCCGGTGGCAGAAACCGGACTCGAGTCTCTAATACACGAGAATCGCGGACGACTCAGTGCTACAGCGAGCGTTAGGGACGCCGTTGGTGATTCGGAGATCAGCTTTATTGTGGTGAGCACGCCGAGCGAGCCGTCGGGAGGATTTTCGTTGCGGCACGTTCTGCCGGTGTGCGAGGCAATCGGGCGCGCGCTGAAAACGAAAAGCGATTTTCATATTGTCGTGCTCACAAGCACGGTGCTGCCGGGAATGACGGGCGGGCCGGTGCAATCGAAACTCGAAGAATTGAGCGGAAAGAAGTGCGGACGCGACTTCGGGCTGTGCTACTCGCCGGAATTCATCGCGCTCGGCAGCGTGATTCACGATTTTATGAATCCGGACTTTGTGCTGATCGGTGAATCGGATGCGCGCTCGGGCGGGATTTTGCAGGAACTTTATCAACACGTATGCGATTCGAAGCCGGCTGTCGCACGGATGAATTTTGCGAATGCGGAAATCACGAAGCTGGCAGTGAACACGTACGTCACGACGAAGATCAGCTTCGCGAATATGCTGGCACGGATTTGCGAAAGGGTGCCCGGCGGGAATGTTGACATCGTGACGGCTGCGCTGGGACTTGATACTCGCATCGGCGGAAAATATTTAAAGGGAGCGGTGGGTTACGGCGGGCCTTGCTTCCCGCGTGACAATCACGCGCTGGCGGCGCTCGCGCGCGAAGTCGGCGCGACTTCGGATCTTGCGCAGGCAACGGATCAGTTCAATCGCGCGCAGGTTCAATGGCTGGCGTCGTTTGTCGAGCAACATGCGGGGAGTGGCGGGCGCGTGGGAATTTTGGGATTGACGTACAAACTGCAAACGGACGTGGTGGAAGAAGCTGTGGGATTTCTTCTTGCGCGGGAATTGATATCGCGAGGAATTCGGGTGAATGCGTATGACCCGGCGGGAATGGCGAACGCACGGCTCGTGCTCGGAGACAGCTTGCAGTTCGCGAGCTCAGCCGAAGAATGCATCCGATTATCTGATTTAATTGTGGTGGCGACGCCGTGGAAGGAATTTATCGATATACCTGCTGAAAAGTGGGGCGGAGTTGACGCAAGCGCGGAGAAAGTTGTTGTGGATTGCTGGCGCGCGCTGAAACTCGACGATAAGACTGCGGGAGTGCGTTATATCGGCCTTGGATTGTCGCAGGAACGCACCGTGGCCGCGTGGCCGCGACCTGACAAACCTTAGAACAATTTCCCGGAGAAACAATTGCTCACGCTTTTCGCGATGCCCAAGCCATTCGAAGGGCATATCGGCATCATCCAACGAAACGCGGTGACGAGCTGGACGCGAATTTCTCCGCGGCCTGAGATTATTCTTTTCGGCGACGAAGCGGGGACGGCGGAAATCGCGAGAGAGTTCGGCATGCGTCACGTGGCGGATGTGAAGCGCAATGACAAAGGGACGCCGTATCTGAACGATCTCTTCGAAAAAGCGCAGAGCCTGGCGAGTCATCCAACAGTTTGCTACGTGAACGCCGACATTATTCTTTTCGACGATTTTGCGGCTGCTGCCGCGGCCGTGGCGGCAGGGCGTCCCGCTTATCTGATGGCCGGGCGGCGATGGGATATCGACATCACTGCTTCATTGGATTTTGGCGCCGAAAATTGGGCTGAGAAGCTTCGCAGCGATGTGAGGATGCGGGGGAAACGGCGGTCGGTAAGTTGGATAGACTATTTCGTCTTCTCGCGCGGGATGTATCGCGAGATGCCGCCGCTGCTGCTCGGGCGCGTGTGGTGGGACAACTGGCTGGTTTGGCAAGCGCGCGCGCTGGGCGCACCTGTAGTTGATTCGTCGCCGCGCGTTTTAGCGGTGCATCAGAATCACGGCTACGCTCATCCCGGCGGGTTCTTCGGAATCTGGAAGAGCGAAGAAGGACAGTGGAACGAGCGGCTTGTTGATGGCGGCAAAAATGCGCGCACGTTGCGTGACGCGAATTACAAGCTGGGCCGCTTCGGGATCCGGCCAAACGTGGAAGCGAGCGTCGAGCGCTGGTGGAAATCTCTCGGCAAGCGTGCACGCAAGAATAAAGCTGCGTCGCAAACGAGGGCAGCATCGACCGAGGCTGATTCCGCGGGAACAGCTCCTAAGAGCGACTAGCGGGATTGTGATTGAGCGGGGCTACTGCGTGGCGAATTGTGTGCCCGTTGCGTGCGTGGACTCACGGGCGGCGGTGGGAGCGACGCCGAGGACGATGCCGTTGCCGAGTTCGCTGGTGTCGAGGACGGGCGTTTGACCGGGTGGAGTTATGCCGCTCTGGCCTTCAGCGCTCACACCGCGATTTCCGGCATTTCTCGCCGCGACTGCTTTTGAAACTTGCTCTTTTACGTAGGCGAATACCTGCTCGATGTTATTCATTCCGCCGTTTTGCCGCAGCGCATCGAGAAGAAAGTGCGTGAAATAGCCGTTCTGATACGGCGCACCTTCGTACGAGACTTGATCCTCCGAGCTCGAGGCCACGATGGCGCGCCCGAGGCCCTGGCTGATTCGCTCGAGAGCGCCGCGCGAAGGTGCGGAATCAGCGAGGGCGCGCTCTTTGGTCGCGACGGTTGCGGCGCCGCTGTGGCACGTATCGAGAAGAATGACGGTGCGGCGGGCCTTGATGCGGCTGCGCACGATGTCCGACAAATCCACCATGGCCAATGACGTGGCGAACAGGCTGTCCTGCGGCTGCAATTCGGTGTCAGTGGTGACGACGTAATTCACATCCGCGGTGTCCATGGATCGCGCCGTGCCGTGGCTGGCAAGGAAGATCACGACGAGATCATCTTCCTGAGCCATGCGTGCGAGCCAATTCAATTCCTCCTTCAGCTGCCGAGTGGTGACTTTTTCCGAGAGGACGTGGACGTTCGAGGGCTTGAATCGGCCGGCGTTCGGATCTTGTAGAAGTGTCGCGAAGTCCTTTGCGTCTTTGCTCGTGTACGCGAGGTCAAGTCCGCGCTCATTGAAGCGCGAAATCCCGATGGCGAGAGCCCATTTTTCGCGAACAGGTGAAAGTTCGGTTTTTCCAGGTTGAACCGGGGCGGCGAGGATGAACGGATTGGCGTTCTCATTCATCGCGTCGGAGCCGAAAAGTTTGGCTTTGCCGAGTGCATAGCTGGCGTTGGGAGCGTGGCCAAGCTTCGCCTCGAAGAGAGAGCGGTAATACCAAGCGTCGCCGTAGGTGGGGCAGACTTCGTTCGCGTGTTTCAAAAGCTGAAGCCCGTCGGCAATTTCCGGTTCTGTGCCGGTTTTGATGTGTTCAAGACCTTGTACTACCAAATCTTTTGCGGCGCCGCATTTCACGCCTTGCGCGAAAGCGCTGATTGGAAAGAACGCCAAGAGGAGCACAGCGGCTGACAAAAGCGTGCGCGGCAGGCCCGACTTAATTTTTCGTGACATGACTGAAGTAGGAGAAGACATGCTTACGAATTCCATAAGGAATCAGCCACCATCCGTCCTCAGTTGGAAGCTGGCGGCGACGTGTGGTGCGTTGATCGCTTATCGCGATCGCGCATCGCGCTCACGACTTTGCCTTTGACGCCGTTCTGCGCGAGTTGAATCAACGCGTCCGGCGAGAGATCGAATTGGACGGACGCGGCATCGTGGATAGCACCGATGATGGTGTCGTCATCAACCCCGGATTTCGCCATCTTCACGACTTGCGCATTGGTGAGAGCAGGAGCAGCAGGAGTCTTCGAGGGTGCGCTACCGGAATTCGAAGTCTTGGTTGTGGTCGAAGATTTCGTTGACGAACCTGTCGAGCCGGAATGAGGAGTAGCGGACCGGGTTCCCGTGCCAGTTTTGGCGGGCGGCGTCGAATTGGCAGTGGTGGCAGGCGCAGGTTGAGCCGGGGCAGGCGGGGGAGGAGCCGATGCTGCCGCCATGCTCGCTTCAAGCGCTCGATAGTGCTCGATCGCGGTTTCGATGCGCGTCTGCGGCTCCATGAAATATTTTTCAGCGGGTTTGGCGTCAAGCGCTTTGCCATAGTTAATAGCCGCCTCATTGAGAAGTTTCTTGGCGGCCTCATGATCTTCGGATTTATAGGCTTCGGCTTCATAGCCGACGCCGATGTCGTAAAGACGATAAGCATCGAGAGTGGGATCAGGGAAGGGCTGCATGGTCTCGAGGCTTTCGAGATAACGGCTCCAAAGGCCAGTCTCGGCAAGTTTCACCGGTGCATCGAGCTGCTTGCCATGCGCCAGCGTCACCTCAATCACTTCGTTCGTATTGACCAGGCGGGCAGCAACTTGCGAGACGACACGGGTAACTAGAATGCTCCTGAGCTGCTCGGGCGTCGGCGCCGTCGCCGTCTCTTCCGTCTTTTTGCCCGCAAGACGCTTGAACGGATCAACAACTTTTGAGCCGATTGATTCGTTCGCGGCTACGTTCGAGCCTTCTTCAAAATCCTGGGAATATTTCGCGGTGATATTGTCGGAGTCGATCACCCGCGATTTATCGCGCGCCTGATAGGCGACCGTCAGCGTACCGGCAACCTTGTAATACTTTTTTGGCGGCGCGTTTTTCTGCATGGTCACTTCGTTGCGAGAAAATGGCACCGGCGGAGGAGTTTCGAAGCCGGTGATGGTGCAGGCGATTTGAAGCTCGGGGGCGGCCTTATCAACGTGGAGCTCCCTGTTTTCTCTCTGCAACTCAGTGGGAAGCAGATCGGCCAGGGATTGCGCAACGTTGTTTTGAGCGGCGTCGCGCGCGGTTACGTGGACGTCGAAAGACGTGGCGGTGAAATGCACCGCGGCGGGCAGACGGCGCTGCATCGTTACTTTCTTTTTTCCAGTTCCGAAAGATTGCGCGCTTGCGGAGGATAAAGGCAGAACACAAAGGCAGATCGCGAATGTGATGCCGGTAAGAGCTAGACGATTGTACGTCGAATGTCGCGCGTACACGGTGCGGCTGGCTGGCCCAAAATCCCCAATACTAGCTTTCCGGGTACGGTGGAACAGGCGCAGCGGTGGCAAGTCTATGAGCCCGAACTTCATATTTCGAGAGCTCCTGATGCGGGGAGACTGGCGAATCTTAACAAAGCGGGGCGGTAGTTACAATTACTCGAAATTTTTTAGGCCTGGTGCCAGTGGGGCGCCTGTCAGGAGTATCCAATTAGCCTTCCAATACACTCTATGCTGTTGCTACGAAGAACTTTACGGTGAGTGTGGTGAATAGTTCACACGCAGCGTCAGAATCTCGTAGGGATGGATCGGAGCCACGATTTCGCGCCCTGACGCGATTGTGAGCGCAGATTCTTCAGAGTGCTCCATGAGGTCCACCATTGATGCGCTGGTCGCGCCTGTCGGAAGGGTGATTTGAACGTTGGCGCTTTTTCCGGCCCACTCGTAGAAGCGAAGGATCAAGCTATCGCCGTCCTCTGATTTTTTCATCGCGGTCAAGACGACATTTTCCGGAGCTGCTGAGACAAACGACTGCCGCGGCGGCAAAATTCCTTCATGGGCCTCGACTTGTTCTGCTTCGAGCTGGTAATTGAATTCGTAGCCGCGTCGGACGGTCAGCGCTTGTTTCCACGAACCGGCATGAGGAGAGAGAGAGTAGCTGAACTCGTGATGGCCGCGGTCCGCGCCGGGGTCGGGCCAAGTGGGGGAACGGAGTAGCGAGAGGCGCAGAACATTTCCTTTGGCATCGTAGCCGTACTTGGAGTTGTTAATCAGGCTGAAGCCGTGTTGCGCGTCACCCAGATCGGCCCAGCGCAGCGCCGGGACTTCGAATTTGGCGGCTTCCCAACTGTAGTTGCGTGTCGTGGGGCGTTCGATGGAGCCATAAGGAATTTCAAACGTCGCGGAATCGCTCGAGGCCGCGAGCGGAAAGGCGGCTTTCAGCAAGACGTGAGTTTCGTGCCAATCAACGTGGTTGGCGATGTCCACCCGATCTAGGCCTGCGTATAACGATATGTCCTGAACGAATTTTGAGTTTTGCCAGGTGCGGCTAACGCGAATTGTCGCGCGCAACGGACCGCTCTCAATTAGTTGGACTGAATCGGCCTTGTCCAGTTTGTCGAAATGCTGCTCGAAATCCGCGTCAATGTTCCAGGCGTCGTAATCTTTGGGCGTGTCTTTGAAGGCGATGAGTTCATTGCCGCATCCTCCCGCAGCGATGAACTCGAACGAGGATTTTTTGTCGTAGAGGCTGGTGATGCAGCCTGTTTGCGGATCAACTGCGAGACGAAGCGCGGAGTTTTCGAGCGCCAGGCCATTGGCTCGTAGATCGCTTTGTGGCGCGCCTTGTGCTGGCGCAACGTGCAGGACTTCGTAACCAAGCGATGGGACATCTCGCAATTGAACGAGGAGATGAAAAGTATGGGTCGCGGGCTCGGTGGAGAGAATTTGGACCGGCAGGGGTTTCCCTTGTGGATCCAGCACGGACAGACCTTTCTCTGGCGTCTTTACTGCTTCGGGCATTTGCACGTCGAACTGCACGAGATCAGTTCTTGGCCATGCCAACGGATTCATCACGAATACGGGAACGCCGGGAATGGAACTTGTGCTCACCTGCGCCGCGATGGCGTGCAGCGCGCTCTTAGTGGCATCGCGCGCTGTCCAGCGAACTACGTCGTAATCATGCTGCGCGTCCTTGTAAATGACGCCGATGCCGGACCCGGCGGCGAGATCGTGAAATTGATTGAAGAGGACTTTTTTCCAAGCTTCCGTCAGCTGCGAGGCGGGATAAGGATTCCCGCTGAGCCAGGCGAGTGATGAATATTTTTCTGCGTTGAGAAGCTGCTCCTCGCTATCGCGCATGTTGCGCTTGTGATTGGCTTGCGTGGTGAAAACGCCGCGGTGATACTCAAAATACAGTTCGTCGTTCCAGATAGGAAGACTGATTTTGCCGTCGGGCGGCGCTGGCAAGTTGGAACTTCCGGCCGCGGCCATTGATTTGTAATTCCAGACCGGCGCATGTTCGGTGTCGAGTTTCGTTTCGACGCTAGAGAAGAAAGCTTGCGAATTGCCAAAAGTCGTTGGCGGATAGACCATCTTTGGATCAGTCCAATGAATTCCGTCATCGAGCATGGCGCGTGTCGGTCCGCCGCCGTGGTCGCCAACGCCGAAGAGATGCATCAACTCTGATAGGCCGGAATTTAGCTCACGAGCCCGGTTCACATCGGCAGCGATCTTCACGGGATCGATTCCATTCGCGTAGTCGTGCGGGAAATAAGTGAGGACTCGGCTGCCGTCGGGCGACTGCCACCAAAAGAGTTTCATCGGCAGTTTGTTTGTGTCATTCCATGCCATTTTTTGTGTCACAAAGTAATCCACGCCGGATTTTTTGTAAATTTGCGGTAATTGCCAGGTATAGCCGAATGAATCGGGATTCCAGCCGATGCGAACATCCACGCCGAACTTTTCTTTGAAGTAACGTTTCCCGATCAGAAGCTGGCGGACGAGCGATTCGCCATCGGGCATATTGAGGTCAGGCTCGACCCACATCCCGCCGACTAATTCCCAGCGGCCTTGCTTCACGCGGTCAATAATCTGCTGGAACTCGGCCGGATATTTTTGTTCGACCCAGTCGCTATAAGCGGCGGCGGATTGCGCGTAGGTGTATTGCGGATACTCATCCATCAGTTGAAGCGCGGTTGCGAAAGTGCGGCGCACGACGTCTACGGTTTCAGTCCAAGGCCAGAGCCACGCCGCGTCGATGTGCGAATTGCCTGAGAGCAGAATCGTAGTCTGCCGCAATTTAGGCTTAATGGCTTCGAGCGACGCCTGTGCTCTGTTCAGCGAATCATCGAAGGTCTTCTGATCGGCTGTGTGCAGGGCGTTTAGGTCAATCAAACTTGCGGATGCATCGAGTTGCGCGAGAACTTCCGCGGCAGTCGCGCCAAGTGTGGGGAGAAGCGCGACGACAGAGAGCATCTCCTGGCGGCGATCGTCCGGATTGGGGCGCGTGGATTTGAACTCGATTCGGGCGTGCGCGCCCGCGAAGTATTTGCGGTCCACTGTGTGCAAAAGTTTTACGGCGACGAGCGCTCGATCGCCGGGCGACGCTTGGTCGAAGAGAACGATTGGCTCCAAGTCGTCGCCCATCGCGACTCGCCGGCCGTTGAAGTAAATGATTTGCGGCATGGGGCCGTTGGCGTCGGCCTCGAATTGAAACCAGATTCGAGCGCCGGTGAGGTCGTAGCCATCAAGTGTCTTCGGGACTTCAATCCAGCGGCGATACCAGACGGCTTCGTTTGGAGCGTGCGAGTCGCCTCGTACGGCTTCCCAATTCTTGTCGTCGAGATCTATAGCTTCGCCGTGCGCAACATCGCCGACGTGGTATCTCCAGTTGGCCGCTGGCAGTTCGTTCAACGCCGCGAGTTGGGCGATTGCATGTTGGGTCGAAGTCGAGGGCTCCCGCACGGACTGGACGGACTGTGCATGTGCCGACGCAGCGAGAGCAAAGAAAACGAGCGCGACGTTTAACAGCACAATCCAGAATTTACTGGCCGGGAATTTTGGGACTGTGCGGGCTGGCATCACGGCGTCCTCGCTTAACCGCAGCCATTCTGGTGCAGGACAGCGGTCGCGCGAATTATAGAGCTAGAACGGCGGATCGTAGATAGTGGAACGCGATCGAACACGGAATCGGCGCGAAATCAGGCTCTAAATCATGTATATTGCGCGGCACAGTTCTGCGAGCCCGAATGAAACTGAATGCATATTTAATTAAGGCGACGATTGTCGGAGCGCTGGGCGGTTTGCTCTTCGGCTTCGATACAGCCGTCATCGCCGGCACGACGCATTCGCTCACAATCGCCTACAACCTGACCGCGGGAGCATTGGGATTGACGGTGTCTATTGCGCTGTGGGGCACCGTGATCGGCTCCATGACGTCCGGCATCATCGGCCAGCGATTGGGAGGGCGCGAGGCGCTGCGGATCATGGCTCTGCTATACATCATTTCCGCGCTCGGCTGCGCGTTTGCATGGAATTGGCCGTCGCTCGTCGTGTTCCGGTTCATCGGCGGGCTAGGAATCGGAGGATCATCGGTTCTTGGGCCTGTGTACATCGCAGAACTGGCGCCGGCAAAATGGCGCGGGCGTCTGGTGGGACTTTTTCAGATAAACGTGGTCATCGGAATTCTTCTGGCTTATTTTTCGAATTACTGCGTGGCGCGGCTTCAACTGGGCGCAATCGAATGGCGTTGGCAGTTGGGGGTCGCCGCAGTGCCCGCGATTTTATTTCTCGTCATGCTCTTCGGAATTCCACGCAGCCCGCGGTGGCTGGTCACGCAGAATCGAGTTGATGAAGCGCGGACTGTGCTTCAACTAATTGGCTCGCCCGCGCCTGAAGCCGAGCTTGCGGAAATCGTTGATTCCATCCATCTGGAGCGTTCGCAGAAAGCCGAACGCCTTTTCTCGTGGAAATACCGCTTGCCGATTTTCCTGGCGATCACGATCGGGGCGTTCAATCAACTCTCCGGTATCAACGCGATTCTCTATTACCTGAACGATATTTTTCGCTACGCCGGTTTCAACAGCATTTCCGCGAATCTTCAGGCTGTTGTTATCGGCGCGATGAACCTCATCGCGACAATTGTCGGGATGACGCTGATTGACAAACTTGGCCGTAAAACCCTTTTGCTGATTGGATCGGTGGGGCTGGTCGCGTGCCTCAGCGGCGTCGCGGGAGTGTTTTACACAAACCAGCACCAGCAATATCTCTTGTGGCTGCTCGTCGCCTACATCGCTTTCTTTGCGATCTCGCAGGGCTCGGTGATCTGGGTTTATATCAGTGAAGTATTTCCGAATCGTGTACGGAGCAAAGGGCAAAGCGTTGGAAGTTCTGCACACTGGATCATGAACGCGATAATTTCCGGCACGTTTCCGGTGCTGGCCAAGAACTCCAGTGCATCTCCGTTCGTTTTCTTCGCAGCCATGATGGTGGTGCAATTCTTTGTGGTGATGTTGTTCTATCCGGAAACGAAGGGCACCTCGCTCGAGGAAATGCAACACCGTCTCGGAATTGAGTGAGCGCGCCCGCTGGGCACGCCAGCCGCTGAGACAATTCTCCCGCCTGCAGTGAGTAGTTGAAATCCTCATACGGTTGCATGTTAGGCTTTATCGTTTTCGTTGGAGTTGTGCCGTCATCGCAAATCGGACAGAAAAGCTCAAATGCTTGTAATGCTCAAATCGAGTCGCGATGAGCTGAACCGCGAAGCAGCGCGGATTATTGCGAGCGCAGTGCGTCGAGAGCCGTCGCTGACGCTTGGCCTGGCGACTGGGGCTACGACGATAGGCGTTTATGCTGAACTCGCGCGGATGCACCGTGAAGAAGGCTTGGATTTCTCGCAAGTGGTTACATTCAACCTCGACGAATACGTCGGACTGACGGCGGAGCATCCGCAGAGTTTTCGATACTTCATGCAACAAAATCTCTTTCGCCACATCAACGTGAATCCGAAGAACATTCACATTCCCGACGGAACACGACAGAGCAACTACGATGAGTATTGCGCGTCCTATGAAGATTCCATTCGCAAGGCCGGCGGCATTGATCTGCAAATCCTCGGCATCGGCCGCAATGGACACATCGGATTCAACGAGCCGGCGTCCAGCCTGGGCTCCCGAACGCGGCTGAAGGCGCTGACTCAGGAGACGCTCGAAGACAATCGCAAATTTTTCGCTTCGGCCGAAGAAATGCCCAAGTGCGCAATTACTGTGGGTATCGGCACGATCCTTGAGGCACGAAGAATTGTTTTGTTGGCTGCGGGCTCGTCGAAGGCAAATGCCGTGGGGCGCGCGATTGAAGGGCCGATCACCGCATCCGTCACGGCGTCGGCGCTTCAACTTCATCCTGATGTCACCTTTATCGTGAACGAGGACGCAGCCGCCGAACTGGCACAGAAGGACTACTACCGGCGCATTCTCGAACTGACTGCAGAATTTACGCCGAGCCGTCTTTGGTAAACGGATGAGTGAAGGATTGATCCTTGCCGGCGACATCGGCGGCACGAAATGCAATCTCGGAGCGTTTGTA
>DATBYF010000059.1:0-110463 GCA_036513895.1 Candidatus Acidiferrales bacterium | reverse complement strand
TATCGAATAGTCCCGCGCCCGTAAAGTCCGTCCCGATTGAGTCCGGGCCGGTAAAATCCCGCCTGCTTGACGCGGATTCTCCGAGGGTGGCGAAGCGATGAGAGAGCCGCCGGTCGTTCGTTTTTTGCCGGACAATCGCCGATTGCATTTGCACGATGGTCCGATTGATTTGATCGTGGAAGCATTCGGCGAACGCGCGGAAATCGAAGCGGCGTATCGCGCGGCGGCGCGGCGATTTGTCACGGTTCTCGATGAATTGTGCTGCGAGTTGCCGCTTTTGCGCGCGGCTGCGCGAGTAGACGGGCCGCAACTTTCAGGACCCGTGGCGCGCAGAATGGGGGAGGCTGTTGCGCCGTTCGCGGCAAAAATGTTTATTACGCCGATGGCCGCTGTGGCCGGCGCTGTGGCCGAGGAAATTCTGCAGGTGATGACAGAAGCTGCTTCGCTTTCGCGAGCGTACGTGAATGACGGCGGCGACATCGCGATTCATCTTTCGACTGGAGAGAATTTTCGAATCGGCATGATCGAACGGCCGGACCGGCCTTCGTTATTTGGCACTGTGCGACTCGAAGCGAGTGATCGTGTGCGCGGAATTGCGACGAGCGGATGGCGCGGGCGAAGCTTTTCGCTGGGCATCGCCGATGCGGTGACGGTACTCGCAGATCGCGCCGCGATAGCTGACGCAGCGGCCACGATTATCGCCAACGCGGTGAATTTGCCTGGGCATCCGGCGATCGCGCGCTTGGCGGCTTGCGAGATTGCTCCAGACAATGATCTTGGCGAGCGGCTCGTCACTCGCGATGTTGGTGAGCTTGCCGCTCCCGAAATTGATATTGCTCTTGCGTCGGGAGTGGCCACGGCTGACGAATGCATCGCTCAAGGACTCGCAGTTGCCGTTGCGATTTGCCTTCAGGGAGAAACTCGCGTTGTTTACTCGCGGCGCGAGAACTGTAGATTTTTGGCCGCGTCATCGGATGAAAATCTGAGGAGGATGGTCGTTGCTGGAAGTTAGAGTGCGAAAATTCGTGACGGTCGTGGAAGAAATTTTTCACGAGGGCGGGCCCGCGGTTGCCGTTCCACCGCGCCGAGCAGCGGCGCTGGCCATTATCACAAATCCATTCTCCGGCTCATATGTCGCTGACATTGCTGGGTTTATGGATGACCTAAAGCCGCTTGGGCTTGAGATGGCGAAGACACTCGTCGCCGCGCTCGGCGGCAATTCTCACGTTGTTGAAGGCTACGGCAAAGGCGCCATTGTCGGCGCGGCTGGCGAGCTGGAACACGGGGCGCTGTGGCATGTTCCCGGCGGATATGCAATGCGCGAAATTCTTGGTGGCGCGAAAGCGATTGTCGCGTCGTCGAAAAAAGTTGGAGGGCCGGGCGCGCGGCTCGATATTCCCATCACGCACATTAACGCGTCATACGTTCGCAGCCACTTCGATTCGATGGAAGTTGGATTGGCAGATGGGCCGCGCGCGGATGAAATTCTGCTCGCGCTGGTGATGACCACGGGGCCGCGCGTTCATGCGCGTGTCGGCGGTTTGAAAGCGTCGGAGATCAAGGGAGAGGACGGCCTGCGATGACGGCGACTGGAAAAGTAAAAATCCGAAAGCTGGTTACGTTCGTTGAAGAGACCCGAAGCGAGATGGGACGCGCGATCGAGCCGCCCACGCGGCGCGCTGCCGCAGTTGCCGTGATCGAGAATCCATGCGCGGGAAAGTTCGTCGAAGATCTCAGCGAGTTAATCAACATCGGCGAAGAATTAGGCGGCTTACTGACGGAACGGGCAGTCGCCGCGCTTGGAATAGCAGGAACGTCCGTCGAAAGCTACGGCAAAGCAGCCGCGGTGGGCGAGAACGGCGAGCTCGAACATGCGGCCGCGATTTTGCATCCGAAATTGGGCGCGCCTGTCCGAAAAGCTCTCGGCAAAGGAGCGGCTCTGATTCCATCTTCGAAGAAACGCGGCGGGCTCGGTGTGGCGCTCGATATTCCGCTGGGACACAAAGATGCGGCCTTTGTGCGCAGTCATTTTGACGGGATGGAAGTGCGGATTAACGATGCGCCGCGCGCGAATGAAATTATGGTTGCCGTCGCGGTGACGGATAGCGGGCGGCCGCTGGCGCGGGTGGGTGGATTGAAGAAGGAAGAAATCAAAGGCGAAGATGGGTTGCGGTGATTTTTCTTCGCGTGAAAAGAAGTCAAAGGCTGCCCGGCTTCCCGACCGAGTCGGGACGCACAAATCGCGGAAGCCGGGCGCTACAAGTGCCGGTTCGGCGTAATAGCCCATTAACTTGATTCGAGGTTGTTCGTTTCAGATGACCTTGGGGAGTCTGGTAGCGGGCGGGGTGTTGCGGCTGCGCTCTGAGCGGACTACGCCGTCGATAATCGTCATTCCGATTCCGGGCAAGTCGCCTAGGCGCACGCTTTCGAGAAGTGATTTTCCTGCCGAGTGCTGCGCGTAATCCAAGAAAACAAAATCAGCGGCGCGTCCCGTTTCGATGATGCCGCAATCGAGCTTGCGCAATTTCGCCGTGTTTCCTGTGGCGAAGCAGAATGCGATTTCTGCGGGGACTTCGCCGAGCGACGAGAGCATCGAGATTAGGCGAATGATTCCGAGCGGCTGAACACCGGAGCCGGCGGGCGCGTCGGTGCCGAGAATTACGCGATCGAGTTGCTTCAATTCTGTCGCGAGTCTCAGCGTCAGCAGAGCGGCGCGCTCGTTGCCATTGTGAACAATCTCGAGACCGCGCGGCGATTGCTCGCAAAGCGCAGTGATTTGCTCGTCAGGCAGCGCAGTGTGGCCGCCGTTGATGTGGCCGATGACGTCCGTGTCGGCCGCGAGGACGATATCCTTGTCAATCAAGCTCGAGCCGGGAATCGACGGGCCGCCAGTATGAATTGTGCTTTGAATGCCGTACTTGCGCGCCCACGCGACCATTTGCCGCGCGGTTTCTCCATCTTTCACGCTGCCGAGTCCAACTTCGCCGAGCAGCTTCACGCCAGCCTCCGCGAGAGATTTGAAATCCTCTTCGACCATGCCGTGCTCGATCACCGGCGCGCCCGCGTGAACTTTGACGCCGCTCGGCCTTAGTGCCGCGAAGGAACGTTGAGCGGTGATGGCCATCGCCTTCAGTCCGACGACATCGCGCGGCCTTCCCGGCGTATGCACTTCGCCGGCTGAAATCATCGTGGTTACGCCACCGTGCAGGCAGCTATCAATCCAGCCGATTTGATTTTGGCGCGGCGTCCAATCGCCGGCCACCGGATGAACGTGGCTGTCAATGAGGCCGGGAGCCAGAGTGGATCCGTTGGCATCAATGGTCGTTGTTGCGCCGCCGGTGTCGAGATCTCTTTCCTTTCCGACGGCAGAAATTTTTCCGTTAACGGAGATGACGGTGTCGGCATCGAAAATCGGCTGGCCCAGATCGCCGCTAAGAATGATGCCGATGTTGCGGATTACGAGTTTTGTCGCTGGCGAGGATTTTGCAGCTTCGTCGTGAGCCATTTGGCTATCTCCGGTTGCGCTTGCGAGGCGCGCATCGGGACGTTTGTATACAAACGTGCGAGCCAGAGCAACCGAATTGTCCGATGACAGCGAACGACGCAGAAAGGACGTAGAGGCGCGTTCGAGTGAACGCAAAACCGCCAATCGCCGGGGCAAGGTGCCCGGCGATGCGCAATCCGCAAAAGCTATGTGATGTGAGTTTGGAGTTTGCGTTACGGCCGATTTTCCGCGGCTTCAAACGATTCGCTGAACGCGTGAATGGAGAGCGTATCAGTCCGGCGCTTATCCCAATCGCGCACTGCAAGCCCTTGCGACGCGAACAAGCTGCGGATGCGTGTCGAATCCCAGCGGAGAACATCTTCAAGCACGGGAACGAGGACGCTCATCGCGTTGTCGCTGAGCACGGTGCGCTTGGCGACACGCGTAATGTATTCGTTCTCGGAGACGGCAATCGTGAGACCGTCGCTTTGATTGACGTGCATCATCACCGGCAGATCCGAGCTGCCGTCGCCCACATAGATGACGCAATCGGGGCTGAGATGGAGCTTCGAGCGCTGTTCTTCGAGCACGGCGACTTTTCCCCATCCGGCCGAGGCGCGAACGATGGATTGGACTTCGCCGGTTGCATCGTCGTAAACAAATTTGGTTCCAAAAATGCGTTCGGGCGGAACAATCCCTTCCAGAGCCGACTGCACGATTTCCTGCGGCGCGGCCGAGATGACGCAGAAATGAAATTTGTAGCCCTCGCCGAGATGATCGAGCAGGCGTGCGAATTGGGCCACATTTTGCTTCAGTCGGACGAGCTTGCCCGCGGCAATCAGATCGTCGCGGCGAACCTTGCGAAAATCAGGGTCATGAAGGATCAGGTAGGCGAGTTCGGCGCCTTGCTGAACCAGGTGGATTTGAGAGAGGCCGGCTACCTTTTTGTCAAAACCCGACGCACCTATAGACTCAGCCAATAAAGTCCCTGAATCGTTGAAACTCAGGGTTTGGTCGAAGTCACTCGCCAGGATGTACTGCTTAACCATTTCGAACGCTCCTTCCTTACGATTGCGGATAACAACGGCTTCGTACCTTGGTACTACTACTACACTATAGCCGCTCTATGATTACAGCCGGGTAAGCATTCTTTTGATAGTTGCTATCCGTTTAAGAGTGGGACGGATAAATTATCGCTGACTCATTAGATGCCGGCTGCAAGATGAAGGATTCAAAGGATTTGGCTGATGGACGGCATGGGCCGGGCGGGGAGCGTGGCGCGCTTGGGCTCGCCAATATGGCTCTTGAAGGAGGCTCCAGCGTAGGAGCAGGCTGCTGGTCTCCGGGCATTGCAGAGGTGGGAACCTGGCTACCGAAACCACGATTCGGACGGTTTTAGGGCTTAAGGACCTCGATTTGGCTCGCCAATTGATGCGCGAGTATGGGGATTCGCTCGGCTTTGACCTCGGTTTCCAGGGCTTTGAGGAGCAGTTGGCGGGCCTGCCTGGGGACTATGCTGCGCCTGCGGGGGCATTGATGCTCGCTTTCGCGGGGGATTCCGCGGGCGATGAGGCTGCGGGGTGCGTGGCCATGCGGCCGCTGGGTGATGGCGTGTGCGAGATGAAGCGGTTGTACGTGCGTCCAAGGTGGAGGGGCGCTGGGGTGGGAAGGCGGCTGATTGAAGCAGCTTTGGGTGAAGCGCGGCGGGCAGGGTATCGCGCGATTCGGCTCGACACGCTTCCGAACATGACGGCGGCGCGGGCGCTTTATGCGGAGCTCGGGTTTCGCGCGATTGCTCCTTATTACGAGAGTCGAATTCCTGGGACGGCTTTCCTCGAACTCGACCTAACCGATCCAGCTCGCAAATCTTCGTGATCGCCAGGGAGTTCAAACTTCTTATTTTTGTGCAAACTTCTCCGAGCCACTCACTTTGCCGCCGGAGATCGTTCTAACGCCGCTCGATCCCAATTCCCCAGCGTTGCTCCGGCGACGTACGTGGACTCCGCAAAATCGAGCAGAGCTTGCCGCGGTGAAGCTGATTTTCGCACTTCGTCGTAGGGCAAGAAGTATTCGGACATTTTTGCGTTGTAGGACGCGGCGGCGGGAATTATTTTCGCTGTTGAAAAACCGGCGGGCTCGGGCGCCGCGTAGGCATAGAAGGCTGCATCGGTGCCTTCGCCGTTGCCCGGCCAAAAGCCCACACTGATCACTTCGTGCGAATAAGCCTCCTTGGTGACTTTATCGGCGCCCGGGCGTTCCGGCGCGCGACGTCCGGAAAATCGTGTCGCGGCGAGATCGAAGCTGCCCCAGAAAAAATGCACGGGACTGGCCTTGCCGATAAAATCCGCGCGAAATTCCTTGAGCACCTCGTCCGCAGAGAGGAGCACGCGCCAGAACCGGCCGACATATTCGCGATCGTAGGACGCGTGAGTGTGATCCTGGTCGAACCGAATGGGATCCGCGATTTCCACGGGCATCGGCCAGATTTTTACGTCGATGCCCAGCGATTCCAGCATCGCTTTCAGTTCGGCGTAAAAATCAGCAACGGATTTGGGTCCGAGTTCGATGGTTCGCGTGGCGCCGTCATTTTTTGTGACGATCAATTGGTGTTCGATAAAATCGAATTGCATGTCGAACGACGAATCCCCATAAGGAATTGCGGATGTAGTCAGGCCGCGCGAATTCACGTAAAGGGCAACGCCCCAGCAATGATTGATATTCGGGCTGAGCGCCAGGCGGATTTTCCCAGCCATCTGCGTCCACATGTGCAGTGTGGCCCGCGTGCTCTCCCAATCTTTTAGGGGCAGTGCGGGCCAGGCATCGCGAGTTCCAGCGGCAGCGCCAGCATTCGATCCCATGGCGTCATACTCCTTTGTATAGCGTCGTGATTCTGCGTTGGCAAATTGCCTTCATCAGCTCGACACGCGGCTCAATCCATCATGAGTTCATCTACGTAGCACCACCGCCAGTTTTCACCGGGCTCAAAGGATTGAATGATCGGGTGTTTCGTCGCGTGAAAATGCTTGGTGGCATGTTTGTTCTTTGAAGAATCGCAGCAGCCGACGTGCCCGCAGATCAGGCACAACCGCAGATGGACCCACGTGTCGCCCATCTCCAAGCATTCCTTGCAGCCCTTGCCGCTGGGCTTGACGTCTCGAATTTCACTGAGATGCTTGCAGCCTGTAGCCGTCGCCATGGATTTCACCTCCCAGCGTAGAATCGTACACGGTCTCGGGTCGAGGAGCCCTTTTTCAAATTGCGACACTACCGGCCCTGGGAAGAACGGCCAAACCAGGTAGCCAGCTGAATTCCCATCAATAGGCCGCCAGCTGCGAGGACGAGAACATTTATTGCTTGATGTAGGTCGAACTCTCCTACGCGGTACACAAGCAGATATGCAATCGCGAAGTTGAAGCTGCCCCATATCACGTTGACGAGCGGCGAGGACAAACCTTTGCCCGGAGGCGAAGCGAACGGAGACGGAAACGGCCGGCCGGTCACCCCGCAAGTGAAGTGCGGAACGGCGTTCACCAGAAAAGCGCCTCCGAAGAAGTGAGCGAGATACACATACCACGGCATAATTTCCTCCGCTGTGATGCAGCCAACAAAAGACATTAAGACTTATACTGGGCGCCGAATCAAGTCACTTCCGAAGGAGGAAAAATGCCTCTGCGATGCGACTACTTGATGAAAAATAAATATTTGGCATTTTTGGTAATCGTTGCGCTCGTAGTCGTAGGCACGACGACGCAGATCGTAATTGCGCAAGAGGCAAAGCTTAGTTCTGAGCAGCAGAAGCAGATTGAATCAGTGATTTCGAAATTTATGGCGTCATCCCACGCCCCAGGAATTTCAGTCGCAGTGGTCGAGAATGGCGAATTTGTGTGGTCATCAGGTTTTGGTTTCGCGGATCTGGAGAATCACGTCGCTGCCACGTCGGCCACGCTCTACCGCCTCGGCTCAATCTCAAAGCCGATTACCGCTACGGGCGCGATGCAACTTTGGGAACAAAAGAAGCTGGACCTCGACGCTCCCATCCAAAAATATTGTCCCGCATTCCCGCAGAAACAATGGCCGATCACAACACGCGAGCTGCTAGGCCACCTCGGTGGCATCCGTCATTACAAGTCCGGCACGCAGGATGATCCTGAAATCGGGAATACGCGTCACTTCGACGATACGATCACCGCAGGCATTCAGTTTTTCGCGAACGATCCTCTAGTCGCGCAGCCCGGCACAAAATTTAATTATTCGACGATGGGTTACACGCTGGTCGGCTGCGCGATTGAAGGCGCATCCGGCGAAAAATATGTGGATTACATTCGCGAGCATATTTTCGAGCCCGCCGGCATGACTCACACGCGAGCGGACGATCGCTTCGCCATCATTCACAATCGCACAAGATTTTACACGAAGGACAAATCGGGCGCCGTTCAGAACGCGGAATTTATGGATTCGAGTTACAAAATTCCCGGCGGCGGATGGCTTTCCTCGGCGGACGACATGGCGCGATTTGAAATCGCGATTCTAAATGATCGATTGGTCGCGCGCGCGACCCGCGACGTCATGTGGACTCCGCAAAAGGCCGCAGATGGTTCAACGAGCGGCTATGCACTCGGATGGGGCACTGGCCACTCGTTGGGCGTTTTGGACGTCGGCCACAGCGGCGGCCAGCAAGGAACTGCCACGATGATGATGCTTGTGCCTGAAAAGCGTCTCGGTGTGATCGTGCTGATAAACATGGATTCCCTGGACGCCGGACCACTCGCCACTGATGTGATGAAAATACTTTTGAGCAGCGACGCAGAACAAAAAAAGCAATAGATGCATTTCCACATCGCGCTTCGAGCGCATCGAGCATCGATTTATCCGAAAGAACGGACGTTACTCGAACGAAAGGACGCCCATGAGACTAAAATTAATTCCGCTCACTGCCGTTACGGCCGCGACGCTCTGCGCGCCAGCGATTGCGTTTGCGCAAAGCAGCAACGCCGACGGCTCATCTGCGCGAGTAGTGCAATATCACGCCACGATTGACGTGGTGAAATATGTTTACGGTCCCGCGCCGCCTGTCGAGCATCTACATTCGGGCGACATTCTCGAAACCAACACGCTCGATTGCTTCGGCGATGTCATCAAGAAGCCCGGCGATCCGCTGAGCCTCGTCAAGGGCGACAATCCACCAACCGGCCCGTTTCAAATTGATGGCGCGCAGCCCGGCGACACGCTAGCGATCGACATTCTGAATCTCGAAGTAAACGGCACTCAAGGCGTTGGCGCGTTTGCTCCAGGATTCGGCGCGCTGAATTCTACGAATTACACGCCCATGCTGAATCCGCCGCTGCCGGAGCGCATTTGGTTTTATCCGATTGACCACGCGTCCAACACCGCCACCTTCCACGCGCTCGATTCAGATTTCTCGACAACCATCGCGCTTCACATTTTCCTCGGTTGCATCGGCGTGGCGCCATCGGACGGTGAAGTTCGCAGCTCGGTCGTGCCGGCGGAGTTCGGCGGAAATATGGACGCGCCCGAAGTCAGCGTCGGCAACACGCTCTACTTGCCGGTGAATGTGCCGGGCGCGCTGCTCTACATGGGCGACGGCCACGCAGCGATGGGCGATGGCGAAGTGGCGGGCACGGCGATCGAGGTGCCTCTGAAAGTTCGTCTGCGCGTGCGGCTGATTAAGGGCAAGGCGATTGAATGGCCGCGCTTCGAAAACGAGCACGAAATCATGGCTGCGGGAATTTACCGGCCGGTGGACGATGCATTGCGCATTGCGTTCACGCAACTTGTCTCGTGGATTCACGCCGATTACGGCCTCTCCGAGCTCGATGCGTACGAATTGCTTTCGCAGGTCGGCAAAACGCATTTGACGGAGATGGTGGACCCGAATTACGTCGTCGTGGCGAGCATCGATAAAAAATATCTCCCGCCGAAGAAGAAATAGCGAGGGCGGAAGCGAGCATTCGCGAGCGTAGCGCCTATTAGCGCCACGCCCATTACCGCTGCGACGCTCGCCCTTCCTTCACATCAGCGGTGAATTGCGTAGATTTGCCGCGAGGCACAGTGATCGCGCGCCAATTGCCGCCAGCGAAATGCTTCGCAAGAAACACAATCTGCCCGATATGATAAGAGTAATGCGCGACCTGGCGATTGATCGCTTGCATCACGGAATGCGGCTCGGATCGAATCGTCACCGTTCTCGCAGTGTCCTCATCGCCCAGCGGTTCAAGCGCGGCAAATAGGTAGCCCCACCCTTCTTCCCATTTTTCAAGCAGCTCGCCCCGAGTAGTCGGCGGAGTTTCGAATTCAGAATCGCGATTGCGATCGGGCTTCTCGCCGTCGGAAGTAAGAAAGTCCGTCCAGCGCGAACGCATGTTGCCCGACATGTGCTTGACAATTACCGCGATGGAATTTGATTCCGCGTCGAGCGACGCGAAAAGCGCATCATCGGGAGCTTGTTCCATGGCTCGTTCGGCGAGCCGCTTGTAATAGCGGAAGAGGCTGAGCGAATCCTGAATGTACGACGTGCTGAATTCATGTGCCATGCCGCAATTTTCCGGCGGCGAGGGAATAAATGCAAGACGCCGCGCATTGCGATCTAGAACGATTCTACGGGATCGAGTTTAGCCGGCACCGATTCGATTTCTTCGCTCACCGTGAAGTAAGCGCAATCCGGATGATGGAAAACAAGCGCGCTGACGCTCGCCTCCGGCTCCATCATCATTCCCTCGGTGAGATGAACGCCGATTTCTTCCGGATGCAGCAGCTTCCAGATGCCCTGTTGATCGTCCATGTTGGGGCACGCGCCGTAGCCAAAACTATAACGCTTGCCGCGATATTTCGAAGTGAATCGCTCCTGCATCGTCATCGCGGGCGGATCAGGGAATCCCCATTCTTCGCGAATCCGGCGATGGAGCCATTCGGCGCATGCTTCCGCGGTCTCAGTTGCGAGCGCTTGCGTGGCGTGAGCTTTGAAATATTCGCCAGCAACTTTCGCTTCTTCCACACGCTCGCGCACATTTTCGCCCGCTGTCACCACGAAAAGAACGATGTGATCGCGGCGTCCCTCTTCGGCGTCGAGAACGTAATCGCTGAGGCAGAGGCCATCGGTTTTCGCTTGGCGGCCGAAGCGGAACGTATGAATTGGAGCGGCAGCACCTGGCGAATATAAGTGAATTGAATTTCCGTCGCGTTCGGCTTCGAGAAATTGCCAGACGGCGCGCGGCTTCAACCATTTCGCCACGTCGTGCTTCACTTCTTCCATCTTGTGAAAAAGTTCCAGCGCGAGCGCGTCGCGTTCGTGAAGCGCATTAGCAAAATTGCCTTTGAAACCGAGATTGCGGCCGTACAGCATGTAAGGATTGATGTACGTCCAGATTTCCGCGAGCATCGGCAAAGTGCGAGCCTTGCGATCGAGATACGGCGCCGGCGGAATGGGAATATCGGTGCGCAAGCGCGAGCTGCGCGCTTCGCCTACGGCAACTCGAGCCGGCTCGGCACCGTTGCCGGATGGCGACGCCATCGTCGCAGTAACCGAGACCGTCAACTGTTCGCGCTGCGAAGGATCCATGATTTCGTTCATCAGGCGCAGCCCGGTCATTGCGTCTTTGGCGTAAAGCGTCAAACCCGCGTAGCTCGGCGCAATTTTCGATCGCGTGAATTTATCGGAAAGCGCCGCGCCGCCCACAAGCAGCGGCAACTCGATACCAGCATCGCGAAGATCGCCCGCCGTGATCACCATTTGCTGCGCGCTTTTCACCAGCAAGCCGGAGAGCCCGATGGCGTCGGGCGAATGCTCCTGGCAGGCGTGGATCAATTCTTCCGGCGGAACTTTGATGCCCAGATTCACCACTTCGTAGCCATTATTCGAAAGAATGATTTCCACGAGATTTTTCCCGATGTCGTGGACGTCTCCCTTCACCGTGGCCAGCACGATTTTTCCGCGCCGGCTAGTTTCGGATTTCTCCATGAACCGCTCGAGATGGCTCACCGCTTTCTTCATGGACTCGGCCGACTGCAGCACTTCCGCGACGATAAGCTCGTTGTTGTTGAAGAGCCGCCCGACTTCGGTCATGCCGGTCATGAGCGGGCCATTGATGATTTCGAGCGGCGATTTATTTTCGGCGAGCTTGAGGTCGAGATCGGCAATCAGGCCGTCCTGGCTGCCTTCAATGATGTACGTCGCGAGGCGCTGATCGAGCGGCAAGTCCGCGGCGAGTTTCTTCACTTTCTTCGTGGTTCGAAAATGGTCGGTGACGGCCGCGATGTGAAATTGATTGACGGCGATTTTCTGCTCACGGCTCTGCTGTCGCCAATCATCAGGAACCGCTTCGAGCGCGGCGGCGTGCGGATGCGTGCCCGGAACGTCGGCAGGCGGCGTGTTGAACAGCAGATTTTCCGCAAGGCGCCGCTCTTCTTCGGGAATGGAAGCGAAGCGTTCGATTTTTTCCGTATTCACAATGGCCAGATCGAGGCCTGCTTTCGTGCAGTAGTAGAGAAAAACGGAGTTAACCACTTCGCGCGCCGATGCCGGAAGACCAAACGAGATATTCGAAATTCCCAGAATCGTTTTCACGCCGGGAATCTTTTCTTTGATCAGGCGAATCGCTTCGATCGTTTCCACGGCGCCGCCAATGTAGTTCTCATCGCCAGTGGCGCACGGGAAAACCAGCGGATCAATGATGGCGTTCTCGACCGGGATGCCATATTTCGTCTCAAGCAACCGAACCGAGCGCTCAGCGACGGCAAGCTTCCGTTCGCGCGTGAACGCCTGCGCTTGCAATTTGTCTTCGTCAATGCAGCCAACCACAAGCGCGGCACCGAATGCGCGCGCAAGCGGGCAGATGCGCTCGAACTTATCTTCGCCATCCTCAAGATTGATCGAGTTGATGATGCTCTTGCCCTGGCAGTAGGTGAGCGCGAGTTCCACCGACGCCGGATCGGTAGTGTCAATCATGATGGGCGCCTTGGTCTTGCGGATGAGGCTCTCGTAAAACGGCGGAATATCTTTTGCTTCGTCGCGTTCGCTGCTTTGCAGGCAGACGTCAATCACTTGCGCGCCATTGCGCACCTGGCGCCGGGCAATTTCGCCGGCCTCTTCCCATTTCTCAGCGTTGACGAGATCTTTGAATGCCCGCGAGCCGATCACGTTCGTCCGCTCGCCCACCAGAAGCGGCCGGTTCGAGTCGTCTGCTTCCACGAGTTCAATACCCGAATAAAGCGCCTGATGTTTGGGCGCCGGAACACGACGCGGCTCTTTGCCTTTCACCATCGCCGCCAGCGCTTTGATGTGAGCTGGTGTGGTACCGCAGCAGCCGCCCACGATGTTCAACCAACCATGATCCACAAATCGCGCCAGTTGCGTCGTGAGAGTTTCGGGCGATTCCAGATACGTGCCGTCCTCCCGCGGCAAGCCAGCGTTTGGATAGCACGATACTCGCGTCGACGCGATTTCGCTGAGCGTGCGAATGTGATCCGTCATGAATTCCGGCCCGGTGGCGCAGTTCAGACCGATCGAAAGCAATTTCGCATTGGATATGGATGACCACAAAGCGTCAATTGTTTGACCCGCGAGCATCGTTCCCATCGGCTCGATCGTGCCCGAAACCATCACGGGAATATCGAAGCCCAGTTCCTTTTTCGCCCGCTCGATTCCCAGCAACGCCGCTTTGATGTTGCGCGTGTCCTGGCTCGTTTCGATCACCAGAATGTCTGCGCCGCCCTCGACCAGCGCCTTCCCCTGTTCGTAGAAATTTTCGCGCAACTGATCGAAGGTCACGCCGCCGGTAACGGAAATCGCTTTTGTGGTTGGGCCGATCGAGCCCGCCACCCAGCGCGGCCGCTCCGGCGTTGAATATTCATCGGCTGCCTGTCGCGCGAGCTCGGCCGCTTTGCGATTCAGCTCCACAGTTTCGTTTTCGAGCCCGTACTCCGCGAGAACGATACGAGTGCTGCCGAACGAATCTGTCTCGATGATATCCGCGCCGGCTTCGAGGTAGCCTCGATGGATGCCAAGAATCACGTCCGGCCGCGTCCGCACCAGCACTTCGTTGCAGCCTTCAAGGAACGACCCTCCGAAGTCCGCGGCGGAGAGGTTCTGTTGCTGCACCATAGTCCCCATGGCGCCGTCGAGGACGAGAATTCGCCTCTCGAGCGCGTCAAAAAGAGCCTGCCGGCGTTGTGTTCTGTCACTCATTCAGGTTCCCGCGAAAATACTGCGGCATATTAAGTTTAATCGGCTGAGCCAAACGGGGCTAGCTGTATTGTCTCAATGGAGCCACAGACGCACCGAATGGTCGCTAAAACGCAGTTGTATGCCCAATGTCGCCAGTTTCGTGGCGCGGGCATCTTGCCCTCGTCTTACCGCGCGGATGGCTTGGACGAACGGCAAAACGGAAGTAACGAAACGCAAACTTCGCGCCCCATCACTTCCGTCGAACCGTTCACTATTCCTGAGAGGGAATAACTGTGTCGCGAACGCTCTACGCCGCGGTGCCTTCGCCGCCCGCTGGTCCTGCTGCGGGTTTACGATTCTGCCGTTGTGAAAGGCCTGCTTCACGAATTTTGTAAATCAACGCGCGATAGCTGATGGCCAGCACTTGCGCGGTCTTGCGCCTGTTCCAGTGATTAGCCTGGAGAACTTTGAGAATGAGGTCGCGCTCCATTTCGCGGACAGCCTGCTTGGCGATTCGCTTCAGCGGAATCGTGCCATTTTCGGAGAATTGGATCGGGCGAAGCGCCGGACGCGCGGGCGCTGACTCGCTGCGAAACGCGTCTTCGCCGCCCAGAATGACGTAGCGGGCGACGCGATTTTCCAGCTCGCGGATATTGCCGGGCCACTCGGATTCCTGAAACGACTGGATGAGTTCGCGCGATGGCGATGGAGCACTGCGCTGAAAGCGCGTATTGAACTGTGCGAGGAAAAATTCGATGAGCCGGGGAATATCTTCGCGGCGATCGCGCAGCCTCGGAAGATGAAGGCTAATGACGTTGATGCGATAGAACAGATCGGCGCGGAATCGCCCCGCTTCGATTTCATCTTCGAGGCGCCGGTTCGTGGCGCAAATCACGCGCGCTTCCACGCGTTTCTCTTCCTGATCCCCGATCGAACAGAATTGCCCGTCCTGAAGGAATTGCAGAAGTTTTGCCTGCAGCGAAGAATCAAGCTCGCCAAGTTCGTCGAGGAATAGCGTGCCGCCGTCCGCCATTTCCACGCGGCCAGGCTTCGTATTGTAAGCGCCCGTGAAGGCGCCCTTGCGAAAGCCAAAAAGCTCGCTTTCAAGCAACGTGCCGGGAATCGCCGCGCAGTTCACTTTGACGAATGGCCCACTCGCTACCGGAGAAAGCTGGTGAATGAGCCGAGCGACAACTTCTTTCCCCGTGCCGCTCTCACCCTGAATCAGAACGGGTATGTTAGTGCCCGCAACCTTTTCGACCTTGAGCCGGATTGGACGCATCGCTTCAGACGAACCAAAGACGACGCTGCCCGGAGGCGCGTCCTGTCCTTTGCTCGATGCGAAACCGTCTACGATGCTATCCACAGCCATTTGCCGCCCAACTCCTTGGATTTGCGATGCTTGCATGGTAGATCCGCAAGCCTCGCGCTCTTCCGTCCGCCATCATCAGTGCACTCCTCCCGCCAAATGGGTAGAAACGGCCCATGACAGGCGAGCTCGCCAGTAAGCTTCGTTAAGCAACCCGTTTACAATTAGATACAAGGTAGTTATAGGACTACCTCGAAATCCCGGGAGTACGTCCCGACGAGCTCACTCAACCATGATTTTCGAGGAAAAGAGGTTCAATACCCGGAAATCGCGTTCCCGGCCAAAAGGAAAAGCATGCACATCGAATGTAGTCCAAAATGTAGCTCACCTCTTCAGAGGTGAGGACTTTCGGCCCTCGTACTATAACCCTTACGAATTTGCCATTTGCGCGCTCGACTCGCGTCTGCTAGGTTCGTTACAGCAATTTGAAATAGCGCCGTAAATGGTGAGGCCCTGCACTAAGTCGGATTCCGGGCCTCTGTAGGGCTCGTCGTCGGACGGGCCGCTTTAAGGCTTTCGCCAATTTATCCAAAAACCGGCGCGCGCTGAGAGTCTCGGGAGAGGGGTCGTGGCTGAGGAAGCCACTCCTTTCTAATCGAGACTGGAATTTATTAGAAATCGCCGTAACTCAAACAAAACAAACACCCGAGGTAGGTTCTAATCGAGACAAAATTGCAGGGCCTTCGCCCTCAATTACAGGCAACTTTTGAGGTGATAATTTGAACCAGCGCTATCGCTTCGGAAAGATCAGATCTTCGAGGAGGTCCGCTCGCGCCTTTTCATCGGACGCGATAACGGCGAGCAAGTCGCTGACAGAAATCATGCCGTGGAATTGCGATTTATCGCCCACAACGAGCAAATGATAAATGCCGAATTTTTCCATGAGCTGCAGGCAAGCATCAAGCGGCGCTTCCGGCGGCACCGATACGAGCTTCGGAGACATGATCTCTGAAACCCGCATCCAGGCTGGGCATTTGTTCTCCGCGGCCACTTTGTCGGAGACGTCGCTTTGCGATACCACGCCGATGAGTTTGCCTTCTTTGTTGACGACGCCGGCCGCGCGCACGCCGCGCTCGCGCAGATAGCGCGCCGCGTCATATACCGTGGCTTCCTCGCTGATGGAATAGACTTCTTTGCGGGAGGCGATTATGTCTGCGACTTTCATAGGAAGTCCTCCTTCAATAAGCCTAGGCGTCGATAGGCGGCCATCCTAATTCCGAAGCGCATGCAGGCGCAATCGAAAATTCTTCGGCAAAGGGCGCTGAAGCGAAACGACGGTGATTCAATCCCGAATGGTTGATTAGATCGTGATGCGGAACAAAAAGTAGAGGGCTGGGCCCGGGGAGAGACCGCGAAGATTTCGCTAAGCGGTCTTGCCCCGGATAATATCGTAACGCTCGATTACAGCAGCGATGCCGACGCTTTCGTGCTCTTCATCTTGCCGCTTATCCACGCGCACCACTCGCCCGTGCGCGCGGACAAAAACTTCGGTTCCGCGGGTAATTTCGGCCGGCAACGTCAATGTGAAATCGAGTTCGGTACCTGGCGCCATGTCCTTGGTCATGATGAAATAAACACCGCGCGTCGAAATATCGCGAGTCTGGCCGTTGTGGGAACCGGGCTCACGATTGATCGGCAGGCGGACGAGGACTGGCAGAGATAAGTCGTAACGTCGTGCGGTGCGACGCTCTGTCATTCCAGCATGCTCCCCTCAAACCGAGATCGGGCGCAAATTCCCCTAGAAGGGGTCAGCAATCTTGGCACCAAATAAAATCAACACGCGATTTCAAGTCTGCACAAACGCCAGACGCTTTATGTCGCTGCTGCTTGGCTTACAAGATTGAGTCGGGTTCGCCCAAACCCATTGCAATGATAGGGAAGCCTGATTGACTGACTCGCGGTCAAGTTCTGACCCATCACCGCGCGTCAATCGTGCCACTTCAGGTCACTCCCCTGGCGACGCATATTAGCGAGCAACCCGGTTGGTGAATAGACTTTTTCTTCAGTCGTGTGCCCTGAATAGGCAATAGATTGCAATCGCAGTTTTTTCGCAGCTTCCGGTACTACTCGGTCCGCGTTGCGGGAGCGGCCGGCACAGCGCGCGAACCGCGGCCGGAATCCAAATTGAATTGTCGCATTTTGTACAGAAGCGCTTTGTAGCTGATGCCAAGCATTTTCGCAGCGTCTTTGCGGCACCAGCGTGTTTTTTCGAGCGCTTGCGCGATGGCTTCTGCTTCGGCTTCATCTTTCAAGCCGCGCACGAGCGCTTTCAGGCCGCCTTGCTCGCGCGTCGGAGTCGTCGTGTCCGGCTGCGGCGAAAGTCGTTGCTGCGCCGTGGTCATTTCGAGCAATTCGCGGAAGCTGCCTTCTTCGTCTTCGAGAATCACATAGCGCTTGGTGAAATTTTCGAGCTCGCGCAAATTGCCGGGCCATTGATAGCGCATTGCTGCTTCGAGAAGATGCGTGGAAGGCTCGGGCATGGTCTTCTGGAATTTTTCGCTGTACTTCAGCAAAAAATGCTGGAAGAGAAGCGGAATTTCCGTGGTGCGCTCGCGCAGCGGCGGAATGTGAATCGAGAGGACGTTCAGCCGGTAATAGAGATCCTCGCGGAAGCGGCCCGATTGCATGGCTTCCTGGACGTGCATGTTGGTTGCGGCGAGAACGCGGACGTCAGTGTTGATGACGCTGCGTCCGCCGAGGCGTGAGTATTGATTGTCCTGCAGGACGTGCAGGAGCTTGGCCTGAAGGTGCGGACTCATTTCGGCGATTTCGTCGAGAAAGATAGTGCCCTTGTTGGCGAGCTCGAATTTGCCGGGCTTGGCGCGAACGGCACCGGTGAATGCGCCCTGTTCGTAGCCGAAGAGTTCGGACTCCAAAAGCTCGCCGGGCAGCGCCGCGCAATTGACCTTGACGAACGGCTGCTGGCGGCGCGTGGAGCGAAGATGAATCATTCGCGCGACAACTTCCTTGCCGACTCCGCTCTCGCCGCTGATGAATACCGGAACATCCACCGGCGCGATTTGCAGAATGTGCTGGCGGATTTTGAGCATCTGCGGGCTGGAAGCCAGGAACGACATGTCTTCGGTCAGCTGGTCGCAGTATTCACGCAGAGCTTTGTTTTCGGCGCTCAGGTGCATTTTCTGGCGGCATTTGAGAAGCGCTGCATCGAGTTCGGGCTTTTCGAAAGGCTTGGTAAGGTAATCGTGCGCGCCGAGGCGAATGGCCTCGACGACCGTGCCCACTTCATTCGAGCAAGAAAGCATGATGATGTTCAGCGAGCGATCCACCTGCATCAGTGCGCGCAAGGTTTCGAGCCCGTTCATTTCAGGCATCAGCACGTCAAGGATGATGAAGTCTGGTTTATCGCCGCGAGTCACGGTTTCCACGGCATCTTTGCCGTTGGTGACTGTACTAACGTCGAAGCCGTCTACTTCGAGAAGCGTTTGCAGATATTTTCGTATGCTGGGTTCGTCGTCAACGATCAGAATTCGTTCTTTAGTTTCCATTTCCCTATTTTCCTCGCTCGAAACCGTTTGCGCCATATATGGTTCCTTTATTCAAGATTCGTCGGCAGGAGAAATGAGAATGCGCTGCCGGATCCCGGAAGACTATCCACCCAAATTTTCCCGCGATGCGCTTGAATCAATCGCTTAGTGATCGCGAGGCCCAAGCCCATTCCTGCAGACGAGGGATCCACGCGCACAAATTCCTCGAAAATTTCCTGGTGAAATTCCGCGGCGATGCCGACGCCGGTGTCGGAGACGGTGACGAGCACGCTGTTTACACGGCTTTCACGCTCGCGGCGACGCTCAGCCCGTGGAACAACTTCCGCGATCCGGCGCTCCCAGAAATGGGGCTCGGCTCTGACTGTTACGCAACCGTCGGTTGGCGTGTGCTTTAGGGCGTTGTCCACGAGATTCGCGATACACTGCTGGAGTTTCGGATAGTCGAAATTGAGGCGCGGAAGATCCTTCGAAATATGAGTCTTGAGACGGACACGCGACTTTTGAAACGAATCCTGCCAGCGCAAGACGACATCGTTGATGCAATCGCGGAGATCGTTTTCGCGAAGCTGAAGGACGAGCTTGCCGCTCTCGAGCGCGGAATAATTCAAGAACATGGACACGACGCGCACCAGGCGGTCGCAACTCTCTTTTGATTCCTCGAGAATTTCGCGCTGCTTCTCGCTGAGTTTTCCGAGAGAGCAAGAGAGCAATAGATCGTAGTATCCCTTCATTACGGCCAACGGCGTCTTCAACTCGTGAGCGGCCGATGCGAGGAATACCGTTTTTTGGCGATTGACTTCCTGCAAGCGCAAATACGCGGCAAGCAGGTTGCGGTAGGTGATTTCGCGCTCCTGCATCAACTCGTGAACCGTTTGTGCCATGTCCTCGCCGGATGCAGGCACGGCGCGATCGACGGCCGAAGCGTCAATGTAGGTGACCAGCCAGTCCGGTTCCGGCAGCCAACGAATTTTCACGTGGGTCTCGCCGTCGCTCGTAACTACCGGCAAGACCACTTCCTGCTCTCCATGCTCCAGTTGGCCGAGAATACTTCGGGCGTCGGCTTTCAAAAGGTCGCGAAAGAGATTGAGTTGGTCGGATGGAGGAAAACCGCCGGCAGTGAGGCGATCCTGCGCGTGGACGTTCGCAAAGAGAACAGTGCCGACGCGGTCGGCCACAAGCAATGGCCGGTCCATCGCGTCAAGGAGGCTGGCCATAACCCCCAGCAAGGTCATGGCTTGGGATGGTGGTTCTGCTTGGGCTTGCTTGGACACTGATCCTCCTGAACTACATCGCCCGACGTATAGAAAGCTTCAGGACGCTTGCGCGGCTGCACGAGAGGGGGAAAGGCCCTCAGCCTTTGGGCATCGTGGCAAACGCCTCCGGAGGTGTCAATGGTAAATAAGTTCTACTTTTGCACACAATGGGAAACGATTTAGCTTGAATGAGGCGTGTGCGTTCCTAATGTTCAAAATGAGACTGCGCGAAGGTAATCCAACCACTTTCATATCATATGGTTACGCTTTGAGTACTTTCCGTAGAGCGTCTTGCCATTGAATTGCGGGAGGTTAAAGTACTACTACCGGGGTACTAAAAAATGGTGATGGAAAAGAACCTTGCTAGCGATCGCGCTATCGAACTAGGCAACGCGGACCGGAGGCACGCAAGCCGGCTGCACCTTCAGATTCCCATGTTCGTTCGAGGAACTGACGCCTACGGCGAAGACTTTATCGAACTCGCCAAGACTCTGGATATCAGCGCGACTGGCGCATACCTGACGCTTCCGCGACCACTACTCAAGTTGGGGATGGTGACGCTGACTGTGCCGACCCCTTCGGTCTCGAACTCGGGACTCGTTCCTGCTTCGATGGCGCCGATTTCGGCGCGCGTGATCCGACAGAAAGAAGTCGGCGATATTCATCTCATCGGCGTGCAGTTTGTTCGTCCGCTCGATTAACCGCGTATAACCGCTCGATTAAATCGATTAAACGGGACTCACAGTACTCGAACTCGAGGCTTCGGCGAAAATCGGCGGAGAGTGGAAGCGGTTTGCTCATTGACATTCGATCCGTCCTCTCAAAACGATATTATTTGCATGCACGCGTTACGGCGCTCTGAATTTTCAAGCAGTTAGCCGCCTCCTCAAACCCTCCGGTTTTTCCTTGCCTTGGACTCGCGCTTGCTGATACAAGGTGCGCCCCCGCAGTTAGTCGAATAGTTGTCGCGAGCGCGCGGAGCAAAACTCCAAATGCCCCAGCCCAGTGAGACGGCGCAAAAGCCGTCGGCGGAAGATTGTTTTCTCGACTTGTTGGCAGAGACCCTCGCGGGCCTGGAAGATTCCGTCCGCGGGCCATTCCTGCAGCGTTTCTTCAAGTCGTTTACACAATTGGAGCTCGATGAAGCGCAGTGCACGCAGGCGTGGTCAAATATTATTGATCGTCAGAAAGAATTTTCGGCAGCGCTGGGCCGTCGCGTCGCGCTGAAAACGGCGCTGGTGGATGTACTTGGCGCATCGCATTTTCTCCAGGTTCCGGTCCTGCTCGAATACGATGCGTACCGCAAGCTGCAAATCAATGCCGCGACTGACGGGCTCACGGGCCTCTACAACCGGCGTCTGTTCGATGAGACTTGCGACAAAGAACTCAATCGCGCGAAACGCTATAACGGACTTCTGGCCGTGGTCTTATTCGATCTCCATCGCTTGAAAGAAATCAATGACAAGTACGGCCACATGAAGGGCGATCAAGTCCTTCAGCTGGCTGCAAACAATTTGCGTAAGACGCTGCGCGTATCCGACTTCGCGTTCCGCATTGGCGGAGATGAATTTGCGCTAGTGTTGCCGCAAACGGATCCCGAGCAGGCAGCTACGCTCTGCCGCCGCGTTCGCAACAATTTTGAAAACGAAGTGGCGCCGCTGAAACTGAAAGTGGCAGCGACCCTCGACTTTGGAATGGCTGTCTATCCGCAGGATGCGGATACCAAGGAAAATCTTGTTCAGGTTGCGGATGAGCGGCTTTACGCGCTCAAACAGTCAGGGCATACAACGCGCGTGACTCCGGTCGAGCCGCCAGCACCTGCGCACTTTGTGGTTTCCACGGCTTCCGCACCGCCGCGCGAAGTTCCGTCGCAGTTGCGTGAAGTTCCGTCATCACGCGAGGTTCCTCCGGCGCGTCGCGAGTCCCCGACGCCTCCGGCGTACGCTCCGCCTCCGCCAACTGGAGTTGAGGCGCCTTCGATTCCTGCAGCTGCACGTCCTGCACCTTCGATTCCTCGACCTGCAAATCCTGCAGCCGCGAAGCCCAAGCCGACGCAGATGCATCCGCACCCGCGCAAATGGGAACGCGTTTCTCTCTCAGGAACAAAGGCACATGCTGTTCTCGATATGCCGTCCAAGACAGCTACGGTTCTTGACCTCAGCTACGGCGGCGTCGCGCTGATGTTCGATTCAAACGAAGAACTTCCGAACGAGTTCTCGGCCGTGCTCCATGTTCCGATACTGCCACCACTTCGCGTCAGCCTTCGCAAGGCCTATACAATGCCTGCTGATGGTGGACACGTCCGGATGGGCTGCTCGTTCGTATCCTGATGCTCATGTTCGGCAATCGGATTGGAGAGTGACTCCTTGGCTGGGATACGTGTTGATTTGCGAAGAGACGATGCCGAAATCCGAAAGGCCGGGGCATTGCTCTTCCTGGCCAGTTTTCTAGCCTTATATTTTGAACTTGTCATCATCCGTTATCTGTCCTCGGAAATACGCACATTCGCCTACCTCAAGAATCTCCCGCTGATCGCGAGTTTCTTCGGCATCGGACTGGGCATGCTGATCGGAAAGCCGCCCGAAAAATTAAGGCGATTTTTCCCGCTAATCGCCGCGGCCATATTTCTTCTGATCGCTTTTGCGTCTCCGCTCAGGTTGACGCACGTCACGCCTCCGATGAGCGACTATGTTCTTGCGGGAGACGCGGTGCACGTGTCTTCGGGATCCTGGTCCGGCGTGGTGCAGTTTCTTACCATCGTCGAGTACCTGGTGGTTGTTCCCGGCATGATGTATCTCGTCGTGGCATTCTTCGAGGTCCTTGGCGGAATCGTCGGGCAGTTGCTCTCGGATGAGACACCTCTTCGCGGGTATGGAATCAATCTCGCGGGCAGCTTGGCCGGCATTCTCGTATTCACTTTAATTTCATTTCTGGGGCTGCCGCCGGCAATTTGGGTGCTGATTGGATTTCTCGCAGCGCTGCCTTTTTTCATCCGGGATCGAGTCGCGCTTGTCGCATTCGTGTTGATCGTCGGCTGTATCGCGATAGCGCAGCCCGGCGCGTATTGGTCGCCGTATTACCGAATTTCCGTGGCCGAAGTTCCACCTCCCCAGGGATGGCAACGCCCCGCGGCATACCTCGTTGACGTCAACCATGACTACCACCAGAAGATGCTCGATTTATCGAATGATTTCGTTTCGCGTTTCCCGGATTTCGAGCCGAATCATTCGGCATTTGCAACTTATGAGCTTCCCTACAAGCTGATGCCGAATCCCGGCCGGGTATTGGTGGTGGGAGCAGGGACTGGCAATGACGTTGCCGCTGCGCTTCGGCATGGGGCAACGCATGTGGACGCGGTGGAAATTGATCCTGTCATCTTGAAGCTAGGCAGGAAGTATCACCCTGAACATCCCTACGATTCAGCGCGTGTCACCGTGTTCACCGATGATGCCCGAGCATTCTTCAAGAAGACGAATCAGAGATACAACCTCATCGTGTTCGGGTATCTCGACTCTCATACGTTGTTAACAAGCATGTCTTCGGTTCGGCTGGACAATTACGTTTACACGCTCGAAAGTTTTCGCGAGGCGCGAAATCTGCTGGCGACCGGTGGCACGTTGGTGCTGGCATACAGCGCGGGAAAGTCGTTTCTCGGAGACCGCATCTACGCGACGCTGGCAAGAGCATTCGAACAGCCGCCACTCGCTTATTTCACTGGCTACGACCAAACCGGTGTGGTCTACATCGAAGGAAACCGAAACAACCTGGCCGCCAGTGCTGATTTTCCGGAAATCAGCGATGAGTTCGAAGCGAATCACAGCGGAGCATTGCTCTCGACTGATCACTGGCCATTCCTATATCTCAAGTCTCGAACCATACCGTTCTCAATCTACAGCGTGCTTTTATTGTTCCTTTACATTGCCATCGGCTTGCTGCGCCGGAATGTTTCGCTTCGCGGACTTACGGCGCCGCAGGACCTGCATATGTTCTTTTTGGGCGCGGGCTTCATGCTGCTCGAAACCAAGGGAGTCACCGAACTCTCTCTCTTGTTTGGATCCACATGGGTGGTGAATGCGGTGGTCATCGCCGCGTTTCTCTTGATGGGGCTGCTTGCTAACGCGCTCATATCGTTTCAGGCGATCTCGCGCAAGTTTGCTTACATCGTTCTTTTTTGCCTTCTCGCGGCCGGGATGATTCTGCCGTATACCATTCTGAGTGGACTTTCCGGCGCCGAGAAAATCTTGGCGGCTGCCGTAATGGTCGGGCTGCCGGTGTTTTTCTCGGGATTAGTGTTTTCGCGCAGCTTTAAGGATGTTTCGCAGCCGGCTCATGCGCTCGGCGTCAATCTTCTTGGCGCGGTCGTAGGCGGAGCGCTGGAGAATCTTGTCATGATTGGCGGGACGCCGATTCTGGGGTTCCTCGCAATTGCTTTATATGGAGCATCGGCGGTGGCCATCGGAATTCCTGCAGTGGTGCCCGGCAGGAGACTTGCCGGAGCTGCTGCAGGGGCGAAGGTCAGCCGTTAGTCTCCCCCGCTGGCACCTTACAGAGGAGGGCAGACTTGTGGCACTTGGTGCGCTCGTTGGCGCTTGGTCCGATTTCGCGTATTTGACAATTCCGCGTATAATGCTGATTCGTCCTTGGGCCTAGCGACGCGGCTGTAGTTGCAGCGTTCGTGAAATCGCCGCGCAGACCGGCCTGGACGGATTGGAGTTGTCCTCATGAAAGCCGGAATTCATCCCGATTATCACGAAGTCACCGTGCATTGCGCCTGCGCTCACACGTTCAAGACTCGCTCGACATTCAAGGGCGATCTGATTCGTGTGGAAATCTGCTCGAATTGCCATCCGTTCTTCACCGGCAAACAGAAGCTCATTGATACGGCGGGACGCGTCGAACGGTTCAATAAGAAATACGAAAAGGCGATGAAGAAGTAAGATCGCCGGTTTCAGTTCCTCGCTGCGAGCAGAACGGCGTCGAAGTGTGTCTAGCGCCACAATCGGTCACCGCGCTACATCTCATACTGCATTTGAGAATGATGCCGAACGAAACACTGCGGGGACGGCTGAATTAGTATCACGCACAAATTTCCACATGATGCTGACCAGAGTTGCACGGCAGTGTAAAATGCCGGGCATCAATGGCGACACCTGCACCCATACCTTCCAGCGCATTTACTGAGTCGCTCGTCGAAACGGCCGAGCCGCGCGTCACGCTGCGCAACGCGTCCACTCACCCTCTCGATTCCGCGATTGCCGCCGCGAGGACTTGTTACTCGACGCGGTTGATTGGCGCCGAAGAGATCACCGAAAAGCAGCGCGTGAATATCGGCGCGGCGACTTTTTACGGCGGGCATCACACCGTTTACCAGCACGCGCATTTCGAATTCGGGCTCGAAAATATCAGCCGGCAGTTTGTTTGGTCGTTTCTGCACGCGCATCCTTTCTACAATTCCGAGCAGCAGAGCCAGCGTTATGTTCGTCTCGATCGCGCGCAGGCGTACGTTCCGCCCGAACGCCCGCACTTCGGCCCGGACGAGCGCGCCATTTATGAACGCGCTATCGCGCGCGCCTGGGATTATTATCGCGAACTTTCCGCGTTGCTCGAGCCGGATGCGCGGGAGATTCTCGGCGACATATGGCACGTGAGCGATATGTCGCATCCGAAGCGCGTGAAAAAAGTCGCGCAGCAGTCGGAGAAGCGCGCGATTGAAGTGGCGCGTTACGTTCTTCCGGTGGCGGCATTCACGACGATGGTGCACACCGTTTCCGGGATCGTGCTCCATCGTTTGTGGCGCATGCAGGCGGCTTCGGATACGCCGACCGAGGCTCGCCAGGTGATTGGCGCGATGGTGAGCGCGGTTCGAGAAATTGATCCTGAATTTTTCGACCGGTTCAACAACGAGCCCATGGAAGATCCGCCGGAATGGAAACCTCCGCTGGCAGATGGCCAGGCCTTCGCGCGCGAATTCGATGCGCGGCTTGGCGGGCGGACCTCGAAGCTGGTGGACTACACGCCGCGGGCCACGCCGGTAATGGCCGAAGCGTATCGCGCCGTTGCCGGATTGACCGTCGCTGAGTGCCCCGATGCCGAGGCGATCGACCGGCTGCTCAATCCCGCTCGAAATCCATACCGGCGCGAGACGCTGAATATCGGCGTTCACGCGCCGATCATGCGGGCGCTCCAGCATGCCAATTTCACGTTTGCGAAGAAAATCAGCCATACGGGCGATAGCCAGAATCAGCGGCATCGAATGGTGCCGGGCTCGCGGCCGCTCTTGACGCTTGCGGATACGCGGGCGCCGGATTTCATCATGCCGATGTTGATTGCGGGGAATTCGCGTGCCCGTGAAGTGTACGAGGAAGCCATGGTGACGGCGTGGACGGCGAAGAACGAGTTGCTCGATCGCGGCGTGCCGCGCGAATTCGCGCTGTATCTGCTGCCGAATGCCAAGGCGATTCGCCTCGTCGAGTCAGGTTCGCTCCTGCACCTACTTCATAAATGGACGATGCGCACTTGCTTCAACGCGCAGGAAGAGATTTATCAGGCTTCGATGGAAGAAGTGGCCGAGGTTCGCGAAGTTTTTCCGGAACTCGCGCGATATATTGGTCCGCCGTGTGTTTTGCGTGCGGGAATTTCTTCTCCGATTTGCACCGAAGGCTCGCATTTTTGCGGCGTGAAAGTGTGGGTCGATTTCCCCAACGTCCAGCGCCGGATTTGACCGTCCGCAATCCGAACATGAACAGCCTATGATCAAGCCATGACGCGCCGCGGTAGCCTCGCCTATTATCTCGCCGCCTGGATTTGCGGTTGTCTCTTCATGAGCGTGGCCATCTGCGTCAAAGACCGAAATGCATTGGCTGGCGCCGACTTTTCCGCTGCCGTTCGTCTCATGTATTTCTATTTCTTTTCATTGATGCTGGGTTTTGCGCCTGCTTTGATTTTTGGATTCCTCTTACGTCGCAGTGCGGCTCTTCTAGGCCCGAAGCACCCATCGATTTGGGTAGCCGCCGGCGCAATGATCGCGGCCGTACTGGTTGCGGCTATTGGCGGATGGAACCGGAACGCGATGGCAGTCGCGCATCCGAGAATGTTCCCCACAGGATTGGTATTCGCGCTTACCGGCGGCCTCGGCTTCACTTACGACGAAGGTTGGTGGCTGGCAATTCCGGTTGGGGCTGCGACGGCTTACGTTCTGTATCGCATTGACCGCGCGTTCGCGCCGCAATCGTCCACGGGGGATCAATTCCCGACGGCGGCAGGCGGTCGTTCGTAGCGCCGGCATCTTGCCGGCGATTTTTCATGGCGGCGGCGTAAAACCAAAAACGCCGGCAAGATGCCGGCGCTACGATGAACCGCTTGCCAACAACAGAAAGTTTCTTAGAGCGAAATCTGGGCTAGCGATTGTGCACCATTTGTCTCCAGCAAGGCTAATTGGCCGCACGCTGCCATTACGTCTTGTCCGCGCGAATAGCGCACGAATGCGGGCACATCTTTTTCCGTGAGGATGCCGCGAAATTCTTCAATGCGATTCTCGTCTGGAGGTTTGTACGGAAGATTGCCGGGATTCCATGGAATCAAATTCACTTTCACGCGGATGTTGGCGAGCAATCGCGCCACGCGCCGGGCATCTTCGGGCGAATCGTTGAAGCCGCCGAGGAGCACGTATTCGAATGTCAGGTGCTCCCACGTTCGCAGTGGATATCGCCGGCAGGCATCAAGCAGCTTGTCGATTGGATATTTTCGATTGATGGGCATGATCGTGTTTCGCTGCCCGTCGTTCGACGCGTTCAGCGAAATTGCCAGCTTCGGCCGCGCCGGCTCGAGCGCCAGGCGCTCAATTCCCGGAATGATGCCGCTGGTCGAGAGCGTGACGTGCTTCGCCGAAATCGCCATGCCTCTCGGATCCATCAGAATCCGCAGCGCGGCCATCACCGCCTCATAGTTCAACAGTGGCTCGCCCTGTCCCATCAGCACGATATTGGTTCGCGGTTTGAGTTCGGCGCAATGGTCTTCGAGCGCGACCAGCACCTGGCCCAGGATTTCTCCTGCGGAAATATTTCGGATCAGTCCGAGCGTCGCGGTGAGGCAGAATCCGCAATCCACTGCGCAGCCCGCCTGCGTGGAAACGCAGATGGTTTGTCGGTTTTCCTCGGGCATGAACACAGTCTCGATTGTGGTTTCGGCGTTTGCTGATGCCTCATCCGGCGCGTCAATTGCCAGGACATATCGCATCGTGCCGTCTGCGGATGGATACTTTCGCAGGAATCTCGGAAGCGCCACTCGCGTGGTGTCCTGCAATCTTTGTCGGAACACAGCCGGCAGATTTGCCATCGCCGCGACGTCAAATTGCCTTTCGGCATAAAACGCGTGATAGAGCTGCCCGCCGCGATAGGCCGGTTCGCCGAGCGAGACAGACAGAGCGCGCAATTCCTCGAGTGATTTCCCGAGAAGGTTCGATTTTTTCGTGTTTTCGGAAGAGGTCATTGCCGAGGCTCGAAACCATCATAACACGGGCGTTTTAGCGCATTTTTCGACGCCGTCTTCCGCCAGCGGAGTTATAATGCGGCCATGCCGACAAGTTCTGATCGCGGAGCACACCGGCCGGCCGTTCAGCGGATTCATATTGACGATTGGGTGAAAAAACTCACCGCGATCCACAAAGAGGAATTCACGCTCCCGCGCGTCGAGAAATTTATTCGTGAGAACCAGGTTCTGCCGGAATCGCTCGCGCCGTATCTCTTCTACACGAAGAGCCATTACACGCGCAATTTGATCTACAAGTGCGAACTCTTCGAAGTCATCGCTCTTTGCTGGGAATCAGGGCACGTGAGCCGCATTCACAATCACCGCGACCAGAACTGCTGGATGGCCGTGCCGATCGGCAAGCTCCGCGTGCAGAATTTCCGCGTGGAAGCTCGCGATGCGCCGCATGGCAAATGTTCGCTTGTGCCGACCGATTTTTACGATATGGATGGCGAACATCCGGGCGTCGTCCGGCCCGAAGAGCCGGTGCATCAGGTGTTGAATCTGCCTGAATTCGGCGGCCGTGCAGCTACGTTGCACATCTATTCGCGGCCGTATTCGAGCTGCGAAATTTATTCACTCGAAAAGGGCGCGTATTCGGATGTTCCGCTGCATTATTCGAGCGAATACGGCAAGCTCTCGCCTGACGAAAAGCTTCTGTAATTCACCACGTCGCTGAGATTGAATCAATTCCCGGAGGCAGGAGCCTCCGGGCTCTGATGGAATATTTGGATCGAGAGAGATGATTGGCGCCACGAGCTCTTGCGCTGCGATATGACTTTCCGGTGCGCTCGTGCCACAATCAACAGACAAAATGACTGAGACTCCGCGTAACGTCGAAAAAACTACGCTGTCAAATGGCCTTGTCGTAATCACCGAACAAATGCCTCACGTTCGGTCCGTCGCCGTAGGCATATGGCTGCAACATGGTTCGAGGCGCGAGCCCAGCAATCTCAATGGCATCTCGCATTTCATCGAGCACATGGTGTTTAAGGGAACCGAGCGGCGCACGGCCGAAGACATTGCGCGCGAGGCCGATCGCATCGGCGGAATGCTCGACGCCTTCACCTCCAAAGAGCACGTTTGCTTCAACACGCGGATTATTGACGAACATTTGCCCGCCGCATTCGACATCCTCGCCGATCTGGTTCTCGCGCCGCAATTCGCCGAGGAAGAAATCACGCGCGAGAAGTCCGTCATCCTGGAAGAGATCAAGATGGCACTGGACAATCCCGAAGACCTGGTCCACGAGCTATTCTCCGAAAATTTCTGGTACAAGCAGGCGCTCGGGAAACCGATTTTGGGCACGGCCGAGACGGTGGGCGCGTTCGATAGATCGAAGTTGCGCGATTGGTACGGCCACTGGTACGCGCCGAACCAAATCGTGATCACGGCAGCGGGCAATCTCACGCACGCGCAACTTCTCGATCTTGTCGGCTCGCGTTTCGCCAGTCGCAAGCCGTCAGCGAACGGACATCCTGAAATCGCGCCGTCTCCTGAGCCGCGCGTCACTTTGCGCGCGAAACGCGAGCTCGAACAAGTCCATCTTTGCCTCGGCGTGGCGGCCTTTCCGATGGCTGACAAGCGGCGATTTGCGGCCTCGTTGCTGAACAGTTTGCTTGGCGGCGGAATGTCCTCGCGACTGTTCCAAAACATCCGCGAAAAGCAGGGACTTGCTTATTCCATCTTCAGCGAGATGAATCCTTACCAGGATGCGGGAATGCTGTCCGTTTATAGCGCGACGGCCGCTGACAAAACGGCGCACCTGATTCAATCTGTGCTCGCGGAGTTCCGTAACCTGAAAGATCAGCTGGTTACAGAAGAAGAGGTCCGCCGCGCCAAAGATCATTTGAAAGGCGCGCTGCTGCTCTCGATGGAGTCCACCGGCTCGCGCATGGCCCACATCGCGCGGCACTTTCTTTATTTCGGGCGATTCTTCTCGGTGGATGAGCTGATTTCTCAGCTCGAATCCGTCACGCGCGAGGACATTCAGCACGTCGCGCAGGAATTCTTCCGCCCCGGGCGCATCGCTGCTACGGTCCTCGGCCCGATTGATGATTTCAACCTAACGCCCGCCGATCTCGCCTGCTGACCGCTCGGTTTCCTCATTGTAATAATTTAAAGCGGTATATTATCTAAGCCGTACACTCTGAGGTGATTCGATGACGAGATTGGTTCTCCTTTCAACACTGGCTGTCGGTTTTTTGGCTCCGGTCTGCTGTGCCCAGCAGGTTGCGGTGAACCGAGACAACAAGACGATCGAGGTCACAGTGACCAATTCAGCTGACAGCGTGGCGGATGTCGCTCAACTGGCCATCGGATATTTCAATTTCGGGCGCACGCACGATGCCACTTACGAAGAGAATGTGCGTGTAAGCAATCGGATTCTCCGTGCACTGCTCGACGCCGGAGTTTCCAAAAAGTACATAGTCACGAACAGCCAGAATATGAGCCGAACTGCCGAAGAGGATTTGAAAAATATACCCGCTGATCAACGAAAAGATCGTGAGTTCACCGCGCGTCAATCATGGACCGTCCATGTAACTACGGCCGACGCTTCGAAAGTCGTGGATATCGCCGTGGCCGCAGGTGCGAACGATCTGGGTGATCCGTCTTGGGACATGGCCGATCCAGATGCCCTTGAAACTAAAGCGTACATCTCCGCGCTAACGAAGGCCCACGAGCTGGCCGACCAAATGGCTAAGGCACTCGGCGCCAAGACGGGCTCGTTGCTTTATGCCAGCAACACCGCCCGCCAGTTGTTTGGGCTAGGAACCGTCAACGCGTCGACGGCCAGCATCCGATACAAGCTTGTGCCGCGCGTTACGCTTGAGCTTCTTCCACAAAAGATTGAAAAGACCGCGACCGTTCATGCGGTTTTTGCCATCGAGTGAGATATGTGCAGAATCCCTAAAGTTCGCAAGCGTCTTCAATCTCGACCGAGCGATGGGAATAAATAGCAACGCAGATCCTGTGTCGACGGATTAGAACAAAATGCGCTTACCGAAAACTTAACTAGCACTAACACGAACAGCATTGACGCACGCGCGGCATTTTGCGATTATCCTCGGCGAGCCTGTTTCCGACAGACTGCGAGGTTCGGCATCTCGTTTCGCGTTTCTATTCTGGCGTCCGGCAGCGCGGGCAACGCAACGTTGCTCCAAACGGAGTGCACCTGCCTCCTTGTGGACGCTGGAATCAACCGCAAAGAACTGCTGCGGCGAATGGAGGCTGCGAATATCAAGCCCGAACGGCTTGACGCCATCCTGATTTCTCACGAGCATTCCGATCATTCTTGCGGCCTTCCGCAGATCAGCCACCAGTGGCACGCAACGGCTTATCTCACCGAGTCAACGCACCGCGAAATCCGAAAATGCCTTCCTGAGAGCGCCAGCAAGAAGCTGACGCGCGTCGAGCATATTCACGCCGGAGATGTCTTCACGATTGGCGATATCGAAATCTCGGCGTTCGCGATTCCTCATGATGCGGCGGATCCTGTCGGTTACACGTTTCGCGCCAACGGAATCAAAGTTTCGATCGTCACCGATCTCGGCTATCTTCCCGAGCTGGTGAAACATCATCTGCGCGAATCCGATTGCCTGATTCTCGAATCGAATCACGATCTCGACATGCTCAAGGTCGGCCCGTACCCATGGTATATCAAGCAGCGCGTGATGAGCCGCACCGGGCATCTCTCGAACACCGTAGTCAGCGATTTTCTGGCCGATCCGGAAGTCTTTGATGGACGGTCGCGCTACGTTGTTCTCGCTCATCTCTCCGAGCAGAACAACACACCCGATCTCGCGCGCCTTTCCGCTGAGGAAGCATTAAATCGCCGCCCAACCGAGTGCGCATTTCGCGGCGAATTGCTGCTCGCATCGCAACGCACCCCTCTTGGGCCGCTGCTCCTGTAGCCGGGCAGCGTTTCGACCGTCGAATATAAGGCGCGCTCGAAAGTGCTGTGATTTGCACAGGTTAGGTGGCATGTGGAAGAGTTTCGTAATGGAAAAATTTCGTGCCACAAGTAATCTCTACACGCGTTTCAATCAGGTAGATACCTTAGCACCTCCGTAAGGGGCCTTAGATTCATCAGCTTTCACTTTTATCTCGTTTTGACAATTCTGGTACTAGGATTGCTCTAGTACCTAACGCGGTTCGGTGTCGTCCGTGGGGGCCGATACACTTTTTCAAATCTGCATGCTCTAGAAATAGCAGGTTTGGCTAAGAACTGCGGTTGAGTGAACGGTTTGCCTCAGTCTGACAAAGGGCGGGCGCTGGTCTTCTCGACATTCCCCCTCGCATCTAAATCTTGGCAGCAGGGAGGTCGCCCTGAAAAAGTCTCGTAAAGCTGCTGCTTCAATTGTCCACCGTGAATTCCAGTCCCACTCCGGCACACCTCAAGTGTACGTATTCTGCGAAAAGGAAACAGGCGCCGCGCGGTTCCAGGTTCGAGCTGGCACCGACGGAGTGCTTCCGATGGAGGAAGCCGCCAGTCTTCTCGCAATGCACTGTCTGGTTCGGGGTGAAGCTCCGACCGATTATCAAGTGATGGTCAAAGCCGCTGGCAGCCTGTTCGAGCGCGTGACGTCGAAGGCGCGCCAGCTTCTGGATGCAGGCCGCGCCATTGCGTCGCCGGTCGGGCTTAGCCGCCGTGAGAAAGAAGTCCTCAACGGCGTTCTCGAAAATCTCGCCAATAAGGAGATTGCGTCGCGTCTCAGCATTTCAGAGCGCACGGTTAAATTCCATGTATCTTCGCTCTTTGTGAAGTTCAAAGTGCGCAGCCGCATTGAATTGATCCGCAAGACGCCGGCCTTATTTGCGAATGGCAGTCCGTCAGAAGAGAAGGTTGCGCAGGAACCGATGGTTGGCAGTCCAGCCTTAGTTCCGGCAAACCGGCCAGTGGCGCCGCTCGATCGCCGCGGTAGCCATATCGTCCGGCCTCTCAGCCGTCTTCTCACAGCTTAGCGATCTTTCAAGCCGCGTCTCTCCCGTCCTCGAGAGGCGTCAGGCTTGTCGGCCCTGCGCGGCGTTCCACCCCCCGCCGCCGCGCGCTTGCCCTCCAACTCCTTCCCCCGGAAAAAATCCAGCTGCCAATTCCTCGTTCGTTTATCTGCTATCCGGCTCTCTTTCAGCTATTATGGAACAGGGAAGTTCCCCCCGTTTTTCTAGAATTCGATTTTCATTCATGCGGTAGATTGGCTTGAATTTGAAAGGGAAAGCGAGTTGATACCACGTTATACGCGCGCTGAGATGGGCCGCGTCTGGAGCGACGAAAATCGCTTCCAGAAATGGCTCGAAGTCGAACTCGCTGCCACCGAAGCGCTCGCGGAAGCTGATATTGTGCCTCGCGAAGCCGCGGCGCGCTTGCGTGAACGCGCGCGCGTGGATGTCGCGCAGATTCATGCGCACGAGGCACGCGTCAAGCACGACGTCATCGCTTTCACGATGGCCGTCGGAGAGTCCATCGGCCATCCGCAAACGGCGGGTTGGCTGCACTACGGGTTGACGTCGAATGACGTGGTGGATACGGCGCAGGCGCTCGTTATACGCGAAGCCTCGCGGCTCATCGAGATGGGACTCGAGCGCATGGGGGACGTCCTCGAGCGCCGCGCGTACGAATTCAAGGAGACGCCTGAAATCGGCCGCACGCACGGCATTCATGCCGAGCCGATTACGTTTGGACTGAAGATTGCGAACTGGTGGGCCGAGAATCGGCGGGATCTCGAACGCTTCCGTGCCGCGGCAAAACAGATCGCTGTCGGAAAGATTTCCGGCGCAGTCGGAAACTGTTCGCACCTGGGTCCCGAAATTGAGGAGAAAATCTGCCGCAAGCTCGGACTTGATGTTGCGCGGATTACATCTCAGGTGATCGAACGAGACCGGCATGCCGAATATGTCGCCACGCTAGCGATTGTTGCCGCATCACTCGAGCGAATTGCCACGGAGATCCGGCATCTCCAGCGCACAGAAGTTCGCGAGGCCGAAGAGCCGTTTGGCGATGAGCAGCGTGGCAGCTCGGCGATGCCGCATAAACGAAACCCCGTTAGCTGCGAGCAGATTTGCGGCCTCGCGCGCGTCGTGCGTGGCAATGCGGTAGCGGCTATGGAAAATATCGCCCTATGGCACGAGCGGGACATTTCCCATAGTTCTGTGGAGCGCATCATTTTGCCCGACTCCACGATTCTTGTGGATTACATGCTAGCGCGAATGGCGGACATCGTCGCGAACATGAAAGTGTTTCCCGAGCGCATGCGCCGCAATCTGGACGCGACTCAAGGCCTCGTATATTCCGGGCAGCTTTTGCAGGATTTAGTCGAACACGGAATGCCGCGCGAGGATGCTTACAAGACCCTGCAGGCGCATGCGATGGCTGCGTGGGAATCAGAAACCAGCTTCCGCGATCGCGTAGCAGTTGATCCCGGCATCGCGAAATTCCTCGACGCGAAAGCCCTCGCACACACATTCGATCTCAACCGCCAACTACGCTACGTGGATGCCATCTTCCGGCGAGTCTTCACTCAGAAATCTTCAGCGGCAGTCTAAAATTCATCAAAGCCCGCGTCAGAACTGAGCGCGGAAGCGGGATGAGCCTGCGCGGCTGGACTGCTCATTTGTTACTGCACGCGTTGGATGTAGCGGGCTTCGGCAGTGTCAACTTTCACCATGTCGCCGTTGCCGACAAATGGCGGCACGTTGATGATGAGCCCGGTCTCGAGCTTTGCCGACTTCATCACCGCGCTGGCGGTAGCTTTCTGGATGCTCGGCTCGGTGTCAACAACCCTCAAGTCAACCGTATCGGGCAGCAGGATGCCCATGGCTTTTCCTTCGTAAAACTCGAGCTTCACCGGCATGTTGGGGATCAGGTAATTCACCGAATCGCCGAGGATGTCTTTCTGCAGGGACAGTTGCTCGTAGTTCTCGGAATTCATGAAATGATAAATATCGCCTTCACTGTAGAGATACTCGAATTGGATGTCATCGAGTATCGCGCGTTCGAGCGTTTCTTCCGCGCGGAACCGGTAGTCCAACATTGAACCGCTGCGCAAGCTGCGCATCCTCGTTTGCATCGAGCCCCGCTTGTTTCCGGGCGTCCGGTGATCCACGCTGAAAATCGTGTAGAGTTCGCCCTCGTGGCGGATGATCATTCCTGGGCGCAGTTGTGTTGCCTTGACCATGACTTACTCCTGATTCTTTCGAAGGATTATTCCGCGTTCAGCGGGCTACGGCCGGCAGCAGGGCCAGCAACGGCACGCTCAGCCCCCAACCCTCAGCGACCGGGGGCCAAGTGGAAACAATAATTATAGCGGCCCAGCTACTCGTGGAAAAGCTATTTCCGATGCGATAGCCTCGCATCGAGTGCCGCATGTCGATAAAGATGCGAGCGCGCTCCGATTTGTGATGCAAATGACTCGCATTAAACTGCCAATTGCGACGCTTATTGTTCTTGCGATAACCGGCATTGTCACCGGCATGCAGTTTGTTTTTCCCCAGCTGTTGTTTTGGCTGGAGCGCAATCCGTCGGTTTTCGATCAGCGCCAATGGTGGCGTCTGATTACACCTTTATTTGTCCATTCCGGTGGGTGGCGGCAGATTGCTTTTAACTTTCCTGTGATACTCATCGTTGGCATTCTTGCTGAACGCGTTTGGGGAAGCTGGCGATGGTTGATTCTTTATTTTGTATGCGGCTTGATTGGAGAGCTTGTCGCGTGCGCGTGGCAACCTTATGGCGCTGGGGCCTCGGTCGCCGGCGGGGGCTTGCTCGGGAGTCTTGCGATGTGGCTCTTGTACAAGGGCAGGGTGGTGCAGGCTTATCTTGGGGGTACAGTGATTCTAATCGGCGCGGTAGCGCTGGTATTTGTTCGCGATATTCATGGTCCGCCGATACTTGCAGGAGCGTGCATCGGTTTCGCGATGTCCAAAGCTCGTGGGAATGGACGGCACCGTCCAACGATAGTGACATGATTTTTCTCGAGACAGAGCGATTGCTTTTTCGGACCCATGAGCCGCAGGATGAAACCGATTTTATTGCCATGCATACGGACCCCGAAGTCCGGCGATACATGGGCGGGCAGGCTTGGCCTCTCGAAAAGGCGCAGTTTCGTTTTCGAAATGAGTATCTCGGACGCCCGACTGTTACCTTTGGCCTTTGGGCCACGATTCTCAAAAAAGAAGAGAAGTACATAGGCGCCTGCGGCGTAAGGGTCGGCAAAAATGCGGCAGAGGCAAACCTGGGATACATGCTTGCTCGACCTTACTGGCGAATGGGCCTCGCGTCGGAGGCCGCAAGAGCTTTTATCGAGATCGCGTTTACTCGCGTTCGCGCAGACCGCCTTTTGGCTGACGTAGAGAAGGGGAACGATGCGTCAGAACATATTTTGCAGAAATTCGGATTCAAATACATACGTCAGGAGGAAATTCCCGGCCGCGGCCGCATTCTACTCTTCTACGAATTGCTTAAAACTGAATGGGAGAATCAAACAAAATAGCACCCCGCCACAAGTTCAGCCGCCTAATTGGCTTATTGCCTACGCCCAGCCTCCTGCAGCCTTGGATAAGGATTTCACGTCTCCTATAATGCCTTGCAACCTGGGAAACCTCCGGATGGTTCGATATCGCTCAGCGTGATGCGATTGTGCTGGGAATGGCTGATGAAACTGGGTCTCTTAACAAGTTTGGCTTTCTTGCTCGGCCTTGCTCCGCTTTCCGTGCAGGCACAAGCCGTCGCCAACCCGCAGCCCGCGGATATCCTCATTCCCGTCTGGCAAACTCGCGATAATAATTTCCTTCTCGAGCCATCGAAACCGAATCCACCGAATCTCGCATTTGATGCCGCGGAACCAACCTCCATCGCAGCCTCCCCGGAAGTCCACGTGCGTAAGCTTCGCTCCGAGGAAGAGCTGAAGATCAGCCAGAAATGCGCGGTGGGAGAGCTCGACGGAAAGGCGTGTAAGTTCCACTGGAAAGCTGCGCTTCTCGAACAGGCTGAGGACCTTACGGTCGAACAGGTCTGGAATCTCTCGACAAACAAGTGGATCTGGTTCGCAACCACGCACGGCCATTGGTTTCAGAACTGGATGCAGGCTGACGCGGGATTCCGTTTCAGCCGCTGGAACGACTCGAATCCGGTACTCGACGATTACGTCGGCCATCCCATTATGGGCGCGATCTCGATGGACATTTTCGTCCAGAACGACCCTCGCGGGAAAACGCTTCAATTCGAAAACTCAAAAGCCTATTGGCACTCGCGGTTGTGGGCTCTTCTATGGTCCACCATTTACAGCGCGGAGTGGAAGTTAGGCCCGGTCAGCGAAGCGTCATTCGGAAACACAGGGCAACATGTCTATTACGACCACGACGCGAAGAAGTGGACGAACGGCACCGGCTCGGTTGGCCTGGTGGTGACGCCAGTCGGGGGCTGGGTCTGGGCGATCGCCGAAGATTATATGGACAAGATCGTCATCCGGCGTCTCGACCAAAGAACCTCAAATCCCTTTTATCTGTTCTCGATGTCGTTCCTGAACCCCTGCCGCGGCTTTGCCAACCTGATGCGCTACCATGCCCCGTGGTATCGCGATTATCGCCAGGTCCCCGCTGGCCCGTCCTACACGACGCAGACTGATGCTGAAACTAGCCCGTAGTAAACCGCCGCGCCCTCGCGAGCATCTCAGTCCCGTCGATGTGACCAGTGTGAGTCTTTACTCGAATCCTGGATGCGGTTAGCGGCTGCGACGGAAATGGTCACCCAGTCAAACTGTGGCGCAATTGGCATTATCTGTTGAGAAGCGAAGGGGATGGGGCGCGTTGGCCCGCGGGCAAGCGGTGTGCTATAAAGGGCGAGCCTACTAAATTTTGAGGAAATCGTGCCGTTTATCAATTTTCCCGCGCGGGAAATCAACTGCAAGCTCGTTTATTACGGTCCCGGATTGGGCGGAAAGACGGCCAATCTGCAATGGATCTACGAGCATACGGGCTCCAATCAAAAGGGAAAGATGGTTTCCCTCGCGACGGAAACCGATCGCACGTTATTCTTCGATTTTCTGCCCCTCGATCTCGGCACGGTACGCGGATTCAAGACTCGATTCCATCTCTACACGGTTCCTGGGCAGGTGTTTTACGAAGCCAGCCGCCGTCTGATTCTGAAAAGCGCCGATGGAGTTGTCTTCGTCGCGGATTCGCAGGAAGAACGGCTCGACGCCAATCTGGAAACGCTCGATAACCTTCGCGAGCACCTCCGCGATCACAACCTCGACTTCAACACGATTCCCTATGTGCTGCAGCTCAACAAGCGCGATCTTCCGAATATCCTGCCGGTGGATGAGCTGAAAAAGCAGCTCATGGTGAAAGACGAGCCTGTTCTCGAAGGTGTCGCTATCACGGGACAAGGCGTGTTCGATACACTCAAAGATGTCGCGAAACTTGTTCTCAACGAACTGAAGAAAAACGCCTAGACGCTCCGGTTTCACCAAGCACACCGCAAGACCAACTACCGATTCAACGAAGGATTGAACGAGCGCGCCCAACGTACAGGGCGTGACGCAGGATTATGCCTTAGCTTCGCGGAAGCTTTCGAGCGCCTTGCTTTCGTCGTCGAAGGTAGGAATCGTATGCAGCAAATGTGTGATGTCGAGAACGTCGAGAACATGCCCTGTCGGCCGCAACAGCTTCAGGCTCCCCCCTGCGCGCCGAAGTGTAACGAACGTCCGCACGATTGTGCTGATTCCAGAGCTATCAACCTGGGGAACCTCACTGAGATTTACCAAAATTTTGCGCGACTCGTTATCCGCCAGCGATCGCAGCTCCCGGCTCAGCTCGTCATTGCTGTTGCCTATCGTTATGCGGCCGCTAAGGTCGAGTATCACCACGTCTTCATGACGGCGAATGCAGAATTGTAAACCCACAGGTGTCTCCTTGGTTCGCACGGCAAGCACCCCGGGATCGACCCGCGCGCATTATACTCCCGCCAAGTCTCCGCGTTACAGCGGCATCCGGCCTAGTTAGGTTAGGATCGCGCGCGCCAATTTTTCATTCGAGTGGAAATGTAGCGGGAGGTGACAGCCTTGCAGCTACCACCTCCCGGGGTGGGTGTTGCTGTGGATCCCGTCGAAACTTGGCCTCTCTGTCCGGTGGGATCCGAATGCCTCAACTGAGTCGTTGAGGCACGAATAGGTTCGAAATATCACGGGACAGGAAGAGTGTCAACCCGATTATTTGCATACCTATGATTTGTATTTCGAAAATTCGCCATCGTGGCTGGTGAATCGAATTAGCAAATGGGCCAGGAACGCTAGTGCGCCGCCTGAGAGGCGAAATATTGATTCAGGGAACTTATGAGTTGTTGCAGTCCCGTACGCACATTCGTCTGCAGCGCCTCGACGACGGACGGTACATTCTTCGTGCCCACGGGCTCGTCGTGTGAATACGGCTGCGACCAAACGACGTTGCCCGATTTCCGGTCGTATAATTCCAACACAAGAGAAAATCGTGCCGCCACTTGCGGCGTATCCACTTCATTGAATGCCGAGAGATGCCCGCGCAAGACGTAATCGCCGCGCGCGCTGCTCGAAGCGCGTTCTACCGTCCGGTATTGTCCGGAGGCACGCAACGATTGGATCAGCATGTTTTCAATCATTTCCGTCGGTGCTTCGGCCCAGCGCTGGTTGTCGTACGTTCCCAGCTGCACCGAACCTGTGCTATAGACCAGCCGGTTGTCGCGAAAAAGATCTGGCGCGGTGATCTGCCCGAGAATCAATGTTACCGGGTACGTCGTGCTCGCAGCCGGCGCGCTGCTTGGCACAACATCGAGCCTGTAATACTTCACCGGCGTGATGGCGCCACAGGACGAGAGGATGATGCAAGCCGCGATAGTCGCTATGGAGACGCCAAGCGTGCAACGTCTCGTACTCACGTTTTCGGTTCTCGCGGAATCGACTCGCGCCGAGTCAAGCAGGGCCAAGGCAAGTCGTGCCGGGCATAAACTTCGTTTCAGTGCGCCTCCATTCACGGTTTCTCTCCTCCTCCGGGCCGGTGCTCTCTCGGCGACGAAGACCGAATGAGCGAGGACGGCCTCTCCTTAATCGCGTCCGTGAATTCCTTCAAGTTCTCGGTGATGTGCCGAATGTTGTCGAGCACTTCGTCAATGTCTTCGCTGTTGGCGCTCAGTGTGTGGTCGAGTTGATCGGAGACGGACGCCGCGGAAATCAGCGCCTCGTGCAGCTTTTTGATAGAGTCGCGCAGTTCGGGCCTGTTTTCTGCGAGTATCGAGTCGAGATTCGCTACTGCGTCGTTCGCTTTCGCCAACGTCTTCTTGAAGTCGTCGAGCAGCAGATCAGCCTTGGCGCTAGTGCTATCCAGATGCTTCAGCGTCGAACGAACTACCGGCCGGTTCTCCGCGAGCAATCCGTTGACGTTAGCGATGGCCGAGGCGACATTCGCGCGATTTTCCTGGCTGAGAAGATCGTTCACGCGCGCAATCGTCACTTGAAGCTCGTTAACCCGCGCGTTGAGGCTTTGCAGAAGTTGCGTGGCCTGCGGTCCAAGATCGGAAATCTCCGCTTCGATTTGATCGAGTCCTACAAAGTCCACTGATTTGAGAGTACTACCAGACTTTGCCAGTGGCGCTCCGGCGCTGCCAGGCTCAATTTCGAGAAAGTAATCGCCGAGAGCGCCCAGGCTCGCAATCTTCGCGACGCTGTCTGTTTTCACGGGCACGCTCGGCTTCATCCGGAAATCAATTTCCATTCTTGCCGCATTTTGAGGGTCGCTTGCCACTGAAGTTACGCGGCCGACTGGCGGGCCGCCAGCGTAGCGTACTTGAGTGCCGGGCCCGAGCCCGCCGGCGTTCTTGAAGTACGCGTGAAATTCCGGCCCACGATTGCCGAAGATTCCGGAAATCGAAAATATAGCGATGATCAGAAGCGCAGCGGCTACCAGAACGAATAAGCCCACGAACGCTTGCTCGCGTTTCGAATCCATCACACCCTCTTGCGCCTGCAACTGCAAACTCGGGCAGCCCATCCGCCAGCGCCCGAAAATGTGCGGCAGTATACCATGCCGCAACCTGCTGCTTGCTCAGCGGCGTTCAGTCGGTTCCTCGCCGATGAGAATTTGCAAGTAACTCATTTCATCCTTCAATTCCGGTTCAGGGACGCGGTCGAAGAACTGCCGCACGCGAGGCAATTTGCTCGCCTGCATCTCCTCTTTTGTTCCGCTCGCGACCACCACGCCGCGGTCGATCAAGAGCATCCGGTCGGCGATCAAAAACGCGCTCGCCAGTTCGTGCGTTACCACTACTATCGTCATCTTGAACGCTTTCTTCAGTTTCAAAATCAGGTCGTCGATCCCAGCCGCGATAATTGGGTCGAGACCCGCGGACGGCTCGTCGAAGAACAGAATCTGCGGGTCCATCGCCAGCGCGCGTGCAACCGCTGCGCGCTTCTTCATTCCGCCGCTCAATTGCGCGGGCATGTAATCCTCATATCCCGAAAGCCCCACTTGTTCGAGCTTCAATCGCACTACGATTTCGATCGTGGATTCATCGAGCGGGCTATGTTCCCGAAGCGGCAACGAAACGTTTTCGCCCACGCTCATCGAGCCGAACAGCGCGCCTCCCTGGAACGACATTCCAATCATCTTTCGCAGGTCGTCCAATTCCCGCTCGGAAATCGTCGCCAGATTCTTGCCGGCGATCCACACCTCACCGCTCGCCACGCGTTCGAGTCCCACAAGGGTGCGCAATAAAGTGCTCTTGCCTGATCCCGAGCCTCCCAGGATCACCAGCGTCTCGCCGGGCTGCACATCGAAGGTAATTCCGTGAAGAATTTCACGCTCGCCATAGCGGACGCGCAAATCCTTTACCGAAATGCCGACCGCTCCCTGCGCGGATTCACGATCCAGATTCGCCATTTCTGTTTATATGCCCCGTCGTTTAAGCCGGTCCCATCACGTAGAAAAGCGCTGTAAAAACAAAGTCCACCACGATCACCAGAAAAATAGATTTCACGACGGCCGTTGTCGTCGAGCGCCCCACCTGCTCGGATCCAAGCCCAGTGAGAAATCCTTCCTGGCACCCGACTGTCGTGATTACCAGGCCGAACATCACGCTCTTGATGAGGCCCGACACGATGTCGCGAATCAGCAGCGCATTGAGCGTCGCGTGAAAATAACTCGAAACCGTGAATCCCGCGCTCGTCACGCCAAAAAGCGCGCCGCCGGAGATTCCCATGAAGTCGGCCCATGTCGTGAGGCACGGCATCATCAGCAGCATGGCCACGAGTTTTGGCGCGACAAGAAATCGCACCGGATCGAGCGCCATCGTTTCCAGCGCGTCAAGCTCTTCACTCACCTTCATCGTCCCGATTTCCGCCGCGAACGCCGAACCGGAGCGTCCAATCACCACGATCGCAGTCATCAGCGGGCCCAATTCGCGCGTCAGCGAAATCGCCACGGCGGTCGCGACCAGGTCGAGCGCTCCGAACCTCCGCAGTTCGTACGCTGACTGCAGCGCCAGAATTACTCCAATGAAGAATGTAATGAGTGAAAGAATCGGGAGAGATTCAACGCCGACGGACATCGCCTGGTGAACCGCGCGCCGGTAACGCAATCCGCGACCCTGCGCCGGCGTGACGAAAATGTCGCGCGTCGCGCGCGCCGTGAGCCGCGCAAGTTGTCCAACGTAGGCCAGCCCGTCAATCGTTGAGCGGCCGATGCTGTCCACGAATGCCATCAGGATTTTTGTCTGGCTCGGGAGTCAGCGGCTCAAAAAAAACGAAGCGCGCATCGCCGGCCGGACTCTGGCGGATCTATTGCTTCCCCGCGACCGCCGCGGATTCGGCGTCGTAAATTTCGAATACCTTGGTCAGGTGCGTCAGTTCGAGAACTTCTCGCGCCACGGAGCTCAGGCCATACAGCGCGAAACTCGTCTTCGCGTCGCGCGCCGCCTTTAATCCTTCAATCAGAGAGGCGATGCCCGCACTGTCAATGTAGGGAACCTGCGTCATGTTCACGATTACGCGCGGTGTGTGCTTTTCCTTGATGAGTTCCAGCAGCGTCTTGCGCAGCTCGGGCGAGTGGTAAAGCGTGATATCGCCGGCGACGTCAACGATCACGGCATCTCCAGCCTGACGAACCATCATGTTCATGTGCGCGCTCTCCACCCCAGGGGGCTTGTACGCCTTTGTGCCAGAGATTCTACGGAGTTGCAACCGATTTGCGAAAACTGTTTACGTATCAGAGATTGAAGGGTTTGGCCCTGAGGACGAACCCGCCGAATGCCTTACCCGCGGTCGTCAATCGGAACGTAGCCGCGCTTCGTCGCGCCTAGATATACCTGCCGCGGCCGCGCAATTTTCTGCTCCGGATCGAGCAACATTTCTTCCCACTGTGCGATCCAGCCGGCCGTGCGCGGAATCGCAAAGAGCACCGGGAACATCGTCACCGGGAAGCCCATGGACTGGTAGATCAGCCCCGTGTAGAAGTCCACGTTGGGATAGAGCTTGCGCGAAATAAAATAATCATCCTGGAGCGCGATTCGTTCGCACTCGAGCGCAATGTCGATCATTGGGTTGCGGCCCATCACGTCGAAGACTTCGTACGCAATGTGCTTCACGATGGTCGCGCGCGGGTCGTAATTCTTGTACACGCGATGCCCGAAGCCCATCAACTTGTGCTGCCCGGCCTTCACGCTCTTGATGTACTCGGGAACTTTGCTCACCGAGCCGATTTCGAGCAGCATGCGTAGCACCGCTTCATTCGCGCCGCCGTGCAACGGCCCGTACAGCGCCGCCGTCGCTGCCGCGATGGCCGAATACGGGTCCACGTGCGAACTGCCTACAGCTCGCATCGCGGTTGATGAACAATTCTGCTCGTGATCGGCGTGCAGGATAAAGAGAACGTCGAGTGCGCGCTCCAGCGTCGGATTCGCTCGGTATTTCAGCTCGGTCGTGCGGAACAGCATGTTCAGAAAATTCGCGCTGTAGGTCAGATCGTTGTCCGGGTACGCGAACGGCATTCCCAGGCTGTGCCGGTAAGCGAAGGCCGAAAGCGTCGGCATCTTGCCAATCAGGCGGTACGTCTGCTTCCGGCGCGAATCCGGATTGAAGATGTCTTTTGCGTCGGGATAAAACGTCGAAAGCGCCGCCACGGTTGAGATCAACATCCCCATTGGGTGTGCGTCGTAATGGAAGCCGTCGAGGAACTTCTTGATGCTCTCGTGAATGAACGTGTGGTGCGTTACGTTGTACGTCCAATCGCTTAGCTGATCGCGCGTGGGCAATTCGCCGTAGAGAATCAGGTACGCCGTCTCGATGAATGTGCTTTTTTCGGCCAGTTCTTCGATGGGATAGCCGCGATATTCCAGGATGCCCGCGTCGCCGTCAATGTAGGTAATCCGGCTCGAGCACGATGCCGTGTTCGTGAACGCCGGATCGTAACTGATTAATCCGAAATCCTCTGGGTTCGCCTTGATTTGCCGCAGATCAATCGCGCGAATCGTATCGTTCTTGATCGGAATCTCGTACTGCTTCCCGGTGCGGTTGTCGGTAATCGAAAGCGAATCACGGCCCGTGGTTGCGGACTGCTCAGGAGCGGTCGCGGCCGCAGTCGCGCTTGGTTTGCTTGCATTCACCTTCGGGGCCTCCCTCAATTCTGTCCCAGCGAGTCAGGCGGGCGGAGAACGAAACACCAATCTACACCAACTTTCTTACTGGCGGGAGGAGTTTCAATTTCCTGAGTCCGTCCTGTTACGCGCGCAAATTTTGTCGTCGGCCTACTATTAGATGCCTCTATTGGCATCACGATTTGCCTCGGGCATACTGGCTTCCCGGCTGCAAGGGCGCTTAAAAATGGCCACATGGAACCCGGAAACGTATCTGAAATATGCCGCCGAGCGGCTTCGTCCGGCGATGGATTTGCTGCAGCGCATTCCTCTTACCGGCTGCAGCCGTGCGTATGATCTGGGGTGCGGTACGGGTCATGTTACGCATCTACTGCACGAGCGTTGGCCCGATGCAATAGTCACGGGCCTTGATAATTCGCCCGAAATGCTCGCCCGCGCGCGCAGCGATTTCCCGAATCTCGATTGGGTCGAAGCTGACATTGGTGTGTGGCGAGCGCCCGCGCCTGCCGATTTGATTTTTTCCAACGCCGCGCTGCAATGGGTTCCAAATCATTCGACTGTCTTGCCCGCTCTCCTGCAGCAGCTGCGCCAAGAAGGCGTTCTCGCGGTGCAAATGCCTCATCATGTGGACAGCGCCGGCCACCTGCTGATCCTCGATATCGCTCGCGACCCTCGCTGGTCCGCTCGCCTGATACCTCTTGCCGCGCAGATCAAGGTGCATTCAGCCGACGAGTATTGGCGATGGCTTCGGCCGCGCGCCTCGCAGCTCGACATCTGGGAAACCATTTATTTGCATGAGCTCGAAGGCGATCGTCCAGTAGTCGAATTTTTCCGCGGGTCGCAACTTCGCGCCTACCTTCAGGCCCTCAGCGAGCCTGAGCAACAAGAGTTCCTCGATTCGTACGCCGAAAAAACCGCCCGCGCGTACCCGAAGCAGCCGAATGGCAAAACGCTCTTCCCGTTCCGCCGCATTTTCCTTCTCGCCCAGCGCTAATCTTGACTCTTCGCCATCACGCGCGAGCGCCTAACTCCGATGCTGCGAAGCTCGATGCTAGAATTCTTACGTGCGCGAATTGTCCTCAATCATCTTCTCGTCCCCTGACAATCCGATACCGATAGGATTCGTATGGGTCTTCGTTGGCGTGATTGCGCTGATTGGATTGCTCTCTTATTTCATTCACTTGACGGCGCGGAACCGAAAGCCCGTTCCCGAAGGCGCGTGGAAAGGCGGCGTTTTCTATTTCAATCGCCAAGATCCATCTCTCTTCGTGCCCAAGCGATTCGGCATCGGCTACACGATCAACTTTGCAAATCGCTGGTCCTGGCTTGTTGTTGCAATACTCGTAGTGCTGATTCTTGCACCATTCGTCTTTACCGCAATCACCGTCACAAGCATTCGCCACACACTGGACTCTCGCTAACCGCACCCGTGCAACTTCGCAGCACGCGTTCGGACCGTCAGGCGTAAACCGGTGTGTGTGTACCCAACGCTTGAATGGCCCGCGAATCTGCGCGTCCTGAAATTGCCGCCCTTCAACATAATTTCGGTGCTCGAAATCCCACCGCAGCCTTAGTGGCCCCATATGTACTCGCAACGCGCCGCGATCGCCGTCGCGAACACCCGGCGCGCGATCGATCACTTCCACCGGTTCCCATGGCGGCGAGAGCCGCTCGAGCGCACCCGGCTCGGCGTGCCAGCGAAACAGTACGTCCGCCGGCGCTTCAATTCGTGTCTTCCGCACGAAACGCTCACTCATCGAAATAGAAAATTCTCAGCATGTTCTTTTACATCCGCCTTGCATTCATTTTACCCCGCCATGACAACGTCCCGCGCCATCCCTCATACCATCCCGAAGCTGGATAGCAGAGAAGCGTGGTGGCGACAATTCTCGCGCGGCCACTCTTTTACTCGCATTCATCAAAAGAAGAATTAAAAAAAGCGAAATTAAATTCTTGGAGGAAAAAGAAATGAAGCAATCAGAACGCGGAACGCCGGAGACGGTCAATCGCCGCTCGTTCCTGAAAAAAGGAGCGATGGCCGCAGGCGCAGCGACTGCCGGCGCCATCCTGTTGTCGCAGTCACTCCCCTCATTCGCAGGACAGGACCCCGGCGAAGACAATCGCCCACTCACAGAAGGTGATATCGCGATTCTTCGCTTCGTCGCCGCAGCCGAAATCATCGAAAGTGACCTGTGGATTCAGTACGCGGAACTCGGCGGTATCGGCAACAATCCACCCGTCGAAGTCGATCCGAATCAATCGATGAACAACTACCAGGCTGCGCTGTCGAACCTCGATGGCGATGGCCCGCAATACATCACCAGCAACACACTCGATGAAGTGAGCCACGCCAACTTCCTGAATGCCTATCTGGTGTCAAAAGGCGCGGAACCGGTCGATTTGGATAAGTTTCGAACGCTCAAAGGCAGCCAAGCGACGGGAGCCGCGAATATCGGCCGACTCACTAACCTCATGCACCTCAATGTCGACACGAGCTGGTACATTCGCTACCGCAGCACTACCAATCCGGACTTTGGCGCCACTTTCAAGCAAGCGATCAATCTCAATGGGGTCACCGCCATTCCCAGGAACAATGCCGATTTCGATGGCGCTCCCTTTCCCGACGGCAACCCGAACGGCCTCGGCGGCAATTTACACACTCAGGCCATCGCCAATGTCGCCGGTTTTCATTTCGGATATATCGAACAAGGCGGATCGAGCCTTTATCAGGCGCTCAGCCAGAAAGCCAGCAGTCTGGAAGTACTAAAAATCTTGCTGGGTATTGGCGGAGATGAAGTCGCTCACTTCCTGGAGTGGGTAGATTTTGCCGGCAACGGCGTGCAAGCTCCTGTGGCGCCGTTTACGGATCCCAAGTCTGGACTGACGTTCCCGAATTTCTTCAGCCCGCTCAATCCGCTCACTCAGCCCAGCCTGATCTTTCCCGTTCCCTGTGAATTCATCAGCCCGGATTTGCCGCACTGCGCCGTGATTCGTCCGAGCGATGATAAATTCGCAGGTGCAGTAGCAACCATCGCCTCGTTCACAAACGACAACCTCTTCCTCGGCCAGTCGCCCCTGTTCTTCAAGACAGTAATGCAAATCGCAGAAGAAGCTGACGCAGCCCGTCGGTTTTCGTTCTGATTCATCGAACACCCGTTCGCTGCCTCGAGCGAGCGCGCCGCATCATAAAATATCCGCGGCGTTTGCTCGCTCGGGGTCCGCGCGCGGCAAAACGCTGCATGGCCACACACTCATCGATGGCCGGTGCGTGCATTGGCAATTATAGGGCGCGTCATAAGACGTGCCGCTTTTCGTCAATTCGAGCAACAGTTCGAAGATTCGCCAGCACCATCGAGCTAGTCTTTGCTTCACGCACTCTCTCGCTGGCGCGGAATCACGCTACAAGCCTTCATCCGCTTCCCGCGCATCGCCAAGTCCGCGCGATCCCACGCCTTCACATCGCGCACAATCGGCCGCCCACCCGCAGGGCACGGCTGCCCTTCATGCCCGACCAGCAGGTGCTTGATCACCCGGTCGAGCTGCGCATGCTCACCGAGGCTGAGCCGCAGATCCTCCTGGAACCAAATATCCCTCGATCGCCGGATTCGTCTCGCCTCCGCCACTGCCGCGAAAGCCTCGCCCATCAACCAGCCAAGCTCTTCACACGAAAGTTGTTCAAACAAATATTGTTCAGTCACGGCGCGCGATTCTATCTACTCGCGCCCGCCACACAACAGTACTTTCGTACTACGCGCCAGTTTCACGTCCGATCAACCTGGACCACGACACGCGAGAACCGCGACCTAGGCATGCCTCGAAGTATGCGCAACCCCCGTCACGGCCGCCTCCACCGCAAAATCCGCCGCCGTCGCCATCGCCACTCGATTTCGCCCCCTCGCCTTCGCGCGATAGAGCGCCGCGTCCGCCGCCTGCAAGAGCGACTTGCTGTCTGGCACATCTTCCGGATCGCTAACAGCAACTCCCAGACTGAGCGTCAATTTCAGAGAGCCCGCCTCTGTCTCGTACGTGGTGGATTCGACTCCGGCGCGAAGCCGTTCCGCAAATTGCATTGCGCCATCCGCATCAGACGACGGCGCCAGCACAAGAAACTCCTCGCCGCCATAACGTCCAATCGAATCGTACGCGCGGAGCAATCCCGACATTCGCATCGCAACGCCATGCAGAATCGCATCGCCGGTCAAATGGCCGTAATCGTCATTCACCACTTTAAAGTGGTCAATGTCCACGAGAATCACGCCTGCGGAGACATGCTCACGCCGCGCACGTGTCAACTCCCGCTTCACGTCGCGCAGAATCGCGCCACGGTTCAGCAGCCCAGTCAGCGCATCGTGCGTCGCCTGGAATTGCAGTGCGTCGCGCGTTGTGATCAACTCGTCCTGCAGCCGCAGAATCCGCTCCCCGGCAAAAATCCGCGCGCGCAATTCCTGCGTGTCGAATGGCTTCGTCAGGTAATCGTCAGCGCCAGCTTTCAGGCCCGCGAGCAAATCCTGCTTCTCAGTTCGCGCGCTAAGCAACAGTACGTACACGTAGGGCTGTTCGCCTCGCTCGCGTATTTTCCGGCAGACCTCCACGCCCTCAAGCCCCGGCATCATCCAGTCGAGCACCACCAGCCGCGGCGGATTCTCACCGCTCACAAGCGCCAGGGCTTCTTTGCCATCGGATACCGCCGTCACGTCATAGCCCCATTCGTTGAGCGACGCTTCCAGCACCCGGCGCGATATTTTGTCGTGTTCCGCGATCAGGACTCGCATCTTCCCAGAAATTTGGCCAGAAATTGCGCCGGAATTTGCCACAGAATTTGCCGTGATCATTGTCTTTCCTTTCGATGCCATTCTTCCTGTCGTTCTTCGATCACCGGGATCGGCTGTGCGTCCGGTTCGCGGCGCTCGAGCTTCACCGTAAAATGAAATGTGCTGCCTCGTCCCGGCACGCTCTCTACCCAGATCAGCCCGCCCATCATCTCCACCAGACGTTTCGTGATGCTCAGGCCGAGCCCCGTTCCTCCGAAGCGCCGCGTTGTTGAAGAGTCGGCTTGCGTGAAAACATCGAAGATCATCGAGAGCTTATCTGGCGGTATTCCTATGCCCGAATCGCGCACGCTGAAATGCAGTGTCACCTCTTTGTCGTTCTGGCTTCCAACGCTGGCTTCCACTCGTACCTCGCCATCGTGAGTAAATTTGATCGCATTTCCGGCAAGGTTCATCAGAATCTGTCTCAGCCGCACCTCGTCTCCACGGAGCTCGTCGGGAACTTCGGGACGCACAAGGTATGAGATCGCCACGCCCTTCTCTTCGGCAGATAATGTCAGGAACTTGAGCGTCTCAGCGAGCACTGCTCGCGGATGGAACTGCACCGGTTCCAGATCGAGCTTTCCTGCTTCAATTTTCGAGAAATCCAGTATGTCGTTCAACAGTTTCAATAGCGTCTCGCCCGAGGACCGCACGAGAGTGAGGTATTCACGCTGTTCATGGTTGAGCGGCGTATCGAGCGCCAGCTCCGTCATTCCTAGAATGCCGTTCATCGGCGTGCGGATTTCATGGCTCATGTTCGCGAGGAATTCGCTTTTCGCGCGGTTGGAGGCCTCCGCCGCCTCTTTGGCGTGCAGCATCTCCGCCTCCGCCTGTTTGCGCCCGGAAATATTCTCCACGAGAGCGAACCCGTAGAGCGGGTTACCTGCCTCGTCCCGGATCGTGCTGGTGGATAGGCGCACCCAGATCGCCGCTCCGGCCTTCGTTACATATCGTTTCTCGATCTGGTAGCCCGAACGTGATCCGTGGTTAATAGCCTCGGAGATTTTTGTTGTCTCTTCGAGATCGTCCGGGTGAGTTATGTCAAGAAATGTTTTGGAACGCAGCTCCTCTTCGCTGTACCCAAGCATCACCTCCATCGCCCGGTTCGCTTTTGTGATCCTGCGATCAGGGCTAGACATCAGCATTCCCATCGGGCCTTCTTCGAAACCCAGTCGAAACCTCTCTTCGCTTTCACGCAGGCATTCCTCGGTTTGTCTCTGCTGTGAAATCACCGCTCCGAGGCACAGCCCGGTCAACGACACAATCAACATCAGCATTTGCATGAGTGCGAGATCCCCGATTTCAATCGGAAAGAGATACAGAATTCCCATCGTTCCGAAGTTCAATCCCGCGATCGCGCTCGCAGCTCCCGCAAGTCCGTGCCGCACGGCGATCCATATGATCGGCAGAAAAAAAAGGTAGAAGAGATCGTAGTATCGGGCGGAATCCCATCGGAAAGCCATCCATAGCGCGATGGCGATGGAGGCGGCTTGCGCGCCGATTTCTAACGTTCGCGTGAATCGTTTGCTGACCGATGTTGAGGTTGCACGCTCCACCGGCGCAGGCAGAAAGGTAAGGACAGAGCCCCCATATAAGCGCGCCAAGCGCGGAAAGAGCACGATTTGCAGAAATGGTGCGAAACAAATGAGCGCAACTGCATCGCCCACCCACCAATTTACCGTGGCGCGCAGGTAGTGCTCGCCTCGCGTGAAACCATCCAGAACGACCATCCATGTTCCCGCCGCGCCAACGCAGAACGACGTCGCTAGCGCCAGCATCACGTAGAAAATTACTTCGTGCAGCGGCTGAAAATCCTTCCGCGTTTTTTGCCGGTACCGCAGAATTGCCGCCGCGCCCGAATACCCACTGACAATAATGGGAACACCCATGAACATTTGGAACGAAGCTAGGTGCAAGCCGTAGTCGAAGATTCCTGCGACCACGCTGGCGAGCACCATCCACGGCACGTACGACAGTCCGTACGCTGTCAGGAACGCCACAGCAAGCCCGGCCGGCGGGTACCACGCGCTGATGCCCGTCCAAATCTGGGAGTAAACACTGGAGCGGTCGAGCGCGACGTAAGCGATGACGAACGCGATCCCAATGATAATTCGTTTGAAAAGCGAGTCTTGCTTCTTCGCCTCCGCGCGAATTTCTCTCTCAGCGTTTTCAGCGCGTGGCGCGCGTTTGCTTAGCTCGGCGATTTCGGCTGTCGTCAACTCGCTACCTTTCGTGTGTAGGCTTCGAACTCCGTCAGCACCCGCCGCAACTGGTCTGAAAGTTGCCCGATTAGGGCCGCGGCCCCGCCGAGATCATTTTTCCTCGCCTGAATCTCCAACTCTCGCGCCGTTGCCACTATCTCCGTGGCAAAGAAATATCCGGCCGCTCCTTTGATCGAGTGCGCAGCACGCTCCAGGGTCTTTCCGTCCTGGCTCGCGAGCGCCGCTTCAGCTTCCGCGAGAATCTTCGGGCCTTCTTTTTCAAATAGAATCATCAGCTCACCGAGCAGATCGCGGTTCCCGCTCAATCGCTCGAGCGCCTGTGCCGCGTCCCAGGTCGTCTCCGGCGACGCGGATTTTGTCATGTAGCGATTCAGAACTTCGACGAGCTCCGGAGTGCGAATCGGCTTTGTCAAATAATCGTCCATTCCGGCATCTATGCATCTTTCTCGATCGCCCTTCATCGCGTGAGCCGTCATGGCAACGATGGGCAAATGGCGGTCCGTGGCTTTCTCCCGCTCGCGGATCGAGCGGGTCGCTTCGAGACCATCCATCTCCGGCATTTGCACGTCCATGAACACCAGATCGAACGCTTCTTCAGCCGCCATCTCCACAGCTTCGCGGCCATTTACCGCAACCATCACTTCGTGACCACGCTTCTCGATCATCCGGGTGGCTACCAGCCGGTTCACGGCGTTGTCTTCTGCAAGCAATACCCTCATTCCTCCACTTCCTTTCCGTATCGAGTAGCGTGTGACCAGCCCCGGTTCCGCTGTTTCGATTCCACGGGCCATTACGTGAAGAATCGTGTTCAAGAGTTCCGATTGCTGCACCGGCTTCGAGAGATAGGCTGCAATTCCAGCTTCGCGGCAGCGCGCGCTCTCGCCCCGCTGCGCGCTGGAGCTAAGGATCAAAATCTTCGGTGCGCTCTCCCGATAGCGTCGCCGAATCTCCTCCGCGAGCGAAAATCCGTCCATCACGGGCATCAACACGTCCGCAATTACTAATGCGAACGCTGGATTCGGAGCTTTGTCGCGTTCGAGCGCCTCAAGTGCTGCGGCGCCGCTCGTGACGCACTCAGGCGCCATGCCCCAACTCTTGAGCAATTCGTCGAGGATCGTCCGCATAGTCTGGTTGTCGTCCACTACCAGAACCTTCATGCCGCTCAAAATCCGCGGATCGTCCGGCGTTTCGCGCCGCGCGCTTTCGGATGCGCGTTCGAGGCGAGTTGTGAAATGGAACGTGCTGCCACGGCCCGCTTCGCTCTCCGCCCAAATCTTTCCCTTGAAAATTTCGACAAGCCGTCGCGTAATCGCCAGTCCAAGACCCGTCCCGCCGTACTGTCGCGTCGTCGAGGTGTCGGCTTGCGTGAAGGCTTCGAAGATTAGCGAGAGTTTGTCCCGCGAAATGCCGATGCCCGTGTCGCGAACCGTGAAATGCAGAGTTACCGTTTTCTCATCCTCCGCTGCTTTCTCCACTTCGAGCACCACTTCGCCCTGCTCTGTGAACTTGATTGCGTTTCCGATCAGATTCACGACGACTTGCCGAAGCCTTCCCGGATCCGCGATTACCCAGGAAGGAACGTCGGGCTTGATTCGGCACGCGAATTCCAGGCCGCGGTCATGCGCGCGATGCGCCAGCGTCCGCATCGTTTCGCCAAGCGTGTCGCGAATGGACATTTCCACATTCTCGAATTCCAGTTTTCCCGCCTCGATTTTCGAAAAATCGAGAATGTCGTTGATCACCGTCAGCAGCGAATCCGCGGAGGCCTTAACTGTCGTGAGATATTCCCGTTGCTCCCGGCTCAACTCGCTGTCGAGCGCAAGTTCCACCATTCCGAGAATTCCGTTCATCGGCGTCCGTATTTCATGGCTCATGTTTGCCAGGAACTCGCCCTTGGCGCGGCTCGCGGCTTCTGCCGCCGCTGTCGCACGCTGTAACTCCTCTTCGGCGGCCCTCCGCGCGGTCACGTCCCGCGAGAGAATGCAGGCGGTTTGGTACGAACCGTGTTCGGAAAGTATCGGATTGCACCGGCACTGGAACCAGCGCCTCCCGCTTGGCAAGTCCACCGCCATCTCAAACGAATCTGTCTGCCCCGTTTCCAGCAGCGTTCGAATTCTATTCGTCAAGATATCGCTTCCGAATACGTCCGAGATGCGTCGCCCGATCAATTCATTCTTTGGCCGGATAAGCAGGTCCTCGCGCTGCGTCCAGATATTCAGGTAGGTCCCGTCCGCATCTACCTCAAAGACGAAGTCATCAATCGAATTAATCAGCGTGAGCAGGCGCTCTTTGTTTTTCTGCAGCGCATGAGCGGCCTTTTCGCGCTCGGCAATCTCAATTTGCAGCGCGCGCGTTCGATCGATCACGCGCTGCTCCAGCGCGTCCTTGCCTCGCCGCGAAATTTGTTCGCCTTCTTGAATGCGCTCCAGCATCGAGTTGAATTGGTCGTAGAGATATCCGATCTCATCGTCAGTCGTTTTCACCGCGCGCAGCGAATAGTCCTTCGTCGCCGCAACGGTGAACGCAGTTCGTGCCAGCGCCAAGATCGGTTCCGACATCGCTCGTTGGAGCTGCCACGAGATGAGCAGCCCCGCGATTGCCGCCGCGAGAATCGCGATCGACAGAATGCCGAGCTGGTGAGCCAGTTGCCCGCGCACCTCTCTCATGTCCGTTTCGAAAACGACTGACCCGATCGTTTCCTTACCGCTCGTAACGTCCTGCGACGCCGTGATGTGCACCGAATCAATCGCAGTGCTATTCCGCGAAGTTTGTGGCGCCCTGAACGCCTCGCCGTCGGCGCTGTAGAGCGCGACCACGCTGCCGCTGCGATCGAAAATCCATCCGCGCGCAATCTCACCGCGCGTGGCCAGCGATTTCAGAATTTGCTCGCCCGCCGCCGCGTCTCGCGACGCCACCACGCTCGCGCTTCCGCCCACCGCAATCCGCGTCGCCGCTTCCAAATCCTTCGCCGCTTCTTTTCGAAGGCTCAATTGCTCGAGCAACGCGAACGTCGAATACATCAACGCCGCGGCCACGGCGCAGCTCAAGAACGCCGCGCGCGTCAGTTTCTGGCTGAGCGATCCGTGTCTGAGTCCAATCATGCTTGGCAACGAATCTCTGCGTGCCGCGCACGCGGAGACTCCTCCGCCGTATCTCAAGCACAACACCCGCCAAATTCAATTTGGAACGTATGGCTAACAGGCAGGAACTAAACCACTTAGAACCACGCTTCGCACTGGCTCAATGCGTCCGCATCGCACTCCCTCCCGTCAGTCCCAATTCGGCGTTCCGAATTGAAACCCGGCCACCGCACCCCGAAATCCGACTGTAACCTTCCCGTAATCTTTTTCACGTCCCCGCAAGGCAGAATGAACATCGAAGTTCCGGCTCGAAGAACTCGAAGAATCGGAAGAGCGCCTCACCCAGCACGCAAGAGCGCACGATTCCAAACGAGCCCGGGCTCGCCTTGCCTCGCGCCGTAGCTTCCTTTATCGTGTACGGCAGATGCGGCAGAAAGGTCAGGAGGACGTGATTAAGAAGCGAATCCTAGTCATCGAAGACGATCGCGACATCGTCGAGTTGGTTCGTTACAATCTCGAAAAAGACGGCTTCCAGGTTCTCACCGCCGCCGATGGCTCGACGGGAATGGCGCAAGTGAAAAAAACGCCGCCCGATTTGCTCGTTCTCGACTTGATGCTTCCGAAACTCTCGGGCCTCGAAATCTGCAAAGAAATTCGCCGCGATCCTTCGCTCAATCGCCTGCCCATCCTCATGTTGACCGCGCGCGGCGAAGAAGCCGATCGCGTCGTCGGTCTCGAGCTCGGCGCCGATGATTACGTCACCAAGCCATTCAGCCCGCGCGAACTCGCCGCTCGTGTGAAGGCCCTGCTGCGACGCGTTGAGCCCCCAAGCGTCGCCGAAAAAATGATTGACGTCGGCGCCCTGCGCATCGATCCCGCCGCCTATCGCGTCACCCGCTCCGGAAAAGCCGTGCCTCTCAGCACCCTCGAGTTCCGCTTGCTGTATTATCTAGCCGCGCGCCCGAACAAGGTTTTCTCCCGCGATCAGTTGCTCGACGCCGTCTGGGGCATCGATCGCTTCGTCACGCCGCGCAGTGTGGATGTCTACGTCCGCCGCCTGCGCGAAAAAATCGAGGAGAATCCGCAAATCCCCTCGTTCGTAAAGACGATTCGCGGCGCCGGCTATTTGTTTGAAACTCGTGCGAGCTAAGCTCTTCTGGAAACTCGGTCTCACCTACCTGGCCCTGCTCGTCATGGCCCTCTTCGCCCTTGATTTCTACGCCACTCGAGTATTTCGCAGCGACGCCCTCCGCGCCGTGGACGACCAGCTCGCCTCCGTCGAAAACCTAGCTCGCTCACGTCCGCCCGATGTTCAAAATCCAGCGTCGCTCCAGGAGTGGGTTCAGTCCATCTCAGGCGGCGGCGCGCGCATCACCATAGTCGCGTCCGATGGAACCGTGCTCGCCGATTCCGCCGCCGATCCAGCGAAAATGGAAAATCACGCGAATCGTCCCGAAGTCCAGGCCGCCCTCGCGAACGGCGCGGGCAAAGACGTTCGCCAAAGCGCCACACTCGGCCGCCCCCTCGTGTATCGCGCCTACCGTTTCCAACCCGCTTCGGGCGCGCCGGTGATCATCCGCTTCGCGCTGCCGCTCGCCCAAGTGAATGAATCCATCGCCGAATTCCGCCGCCGTTTGCTCCTCGCGTCATTCTTGATGCTGATCCTCGGCGGCGCCGCTTCACTCATCTATTCCCGCGGATTTTCCGCCCGCATCGAGCGCCTCAAGGATTTCTCGCATCGCGTGGCCAGCGGCGATTTTCATCCTCTGCCGAGCGACGACACCGAAGACGAGCTCACCGATCTCGCCCGCGCTCTTAACGAAACCGCTGCGCATCTCGATCGCACCATCCGCACCCTCACCGGCGAGCGCAATCAATCAAGCGCCATCCTGCGCAGCATGATCGAAGGCGTTGCCGTGATTGACGCCCGCGAACGCGTCGTATTCTGCAATCGTGCCTTCGCTGAAATTCTGAATCTCGATCCCGCGCGACTCGAAGGCCGCCCTCTCGTCGAACTCGTTCGCCAGGCTGACTTGCTCGATCTCGCCCGCCGCGCGCTCGCCGGCACGGATAATCTTCAGGGCAGCCTCATCATCGGCACCGTCATGCCGCGCAGCTTCGCCGTCACCGCCACGCCTGTCAAATCCCTCGAGCCCGCGGCGAATGGCGCCGTCATCGTGCTTCACGACATCACCGAGCTCCGCCGACTCGAGCGCGTCCGCCAGGATTTCGTCGCCAATGTCTCCCACGAATTCAAAACGCCGCTCACCGCCATCCAGGGCTTCGCCGAAACGCTGCTCGGCGGTGCGCTCGAGGACGAAAAAAATAATCGCCGCTTCCTCGAAATCATTCGTGATCACGCCGCGCGCCTCGGCCGCCTCACCGACGATCTCTTGAAGCTTGCCCGCATCGAAGCGGGAAAGCTCGATGTCCAATACCAGCCCGTCTCCGTCGCTGAACTCGTCGAAGGCTGCGCCGCCACCACTCTCTTCAAAGCCAGCCAGCGCAATATCGCCCTCAATCTCTCGTATCCTCCCGAGCTTCCCGCCGTGCGTGGCGATGCCGGCCTCCTCCGCGAAGTTCTCCAGAATCTCCTCGACAACGCCGTGCAATACACTTCGCCCGGCGGCCGCGTGGATCTCAGAGCCGTCGCGCGCGATCACGACGCCGTCATCACCGTCGCAGACACTGGCATCGGCATCCCTCTCGCCGATCAGGAGCGCATCTTCGAACGCTTCTACCGCGTGGACGCAGCCCGCTCCCGCGAAGTCGGCGGCACGGGTCTCGGCCTCTCCATCGCCAAGCACATCGTAGAAGCCCACGGCGGCCGCCTCTGGGTCGAAAGCACCGTAGGCTCCGGCTCCCAATTCCACTTCTCCATCCCGTTAGCTTCGTAGCGCCTTCGTCGCGCCGGCTTGCCCTGAGTTTTCGAAGGGCATCCTGTTTACCCCAAATCCACTCTTCCGCCCTGTAGCCAAACAGCCGCAAAGCCCATCGTAGCGCCGGCATCTTGCCGGCGTTTTTGACTTTCTCCCGCCGTATGGACACTTCTCCCCGGGCCGCGCTCTCGATCGGGCCAAAATGTAGCTCACCTCTTCAGAGGTGAGGCCTTTCGCATTTCGTCGCGCATGTATCCCGCCGCCGCAACCGAACCCACCCTGCTAACATCCCATCTCTTGACGACACGACCGCCGCGGAGGCGACCCAATGCAAAAACGCAAACTCGGAAAAGCCAATCTCGAAGTCTCAGCCCTCGGCCTCGGTTGCATGGGCATGAGCTTTTCCTACGGCCCGCCGAAAGACAAACAGGAAATGATCTCTCTCATCCGCACCGCCGTGGATCGAGGCATCACCTTCTTCGATACCGCCGAAGTCTACGGCCCGTTCACCAATGAAGAACTCGTAGGCGAAGCCCTCGCTCCCTTGCGCGATCGCGTAGTGATTGCCACCAAGTTCGGCTTCAAAATCGATCCCGCCACCGGCAAACAGGCTGGCCTTGATAGCCGCCCGGAGCACATCAAGGAAGTCGCCGAGAGTTCGCTCAAGCGGCTAAAGACCAATGTCATCGATCTCTTCTACCAACACCGTGTTGACCCAAACGTGCCCATCGAAGACGTAGCTGGCGCCGTGAAGGATCTAATTCAGCACGGCAAAGTGAAGCACTTCGGACTTTCGGAAGCGGGAGTTAAAACCATCCGCCGCGCGCACGCCGTTCAGCCTCTCACCGCGCTCCAAAACGAATACTCGCTATGGTGGCGAAAGCCCGAGGAGGAAGTGATACCCACACTCGAAGAACTTGGAATTGGTTTGGTTCCGTATAGCCCGCTAGGCAAGGGATTTCTCACGGGCAAAATCGATGAGAACACCACCTTCGACAAATCCGATTTCCGCAACAGCGTCCCCCGCTTCACGCCGGAGAATCGCAAGGCCAATCAAGCTGTCGTAGATCTGCTAACCAGAATTGCCAAGGAGAAGGGAGCCACACCCGCTCAAATCGCGCTAGCGTGGCTCCTCGCGCAGAAGCCCTGGATCGTTCCCATCCCCGGCACCACCAAGCTCTCTCGCCTGGACGAAAACATCGGCTCCCTGGAAATCAAACTCACATCCGACGACCTGCGCGAAATCAACACCGCAGCCTCAAAAATCACCATCGAAGGCGAGCGTTACCCCGAGCAACTAGCACGAATGACCGGCCTGTAATCGGCACCAGCGCGATCAAAGCGAATGCAGCACGTGGCGTGTTCGTCGTTCTGGCATCCTGCCGGCGTTTTTGACTTTGCTGCGTTAACGCCGCACTAATGCGCGCGGGATAAGTTCTAGTGTTGCCGCTGGCATTCACGTTGTCATTCTGAGGAGGACCCGACGAGGGTCCGACGAAGAATCTGCGTTCCGCACAATTTTTTAAATTAGCTGCTTACGCCAGACGAGCTTGCCCAATCGCTTCGGTCTGGGTATACCATTGAGGTAGCAAAACCCTAAATGAGTCTCGCTGCTAATTAAGAATCACAAACGCGCAAAGGCACCATGTATTTAAAGACACAATCGTTTCCGTGAGGAGCACAAAATGAAGACAAACCTATTAATCTCAGCGTTGCTTGCGGCTACCTTTGTTATTGGCCCTTCGCCTATCCACGGTCTCTCGAGAAGCCAAGAGAACGAGCCGGTCACCGCGCGCGAAAGGAATTCCTTCGCTGTCGGAGTTCTACGCGTCATCAACACGGCCGAGCTCAAATATCGCCAGAGAAATAAAGTGTATGCATCGTGGTCCGTGCTTGTTACCAGCGAGGAATTTACTTCGCTAGATAGAGCGTGGGCCGCCCCTCAGAACTCCCAACTAGCTACGGCTCACTTCTCCGATGGCCCGGAAATCTTGCCCGGGTGGGCTCTGCGCCTGAATTTGACGGCCGATAAACAGGGCTACGACATCCTGCTGGAGGACACGACCGACACAGATTGCGGGTATGCGGCCCTCACGGACGAGCGCGGCCTAATTCGCCAAAGTAAGGCCATCGGATGCAGCAATTTGGAAGCGAACGGCATGTAACGCACTTCGAGGCACAAGCTCTCAAACGGTTCGTCGTAGGGTACGTTCAGGAAAACTTCAGCGGGACGCTTTCGAGAATCTGGCACGTGCTTGCCTCTTTCTCGAGGCACGAGCTTTTTTCGAAGTTGGCAAATCGATAAGTTTTGCCAACTTTTCCGCCCGTGCGTATGGCACGCCTAACGCGCTAGCTGTGTCTTTTGCCGTGGCAAAACGTGTGCGAATTGTCGCTCTCATCAGATACTAATCGTACCTCTACGTGACCGTAACGAAAGGAAGTTTTACCGGATCCATTCCGTGAACATCAGAGTTCATTGAATCGAAGAAATGGCCGCCAAACTCGGCGGCCATTTCAATCCCGCGACGCGCGATCGCTTACATCTTCACTCTCCCGTCGTTGTTCGCATGACGCCGTCCGCGTGCCGCCCCATTCACACCCTTCTATCCCCAAGCCCTTTGGCGCAGCTTGCCATCGTAGCGCCGGCATCCTGCCGGCGTTTTTGACTTTGCTCGCGTTATCTTTTCCCGGCGTCTTTTCTTCGTCTGTTCGTAGGGGCGCCGCTTGCTGCGCCTGCAGTTGCTTTCGTCGCGCCGGCCTGCCCTGAGTTTTCGAAGGGACAACTTGTTTACCCTGAGCCTCGAAGGGCCGGCGTTTTTGACTTCCTTCTTCCGTAATTACCACTCATTGCCGCGCCGAACTCTCGTGACTATGACACGCAGATCGCCCATGCGTCTCCGTTCGTCGCGCCGGCATCCTGCCGGCGTTTTTGACTTGTTCCCGCAATCGGCGGCCAATACCTCTTCGTTCGTAGGGGCGCTGCTTGCTGCGCCTGCATTTGCTTCGCACCAATAATCGCGGAACCAAAAAAAATGGCGCCACAACCGGGCGGCCACTTCGATTCCGCGACACGCAAGCGTCACATCTTTATCGACGTCACCTGGCTCGCCACGCACTGCCATTTACCGCCGGGCATTTTCACCCAGGTATCAGTCCAGCGCTCATTTTCATCGAAAGGAGTTCCCGTAGCATCTGTCCCTTTACCTTTGAAGCCTCCGGTCACGATGGCCGTCTCGCCAAATACGGTCACTTTTACGTCGGCATAGTCGGCGCTATCCCATTTTGTTTTCTGATAAGTTGCCAGCGTACCGGCCTTGTCCAGGACTTTCCCGTCGCTTTCCGTAATCACGATCTTGTCCGCCAATAGCGGCGCGACAAGCTCAGGATTATTCGTCTTTTGCCCCTTAAGCCACTGCTGCTCGAGCGCCAACACAGCTTTCCCGGCGTCAGCCCGCGTCTGCGGCCACGCCACGGTCGCCGTCGAAAGCACAGCCAGCATGCACCATATCCCCAATCTCTTCATCCGCTTCTCCTTGAATTTGAGCATGTTACGATTTCCAAAATGTACCCGACCATTCCAAATGTAATTCACAAGATGTAGCTCACCTCTTCAGAGGTGAGGCCTTTCGTCCCCGCTCTTCGATGCTGCCGACGGCGCATCCCGCACGGCCCGCGCCCAATGCTAACCCGCAAACTCTCGTCCAATCTTAGAAAATCAATGCTAGCACACGCCGTTGTTTCTCCTGAAGGCTACCGTCTGCCGGCTCTCGTGCCATTTTCAAACCCTCGTTTCAGATCCCTTACAACGCTCGCTCTTGATTTTCAGCCAACCATCTGCTATTTTAGCCGTGGGTCTATGACCAAACAGTACACGTACTGCCGAGTAATACAAGATTCCCAAAATGGGAATCATAAATTCTAATCGATACACCAAACGATTAGAAAATCGCCGTAACCCAAACAAAACAAACGACCGAGGTCAGTTCTAATCGAGACAAAATGAGGGGGGGGGGTCTCGGATGCGATGAATGGCTCATATTCGCCCGAGCCACTTAGCGCGGCAACTCTTGCTTTGTGCGGCGGCTCTACGAGAAGCGGACGGAGTTGCCGGGATGGTGGCCCGGAACAGGCGTCACCGAAGTATCAATTTCCCTTTGCTTGCGCACGGATGGAGGAGACGGCCGCGAACTGCCGGTGCCGGCGGCGCGCGGAAGCAGATCGGTCAACACCGTATCAATGCGAGTCATGGCTTCGTCAATGCGCCGGAGCCTTTCGTCGCGCTGTTCGAGTCCCGCGGACAAGCCGATCATGGTGAGGCTCTGGCGCACATGGTTGTTCAACTCGGCGATCATCGCGATTCTTTCTTTGGCGCGCTTGAATTCCTGATCGCGCAACATCTTGATTTCGTACGCGAGAAGCGCTGCACCGCCAAGAAGACCAATGAGCGCGTTATTGATGATCGTTGCCGTTAAGGGGATGCCCATCTTTTCCAGATACACATCGGAGACAAAGCTGACGCAGAAGAGTCCCAGAGAAACGACGCCGATCGGAAGAATCCGATCCCACGCGAGCCACGACGCTCGCTTATTCGCGGGCTTCATGTCTTAACCTCCGAATTCCAGGGGACGGGGACAAGCCCACCGCAGTTGAGGAAATATTCTAGTTCTTGAAAGAAGGCAGAGCAAGGAAAAAGGACGAAGGTACTGGGACTCGCGGATCGGCGGAGGAAAAAATCCGACGCAGAAATTGTTTGTACGCTTCGCGTCATCGCTCGCGCGTTACCGAGCGAACGGTTGTATTTGGCGGCGCCGCGCCGGCGGCCGAATTCGCGAGACGCAATTCAATCCGTGAAATCGCCTCTTCAATTCGCCGCAGTCGCTCTCCGGGATCTTCGAGAGCGGCCGACGAGCCTATCGCGGCTAATTCGCCGCGCAAGTATTGATTCAATTCCGCGATGAGCTCTGCTTTTTGACGCGCTCCCGCAGTTCTTTGCTTCCGGTAATCCTGAATCTGATAGTAGAGAATGATCGCCGCGCCGAAATAGCCGATGGTGAAATTATTGAACAGCGTAGTCGCCGGATTAACGCCCATGCGGTCGAAAGCCGCGTCAAAAACATAGGTGACCAGAAACAACCCGATGAACATCACGACGACAGGCGCAATCCGGTCTGAGGTCAGCCACGCTGGCCGGGCGGTCGCAGTGGTCATAGAAGGTCTCCCAGAACAGAAATGAGAATAGCGATCGTAGTCATGAATGATTCTAGTTTCCCGAGGTGATAACGGCAACCGAAGAAGTCCGAGCGAGCGATGCCTCGCGAGCGCAGGCCGCCGCTCCAACCATTTCGCTGAACATTCATCGGTATGTAATTCCCGTGAAAAGCTCGAGGAATAGGTTCTCCGCGAAGGTGTGTAGGCGAGCACTGGGGAGGCGACATGGCGGCGATGGCAGACAGCACGGAAGGAATCTACCAGAGGGCATTGGTGAACTATCTGGTGTCTATGGCGCGAACCGTGGAAGGCTCGGTGAACCGCGCTCTCGAAGCGCTTCTGCAGCGAAATGAAAGGCTGGCGTCCGAAGTATTTCTCACTGAACCGCGCATCAACGAAATGGAAATTGTAATTGACGAGCACGCGATTCGCCTATTGCGACGTGGAAATTTGCCGGAATCCGGCGTGAGATTAATCGTAGCGAGCCTGAAGTTGAACAACGATCTGGAACGAATCGGCGATCTTGCCGTCAACATCTGCCAGCGCGTGATTTCTCTCACGTCCATGGGCGACGTCGGGAATCCGCCCGAGCTTCAGCCGATGACGGCAGCCGTGAGCGCGATGGTGAGCAAGAGCCTGGGCGCGCTGATTTTTCAGAACGTGGCGCTGGCGACTGAAGTTCTCGAAAGCGACGACGTCGTGGACCAATACCGCGACCGGATTTTCGAAAGCCTGCTCTCGGGAATGACGCAGGACGCGTCGCGGGTCGCGCCGAATATGCATTTCATTCTCGCGACGCGGCATCTCGAGCGCATCGCCGACCACACGACGAATATCGCTGAGGATATTTTGTTCTGGGTGCGAGGCCTCGAAGTACGCCACGGGCGCGCGTTGCAGCCGAACATCGGAACGGTCGAGAATGACGTTGCGGCGGCCGACGTCATAAGCGCGAAAGACTCCGCCGTAACACGATAAGCGCCCAGCGGCCAGTAACTCTGCGATTGACTCGGCTCTAGCAGATCGAATGTAATTCATTTATCGCAGGAGCAGAATTTCTCCCGTCTGAGGGTTCAGCGTGACCGTGGGGCCGACAGGATTGCCGTTCAGATCATTGTAGGAATTGCCCGCCGGCAACGCGACTGTCGCCGTCGTGTCGGTTGGGTTCACCATCGCCAGGCCTCCTGTAAACATCCGCTCCCATACGCCGTGTGCCTGAGCCATTGGACCGATTGCACGGCCGATGGGAATGGAGTACTCCGGGAACATGACGAGGCTTCCGTAGTTCTGCGAACCCTTCGTTATGCCAGTGATGCTAACGTAAGTGCAGCGTTGCTTCAGCAGAAGATAGTTCGAGAGCACCCATAGGCGCTCTTTCTGCCCGATTTCATTTGTAGGCTGCGGCTCCTCGCCGTTCATCGTATAGCACACGCCCTTCGATGCAACGTATTCGAACGCGGCTACGATCGCTTTCCAATTTTTGGGTGATGCAATGTTCTGCCCCGGCGCGCCATTGTTGGTGAATCCACGTTCGTCGAAGAGCAGGTCGGTAGTCGTCATCAACTGGAAGTTGTCAGCTTGCGGTTCGCTGAACTGATATGAGACGTTCACTTGCATCGTGGCAGTCTTCGAGTAATTGTGGATGTGCTCGTAAGTAGCCGCCTCCCAGCCGAGCACGTCGCGTCGAAAAACGAAATCCTCGGTCCGTCCTGTATATTGCTGCACCCAGCCGCCGCTCTTGTCGAAATGTCCGCAGCGCTGCCAGGCATTCGTCAGGGCCATATTGTCGACCGCTATGCCGTGGTATCCCCGCGCCAACGGAGTATCTACCCAATTAGCCCACTGGTAGGCGCGCACCTCTGGATTCGCAAAATCCAGTGGCGCACGGCTCGCACCGCCAAATTGAAAGGCAAGCGTCGTTTTGTCGCACCGATACTCCAGCCAATCAGGGTGATTCGTCTGATACCAGGCAACCGAGTTCGAGAAATTATCTACGGAATAGGGAATATAGGCCGTGTTATAGACGGCTGCAGGCTGGGTCGCGAAGCTCGATCCCCACACCATATCTACCTTGCCTTCTTCAACGTCCGGTTTGTTCAGGTTGTAATTGAAAACCATTTCGAGATGAATGCCGTCCGTCGTGTCAGGGAAGAATTGTGTGCGCGCCTTTGCGCTCGGGCGGGGACGACTCGATTCTCGCGCATACCCAACAGACGTTGGGGAAGCCATCAGAAGGGCTAGGAGAATCGTGACTAGAATTTCCATTTTGATCTTCCGAGCGAACCAAATCGTTTTCATCACACCGCGAGAATACCCGAAGTTCATGTCATCCAGATTTCACAATGCAATGACGTTGCGTTCACGCATTCCTTGTATTGTAGAGGCTCCTTCAGCAATGCATTACGGACAAGGAGCCTACATCACCGATACGATCCACCCCTGCCCACAACACCCCCAAGGGGCCGACGCTACCCCTGCGCTGGCCCCTTGACCCCTTTTGCGGCGAGGAATGGTTTCGATCCGGCGAACTTTGGAATAAGTCAAGCTGGATCATTGAAGTTCGCAGCGTGTGGAGGATGTTTTAACGCAAGCGGATTTGTGGTCTGTTCATCCTGAATTCTCGCGGTTGTAACCCAGTTGTAACAATCACCCGAAAGAATCTAAATTGAGGAGACTCGTCAAAACATGAACAAGAGATTTGCTCTCGCTGCCGCACTGGTGTCGCTCGTTGCGGCTGGCGCACTATTCGCGGACAACACGGTGTTGATCAATGCGGCTGGCGCGACGTTTCCGTATCCCGTTTATTCTAAATGGTTTGACGTCTATCACACAAAGTTTCCGAACATCCAAATCAACTACGCTTCGGTGGGGTCGGGCGCCGGAATCAGCCAACTGCTGAACGGTACGGTGGATTTTGGAGCTTCCGACGTTCCGATGACCGACGAGCAACTCGCTCAGGCAAAAATCAAGTTGCTGCATTTCCCGACGGTTCTGGGCGCTGACGTGCCGACCTACAACATTCCCGGCGTGAACGCGGAATTGAATTTTACGCAAAAGGCGCTGGCCGGAATTTACCTCGGGACCATCACGAAGTGGAACGATGGCGAGATTACGAATGCGAACAAGGGCGTAAATCTTCCCGGCAGCGATATTGTTGTGGTGCATCGTTCCGACGGCAGCGGCACGTCGTTTATCTGGACCGATTTTCTTTCTAAGGTCAGCCCGGATTGGGCGGCGAAAGTCGGAAAGAAGACTTCAGTGAATTGGCCGGTTGGCCTAGGCGGCAAAGGCAATGAAGGCGTTTCGGGACTCGTGAAGCAGACGCCGGGCGCAATCGGTTACGTTGAATTGATTTACGCAGTTCAAAATCATATGGCATACGGCAAAGTGCAGAACGCCGATGGGAAATTCGTGAAAGCGGATCTCGCGGGAGTCACAGCTGCAGCGGCGGGAGCGGCAAAATCCATGCCCGAGGATTTTCGCGTGTCCATCACGAACGCGCCGGGCGCGGCAGCATATCCCATATCGAGTTTTACGTGGCTTCTGATTCCGTCACAGATTTCAGATGCGTCGAAGCGAGACGCGATCAAAGGCTTCCTGAAATGGATGCTCGCGGACGGCCAGGACTACAACGAAGCGCTCTCGTACGCAAAACTTCCCAAAACCGTAATCGCCAAGGAAGACAAAGCGATCGGACTGATCCACTAAAAATGGCAAGTGCCTCGAGCACGATGGACCGCGCGGCTCCGATTCGCTCGGGGCCGCGTACATTTTTACGGCGGCTGATGGAGGGGGATCAGATCGCGCACCTCATCACGCTGATTTTCGCGGCGTCAATCCTACTGATTACGACGATGCTGGTGTACCAGTTGTGGGTCGGATCCACGGACGCGCGGCACAAGTTCGGCTGGCATTTTTTCTTTACTTCGACGTGGGATCCAGTTGCGGGTGATTTCGGAGCGCTTCCATTTATATACGGCACGCTGGTCACGTCAGCGCTGGCGCTGCTCATTGCCGTGCCGCTCGGCCTCGGCGCCGCAATTTTTCTAGCCGAGTTGGCGCCGCGCAGCATTTCCGATGGGCTCGCGTTTCTGATTGATTTGCTCGCCGCCGTGCCGAGCGTGATCTACGGACTGCTGGGAATTTTCATCGTCGTGCCGCTGATGCGGCTTTATATCGCGCCGTTTTTGAAAGCCACGCTGGGATTTCTGCCGCTATTTCAAGGGCCGTGCTATGGCGTCGGCATGCTGACTGCGGGAATTGTGCTGGCGGTGATGGTAGTGCCGTTTATCGTGTCGGTGTCGCGCGAGGTGCTTCTGTCGGTGCCGGCGGATCAGCGCGAGGCTGCGATGGGGCTGGGCGCGACGCGGTGGGAAGCGACGTGGAAAGTGGTAGTGCCATTTGCGCGAACGGGCATTTTCGGTTCCGTGTTTCTGGCGCTAGCACGAGCGCTCGGAGAAACGATGGCGGTCACGATGGTGATTGGCAACGATCCGAAGATTGCCGCGTCACTATTTGCGCCGGGCTATTCGATCGCGGCAGTGATCGCCAATGAATTCAGCGAGGCGACGGGAAATCTCTACGTGCACTCTCTTGTGGAGTTAGGGCTGGTACTGTTTCTGCTGACATTTATCCTCAACGGACTGGCACGAATCCTGATCCTCGCCACGGAACAAAAGGGAATGGCAAAGGCATGAGCTTGCGGATGGCGTGGCGAAAGTCCGTGAATATCGTGATGCTCAGCCTTACGGGGGCGTGCGCACTCGTGACTGTTTCGGTGCTGATCTTGATTCTTGGCTACCTCGCGTGGCACGGCGCGTCGGCCGTCAACTGGGATTTCTTCACCAAGTTGCCGAAGCCGGTGGGCGACCTGGGCGGAGGAATGGCGAACGCGATCGTGGGCAGCGGCAAACTTTTGCTGATCGCTTCGCTGATTGGAATGCCGATTGGCGTAATGGCCGCCGTTTATTTGGCGGAGTTCGGCGGGAAGACATTTCCGTTCATCGTGCGCTATACGACGGATCTTTTGAATGGCGTGCCGTCCATCGTCATAGGAATTTTTGCGTACGCCGTATTCGTGATTCCGATGAAGCATTTCTCTACGCTGGCCGGCGGATTCGCGCTGGGGATCATGATGATTCCGATCGCCGTGCGCAGCACGGAGGAATTCCTGCGCGCGGTGCCGACAAATTTGCGCGAAGGCGCGATGGCGCTTGGCGCGAGCAAGTGGAAGACAATTGCGACGGTGATCGTGCCAGCGGCGTTTCAGGGGATTCTGACGGGGTTGCTGCTGGATCTTGCGCGCGTGGCAGGCGAAACCGCGCCGCTACTTTTCACGGCGTTCAGCAACAGGTTCTGGAGTCCGGGCTGGAACCAGCCGATCGCCTCGCTGCCCGTAATGATTTTTACATATGCGATTTCGCCCTACGACGATTGGCACCGGCAGGCGTGGGCGGCGGGGTTGGTTCTGCTTGGATTGGTGCTGGTGATTAATATCGTGTCGCGATACGTGATGGCGCGGCGTGCGGCATTTTTGCGGGGTTAGAAGAACTATGTCGGCGATAATGTCAGGAATATGGGAGTGAGCCCAGGAATGAATGCGGCCGCCACGGTGAGAGCCATGCAAACCGCTATACCAGCCACGACGCCGGTGGCGCAGGAAACCAGCGAGCCCCTGCGCTTCAAGATTCGAGGCCTGAATTTCTTCTACGGCCCAAAGCAGGCGCTTCACGGCATCGATCTCGACGTCCCGACGAACCGCGTGACGGCGCTCATCGGACCATCCGGCTGCGGAAAATCTACGTTTCTCCGGAATTTAAACCGGATGCAAGAACTGATCCGGCACACGAGGCTCGAAGGCGAAATCCTTCTCGACGGACAAAATATTCTCGAGCTTGACGTGGTGAAACTTCGCAAACGCGTGGGCATGGTGTTTCAGCGGCCGAATCCGTTTCCAAAATCAATTTTCGAGAATGTGGCCTACGGGCTGCGAATCAACGGTTACAAGGGCAGCCTTTCCGAACTAGTGGAGAAGAGTCTGCACCGAGCGGCGCTGTGGGATGAAGTGAAGGACAAGCTGAACCATTCGGCGTACGCGCTCTCAGGCGGGCAGCAGCAGCGATTGTGCATAGCGCGGGCGCTGGCGGTGGATCCGGAAGTGCTGCTGCTCGACGAGCCGTGCTCGGCGCTCGATCCGGTTACGACGGCAAAGATCGAAGAGTTGATGTTTCAGCTCAAGGATAGTTGCACGCTGCTGATCGTCACACACAACATGCAGCAGGCGGCGCGGGCGAGCGACTTCACCGCTTTTTTGCTGGATGGTAGATTGATCGAGCGGACTGTGACTTCCAAGCTGTTTACAACGCCGGCGGATCCGAGGACAGAGGCTTACATTACGGGCCGCTTTGGTTAGAACACTTTGGTTAGAACGATGGGGCATGCAGCGAACGCGCCCGGAAATGAGTGGGCGCACGAATTGATTTGATGAAAGGTTTGTTGGCGCGGGGAGCCGCGGAAAATGGAACGTCATTTCGAACAAGATCTCGAAGAGCTGAAGCAGCGCTTGCTGTGGATGGGAAGTCTTTCCGAGCGCGCGGTGCATCAAGCCGTGCAGGCAGTGCTGGATGTGGAAGAGCACATGGCTGAGTCCGTGCTCGAGGAAGAAAACGCCATCAACGAGATGCAAATCGAAGTTGACGAGCGAGTGACGCGATTGCTCGCGCAGCAGCATCTTGTGGCCGTGGACCTGAGATTCATTCTCGCGGTTTCGCGCATCAATAACGACCTTGAAAGAATCGGGGATCAGGCCGTCAACATCGCGCAATCAGCGCTGCGCATTCTGCGGCACCCGCAGGTGAAGCCTTATGTGGATTTGCCGCGGATGAGCGAGATTGCCGAGGGAATGGTTCGCGACAGCTTGAACGCGCTGGTGCGCGGCGATTTGGATCTGGCGCGGAGCGTGCTCGCGCGCGACGATCAGGTGGACTTGCTGCGCGATCAGATGTTCCGTGAACTGCTGACCTACATGATGGAGAATTCCGCGGTGGTATTTCCGGCGTTCGAATTGATTCTTGTCGCAAAAAATCTGGAGCGCATTGGCGATCACGCCACGAATATCGCGGAGGACGTGATTTATATCGTTGCTGGCCGCGACGTTCGCCATCCTGCGCTTGACCGCCGCTAGCCCGTCGTGCTTTCCAGCGGTGTCATTATCTGCCTTATTGACGAGGAATTCTGCCCGTGAAATCCTTGAGGCGGGGCCCACAGACGTGGACAAGCATCACCCAGAACACCTAGCGCAGAGGACGAGAGAGTCTCTGCGCACGAGCGGAGCGATCCCCGACGGTGTCTACTCTAAACCGAATTCAGTCGGTGGATAAGGTCATAGATTTTATCCACCTAATAGCGGATTAACCATGAAGCTGGAGGAGTTCCCGATGGGCGTCGCAAATGAATATCGCTCGATGGTTTGACGGCCGCAAGCGTCAGACGGACCCAGATGGATCACTTGAGTCACTTCGAAGAGACCCACGTAGCCGATCAGGTTGCGCGGGGTATCTCGGCGCCATCGCGCGTTGACTCGGTGTATGGGTGGCCGTTTACACGCTTGGAACATTACTTGATGCCGAAGTCGTCGGGCGTCGGATTCGGCACGTCTGCGTCAACGACGAGTAAACTTGGGTTCGTTTCGTGTGCCTCTGGCGCTCCAGTGGGCCGAAGACCGCTGCCTGCGACACCGATTCCGCTGAAGAACTCTTTTGACTGGGCGACGACGTGGTTCTGGGGCCGGCATCCGGTGGTCCCGACCGGACGCCAGTTGGGTTCGTTCCGTAATTTGTCGTCTGAGGGCACGGTACGCTGACTGGATTCTCGCCGACACCGGACGAACTCTAGAAAGGCTGTGGAACGCAACCGCTTCGACGACCGCCACATCCTCTTATATCTCGATCGCTGGCGTCTCGACATGTGTACCGCGCTCCTGCGGTCCGTCATTTTGCGCACCGAAAGCGGCCATCCCGGCACCTTCCTCGCCCTGCTCTCCGTCCGAGCGTTTCGATGGGCTCGGATTGGCTTTGCGTTTTTCCTGTACACGCTCCAACTCATGAATCGCTTGGAACAGTTGTCGGTTGATGGCACTCTGGAATCGGAGTATGCGGTCCACGCCCTCCCAATGGAGTGCTTGCTGTTGGCCAATGTATCTAGCCTCATAGAACAAGAAACGAGAGAAACGTATGGATTCGGTTACGATTTTCTCCGTGAGAAGCCCTTCCATGTACCCGACCGGTTCGTAATACTCCCAAATGCCGGCAACTAGATCGCCGTACTCCTCCCATAATTTGTTGCCTGCCTCATCGGCCGGAAGAGGTTGGCGCGCGAAAAATCCGTGTTTCCGGCTATTTTGACTGCTTTTAGCTTTTCCCTGCATGGTTTTCGGGCCGGTCGAGTGCTGGGCGTTGGCGCGGTTCGCCGCGAGCTTCTCTGGGGAGACTAACTTGCTAGGACTGCGCTGGGATTGGTCGGACATAGTCCCCGGTCCTGCCGTGGCGACCTCCCCTCCTTTAACAGGGTTGTTTTCAATAGTTTCGTTGCTATCGTGAGCCATAACCCACCTCCTTATTTATTAGGACAACTTTTTGATCGTGTCCTTATATAGAGGTCCTGGTAGATGTTTTCCTGTTCATCGTTGTTGTATTTCTTGCCGTTCAGCCGGTCGAGTCACCGACCCACTAATCGACCCACGCCTCTTCGTTTGTCCACGCGAATCTCCGCGGTCGCATGCGAGTCGCACTGAAAGTCCTGTTTGCGGCTTTTCGGTCCATTGCGGACTCGCGGCTTGTTGCGGGTATGGCATGTCAAAGAATGACATCAGTGATTTCCCGTGATAGCTTTGAAAAAGAGAAAGAGGGGCGGAGCGAAGGAGCAATACATGGCCCAGATGAACGTCTCGATTACCGACCAACTTGCCGGCTACGTCCGCAAGAAAGTGAAAAGCGGCCGATACAACAACGCGAGCGAGGTCATCCGCGAAGCGTTGCAGCGCATGGAAGATGAGGACGTGCGCGCCTTGCGACTGGCGAAGCCAATTGCGGAAGACGTTCTAGTAGACCCCGCGCAGGAGATACATGACGGCATCCGCCGGCGCGTGCGCGGCGCCATTGCGGACATTGAAGCAGGCAGTTTCATCGAGGTTTGGGGGCGTGAAGGGTTGCAGAAGTTTGCTGACGGCGTGAAGGCGAGGGGGCGCAAATGGCTCGCGCGGTAAGACTCTGGCGAGTAATGCGTTACCGCGTTTCAGAGGATGCGCAGCGCGACCTCGATGAGATCTATCTCTATTGGGGCAGTCGGGTGAGCCTCAAGCGCGCTGACAGGGTCATTGACCGGATCACCGAGCGCTTCTGGCTTCTGGGAGAGCATCCCAATGAGGGCAATCCCGCAGGCTACACCGCGCGAGGCGTAAAGTGCTTCTCGGGAGGAAAATACCTGATCTATTACCGCAAAGCGCATGGCGGTTCAGATATTCTCCATATTTTTCACGGCGCCGGGAGTCAGGCAAGCGCCTCCCGGGCGGCAAGAAAGCGCAGGCGTCTGACGACGTGATCGCTGGTCGTGAACTCTGCGCGTCGAGTCCAGGTTAAAGTTTTAATGACCAGCTCGATTCTTTGAGTCGCTGTAGTGCGAAAGGTTTGGCCGCTCACTCGTCTCCGCGCAGTTTGAGTCACGCCGTTATCCGTCGTCCACGTGAACGTCGTCTGCCCCGCCGCTCAGCGCTGCAGTCCGTAAATGATGAGAATTAAGCTGACGGGTGGATGACCACTAGACCCAGAATCTGCTCGAAAGCGAATGTCCACGCCTCAGGCAGAATGTGGCAATCAAACAGTCGATTCGTCACGATTCGGATTTGCTGCCCTGAGTGCGGCGAGGAAGTGCCAAGACACTGAGCGGCAGGTTCTGGACGTACTCGACGTGCGAGTGAGGAGGATATTCTTCGAACCATGCCGTCACATCCTTGAGCGCTTCCAGCATGTCCGGCGCAGCGGTCGCCGGCCGATACATGACGAGAGCAACGAAGGCGGGTTCCGCATTCTCAGCGGTTCTCAACGCCAGCATATTTTAGCAGGTGAGCAATTCCAAATCTGCCGTCTGACCCGGCAAGATCAGGTCGCTAATCGGGCTCGCTTAACAACGACGTTTGGTCATTTCTGAGTAATTCGACAATCACTTCGGCAACGATTCTGCCGCCAAGCTCCCCGAGGTATTCTCCTTTGTGCTGCACTTCCGATTCTGCGAGGACGTATAACCATAATGGCGTTCCCGACCAGGGGGCATCGTCCGCCTTCAACTCCATCGCGGTGCATCGATCAAGGCCTGCGGCGCGAGCTATAGCCTCCCCAGATGGCAACGCGACCGAATGCCCGCTATAGAGATCCTTGGACGCCAAAAGCGTTTCTTGCTCTACTAATTGGAATGAGCTCTCTGATGACAGCTAGCGCACAGCGTGACCAGATTTGATTCGGCATCGTCTCCGAACCGGCTGCGAGGGTTGATGTGGTGAACTTGAAGATCAGCGAGACTTCCGCAATTCTGGCAGCGCCACCGATCACGCTGGAGCACTTTGCGCCACAGTTTCCGGTAGGACTGTGGGCTGAGCTTGAGTCTCGGGCGTCTGTGATGATATCCGTTCACGAAGCAACTCGTGTTCGCTCGAGGAATTCTTGTTTCTGGAGATGTGGAAGTAGACTATAAAGTCGATCCAAGGACATCAGCAACGCTGCGGGGTTTTCACCTTCAAAGCTCGCTCCCGCCAAGAAATCCGCACAGATCATCTCCAGGCAATAGCCTCGAGATTTGTCCGTCCCAAGCATCAGTGCGGCAGTCTCAAGTGCCTGCTCGACCACCGCCAGCTGGCTCTTGTATACCTTGAAGTAGAGAATCTCCCAGGGCTCGGTCTCTTTGCCCGTGAGGTGCTTTTCGACCTCGCGCTTGAATTCTTCTTTGGGTAACTGCTGAGCTCTGTGCAACCAGGTTGCACAATCGAACTCCGCTCCATCCCGCCGCGCCACCTTGGCTAGTTCCGTGGCCTTTGACCAACCCACCTCTTTCAGGTGTGGCTTGGGAATCCGCGGCAACTGCTCGTGGATGGCCATCAGGTAGTAAGCTTTCCTCCGTGACTCCGGGAAGCGCTTCTCGAGGAACTCATTGAACGACTTCAGATTGTCGAGACGCCAGTACTGCCCGGAGCGAACTTCGCACAAGTAACGGCCGAGCTCCACAAAGCGCGTGTCTCGCTCTCGCTCAGTCGCTCGCTCCCATCCCAAGATCTCCTCGATCTTGGTCAGAACGAACATAGCCCTTCGGCGATTGAGCTTCGGAGCCACCAGCGGTCTCCCGTTAGTCACCCAAGTCATTAAGCCAGTCAAGGTCGATGGCTCCTGGCCGGCGAATGAGATTTGCGTCGATCAACGGCTGATTATTGAGACAAAGCCCCAGATGCGCACAGCTGACACAGCCGTTCTGAGGGAACCGGATGCCGCTGTGGGAAACGAATTGACGCGCTTCGATCTGGGCAACGGTGGTTTCAACCAGACGGCCGTACTCCCGTCGTTGCTCATCGGAGATCGTAGCTTTGAGGTATTGAATCTCAGGCTGGTTCTTTCGCACGAACACGACCACGGCGACTTCGGAGATTCCACTAATCCAGGAGTAGCAGATCAGCTGAGGATCAAGCGCCAGCAGTCCTTCGGGCTCTTCCGGATAACGGCTAGCCGTAGTCTTCCAATCGATGACGCAGGGGGTGCCATCAAGCTCTCCAAGAGCATCGATGTAAGACACGAACTCGTTGTTCCCCTTGAGAGATCGAACCAACTTCACCTGCAGATCCTTCTTTGGACAGGGAATCTGAACGCGATCGTCCTGTGCGAACCGCCCGAGCAGATGAACTCCCTGGTGAACTAGCCGGTCCCAGGAGTCGCCCTTTTTGTATTCAAACGGCATATCCCGATACGCGCCCCACTCTTTGAACAACACTGCGCTCGGATCCTCTCGGAGGAAGTAAGCTCCAAGCGCCTTCTCAAATGAACGGCCAAAGGCCATGGCGGCTCGGGTTTCCTTCTCCTGCCAACCATCGAGATATCGGTAGCGATAGCTGCGGGGACAGCGAACGAACTGGCTGATCTGTGTGTGGCTATAGATCATGGTCATGCCTCAGCCGAGTCGCGGAGGACGTGAGAAGTTCTTCCCATTCACCGGCAGGAGCAAACCCTTCAAGGTTCTGGTAAGAGCGTCCGTTGAAGGTGACGAGTGAGGTTCGAACGACTCCCCGGAGGTTCAGCAGTGCTTTCTCATCGACTTGATCCTTCCCAAGCAGTTCGGTGTCATAGGCAAAGTCCCGAAGAAACCAATTGAGCTTCCACAGTGCTCGCTCGCTGCAGTACAGCCGCCCGGAGAAGGAATGTGTTGCAAATGGCTCGGGCTCAAGGATGACAAAGCGGAGAACGAGGAAGGGCTTCTGCGGATGCCAGCGGTAGGAAGCTGTATCGACACGCACCAGGAACAAGCCGTCGAGAGGACGAGCCGTCGGTTGTTGCCCTGAGTGCAGACCTGGTATTTGCCGTTTCATGGCTTCACCTCCACAGAAGGAGCGTAGGAGTTGAGTTTGCAGATCAAAGCATCTCGATCTTCGTTAGCCGCCTTCGAGATATGGGCGATGAAGGATTCAACCAGATCTCGACTAGCTTCTTTGAGAGCTTCAGTGCCGCAGAAATCGGCGGCGTAGGCCTTCACCAGTGTGGGATCGAGATTGAATTGGCGAATCAGAAGGCAGAGTTGGTCGCGCAGTCTAGGCTGGCTGTGATTCGAACCATTTCCATTGTCATAAACAGGAGTGGCTTGCTTGGGATACGAAGGTGACGCAGGCGCAGAGAAAGATCCAAGCTCTTCGACCGAGCACAAGCCGATACCGTAAGCCTTGCGCAGTGCGCGATTGACGGCGCGAGTCTCGGCCACGCGCATCTCCGCCCCGTGGACTAGGGGAGACACGTTGGAAGGATCAGCGTCTCCAAACCCTACAAATCCCTTCGATCGAGGAGACGTGTACACCGAAGCCTTGAAAACCCAACGGCCTATGACCGGATCACAAAACTGACGCACCTGTTGGACCTGAATCCCTACACACCTCCTGCGTTGGGCTAGGCGCAACAGGCCAGCATGGGTGATATACCACCCGCCATCCAAGTAAACGAAGTCTCCCCGATTCAGAGAGAATCCAAATGTCTTGGTCAGATCACGCAATCGGTCTAGAGCTACCGTTCCCAACTTCCCGGCGGTCCTACGCCTCGCCAGGCGAATGTTCTGACGCATCAAAATTGTTAGTTCAACGATGTCTGCAGGCTTAGTCTTCATTAAACCTCTGTGATTATCATTGGTAAACAATGATAATTGCGCTTCAAGCACTTGTCAAGCAAGGATTTGCGAAGATCGAGAGCGTGCCGTAGAATGCCCTATCGATCATGACAAAGGACGAAACAATCGGAATCAGAGTTCCCGCGGGGCTGAAGAGGGCACTGATTCAAATCGCTAAAAGGGAAGGCAGAAGTCTCGCACAGCTGTGTGAGATTCTGCTGAGTGGCGCCGTTGCAATGTACAAGGAAGAAGGGCCCGCATATCTCCAGCGTCTACTCTCCCGCCAGAAGAAAGAGCCCTCCGAGTAATTCTGGCTCGGCCGGTTCTCCGCCAGTTCCAGTCTGCGACGCCGCAAGCGAAGGACAGCAATAGAAGGTATCTTTGCCGACCGGGATCTGCTTCGCTACCGGCTTTTTATAGGTCTTGATCACGTCGGTCCCAAGCTATGCGTGAACCTCGGCGATGACAGCGCGCCCACCTTCTCGATTTGGCGTGAGAAAATTCTATTACCCGGATCGCCGCGGACCGTGACGATCGCCGCTTGCGGGACGAACAAAATCGAGCTAAGTTCCGGGCAGAAGACTATGGGGGTGGGGAAGAGAACGCGCGGCGGACCGAGGAAGAAGCAGGACAGTATTGAGCCCTGGCAGTTCGTCCGCGCGGCCTGATTCTGTGTGTCTACGACGAAGCCCGCAAGAGAGGCGAGAAGCACCGCGACGCAGTGACCGAAGCCGTTGATTACGTCAGGCGCTGGGACCCCGACGTTCATATTTTCAGGCGCAATGGTTTCGCTGACGAAGTTTCGCTCTGCGCCGCGCTCTTTACTTTTTCAACATGGGTTAACGAGATTCTTCCGGTTGCGCCGTGCCTCGCGATCACCGGGCCACGACCAGAGTCGATGTTCTTGCTTGAGCTCCTTGCATGCACCTCGCGTCGTCCTATGCGTTTCGTTTCACTTGATAGCGCTGTTCTTGGAGCTTTGCCATTCGACTTCCGGCCGACGTTATTGCTCAGCCATCAATCCGCACTGAAAAAGGCGCAAGAACTGCTGTCGATCTCGGACAGACCCGGGTATCAACTGCCGTGCGGGACAAGTGTGGTGAACGCGTCGTATCCAAAAGCGATTTACGGCGGCACGAGGTTCACGTATGACGATGGAGGGGGGTGTGTGATCCCGGTCCACCTAGTCCCGCTTCGCGGACACCTACCGATTCTTAGCGCTGGAAAGCGGCGGCAGGTCGCTGACGAGTTTCAGCCTAAGCTGCTCTCGTATCGCGCCAGAAATCATCGTGCCGTAAGCGAATCGGAATTCGACCTACCGGCGTCCGCGTCGGCGACATGGATATTAGGTAGTGTTCTCGGATCCTGCATCGTCGACGCCTCCGAGGTTCAAAATGAATTAAGAAAAATGCTTTCCGGCGTTGCCGAAGAATTGCGAGCGGAGCGTTGTTGCGATCCCCGAAGCATCGCCAGCGAGGCGCTATTAACGCTCGCCCATCGACGGCAAGATGACAAGATATATGTCGGCGAAGTTTCGAAAATGGTCGAAGAACTTCAAAAAAGTCGCGAGGAAATCGATACGGTCGAGCCTCGAAAAATCGGCGATGTTTCACGGTCGATCGGAATCCACCCGAGACGCGATCGAAAGGGGTATTCAATTCTTCCGAACGAGAAATTGCCCGGTCAGCTCCGCGAACTTGCGTCCGAGTTCGAAATTGCTACCACCACGGAGGACAGAACGTCATGTAGTCTCTGCACCGAACTGAAATCCTGACCAAACGCGGGGGAGACGACAAACCGACATGTTTCACGTCGAGTCACAGGGCCGCGAATTAGGAGACATTGCATTTGATGTGTGTGGCACACGTCGTGTACATAAAAAACGACACAGCGCGATCAAAGCTAGTCTTTCTATTAATACTTGGCGAGCTGCAACTCTATAAAGAACAAAGGGTTGCTTGCTCGCTTCGTATTCCAGTTAGCAGGTAATTTGTGTGGCAAGTCGGGAACGTCTTGGCGCGCTATCCGGTAAGGAACGGCCGAATGCATGGACATCCGCGCATCAAGCAATACAGTTATTTAAGAACTGTTTTGCGGCTAATCGCGGTTTGACACCCCTCTACGCGGCCATTAGACTCCGAGCCTGCTATGTTGAGGGCTAAATCGCTAAAATTGCGCGCGTGTATCTGGTTGGTGCTTGTCGCGGCTGGAATAGCAGGTGCAGCCGGTTGCGCCGTGAGAGTAAGCAAAAAAACGACGGTGCCACCGGCGCAGACGCGCCAGGCGCTTGACGCCACGCAGCCCGAGTTAGTCGCGAAGTACAACCAGCTGGCGAAAGCGATTCGATCTCTGAACGCAACGGTCAAGCTGAAGGCGACGGCGGGATCGCAATACAGCGGCGTGGTCGAACAATATCATGAAGTGAACGGGTTCATCCTGGCGTTGAGACCGTCGAGCATACGAGTGATCGGGCAGGCGCCGGTGGTGAACAAGAATATTTTCGACATGGTGAGCGACGGAGAGACCTTCCAAATCTTCATTCCATCCAAGAATCAATTCCTCACAGGCCCGGCGAAATTCGAAAAGCCCTCAAAGAAGCCAATAGAAAATCTGCGACCGCAGCATCTGGTGGACGCGCTCTTCTGGAGTGAAATTCGCGGGGATGCGCCGGTGCTTTTCGAGGAGACGGACGAAAACGGCAAACGCGAATATGTCCTGACAGTCCTCCATGGCTCGCGGCAGGATACGAATTTCGAAATCGAGAGAAAAATTCGATTTGACCGCACGGCTTTGAGCGTCTCGGAAATCTATAATTTCGGCGCGGGCGGGAAATTGGAGTCGGTGGTTCATTACGCGGACTGGCAGCCTGCGGGAGACGCACAATTCGCACGCGACATTCGCGTCCAACGGCCTCATGATGATTACGAACTCGATATTCAGGTGACGAAGATCACCGTAAACGAAACTATTGCGCATGAGCGCTTCCATCTGGCACAGCCTTCGGGCGCTCAACTTGTGGAAGTGGGCAAGGAACAAGAGGAACCAAAGCCTTGATCCAGCAAATGATCGTTCAAAACGTGCTGCATCGGCCGATTCGAACTGCGCTGACGGTTCTTGCGGTGGCGATCGAAGTGATGCTGGTGATCACCGTGGTCGGGCTCACGACGGGACTGGTGACGGATTCAGCGAAGCGCGTGGAAGGCATCGGCGCGGACATCATGGTGCAGCCGCCATCTGCCTCTGTGCTGATGGCGTTCAGCGGCGCGCCCATGCCGATTCGGCTGGGCGACAAACTCGCGGAAATGAAATACGTGAAGGCGGTCACGCCGGTTCTGCTGCAATTCAACTCGACGAACGGCCTCGACATTATTTACGGCATCGATCCGGAGAGCTACAAGAAGGTCTCAGGCGGATTCGTTTTTCATTCGGGACACGATTTAGAGCAGGCCGACGACATCCTCGTGGATGACGTCTATGCGAGGGGCAAAAACATTAACACCGGGCAGTATCTGCACATTCTCGATCACGATTTTCACGTAGCGGGCGTCGTCGAACACGGTAAGGGCGCGCGCCTATTCGTTCTGCTGGCCACGCTTCAGGATCTTGCGGGCGCGCATGATAAGGCGTCGGTCTTCTACATCAAGTGCGAGCGGCCGGATGACACCGACACTGTGATGGACGAGATCAAGTCGCTGCTGCCACGTTACGAAATTCGGCCGCTTAAAGATTTTATTTCGTTGATGACATCGTCGAGCCTTCCCGGACTGCAAGCGTTCATCAACACGATGATTGGGCTTGCAGTGGCCATCGGGTTTCTTGTGATTTTTCTTTCGATGTACACGACGATTATCGAGAGAACGCGCGAGATTGGAGTATTGAAATCGCTCGGCGCGTCGAAAGCCTATATTATTCGAGTGATTTTGAGCGAGACGACGCTGCTGTGCGTTGCGGGCACCATCGTCGGCATCGTGCTGTCGTATTCGGCGCGCGCGATGTTTCTGCATCTGTTTCCCACGCTTACAATTTTGATTACCTATGAATGGATTTTGCGCGCTGCGGGGATTGCCATTTTTGGAGGATTGATCGGGTCGTCGTATCCGGCGTGGATCGCGAGCCGCAAGGATCCCGTCGAAGCCCTCGCGTACGAGTAGCGTTACGAACATCGGTCGAGCAGCACACGCCTGTTCCTATCTTCACTTGCCCGCCTAGGAATTACCCTTCGGCTCCTTACGCGCGCCTGGAACTGCGTGCGATTGCGAATTAATATTTTGCTGCCGCACTGGGATAGTGCTATAGCGAACGACTGAAGGAGTGCATCGAAATGGATCGCCGCCAATTCTTAAAGAACTCACTTGCAACCGTGGGCGGTGCGTTGCTTGCGAGCCGCGGGCTTGCTGGCGCGATGTCGCTGCCCATTCTGGAGCAGATCCCGGGTGCAATTTCGGCCGCCGAAATCGCCAATGCGAAATTTCCTAATGGATTTCTCTGGGGCATGGCGACGGCTTCGTACCAAGTAGAAGGTGCGTGGAATCTTGACGGTAAGGGCGAGTCCATCTGGGACCGGTTTTCGCATACCGTAGGCAAGGTTAGAGGCGGCGCCACGGGCGATGTCGCTTGTGACCAGTATCATCTTTTCCCGCAAGATATCGCCCTGATGAAGAGACTCAACCTGAAGAGCTACAGGTTCTCGATTTCGTGGCCGCGCATTCAACCCACGGGCGCGGGCGCGCCAAACCCAAAAGGCCTCGACCATTACAGCCGTCTGGCGGACGCGTTACTGGCAGCCGGCATACGCCCTTTCTGCACGCTCTACCATTGGGACCTCCCGCAGGCGCTCGAAGATCGCGGCGGCTGGCCCAATCGCGATCTTGCCGGAATGTTTGCCGATTACGCCGGAATTCTCGCCAAAAGTCTCGGAGATCGGATCACGGTTTGGGCGCCGTTCAACATGCCGTGGACCTTCACTTATTTTGGATACGGCATTGGGATTCATCCGCCCTGCAAGGCCGGGGGTTACGGCGAATTTCTCAAGGCGGCGCACACGGTGAATCTAGCGCAGGGCGAAGCGTTCCGCGCGATCAAAGCGGCGTCTTCGCGGGCGACTGTGGGCAGCGCGTACGGCATGGCGCCGGCCTATCCGAAGACCGATAGCGATGCGGATCGTGCTGCGGTCGCGCGATACAACGCCATGAACAACGACTACTTTCTACGTACTGCGATTCATGGTGAATATCCGAAAGCGTTTGCGGGCGGAACGCCATTCGAACTCATGGGCTTCAAACCCGGCGATGACAAGATCATGAAGGTTCCGCTCGATTGGATTGGGTTTCACTATTACACGCGGCGCATTGTTTCCGATGCTGGCGGCACCGCGGCGTCAAACGGGCAAGCCACATTTGGCACCGAGATCGAAAATGATCAATCCGCCGGCCGCGATCCCTACACTCGCTTTCACGCCGAGATGCCCACCGAAGGGCCGCTTACCGACGCCGGCCTCGAAGTATGGCCGCAAGGAATTTACGATCTCGTGATGCAAATTACGCACGAATACAATCGGCCAATCATCGAGATCACCGAGAGCGGATGCAGTTATCTCGACACGCCTTACGAAAAGGAAAATGGCCGGGTTCCCGACACGCGCCGCATCGATTTTTTCCGGCCACACTTGGCGGAGCTAGCGCGCGCCATCAAGGATGGAGCCAACGTTCGCGCGTATCACGCGTGGAGCTTGCTTGATAATTTTGAGTGGGCGGATGGATATAGCCAGCGGTACGGACTGACTTATGTGGATTTCCGCGATCAGAAACGCACGGTGAAGGATTCAGGGTTGTGGTATGGGAAAGTCGCTGCGGCGAATAATTTTAATGTGTAGGGAATTAATTTTGCCCGGTGCCTGGCTTATATCCGGGGCAAGAGAGAACCGGGAGACGCGGGTATTTTGCGAAACGTGAATCGGTGAACGATAGGCGGCAGAGGATGAAGGTCGAGCCGCGCTCGGATTCAACGCGCTGCGCATGGACGCAATCAGCGCAGAGACCTGCGGATTTACGCCCTTCGTCCTTCGCCTCTGTTGCCACTCTTAAGATTCGCGGCCGCGAAGGATTCGGGCGGCCTGAGCGATGTTTGAATCGGGATCTGCGGCGTTATCTCCATTCACCGGGCCGCCGTTCGATTTCACGTCCGTGCCGGGTTCGGCAGGAATTGCGTCACCTTCGCCAGGCGCGAGGAACAAATTGGATTCGACGCCATGCTGCTTGTTGTAAAGATCGAAGTAGCGGCCGCCGAGAGCGTAGAGCGATCGATGCGTGCCGCGCTCGATGATCCGGCCGCCCTCGATGACCAGGATCTGGTCCGCGCGACGAATCGTCGAAAGCCGGTGCGCGATCACGAACGTTGTGCGGCCCTTCATCAAATAGGCAAGACCTTCCTGAATTAGAGCTTCGGATTCGGAATCAAGACTCGACGTGGCCTCGTCGAGAATTAAAATTCGCGGATCGGCAAGAATCGCGCGAGCGATGGAGATGCGCTGGCGTTGACCGCCGGAAAGCTTGACGCCACGTTCGCCGACCACGGTGTCATATTTTTTCTCGAAGGTCTCCGCAAATTCGTCCACGCGAGCGATGCGGCATGCGGCGAGGAGATCGGCTTCGGAAGCATCGGGGCGGGAGAACGCCACATTTTCGCGAATCGTCCCATCGAAAAGAAATGTGTCCTGCAGGACGACACCGAGTTGCGTGCGATAGCTATCGAGCCGAACCGTGGCGAGATCCACGCCATCTACCAGGACGCTGCCGGAAGTGGGAACGTAGAACGCCGCAATCAATCCGATGATCGTGGATTTGCCGGCGCCCGATGGACCGACTAGCGCTGTTACGGTCCCCGGTTGAGAAATGAAATCGACTTCGTGAAGCACCTGCTTGCCTTCCGCGTAGGCGAAACCGACTTTGTCGAACGCGATTTCACCGCGAATCTTGCCAATGCTGACCGTGCGCCGTGGATCGGACTCTTCGCGATCTTCCTTCAAAATTTCCGTGGTGCGTTCGAGGCCGGCCATGCCCTCGGTAAGCTGCGTCCCGATGGCCACAATCTGAAACACTGGCGCGACGAGAAGCCCGAGGAACGCGATGTAGGTGAAGAAAGTTCCCAAGGTCATTGTGCCGGCGAGAATGCGTGTCGTGCCGAGGTACATGATGATTGCGCTCACGATGCCAAGCAGCACGGTAGATGAAAGGCTCATCACCGATGTCGCCGTAAGTGTTTTTAGGATGTTGTCGAGCAGGCGTTCCACGCCCCCGGCAAAAACGCCTTCTTCACGCTCTTCGGCGTGGTAGCCCTTCACGACGCGTACGCCTGCCAGTGATTCCGTCAGCCGGCCGGTGACTTCCGCGTTCATCTTGGCGCGCGCTCGATAGATGGGGCGAATCGTGCCTATGGCGATATTCAAGGCGAAAGCGAAACCAACAAGAATCGCGAAAGCCACGATGGTCATGAACGCGCTGATCTTTATAAGAATCACGAACGCGAGGATTGCGGTGATCACACTTCCAGCAAATTCGACAAGGCCGGTACCGATCAAATTTCGCAAACCTTCGACATCGCTCATGATGCGGGTGACGAGGACGCCGGTTTTGTTGGCGTCGTGAAATGAAATGGAAAGGCGGCCGATATGCGACTGCACCTGAAGCCGCAGAGTTGCGATCATGCGTTGCGCAGCCTTTGAGAGAAGCTGCGTCAGCGTGTAAGAGGTCACGCCTTGAATTGCCGTGGCTGCCAGAACTGCCAGTATGAGAGGTACGAGAAGCTTGACTTGATGCTTACCGATGACGTTGTCTACCAGATATTTCGTCGAACCCGGCAGTATGAGCCCCGCGACGCGGTTGATCGCAATCAGCCCGAACCCCATGAGCAGAAGCCATCGCTGAGGATGGACATAAACCCAGACTTCAGGGAGGAGCTTAATGAAACTCGCGGCGCCCTTAGCTTTGGGCGTGCTCTCCGAACCACCGGCGGCTCCACGGCCGGACCTCGGAGAGATTCTCATGTCTGCAGCACCTGAATGACGCATAGGACTATTGTCTTATATCTGCCGCGGAAATGCTTGGAGGTGAGCCGTAGAGTGCGCCGGACCGTAAAACTCCTGCGGCACCACAAAGGGCCTGACCTTAGCGGGTGTTGCTTCGCGCGATTGGGGCTTGGCGCGAGCGGGCCAATTTCATCTACAATGGGAGTGTATGGCAAAGTCAGCTGAAGGGTCCGAGCTCCGAAATCTCCTGCAACGGGCAATTCATACGGGATTGAACCGGGCGTATTCGAGCGTGCGGCTCGACTCCGCAGCGTATCTGAACCATCTGCGCCGCGCCTACCGGCTACCCATAATTTCCTATGACGACATGTTCCGGCTGCCCGTCGTCGCACTTGACAACGTCGCGGACCGGGTGATTTCCTCGGCGAAGACGGTCGCGGCGCTCGAAGGCGCCGGCATCGGCATGGGCGGGTTACTCACTGTCGTGCCGGATATGAGTTTTCTCGTGGTCATTTCCATGCGAATGCTGCAGAAACTCAGCCTGATATATGGCTTTGAGTACGCGACCGAGGAAGAAGTGATCGGGCTGTGGATTGCTGCCGGCACGGCTGCGGGGCTGGATCTTGGGCGAGACATCGTGGAGAAAGAAGTGGTCGAGCGCTTTGTTCCGCGAATCATGGAAGGAATCGCGACGAAAATGGGCGCAGATGTCGCCGAGAAATGGGCGGGCCGGGTGATACCCGTGCTGAGTGGCGTGATCGGCGGAACGCTCAACTACTACTTTATTCGCCAGTGGGGACGGCGCGCGAAGGCGCATTTCAAAGCGCGGCACTTGGCTCAGCGACATCTCGAAATCACTTCTGGAATACATCCGTTGGATAGGAATAACCCGCTGCTTCCTGCTTGAGTTTCCCCGCATACAGGTCGAATTGCCAAGAATGGCTGGCTTCAGGAGCGCGACTAGGGCCCGCGAGCCCGTCAATCTTGCGTCAAAGCTGTTCTAGGCAGAAATCGAAATCGCGGCTAAACTCGTAAGGTTCCCCGAAACTCAACGGCCAACCGGGAGCTGTGCTTGGAGCTCATTCTAAAGACCGAAAACCTGTGGAAGGTATACCGCTCGGGAAAAGTGGAAGTGGCGGCGCTACGCGGGGTAAGCGTTGACGTAATGCCGGGCGAATTCATTTCGATCATGGGGCCGTCCGGATGCGGCAAATCCACTTTCCTGCACGTCATCGGCGGCCTGGCGAGCCCGTCTAAAGGACGGGTGCTGCTGGACGGCAACGATCTTTCGGAGCTCGACGACGCGGCGCGGACGAGGTTACGCCGGCACAAGGTCGGTTTCGTCTTCCAGCGATTCAATCTCCTGCCTACGCTCAACGCTCACGACAACATCGCGCTGGCTCAACATATTCACGGTGACGGTTTCGATCCTCATCGTTTCGAGCTCATCACCTCGATGTTGGGCCTGACAGGCCGAATGAAGCACCGGCCATCGGAGCTGTCGGGCGGAGAACAGCAACGTGTGGCGATTGCGCGTGCCATCATCAACGAACCGAAAATTATTCTTGCCGATGAACCCACGGGAAATCTGGACACGCAAAGCTCGGACAACGTCCTTGGCATACTGCGCCAACTCAACAAGGAGCTTGGCCAGACGATCGTGATGATCACGCACAATCCGGAAGCCGCGACATACGGCAACCGGGTGCTGCACATGCGCGATGGCCTCGTCGTGGACGGAGCCAACGCGGCTCACTGAAATGCGCAAGCTTTGGAACGGAATCGTCCACACATTATTTTGGTCTTACGATCGCGGAAGTTGGCCCTACGACGTTATGGTTGTAGCGATCCTGATTTTCGTGCTGCTCACTCCCCGCAAGTGGTTCGCCGACCAGCCGCAGACGAGCGTCGCCGCCGCGCAAGGCGAAGCGATGATCCAACGCATTGCCGAAAATGATGTGCCGGGCACGCGCACGTACAGACTGAGCGCCGCGATTCTGGCTCCCAACAAGCGAGCACATAAACCAACGCCGGAGCTCGAAGCAGAAACCCACGAAATTCTCGGCGGTTCAGTGGAGGAATTGAAAGGCCAAACGTTTCAGGTTCTTCAGATCGATCCCGTTCAAGGTGAAGATGGTTCGGTGCAGTATTACCACGTTAGAATAAAATTTTAGCTCTATTGTGCCTTTTTCGTTTGGGTTAATCAGCTGCTGTGGAACCTGCTTCCAACGGATCGCATCACATACTGTATGCTGTGATTTGCGCTGTGGCGCAGCCTTGCGAGGCATGAAGGAGATGTTTTGGGACGATCCTGGGCAATATTCTTATCGCTAGTATTTGCGTTGGCATCCGGTGTAGCAGCATCGCAGGAACACTCGTCAATTTCGCTCGAGCAGGCGCTCAACCACCTCGACGCGACGGCTCGTGATTTCCACAGCTTGTCTGCCGATGTGGAACGGACGAAAGTCACCGTCGTGGTTGACGACAAGTCCACCGAGTCCGGAACGATTATCGTGCGCGGCGAAAAAATGCGGCTGGACTTGAAGCAACCGGACCCACGCACCATCCTGCGCACGGGCGACTCGCTTTTTATTTACAATCCAAAACTAAATCGGGTCGAAGAATACAATCTCGGAAAATATAAGGCGTTCGCGGATCAGTATTTGCTGCTGGGGTTTGGTACGCCCGGGCACGAATTGAAAAAGGGCTACCTCGTCACGCTTCGCGGCGAGCCGGTGCTCGACGGCAAGAAAGTTATCGAGCTCGAGTTGACGCCGAAATCAGAGGCGGTTCGCAACCAGATTTCAAAAATTGAGCTGTGGTTCGACGAAAGCAGCTGGCTTCCTGTACAGCAACAGTTCTTCGAGACGGGCTCGGAAGATTATTTCATCATTCGCTACACAAATATCGTTCGAAACGCGCCGATTGATGAAGGAGAATTCAAGCCGCATTTTAAGAATGCAGAGAAAGTCAAGCCGCAGGGTTAGTCCGCAGTTCTACCACGTAGCACGTTTGTCGAACGCCTCACCAAAAATTCAGAGACATCACCGTCACTTGTGGCGTTATCGTTTTGTGCTTTTTGCGGATGCGGCGCGCTCGGATTCGTACGCGATAAGAGCTTCTTTCCGAGAGATGCCCCAGCGATAGCCGGCGAGATTGCCGTCTTCGCGGACGACGCGGTGACAAGGCACGACGATGGAAACGGGATTTGTGGCGCAGGCGCGTGCCACAGCTCGTACGGCGGTAGGCTGGCCGATTGCACGGGCCACTTGCGTGTACGTACGCGTGGTACCGTAAGGAATCCGCCGCAACTCTTCCCATACGCGCCGCTGGAACGCCGTGGCTTGCACGTCCGTCGGCAGATCAAGCCGTGGCTCGCGGCCGCGCAGATGGTTAACGATCTGGCGCACCCAATCTTCGAGGCCACGGCGATCGCGCTCGATTTGCGCGCGCGGATATTCTCGCCGCAGTTCCGATTCGAGTGTCGCGTCGTTTTCGCTGAGATAAATCGCGCTGATACCGCGCTTCGTCGCCGCCACAAGGACGTGCCCGAGAGGTGTCGCGGCAATCGTATATCGAATCTGCATTCCCTCGCCGCCGCGGCGATACGTCGCCGGAGTCATTCCCAATTGTTGCGGGGCGCGTTCGTAGAGGCGGCTGCTCGAGCCAAATCCTGCGTCATAAAGTGCTGTAGTCACGTCGTCTCCTTTTTTCAAGCTGGATTTCAATCGGCGCATCCGATGCGCGTCGGCGTACTGCCGGGGCGTGATTCCGATTAAACGGCGAAAGGCGCGACCGAGTTGGTGGGCGCTGATGCCCGCGCGGGATGCGAGCGTTTGAAGTTTCAACGCGTTTTCATCGCCGCCATTGGGATCGGAGAGCACCTTCTCGATATGCTCGCAAACGCGCGCGACTGCCACTGCATGCGGGTCGGCCTGCTCAGTGCGAGTCGGCCGGCAACGCATGCACGGCCGGTAGCCCTTCCGTTCGGCATCCTCCGGGACGCGGAAGAAAAGCACTTGTGCGCGCTGCGGCTTCCTTGAAGGGCACGATGGCCTGCAATAAATTCCTGTCGAGCGTACGGCATACACAAACGCGCCGTCCGCGAAATGATCGCGGGTCTCGACCGCGTGCCAGCGCGGATCGCGGTCTACGGCTGCTTTACCGTGCATGGGATGTTGAAGTGCGCTCATTGACTTTGTCCTGCATTCGACAAATTACAGAACTCCCACAGAATTGGCTATCCGATTCTAGCGCTCAAACTGAGCGAAAGGATTCTCGACGTTGTTCACCGCACGGGCGCACAAGGTGCTCTTTTTTGTCCACGGGACTCGACGAGGGATGTGCCGTAAGGATACGATTGCGTTCGGGGTCTTGGGTCCGCCTGGTATCTTGCCGCTATTCCTAGATTGCACGTTTGAACTTGAAGGTGCCTTGAATGGCCATAGTTTTACTGATTCTAATTATAGTTGTGGCTGGTGGCTTTATTGCCTGGCGCTTGCTGGAGCGGGCCCGCGGCGCTGAGGATGGCTCGAAGGCCAAACTGCGGGGCGAGATTCTCGAGATCTACTGCGACGCGCCCTATCCGCCGAATGGCGCTGATTATGCTCTCGTTCTCAGAGTAGCGCTGGCAAGCCAACCGCCGCGTGCTACGAGCATCAAGGGATACCGGCTCGAAACAGTTTGCGCAGGCGTGCCCTACCAATCCTCGGTGCTGCATGACGCGTCTTATTGGATTCTAAACCGGGAAATAACAAAGCTCGATCCTGAAGGACGATCAACCTTCGTAACCGAGCAGTCAGCGCTTGAAGATTTGCAAAAGCGCGCTGGCACGGGCCCGCTGCCTCACAATCGGGAACTGACGGGATGGCTCGCGTTCCTCTTTTCTGGAATGTTCGCACGAAGGATTGATTTCCAGCCGCCGGAGAGTTTCGATGTGTATCGCACACGCCTCGTGATTATTGATTCGAGCGGCGCCGAGCATCGTTTTTCGGTCAATCCCAACTTCGAGAACAGCGGTACCCTCGGACAATCGCCGACTTGAGTCCCGCGCTTCGAATCGCGACAGGTTTGTGACGTCTTTGAGCCTCGTCGAAAGTAAGGCGAAAGCTATGTTTACTCTTTGAAACGACATATCTTTTCCTTTCGTTGACCTATATTCGTTATTCCGAGATAGTCCCAACCAGCCGGCATTGCCTTTGCCGGGGGGACTTGGGGGTCGTCCAACACATGGGAGCATTGCCCGAACCATTGGGGTGGGGTCGTGTCGATTTTTCGCGCAAGGACGCGCAGAACCGCGCCGAGGAAACAAAACGGCTCGAGACGGTTCGGCCGCGACGTGTATTCCTCGTTCCGACGTATGCCGTGGGTCTCTCGTTCGAGAGGCGCTGCGCACCGCGGGCTTACCTGAATCTTCCACTGCGTCTCGTAGGTGTAGACGGCCAAACGCAGCCTCACGGAATCACCCTTGTCACCAAAAACATCAGCTCAAGCGGCGTCTTCTTTCTCGCACCCTGCGAGATGCAGAGCGGCACTCCCATCGAAATGGAAGTGGGCCTCCTGGGCCGCCCGCTGGGCCAAGGCAGCGTCCGCATGCGGACTGCGGCTCATATCGTGCGCGTCGAGGAATCGCAAACGGCGGGTTGGAAAGGTTACGCTGCCGTGTTCGACGACATCGCGTTCAAACGCGACGACACGCTCCCTCATCGCTACGGCGCCCAATAAGCGCGAGCTCCTGAACTCTGCTACGATTTCATCCCTTGTGAAACGATCGCGATTTGCTGCGCGCGCTGTCCTTTTTGATTGGGACGGAACACTTCTCAATTCCTATCGTTCGGACTCCCGGGCTTATCTCTCGATGTTTCGCGCCATGGGAATCGCGTGGGGGATGGCCGAACTCGAGCGGTATTATTCTCCAAACTGGCATCACGTCTATCGCGCAGCCAAGTTGCCGCGGGCCACGTGGGATAAAGCTGACAGGCTCTGGCATCAGGCATATGAGAAGGAGTCGCCGACGCTCTTGCCGGGAGCGAGAAATGTGATTCGGCGGCTAGCACGGCGCTTTACTTTGGGAATCGTCACGAGCGGAACCCGATGGCGCGTCTGCGAGCAATTGCGCGACTTCAATCTTGCGATGCATTTTTCCGCGTGCGTTTGCGCGGAAGACGCCGGCCGCCGGAAACCGCATCCGGCTCCGCTCAATCTTGCGCTCCGCCAATTGAAACTCTCTCCCGACGAGTGTGTCTACGTGGGCGATTCGCCCGAAGACATTGAAATGGCGCGCCGCGCGCGCGTTCGCGTCATCGGAGTGCGCGGGCCGTTTCCCACGGCCGCGAAAGTAGTGGCCGCCCGGCCTGACCTCATGCTCGACGCAATCGCCGAACTTCCGGATTGGATAGAAGAGTTAGGTTAAAATCTTAAAGCGGAATTTTAGAGCGATCGCGTGGATGATCGCGCAGAGAACCTCGTGCTCAGTTCGGCTTCTGCGCCGGCGCAGCAGGTGCGGGAGATGCGGTGACTGCGACTGGGTTCGGTTGGAAATCAGTCGAACGAACGACAAGGTGCAGCGGAAGATTCTGCCCGTTCGGCTCGCTCACAAAATCGTCTGAAACGGTGTACGTGGGAAACCAATATTTTCCGCTGATATTTTCGCGGTAGGTATCGAACATCGAGAACGGCAGGCCGTTGCCCTGGGTCACTACCTCGCGCACAAATTTCCCCGAACTTTTCACGATGGCGAATTCCTGCTGATCTACCCAGATGACTCCATCAAAAAGCGGGCGATTGCGCATGAGCTGCTTCGGCTGAACGCGGAATATGTAAGTGTTCAACTCGTCCAGTTTTTCAGTGCCTTCGTACTTCACGGTGTAATTCGGAAGCTGGTCGGTGGTTAGCGCGAAAAGCGGAAGATTGGCGACCGTCTTCACGTCTTCGAGCGTGAACGAAGTTTGCTTCAGCGTTGAGACCGGCTGCTTTACGATGCGGTCGTAACGCTGGCCGTCTGACTTCATGAACATTTCGCCGGTGACCGAGAATTCGCCAGCCGGGTCGCTCATCTCCTTGATGCGGATGGTTTGGTTGAACGAGAACTGGTCGAAGGCTTTCTTCATCACGTCTTCGTTGGCTGCAAACCGGCGAATGATCTCTTCGGCGGGTATTGGCGGCGCCTTTACGTCGACCGGCTGAGCGGGGACGCGCTTGACTTCGTATTTCGGAGGCGGTGTAACGGGACCTGAACTCTGTGCGCGTGCTGCGCCGGAAACCATGGCGGACAGAGAGAGAAGCGTGATGGCGGTAGCTAGAATTTTCAAGGGATCGATCTCACGAAATTAGATGCATCTGGAGGCCCTGGCGCTGGCTGCTTGGACTGGCTGCAAAGCACTCTGCAAGCGATTTCGATTCGGCTCGCGCTCGCAGTCCGATTCGAGCCCGCAACCCTCAGGCTCGCAGATAATCCGGCTGCCAGTCCTTGACCATCTTCTTAATGTTCGCGCGGTCCGAAAGCTTATTGTCGAGGACTTTGCGCGCCAACTCCGGTAATTCAGCATCGCTTGCGAAACGGAGCCCGACCAGTTGCGCCGGGGTAAATTCGCCAATGCGCGGGAGCAAGTCCGCAGCTAGTAACTGCTGCAAGCGCAGCCTCATCTCGAGGCGAATCACGCGATCCTGTACGGTGAGCGCGAATGTGCGCGTGTAGAAGGTCAGCACGACCAGCGCCGCGGCGGTGAGGCAGGACATGACTGATCCGAACGAAATATGCCTGACCATCTGGACGATGTGCCACACGAAATTTACGAGGAATACGGGGAGCGCGAAGAAATGATAAGCCGGTACGAACCGTGCGTGATTCTGGAAATTCTGCGCCATGGTGTTGCCTCCTCCAGCACGGAGAGCCGCACCGGACCGCTCGGATTCTAGCAAATCCGGCGGCCAGAATCGCTTGGTGGAAGGAGGGGAAGTTCCGGGATTAAGTATCGCGCTCAGTCCGCGGTCAGGGCGTGAAATGTCATCGCCATCTTTAGCTCAACGCCCGGCGTGAGCGCCTGCGATTGGAGCTTGAGCAGAACGGAATATCGCTTCGACTCGACGGACATTTTGCCGGAATCCCAATCGAGCGCGATCCCCGGCCGGCCCGGCGTGCGCAATTCGAGTCGTTTCGAATCGGCGGGAATTTCAATGGTCGGACCGCCGGGCACGAACTCCTCACAGTGCATTTGCGTATGTTCGGATTCGTTCGCTGGCGATTTTAGAGTAGCGGCAGGGCTCGCCGAAGAGGCATCTGGAGCGTAATCCCAGCAAATTCGGGTCACGCGCACGCTATCCGAAATAGCAGGAATCGAATTGACCGTGACGAATGATTGCAGCTGCACTTCGTTCTGTACCGGCTTAACTTCTACATCGCCCGCCGAGCCCGTCTCAGCCTGCTTATCGAGCGTCACCGTGTAGCTGGCATGAAAATCCGCACCGTCGAGTACCAGAGTTTTTTCAATCGTCGCACCGCGGGGAAACACATCCGGCGCGTGATAACGGAGTCGCAATGCCATGTTCTTGTCATCGCCAATCCACTCGGGAACGTAAGTGCGATTAAAAAGACCGTAGCGGCCACGTTCGCGTTCCGGTGAAATTCCTTTTGGATTCGGGGTGAAAGAAAAATTGTCACGAGCGCCACCGACGCTGCTGAAAAGGTCCGCGGCACTGTCCTTGGCCACGAGCGCGAAGATCCGCCCTCCGTTTTTTGGCGAGGCGATAAGCCGGAGCCGCGAATTTTCGAGCACCCACTCGTCCGAGCCATCGCCATCGAAATCGAAACGATATGGAGTGACGCCGCCTTCCCGCAGCGTCAGAAATGAAATCGGCATCTCGTCGTGCTCGTGCCCGCCGCGCAACTCGACCGTACCGTGAACGAGCCCATTTGAATCGGGCTCAAACTCTTTTCCGGAGGATGCAGGACCGTTCGAAGGCTTCAACATCATGTCGGTCACCGAATCAAGCCCTGGCGTGATGCGCAGGTTTGCCGAGCCGCGAAACGCGCCGACGACGCCTACTTCTAGTTCAATCGGCTTCGATAAATTCGGATTGGTCGCCTGGAAAACGACCCGCATTGAACGTGGGTCATCAAAGACGACGAGCGGCGGAAACGGGGCAAAATACGTGCTCTGTCCGAGCGGCAATCGCACCGCGTTCGCGACCGTAAGCTCGAAGTCCGAAAGCGGATTAGCTCCGGCCTGCGCTGCTGGCGGCGCGTGCGGAACGTACGGCATCTGGAGCTTAAGTTGGCGGGAAAAGTTGGGCGAGGCGCCGCGCGGGATGGTAAGTGTCATTTCTTGTGTGGCCGGATCCCATTTATTTTCAATCGCCGCGTCCTGCAGAGAAATGTGTGCCGGTATGTGATCGAGTCGCAGCCGAATTTCGGCCTTGGCCGGCGCGTAGAAATTGAGTTCGAGCGCCTTGCCTTCGCGGACGGCGCCCAGATACTCCGCGCCGGAGGCTATCACTGCGTCTTTGCACCCGGTGGGGTCCGGCACCTCATCGCAAATTGGGATGGACAATGGAAGCAGCAGCGATTCTTTCGGTGGAACCGTCACCGTGATCGCGGTGGTTTGTGTCATATCCCCCACGGAAGAGGACACGGGCAAGAGAGCCATTAGAGACGCATCAATCGTAGCCTCGGCGTCGATATTCGTGACGCTGATCCAGCCTTGGCCGCTCGTCCGTGCGCCAAGCGGGCTGGTGCCCTCATTGCTGATGATTTCGTTGATGATGAGATTGGTCGCCGCACGCGAATTACCGGCCACTCGAATCGCAGGTTGAATTTTCGCTTCTAGAAGAATCGTTTCGAGCACCTGCATAGAAAATGCGGCGACTTCGTTTGCGCGATTTTCCTCGAAGCTGTCTTTCAAATTGATCCAGGAATAGAAGTCTTTTGACGATTCGATCACATGGCCGTCGCCGTACTTCCAGCTCGCGGAGATAACTTCAGAAGAGGCGGCGCGTTCGGCCGGCGCTGTGCTCCAAAGTTGCGCGATCGCGTTTCCGGCCGGCCGCGATGGGAATACGAAGAGAGTTCCGCCTTGCCGCACATATTCAACTAGGTTCTGCTGGGCCTTTTCGGAGAGTTGGAATTGCTTGCCGAGCGAGTCGAACGCCGGAAGGAAGATGAACGGATCGCGCAGAAGTTGGTCCAACGGTTGATACTGCGGATCCAATAGTTCGCTCGCAAGATGATCGAGTTGTGCGAGGCGCTCGATCTTTTGCACTGTTCCTGACGCGCGAAGAATGTCCGCCGATGCGAGCGCCGCTTGCGAATACGCCCCAATGGGATAGACGATTCCAAAATCCGCGCGCTTATGCGACGCCGCGAGTTGCTTGCCCCTTTGCTTTATCACGTCGCCATTTCGCTTGACCGCATCTAGCCGCCGCTGGCGGTGCCCGTTGGGATCGAGCGCCGCTCCCCAGAGATAAGCCTGATTCGCCCACGGAACCGAATAGCTCGCGGGCGTGAGCGTGTCTTGCAGGGGAAAATAGCTGATGCCGTGGAGTCCATTGCCGAGAAATAAGCGCGAGCTTTCGAGGGTATTCGACGGCGGATTCTCGGCCGCGCGATCGTCATCCGCTGGCGCGTACCAGCCGGCTTGATACTCGATAAGTGCCGGAGGAAATATCGGCTGCGTTTTCAATTCCTCGGTGAAGAATTCAATTGTGGCCGCATCTTCGGACGTCAACGAGCGTACCGTTGTCTGCGTTTTCTCGTCCGGGCGCATGTACCACTGCCCCATTACGCCGATCGATTCCGGCAGCACTGACCCCGAGGCCGCGACGCGCATGTCCGTCGGACTGATGAAGACCGGCACGTCGAGACCGCCGGAATGCAGCATGTCTCGCAACGACGACATGTAGCGCCAGAAATCCCCGCTGATATTGTTTGTCCTGCCCTCACCCGCATCATCGTCGAGCTGGACAAATAGTAGCGGTGAATTCGGAGGCACGAGCTTTTGACTTTTTGAATGACGGGGTTCGGGCTCGGAGTTTACAGCTTTGCCGGGAACGTAAGGCGCGAGCTCCTGCGCCACAGCCTCGAGCCATTTCCTTGTGGCCGCCATGTGCATCGGATTGTCGAGCCAGCCTTTCGCCGCGGCGTCTGCATCGCGTGTGTTAAGAGTTGCAAGCGGAGGATATCGCCCTTCAAGGAGATCTATATCGTCCATTGGATTTGAGGCCGCGTACTCGGGACGATTTAGGAGCCAGCCCGGATAGCCGCCCCAGCGCCATTCGTTCATGATCAGCGGGCCTGGACGCGCAATCAGTTTCAAATTCTTTTCCGCGATGAGTTTCAAAAGAGCGCGTAGATCGCGGCGGGGATTCGTGCGGCCATCAAAATCGAGTGTTCCTTCGACCGGTTCGTGCCAGTTCCACGGGATGTAGATGTCGATCGTGTTGATGCCGAGAGCGCGATAGCGATCGAGCAAGATGCCCCAGAAATCGCGCGGGATTCGATAATAGAAAAAAGCTGCGGAGTGAATAAAGAACGGCTCACCGTCCACACGCAATTCCGGATAGCCCCCGTGGACAACGATTTCGACGCCGTGCGGCGCGTCCGCCTTCGTCGGAGTATCGCGCGGCTGGGATTGCGCGCTCGCGCAAATTGCGAGCGCTATAAACGCGAGAGACACCGCCAAAATAGGCAAGATGCGACTAGGGACGAGAGCTTGAGTCATGGAAGTTTCGCGTCCGCCGAAATTCGACGAGGGATTCTGACACGAGTTATCGATAATGTCAGCGACGGCGAAGAGTTGCGGCGCGACCGGCAGCGCAGTCTGGTAGAATCGCCCGTTTGCCAAAAGCGGACTCGACGTGCCGGACACCACAACCGCGAGGCTCTTTCATATTTCCGGAATGGTGCAAGGTGTGGGTTATCGCTTTTTTGCGCGGAGTGCGGCGCAGCGCCTCGGCCTTGTTGGCTACGCCAAAAATCTAAGCGACGGCCGCGTCGAGGTTTACGCCATCGGCTCGCCGGCTGCTCTTACAACCCTTCGGGCGGAGTTGGTGCGCGGGCCTCGCTTCGCTAGCGTATCGAATGTCGAAGATGAAGAACGCGCCGTAGATTCGCGCTGCGCAGGTCGCTTCACGATCGAGCGGGACGATTGGTGAAAGGACAAATGCATGGATGCACTGAAGAAATTAATCCGCGAGATTCCCGATTATCCGAAGCCCGGAATTTTGTTTTACGACATCACTACCATTCTTCGCGACAAAGATGGATTCCACACCCTCGTTGATTTGCTGTGCGACCACTATAACGGGCGTCAGATCGATGTTGTTGTAGGAATCGAAGCGCGCGGATTTATTTTCGGCCCGGCGCTCGCGTATCGCTTGAATGCCGGCTTTGTTCCCATTCGAAAACCCAATAAACTTCCCGCAAAGACGGCTCAAGTTACCTATCAGCTCGAGTATGGAAGCGACAAACTTGAAATTCATCAGGATGCCGTGAAGCCCGGCGAGCGCGTTTTGATCTCCGACGACTTGCTCGCCACAGGCGGCACGGCTGCTGCCGCCGCAGAATTGATTCGGCAACTCGGCGGGGAGGTGGCGGGCGCCGCGTTCGCGCTCGAATTGAAATTTCTGAATGGCCGTGCGAAACTTCCCGGCATTGACGTGTTTTCCCTGTTGCAATACGACAGCTAGGCAAATGGTTTAGGATTTTGTGTTGCGCCGTTGGCGGACGGCCTCGAAAAGGACGACGCCGGCGGCTACCGAGACGTTAAGCGACCGAACCGGGCCCGTCGTCGGAATCGAGACGTTAAAGTCGCAGCGTTTGCGCGTTAATTCATGCAAGCCGTGGCCTTCGCCTCCGAGTACAATTCCGATGTTGCCGGTAAATTTTGCCTCGGTGTAAATCTGCTTTGCAGTTTCGTCGAGACCGATCAGCCAATAGCCCGCATCCTTAAGCTGTTCCATCGCCCGCACGAGATTTTTCACGCGCGCTACGGGCAGATGCTCGAGCGCGCCTGCCGAGGCTCGCGAAACCGCATCGGTCAGGCCGGCAGCGCGCCGCTCCGGGATGATGACGCCTTCAGCTCCCGCCGCGAGCGCCGTGCGGACAACCGCGCCGAGATTTTGAGGGTCCTCAACACCATCGAGCAGGACGAGCAGCGACTGGCCAGTTTTTTTCTGCAGCAGGTCTTCAAGTGCCAGCGCCGCGCGGGAAGCGGCGAGCGCGATGACGCCCTGATGGTCGCGCGACATCGCGAGGCGATCGAGTTGGCCGCGATCCTCGAACCGGACTGGCACACCGCGCTCCCGCGCCCGCCGAACGATTTCTTCCATCCGCGTGCCGTGCCGGCCGATGGCAATCACGATGCGGTCGAGCGGACGTCCAGCCTGCAGCGCCTCTTCCACCGCGTGAATTCCGAGAAGGTAACTCATCTCATTCGAGCGCCGCGCAAAATTCAAGCATGCGCTGGCGCGTTCCTTTCACTGCCACGGCAAACGGCAACGTCGCTGCGGAATCGAGGAGCAAAATCACTCGATCGAGTTCGCCCTCGCCGGCCCGTCCAGCGAGCGCCAGTCGAATGGGATGAAAAAGCTCGCGGCTGCGATAGCGCGTCGCGATCTTCAGCGCTTCGACGATCTCGCGGAATCGCTCCGAATCGATTGGCGCGCCGTCAAGAATCAGGTTCGCTAGTTCGCGAATCACTTCACGCGAGCCCACCCGCGCCATGACATCCTGCGCGTCAGCCGTTGCGAGCGATGCGGATGCATCACAGTGAAAAACAAGAGTCAGGAGATCAGCGAGCGCATTGCGATCCGATGAGTGAGGGCCGAGAAGCGCAGCTGCCAGCTCCAACCAGGCCGAAAAGTGTTCAACGCGAGCGTCGGCGTCAGTCGCGGCTCTGTTAGCATTCGGCGCCAACCACCCGCGCTCTCGCAGAATCTCTTCGACATCGCTCGCAGCGAATGCGTTGGCGAGTGGCGCAGCTTGCATTCCGGCCGCAATCCCGTCGTGCGCCTCTGGACTCATGACCGCTTGCGTGGGCGCGAGCTTGATCGCAGCTTCCGCCCAGCTTTCTTTTCAATCTGACGCATTTCTTCGCGCGCGTCAGCGGGCTTGATCGTTTCCGCGATCGAAGCCACGGCATACGCAGCGAGTGCCTCGCCGCGGCCGATCGCGTCCACGCCTTCGTTTGTCTTTGCTTTCAGGTTGATTCGTTCCGGCGTGATGCCAAGTGCGCGAGCAAGAGCCGCCCGCATCTCCGGAAAATGAGGCCCAAGTTTTGGCTTTTCCGTGACGACGATGGCATCTACGTGCAGGATACTTAAGCCGCGTGCAGCGAGAAGTTCGCGCGTCCGCTCAAGAAACACCAAACTCGACGCGCCTTTCCATCTCGGATCGGTATCCGGGAAATGCGTGCCGATATCGCCGAGGCCACCCGCGCCGAGCAGCGCATCGCAAATGCAATGGCTCAACACATCGCCATCCGAATGCCCCACCGGACCCTTCTCGAATGGCACTTCAATCCCGCCGATAATGAGCTTGCGACCCTCCGCAAGGCGATGCAGGTCGTATCCGATGCCGGTTCTCGTCATCTGCGACCGCTAGGAAACATTCGTGCAGCGGCAATTTCAGAATTCATTTTGTCGCTTGCTCCTGTTCGAGATAGAACCGCGCGAGATCCATGTCCGATGGGCGCGTGATCTTGAGATTGCGCTCCGAGCCGAGGACGACGAAAACGTCGCGGCCAATTCGCTCGACGAGCGAGGCCTCGTCGGAGGCTGTCACATCATCTTGCTTGGCCCGCGCAAATGCTTCACGAAGGATGGCGTGCTGAAACGCCTGCGGTGTCTGCGCAAGAACGATTCGCTCGCGCGGAATTGTCGAGGTGATTAGCGCGACATCTTCAGGCAGGCTTGCTCGCTTCACTTCTTTCACCGTATCAATCGCCGGAATGCCAAGAATTGCCGCGCCGCGTGTTCTAGCTTCCGCGATGAGCCGGTCAATTTGCGCCGGCGTAACGAACGGTCGCACTGCATCGTGCACGAGGACGATCTCAGTCTCCGGCGCAACTTGCGCGAGCGCGTTGGCCACGGATTGTTGCCGCGTATCGCCGCCATGCACCACGCGCGCCGGGCGTCCGAGCCGCGCCTTGCTCACTCGATCTTCGAGCGACGTCAGCTCTTCCCCGCGCGTCGCAAGAATGAAATCGGTGATTGCCGCGCAAGCCGCGAGGCGACGCAACGTGAAGATGACGAGCGGCTCGCCGCCGAGTTCGAGAAACTGCTTCGGCGTGCCCGCGCCCATGCGCGTTCCGAGTCCTGCAGCGGGGAGAATGGCAGCGATGCGGCTCATAGAGCGGCGGCCAGTTTAGCGCACCCGCGCGCGCATAGGAACACGCATAGAAGTGTGTCCTCAAAACGCGGCGAGCACTTAGGAACGCGGAGTGTCTGGATAGAGCGGCCGCGGTGGGCGATCGGCGGCGTGGCCTTCGACGGCAGCAATCTGCGCCGGCCGCGGTTGGTCGCCGCGATCATCGTATCGGCCGAAGATCATTTTGCCGGCGGTCGTCTGGTGAACGGAAGTGACGGAGATATCCACCGTCTTGTTGATCATTTTGCGCGCCGCGTCCACGACGACCATCGTACCGTCATCAAGGTACGCGACGCCCTGATTGTATTCCTTGCCTTCGCGGAGGATAAAGACGCGCATCGTCTCGCCAGGCAGCACCACGGGCTTGAGCGCGTTCGCAAGCTGATTGACGTTCAGGATGTCGATTCCCTGAAGCGTCGCAACCTTGTTGAGATTGAAATCGTTGGTAATGATTTTCGCATCGTATCGCTTCGCAAGCTCAATCAACTTCATGTCTACGTCCGCGACGTTTTGGAAATCATCTTCGGCGATTTGAACATCAATCAGCGGAATTTTCTGGATGCGCTGCAGGACTTCGAGCCCTCGACGTCCGCGCTGGCGCTTAAGCGGATCAGCGGAATCCGCCACCAGCTGCAATTCGCGGAGCACGAAATGCGGAATGATGAGCGTGCCATCGAGAAACTGCGATTCGGCTACATCGGCCACGCGGCCGTCAATGATCACGCTGGTATCGAGAACCTTGCACGTGTGCCGCGAGTTGCGCTCGTTGCCGAAAAGGCCACCAAGCGCCTGAAGGTTGAGCATGTCGCCTTTGTTCGCGCCGAGAATCAAGCCGATGTAGGCCATGATCAGAAACGCGGCGAGGCTCACGAACGATCGCGTGCTGTCCGGCATGGACGTGTGCGCGAGCACGAGCGTCGTCAGATATGCGCCGAGAATGCCGAGAATCGAGCCGGCTGCCGCGCCGATTAGCCTACGAAGGCTCGCCCGGCGCAGCCGCAGTTCGAACAGAATCACGGAAATTGCGAATATCAATCCTAGGAGTGATGCCATCTCGCGCGTGAGACCAAACGGGCGGAAATGATATCCCGCGGCCACGCAGATAACCGTAAAGATTAACCTGATGGCGAGCATGTCCCAGAACGTGCCCACCTGCGCGCCTGCACTGCGCGTTGCAGACGATGTTTTTGCAGGAAGGCTTTCGGGTTGCCCCAAAGACTGATTGCGAGGAAGCGGATTAGAATAGCGAGCCATGCGGACCTCTTATGAAACGATAAATCTTTACAATCGGTACTGCAAAGACCGCCTGAAAGCGACTGCGCCCGGTCGACCTGTATGAACTAGAAGTTTCTCCCGGCTGCGCGTAAGAAAATTGTAAGTAATGTTGCCCGGCAGTATAGCACCAGTGTTTCGACGCTAGTCAACTTTGAAAGATGCGGATAAGTGGCAGGCGGAAGAAAATCGTGATGCGGGGAACGGCGTTCTACGCGAGATAAAATCGGCGGACTCGGCGCCCGAGCGCACAAAGAAGATCGGAAGTGACGGTATTGATCTCGCGGGCGACGTCGGAAACTTCGATGGAATCGAATTTTTCCTTGCCATAGATGGTCACAATGTCGCCGATGGCCGCATCTGGCACTTCCGTGGTGTCCACGGTTGCGAGATCCATCGAGATCGTTCCCACCAGCGGAACACGTCTGCCGCGCAGCAACGCCGAGCCGTTATTTGTGCGTTGCCGCACGACGCCATCGGCATATCCCGCGGCGATAACGGCGATGCGCGACGGTCGCTTGGCCACAAAACGCGCACCATAGCCGACCGCTTGGCCCGCGGCAATTTCACGGAGCGAGATGATTCGCGCGCGGAGTGAAAGGCACGGGCGGAGATCCATCTGCGCCATCACTTCTGCTTTCTTCTCTGGTGGCGTGAATCCCTGGTGATACCCGTAGAGGATCGCGCCCGGGCGGACAATGTCGGCCCAAGTGCTCGGCCGCGCGCAAATGGCGCCGCTATTGGCCAAATGAATCATGCCGGGCGAAACGCCGAACGAGCGAAGGCGATCCAGCGCTTCGCTAAATTTGCTTTCCTGTTCGATCGTCTGATCGCTCGTAAAATCTTCCGCCGAAGCGAAGTGCGTGTAAGTGCCTTCGAGCGCTAGATGCGGGCATTTTTCAAGTGCCGTAGCGAACGCTTCCACTTCGGAAGGCTCGATTCCCAGCCTGTTCATTCCCGTGTTTATTTTCAGGTGGAATGGCGCGCGGAAGTTCTTTTTACGCTTCGAGATTCGGGCGGCCGCGCGATCGAGCGCGCGGAGTTGATCGACCCGCGTCACGGTTGGTGTAAGCTCGTAATCCAGTAGGATCTTTTCTTCGCCCGGCCAAAAGCCCGTCAGAACAAGAATGCGCTTACGGATGCCTGCATCGCGAAGTTCAATCCCTTCGCTCGAGCAAGTAACCCCAAACCATTCCGTTCCGGCGCGAGCTAGCGCTTTCGAGATGGGAACAGCGCCGAGGCCGTAGGCATTCGCCTTTACGACCGCCAGAATTTTGCGCTCGCGACCAACTTGCCGTCGGATCACGCGCAAATTGTGAAGGATCGCGGCAATGGATACTTCTGCCCAAATCGGCCGGCCATCAAATTGAATCGTTTTCGCCATCGCGTCTGAAATCCTAGAATGCCAGACTCGGCTGCAGCCGCGCGCGGAAAAATCACGCCCGTGTGCCACGGTGCGGTTTCGATTAACCGGTTTCGCTCAACTACGTCGCGCAAATATCGCTATGGATGAAGTGCAGGTCCGATGCCAATCAGGTCGCTGCCCTTCGGCACTCGTGTATGTGGAGACTACGAACGGATTTAGAAGGACTTGCTGCGATGTTTACCGATATTCTCAGGGTCCGACGCTATCCGTTTGCTGTGCTGCCGTGGCAGGTGAAACACGGACGTGCCGGATTCGGAACGTTTGAAAATAGCGCACGAAATAGACGCTTTACTCTTCCCATCCTTGGGGAGCCGCAACTTCAAATCGCGTCCACCGGCTGTTGAACACGAAATGCACCACGCCCGTTGGACCGTTGCGCTGCTTGCCGATGATCAGCTTCGTGCGATTCCGGTCCTCGTCAGGCGCGTCTTTATCGTAAAACTTCGGGCGATTGATGAAGAGAACGACGTCTGCATCTTGCTCAATGGCGCCGGATTCGCGCAAGTCGGCAAGCTGTGGATCGCGATCGTCGCGCTCCGGAGCGCGGGTCAACTGGCTCATCACCAGCACCGGCACCTTCAACTCCTTCGCCAGCCCTTTGAGCGACCGCGAAATACTGGAAACTTCTTCGTTCCGGTTGCTGAAGCGGCCGCGAGCCGAGACGAGCTGCAGATAATCCACGATGACCAGAGACAATCCCTTGTCGCGCATTAAGCGCCGCGCCTTTGCGCCGATCTCCATCACTGTCGTTGTAGCCGAATCATCAATCCAGATGGGGGCTTCGCCAAGCTCGTTGAGTGTCTCTGTAATGCGTCCCCAGTCGTCGCGATTGATGTGGCCGGTGCGAAACTTATGCGCATCCACGTGGGCGCGCGACGCTAGCAATCGAAGAAGCAAAGATTCCTTGGACATTTCGAGACTAAAGATCGCCACTGGCGCATTTTTTCGAAGCGCGACATTTTCAGCGATGTTCAGCGCCAGCGCTGTTTTTCCCATCGAAGGACGCGCCGCGAGGATGATGAGCTCAGAGGGCTGCAAGCCAGCGAGTTCGTTGTCGAGCTCCGGGTAACCCGTCGCGAGGCCGGTGATGCGGCGGCCTTCGGTGAAAATTTTCGAGAGGCGTTCCCAATTCTCCGATACGAGCTCTTTGACGCCGATCAGACCGCTGCGCACGCGATCTTCCGCCAGCTCGAAAATCGACGATTCCGCGCGGTCCAGGATCGCGTCGGCATCCTCATCGGCATCGAGCGCCTGTTGCTGAATGGCGTGCGCGCGGTGCGCCAGGCTCCGCAGAACCGCCTTCTCCTTCACGATGCGGGCGTAGTGCTCGACATTCGAGATTCGAGGCACGCCATCCACGAGCTGCGCGAGATACGCCGCGCCGCCCGCCGCATCGAGTTCGCTGCGGCGATGCAGATCCTCGGTGAGTGTGACTAGATCGATCGCCTGCTGTGTTTCTCCGAGGGTCATCATCCGCTCGAAGATGCGGCGATGCTGGTCGAGGAAAAAATCGTCGGAGCGAAGTTTCTCCACCGCTGTGTTCAGCATGTGGTTATCGAGCAGAATAGCTCCGAGAATGCTGCGTTCGGCTTCCAGATTGTGGGGTAAGGGGCGCTCGAGGTTCGGTTCGCTGGCCATGTATTCGCTTTATGTTCGCCTAAGTAGTTTTTGAGCGCAAGTTATTTCGCTCGCGCCCGAAGCGGCGCGCCGCAATTTCATCAAATCGCAAAATTGAAATTTGAATATCGAAAAGAGGGTTGCATTCTGTGCGTGTATGCGCCGGGCGTCAATGGCACCGCGCTGTGTATTTCACAGGCACTGTGCAAAACCTCTCGAGTAGCGCGAACTTCGGAGGCTGGAACAAAAACAAAAAGTGCGCCGCGAATCTTCCACGGCGCACTTCGCATCTCCCTGCGGAGACGAATGTGAAAATTAGACTACGCTTCGCGGCTTACCGTCAGCTTGACGTTCGCAACGATATCGCGGTGCAGCTTCACAGGAATTTGATATTCGCCGATGAGCTTAATCGGTTCCGCGAGTTGAATCTTGCGGCGGTCAATGGTGAAACCCTGCGCCGCAAGCGATTCTGAGATGTCCGCGGTGGTGACGGAGCCGAAGAGTTGGTCGTTCTCGCCGGCTTTGCGCGCAATCGCGAGCGAAACGCCGTTAAGAACTTCCGCCTGCTTTTCTGCATCGCCCTTTTCCGTGGCTTCGCGTTTGGCGAAGACCACCCGCATGCGCTCCAGCCGCTTCATATTACCCGGCGTAGCGGGCATCGCAAGTTTTCGCGGTAGAAGAAAATTCCGTGCGTAGCCTGGCGCGACTTCCACCACTTCGCCGCGGTTGCCTAGCTTGTCTACGTCTTCCTGCAAGATTATCTGCATTGTCTTTTCCTCAAATCCTTCGAAATATGGCCCGATTCTAGAATTCGGCGGCAAAAGGCAGAAGAGCAATGTTCTGCGCCCGCTTGATCGCCACGGTTAGCCAGCGCTGGTGTCGCGCGCAGGTGCCCGTCATCCGGCGCGGAAGGATTTTCCCGCGTTCTTGAATGAACGGCGCGAGGATATCCGCCTTCTTGTAGTCAATGTAATCCACGCGGTCAACGCAGAAGCGGCACACCTTCTTCTTGCGTATGTAGTTGCGCTTTCCGCGCTTGTGCGGCCCGCCGCCTGGGCCTGGACGGCCGCCCGCTCCGCCACCCCCGGGACCGCCGGGTCCACGGCTCGGGCCGCGATTTCCCTGATATCCGCCTGAAGAAGGCCCGCGCGACGGCACAGATGATGACTGCCCTGATGACTGTCCCGACGGCGCGGACGATGGTGCTGTAGCGGGAGTAGCTTCTGCTGCCGGCGCAGCCGCCGGTTTCTGCTCGGCGAGTGCGGATGATTCCGCCGGAGGCGCTGCCGCCGGCGGTTGCTGCGGTACGTTTGGATCAGCCATTCGATTTCTCCTCTATCCAGCAGCGGAGGCGGTTTGCTCTCCGGGCTGGGGCGCCGGCGTCGGCGCTGGTTTGCGCGGCCGTCGGGCGGCGCGGCGCTCGCGATGCTTTGCGAGCTTCTGCTGGCGCTTCATTTCTTCATCGATGCGTATGGTCAAATACTTGATCACCGGATCTGCCACTTTGAGCCGGCGCTCGAGTTCCTTGATCAATTCGCCGTGATTCGAGCGAATCGACATGTATACGTAAAAGCCTTCTCGCAGCTTGCGCACGCGATACGCCATCCGCTTGCGCCCCCACTTCTCGATCTTTTCGATCTTTGCGGACTTCTCGGCCACGCTGTGCTCGAGCGTCGCGATGAGCTTGTCCACCTCCGCTTCCGGCGTGTCCGGGCGGCAGATGAAAATCAGGTCGTACAATCTTTCTTCCATGTGTCCTCTATTCCTACGATTCCTTCTCGCTGTTGCTAATCGGGCTCCGAAATCTAAACCGTCGAACTCTGAAACCAATCAATTCTAATCGATACACCAAAACGATTAAAAACGCCTGTAAACCATTGAAAACAAAGCACCGAGCACATTTCTAATCGTAACAAAATTAGCGTCATTGTGTTGCTGTAAATCTCGAAGCACGAGCTACGCTTCCGCTGGCGGCGCGACCCGGCGGTTGAATCGAGTCATCGCGCGCTCGACGCCTTCAGTGAGAATCAATTCCACAGCCTCAGCAGCGTCTTCCGCCATTTGAACGGCAACCTTCCGCTTTTCGCGGCTCATCGGGCACAAAACGTAGGCCGCCAAATCGCCAAGCGGATGCTCCGGCTGAACTCCCATCCGCACCCGCGAAAATTCTCCTCCGCCCACCGCGCCAATCACCGACTTCATGCCGTTATGCCCGCCGGCCGTGCCGCGCTCTCGAACCCGCAGCATGCCCCACGTCAGCGCGACGTCGTCATAGAGAACGATCAAGTCCGCCGGGCCGCATTCCAAACGTTCGAGCAGACTTTGCACAGCAATGCCGCTCAGGTTCATCATCGTCTGCGGCTTCGCAAGCACTACCGGCTGACCTGCAATTTCTCCGCGCCCCACGAACGACTTTGCTTCCGGCCGCGTCACCCGGATCCCTGCTTTTTCGGCGATGTGATCCACCGCCAGGAAGCCAAGGTTATGCGGCGTCCACTCGTATTTCGGGCCGGGATTGCCGAGGCCAACAATCAGTCGCATGAAAGAGCTCAAATCCGGTCCCGGGAGAATTGACGCCGCTGAAATTCTGGCCGCGCCAAAGACCGGTTACTTTTCCTTGGGCTTCTTCTCCGCCTTCTCGGCCTTTTCCGCGGGCGCGGCTTCATCGCCCTCTTCGGCTTCCTTCTTGCCCTTCTTGATCACTTCCGGCTCGGCTGGCGCAGCTTCCGCAGTCACCGCAGCTTCGGCCGTTGGCTCGGCTTCGGCCTTCAACGTAACCACGTGGAACAAGACGCGCGTCGGATCGGTGACGAGCTTGATCTTCTCCTTGTCCATCGGAACGTCAGCCGCGCGAATCTGCTTGCCGATGAGAAGCTCGGTGACATCAACCTTAAATTCTTCCGGAATATCCGCAGGCAAGCACTCAACTTCCACCTCGCGAGTGACGGTTTCGAAGATGCCGCCTTGCACCTTGACGCCCTGCGGCTCGCCGAACGGGTGAACGGGAACCTTGACGCGCATGCGAACGTCCATCGCCACGCGCAACAGGTCCACGTGAATGAGCGAGCCGGTGACCGGGTCAACCTGCCAATCCTTCACAATGGCCTGCTCTCCCGCTCCGTCGGCAAGATTCACCGTGAAAATGGAGTTGTGGCCCGTTTCCGAGCGCAGGATTTTTGTGAGCTGCTTCGTGTTCACCGAAAGCGAAAGCGAGTCGCCCTTCCCGCCGTAGAGCACCGCGGGAATCATGCCAGTGAGCCGTACCCGCCGCGCCGGACCTTTGCCGCGGGTTTCACGCGCGGCGCCCTCCACGACAAATTTCTCCATAAATCCTTCCTTCGTTTCCTAGATGAAGAGTTCGCTGATCGAGGTCTCTTCGTGAATATTGCGAATGCCGCGAGCGAGAAGTTCCGACACGCTGAGCACTGTAATATTCGGAATTTTCCGCGCCTCCGCGGTAAGCGGAACGGAATCCGTTACCACTACTTCATCAATCGAAGACTTCGTGATGCGCTCCACCGCAGGCCCGGAAAGAACCGGATGCGTCGAAGCAGCGAAAACTTTGGTCGCGCCATTCTCGAGCAGTGCTTCGGCCGTTTTCACCAGTGTTCCCGCAGTATCAATAATGTCGTCAATCACCAGTGCGGGCCGCCCTGAAACGTCGCCGATCAGATGCATCACTTCGCTCACGTTTACATCAATGCGGCGTTTGTCCACGATGGCTAGCGGTGCGTCCATTTTCTTTGCGAAATATCTAGCCCGTTCGACGCCTCCAGCATCCGGCGATACCACGGTCAGCGGACCCAGGCTCTTCTTCTTGAAATATTCCACAATCACCGGCGCTGCGAACAGATGGTCCACCGGAATATTGAAATATCCCTGAATCTGCGGTGCGTGCAAATCGAGTGTCAGCGCACGGCTCGCTCCCGCCGTCTCGAGCAAATCCGCCACAAGCTTGGCCGAAATCGCCACGCGCGGCCGGTCCTTGCGATCCTGCCGGGCGTACGGGTAATACGGAATCACCGCCGTGATGCGCCAGGCCGACGCGCGCTTGAACGCGTCAATCATCAGCAGCAACTGCATCAGGTGAAAATCCACTGGATGCGAGCACGGCTGCACGACGAATACGTCCGCGCCGCGCACGTTCTCGAGAATCTGATAGCGTGTTTCGCCGTCGCTGAACCGGCCATGCTCGGCTTTGCCGAGTTCCACGCCAAGATACCGGCAGATGGCATTTGCGAGCGGCGGATTAGCGCTGCCGCAAAAAATCTTGAACCGATCGTCGATCAACGATTAACCCTCAGGCGGAAACCGGCGAGCGCAGTGCCCGGACATATTCTTCCCTGGCAAGAGTTTCTACCACGAAGACCTGGTCTTCCAGGAAATCGACCGCGGCTCGGCGCGCCTGCGCTGGGCTTCGGAATAATCCGAACACCGCCGACCCGCTACCTGCCAGCGCGGCTCTTGCAGCTCCTTGCTGAAGCAATCCCCTATGGATTTCTCCGAGTCGGGGATGACGGCGGAAAACCGGAGCCTCGAAATCGTTTTCGAGGGCGGAATCCTGTCGGCTCCAGCACAGAGCGCAGAAACTAAAGATTTTACGGGGCGTTTTGCGCTTTGTCAATTCCAAAGAAACCCACTTGAACGCCTCCCGAGTGCTAACGGCAATCCCGCTCGGCGACACGACCACGGCCCAATATTTTCGCTCATCAGGAAGAGGATAAATCTCATCTCCGCGATTTACGCCCAGAGATCGGCCTCCGAAAAGAAAGAACGGTACGTCGGCGCCCAGTCCGGCAGCGATTTCGATCAGCCGCGCAAGCGGGAGTTTGCGGCCGGTTAAACGAAGCATAGCCATTAGCGCAGTCGCAGCATCGCTCGAACCGCCGCCGAGACCTCGCGCTACCGGAATCAACTTCTCGAGCCGCGCGTGAATGCCGCCACGGAAACCAAGTTCGTGCCGCGCAGCATCGATCGCGCGATATACAAGATTCTCTGGCCCCGCGGGAAGCGACGGATCGTCAATTTCGAGCGTGATGCCCGGATGGCGAGTGCGCGTCAGCTCGAGCGTATCGTGAAGCGCGATGGCCTGAAAAATCGTGCGCAACTCGTGATATCCGTCGGGTCGGCGACCCAGGACGTGCAGGCACAGGTTGACCTTCGCGAACGCCGACAGGCGCACCGAATTTTTCATGCGGGCTATGTTATTGCGGTTTGGAGTCAGCCGGTGCGGGTTTTTCCGCGACCTTGCTACGTTTGAGGTTCTTCAGCCGTTGATCGAGCTCATTCACTTTGTCCGCTTCATAGTCCGCGGGCAGCGCGTGCTGCCATTCGGCGAGCGCTTTCTCCCACAACGCTGCGGCACGCTCGGTGCGGCCCATTTTGGCGTAAACGTCGCCCAAATGTCCGAGAATTGTGGGATCGTGCGCCGAGCGGTCCACGGCCTTCTTCAAATACTCTTCGGCTTCAGCGAGTTTGTTCTGCTTATAGTAGACCCAGCCCATGCTGTCGAGATATGCGCCGTTCGATGGTTCCTGCTCGAGCGCGTGGTGGATCATGGATGTGGCTTCTTCCAGGCGCACGCCGCGATCGGCGAGCTCATAGCCGTAATAATTCAACACCGCGGCATTTTTCGGGTCTGCTTCGAGGGCTTTCTTGAATTCCGATTCAGATTGTTCGTATTTCTTCTCGCGCTCGTAAATCGCGCCAAGCATGAACCACGCCGCTTCTTTTTCGGAGGGTCCACTGGCGAGTTCCTCCGCCTTCATGGCGCTTTGTTCGGCGTCCGCGTAGTGCCGGCCGCGCTCCTCCACCTGCGCGAGATCGAGATAGACTTCCTGATCCTCGGCATTGTGTTTGAGAAGGCCGCGTAATACTTTTTCGGATTCTTCGGTCTGACCCTTCTCGCCGAGAAGAATGGCGTACGTGACCGTCATGCCCCGATCCTTGTCGTTGTCTTTCAGAGCTTTCTGCGTTTCGGAAATCGCGCGATCAATTTCGTGGCTCTCGCGGTAGGTATCAATCAAGAGCATCTGCGCGCGTTTTGCTTCTTCGGGCCCCAGTTTTGCAAGATCCTCGTAGCTGTGTTCCGCCGAGGTGTAATCCTCTTTCTCGCGGTAAATCCGGCCGAGCTCTTCGTAAAGAATCGCGAGCGCATTGGGATTGCTCGCGCTATCCCCTTGCCCAGTGATTCCGGCAATCGCATCGGCGAGCACGTGTGCGGCATCGTCGAAGCGCCC
>DATBYF010000058.1:0-2715 GCA_036513895.1 Candidatus Acidiferrales bacterium | reverse complement strand
TTCCCCGAGGCAGGAGCTTCGGGAGCTCTGAATTGTGATGGTGCGATGATGGGAAGAAGAGAGAGAGGCAAAACCCGCACCCTTGCAAACCAAAGGGTGCGGCACCCCCGGCAACATCGAATTCGAACAAATTTAAGGGTGCGCCACCCGCCCTTCGTCGGAGAAACGAAAATGCCGGCGGGGCTCCTCAAAAGGAGAATTCAGGATCGGATTTTCGATTACGACAGGTGGCATCGGTTGATTGACGGCCAAGTATGCTCGACGAGGCCTTTAATTAAATATAACATCGCCCATTTTATGTCGAGTGGGTAAACGCCGATACGCGCGCCAACTTCCACAATGAGAACTGCTGCACCCCAGTTTTGTCTCCCGTTACCTAGTTGCTAGGTGAAGCGAGTAATGCGACCATCGGTGCGAAATTCGAGCTTAGGAGGCGCATTCTATGGCGCGAAAAGTTGCGGATCTGTTGTGGGAGATGCTCGCTAAAGCCGGCGTAAAACGCTGCTACGGTATTGTTGGCGACGCTCTCAATCCTGTGATTGACGCGCTGCGGCGCAACGGCAAAGTCGAGTTTATCCACGTGCGCCATGAAGAGTACGGAGTTTTCGCCGCTGTCGCGGAGGCTTATCTGTCCGGTAACCCGGTTGCGGTGTGTGGAACGGCCGGCCCAGGCGTCGTGCATCTTTTCAATGGGCTGATGGACGCGCGCAAGGAAGGTGCTGCGATTATCGCTATTGCGGGCGATGTCGAGACGAAGCTGATTGACACCGAGGCGCTCGAAGAAATCAATCCTTACAAGTTTTTCGAAACTGCGTCGCTCTACACCGGGCGGCTCGTCAATCCCGAGCAGGCGCGGGCGATTATTAATACCGCAATTCTCACCGCTGTGATGGAAAAGGGCCCGACGGTGATCTCGATTCCGGGGGATGTTGCTTCGGCTGATGCGGGCGACCAATCGCCGGAGATCAGAATCCCCGCCGCACCGATCATCCGGCCTTCTGATGGGGACATCAGCCAGCTCGCGGACATGATTAATGATGCGAAGAAGGTGGCAATCTTCGGCGGCGATGGTTGCAGGGATGCGCGCGATGAGGTGCTCCAACTTGCGGAAAAATTGAAGGCGCCTGTCGGCTATTCATTCCGCGGCAAGCAGTGGTTGGAACACGACAATCCTTATGCGGTTGGGATGACGGGGCTGCTCGGCTACGGCGGAGCTCATGGCGCAATTCATGATGCCGACCTCATGCTGATGCTCGGCACCGACTTTCCGTTCACGGAGTTTCTCCCCGGCGATAAGGTGAAGAAAGTTCAGATTGATAAAAATCCGAAACACATTGGACGCCGGACCGCTGTTGATCTTGGGCTCGTGGGCGACATCAAGGCGACCGTCACTGAGTTGCTGAAGAGCGTGAGTGATAAAACTGGCAGAGGCTTTCTCGACAAGTACGTTGAGGACACGAAATCCTTCGACGAGCTTCTGCAGCATTACGTGGTGAAGGGACCCGGGATGAAGCCCATTCGTCCGGAATTCCTGGCTGCGACGCTGAGCGAGCTGGCAGCGGAAGACGCCATGTTTTTTGCAGATACGGGCACGGCTTGCATGTGGCTATCAAGACATATTAAAGGCGGCAGAAATCGCAGGTTGTTCGGTTCTTTTACGTGGGCGTCCATGGCCAATGCGGCGCCTAACGCGTTCGGCGCACAGTTGGCTTATCCCAGGCGGCAGACGATCGCACTTTGCGGCGACGGCGGATTCACTATGCTCGCGCTGGGCGATTTGTTGACGCAGGTGGAACGAAAAACTCCTGTGGTTCAGATCATTCTCAATAACGGATCGCTCGATTTCGTCAATATCGAGATGCAAGAAGCCGGCATTGTCCCGTTCGGCGTGCAATTCAAGAACCCCGATTTCGCCAAGGTTGCCGAAGCGATGGGCGCGAAGGGAATTCGCATCGAAGAGCCTGGCGATGTCCGGGACGGGCTCGCCGCGGCGCTGGCGCATAAGGGTGGGCCTGTTGTTGTTGATGCGGTCGTTGATCCGTTTGCGCTTTCGCTGCCGTCGCATGTTCCTTTGCACGCGGCCGCTGGCTTCACGCTTAGCCTTGCCAAACAGGTGTGGAATGGAAAGATGGACGAGGTGGTCAAGACGATCGAACGGAATGTGAGGCTGATTTAGCGGTCTCAAGTCGCAGCCAAGGGGATATCGCGATTTCGCACAGCAAGCGGTTGAATCTACTTATGGATTTCCTACGATACCGGGTCATGCGTACTCAATTGTGGACGGTCATTGTCTTCCTACTGGGAGGTAACTTTGTCTTACCGTCGGTAGCCATCGCGCAGGGCGGTGGCGCCGCGCCCCGCAGAGCCGCTGAAAATGCTTGGGTCAAAAAAGAATGTGCGCAAGGTGTAGAACTGCGTTTGAGCTCGATTGAGCCTAGGCAGGGCAGCTTGCAATTGGTCGAAATCCGGAGTGCGAAGCAACTGGCAGAGGTTAGCGGTAGATGGGATGGCAACGAGATTCCATTCTGGAGCTCGGATAGCGCTAGTAAGAGCGATTTTGATGTGCACAGAGCATTGCTCGGAATTGATCTTGAGCATGCAAGTGGAAAGGCAGACCTCGTAATTTCCGCCAAGAGTGTTGAAGGCGAATCCTTCGCGTGCACCGTGAGTTTGGACGTGAGAGAGGGGCGGTTTGCCACTGAAAAGTTAAACGTT
>DATBYF010000057.1:0-2839 GCA_036513895.1 Candidatus Acidiferrales bacterium | reverse complement strand
CACTGTCGAAGGACTGACGTAAATTCCCCGCGATCACTTGCCCCAAACCTCGCCCGCACCTGACATCCTGCGCTAATCCATTGCGTACAGCGAAGATGCCAAGAGTCCCAAGACTGTCATCGCGTTGGAACAAAAGATGCTTTGTTAGACCAGTGTCGGCAAGACTCCGACATTCAAATCGGAGAAACATTCTGTGGCGACGAAGCAGCGTGAGAATAATTTCGGACTTGCAGTCGCCGAATGAATGGGTGGAAAGCCATATGAGCATCACGCGGAGACTTCCAATCGAGCCTCCTCGTCAAAGAAGTGAATTTGCGGTACGGCGAAATTCGTTGGCCGAGCCGGACTCCGGCAAGCGTGCGGGCCCGGCGCCGAACTAAGCGACAAAGGAGAGACGGCAATGAATGATCTGGAACTGAAGCGAAGTGTGGAAACAGAACTCAACTGGGAACCCAGCATTGATGCGGCCGAGATTGGCGTGGCGGCGAAAGACGGTGTCGTCACACTCAGTGGCCACGTCAAGAGCTTCTGGGAGAAATGGAGTGCGGAGCGCACCGCTTCCCGCGTGTCTGGCGTGCGAGCGATTGTGAACGAAGTCGATGTGCATCTGCCGACCTCGAGCGAACGCACGGACGAAGAAATCGCCAAGGCCGCGGTACACGCCCTGGATTCGTCCATCTTGGTGCCCTCGAAGCGGATCACGATAAAGGTCTCCAATGGCTGGATCACCTTGGAAGGTGCGGTGGACTGGCAATTTCAGAAGAGGGCCGCCGAATCGGCCGTGCGTCATCTGATTGGCGTCAAAGGCATCATCAATTTGGTGGAGATGAAGCCAAGTGCCAGCGCCGGCGAAGTGAAGGCGTCGGTCGACGCGGCGCTGAGGCGCAGTGCCGAACTGGATGCCGGCCGGATCAAAGTCGACGCGGATGGCGACAAAGTCACGCTTCGCGGCTCGGTGCGCTCTTGGGCCGAGCGGGACGTGGCGGAACGCGCCGCGTGGGCGGCTCCTGGCGTCCGCGCTGTGGACAATCGCATTACCGTAGGGGCGCTTTCAGCTTCGGCATAGCATTGACTGCACAGCCGATTCGAACGGGGCTTTTTTAAAACACGATGGAAAGTGCATGGGAAACATTCAAGGAGAATGACAATGGCAAATCTAGCTAGAAGGGAAAACATTTTCGACGGGTTGTTCGATTTCAGGCGCGACTTCGATGGACTATTCAACCGTTTGCTGGCTCACTCGTCGCAAGGGACGCAAAATCCGGCAGCGCTTTTTGCCACGGTTCCGGCGATCGAGGCCCGCGTAGATGCCAAAGACAACCAATATCACCTGCGCGTAGCCCTGCCGGGCGTAGATCCAACCGAAGTCCAAATCAACCTTCAGGGTAAGGACTTGACGATTAGCGGCGAGCATAAGAGCGAGCAGGAGAAAAAAGAGTCGGATTACATGCGCAAAGAATTCTCCTACGAACATTTCGAGCGCACGGTCACGCTGCCTGAAAGCGTCGATACGGAGAAAATCAACGCTGATTTCAACAACGGCGTGCTCGAAATTACGGCGCCTCTTAGCTCGAGTGCCTTGCCCAAGCGGATCGAAATAAAGAGCCTGCAAAAGGCCAAAGGCGCAACAGCCTAACAAGCATTCAGGACACGCTGTATCTCAAAGAAAACCGAAGTCGAGGCGTGCAGGCGTCCGCTTGCGCGCTTCGATCGATTTGGAGCGTAAGGTGGCGACCAGACAACTCATCGATAGTGACGTTGCTCCCGTCAGATGCTTCGCGTTCGGCAGTTTGCTTCGGACGCGCGCTGATCCTATTACCAGACCGCAGCCGGCTGCGGAATCGAAAATGCGGGTGCGCGCAGTGACAAAGGCAAAGAAAGAAGATTCGGCCGCGCGGGCGGCGTTCGACGACAAGGAATTGAGTGAATGGGTCATGGCGCTCGGCGAGGAACGCTCGGGGCGTTTCCTCTGTGCGCTTGCCGAGGCCGTGATGAAGGCGGATGCCGAGGACTATTCCATCATCAGGCCGGCACTCGTGAACCTAAAGTGCAAATATCCCGACGCAAACTCGGACCGCGAGCGAGCTGGCGCCGTAATCCCCGACAGGCGGCGAGCGAAGCGAAATTCGCCAAGCGAAAGGAGAATAGAGCTATGAACATTCTGAAGCGATTCAGCGCTGCCGCCCTTCTGGTCCTCTTCTCTGTCTTGATCAATAGCGCCGGGATTCTCGACGCACAGGAATCTTCGGGCGCAAACCAGCCATCCGGGCAGGAAGCACCGGTTTCCGTTCCCAATAGGGCCGCCAGCCCACTCTACGAGGGAGAACAAGGCACTCAAAAATCCGAGATCGAGTTCGCTCCACTCAGCCGCACCGTGACTGTCAAATTTCAGGTCGAAGACCCCAACGGGTATTTTTTGCCAAACATCCGACCGGACAACTTCGCCGTATATGAGGACGGAGTGCGGCAGAAAAATCTCACGGTGGATGTCGAGCACGCGCCCGTGACCGTGGCGCTGTTGCTGGAATTTGGCGGCCGTTACCACGAATTGAACCAAACCACCGGACGCGAGGTAACGCAAGTCTGCCGGCAGTTTCTAGACCGCCTCCACAGCGACGACAAAGTTGCGATCTTTGCATACAACGGGAAATTGGTGACGCTTGCCGACTTCAATCAGCCCCGGGATGCGGATAACACCGCTCTCGATCAGTTAGGAACGCCGCCCGAATCGGAATTGAATTTCTACGATGCTCTCATCGAAACATCGAATCGAATGCGGAATGTCAGCGGGCGCAAGGCGCTCATTGTCGTATCGAGCGGGCTGGACACCTTCAGCAAG
>DATBYF010000056.1:0-40521 GCA_036513895.1 Candidatus Acidiferrales bacterium | reverse complement strand
GCCCCAACGCCTTCTCCCGAATCGCCAACCCGCGCCGAAACAACGGCTCCGCATCCGCATACCTACCCTCATCGTCATAAATCGCCCCCAGCAAATTCAAACTCATCGCGAGCGCCGGATGATTGCCCCCAAACGTCTTCTCCGCCACCCGCACGGCCTCCTCAGCAACAGGCTCGGCCTCCCCATACTTCCCCTCGCCGCGCAGCTCATTAGCCCGCTTAACCAACTCCCTCCACCGTCCCTCCTGCGCCCCCACCGGCAAACCCAGCGCTAAGACCAGCATCGTCGCAACACCCGCAGCTAAAAATTCGCGGATAGCCGCACACGTCAATCTCCTTCGTCTTTGAAATTCCCTCGTGCTCAAAAAACCGCGAAGGAGTGTAAGAATTTGATTAGTCATCGCCGTGCGGCCCAAACACAAAGACGCCTCACTCTAATCCGATCCGTTCGCGTGTCAATGCACATCAGCCAAACCGAATGCCTTAATGATCGGATCAGAGTGCCGGTAGAGCATGAGCATAAACTCACTGGTATAATTAAATGAATGTCATCCATCCCATATACTTCTCCCGCGCACAGCTTGTCGGCATTTAATTGCCCGAGGTGCGGCGCGTTCGCAAAGCAAAGCTGGGTCCAAACGATTTGGAACGCTGACAGCGCAGGCTTCAAACAAGTGCCGGGACTGTCTATCGCGCTATGTGCACATTGCAACGGCTATTCGATCTGGTACCAGACTGTTATGGTCGAGCCTTCAGAGAGTTCCGCGCCGCCGCCGAACTCGGACATGCCGGACGATGTCAAGCGCGACTACGTGGAAGCAAGTGGCATTCTGTCGAAATCGCCGCGCGGCACCGCCGCGTTGCTGCGGTTGGCGATACAGAAGCTAAGCATTCATCTGGGTCAAGCAGGCAATAATCTCAACTCCGACATAGCCGCTCTAGTTAAACAGGGGCTGCCTTTGAAACTTCAGCAGGCCGCAGACGCCGTTCGGGTGATAGGCAATAACGCAGTGCATCCCGGCCAAATAGACTTGACGGATGACGAGCCCACAGCGACGGGCCTATTCGACCTCGTAAATTTGATTTGCGACTATCTGATTAGTCAGCCCAAGCGTGTGGAAGAGATGTATCAAAAGCTCCCGGAAAGACAGCGGGCAGCAATTCAAGAGCGCGATGAAAAAACAAAATGATTTCGGCGCTACCCCATCTACCATCCCAGAAATTTATAGTCGTGAACGAAACAATTGGGAAGCCGTCCTCTCCTCAGGAGCATGGAACTAAGCAAACTCATTCTCGATTTTGTCAAAGTGCTGATTTGGCCCGTCACCACCATCGGATTGGTGCTGATATTCCGATCCCAATTGGTGGCACTGCTGTCACGACTTCGTAAGGCTGATCTTCCAGGCGGCGTCTCGATAAACTTTGAGAAGCAAATTCAAGAGGTGAAACAGCTCTCAGAAAAAGTTGGGGCTCTGCCGACGCCGACCGACCGACCCAAGCCCCCTGCAATTCCATTGACGGAAGCAAACGCGCGAATGATTTCTCTTGAGCTACGCCCGAGCCCAAGCGGTCTAGACATGACTTACTATCGAGATATTGCTTTGAACGACCCAACGCTCGCTCTCGCCGGACTCCGAATCGAACTTGAGATAATGGCCAAGAACCTGGCACGCGGCTTCAAAATCCCAATTCGCGAGACGGAGTCGATAGGGAGGCTTCTCTCACGCCTGAAGGCAGAAGGATCGATCACGAATGAGCAACTCCAATTGACTCGCAAAATTCTCGATGTTTGCAATCAGGCGGTTCACGGAAGAACCGTTACAAAGGAGGAAGCGGAGGAAGTAATCACTGCTGCCGAAGTGCTTACTCAACAATATCTGAACTGGCTTAGTTGGGGCTTCCCTGATAACTGGACACCTAGAGGAAACGCCTCCAGATAATGCGTCTACATACGGCTCAATTATTCACCTGCCTTCGGTACATCTCCTAAATGCGATGCGTGCGCAATCTCAAGTCCCGAGTCCACAGACCCCACCCCTTGTATCTCCCTGCGTCGCATGTTATTCGTGAATGAGTGACAATTACGACCAACAACGCCCAGTTGGCCCGAAGCGGCCTCCCGCCGAAGTCCGCGCCCGAACTCTGCGCACGCCCCCAACCGAGCCGAGGAATCATTCATCGCGAGGCAGCCTTTAATGTAGCTCGGGTCTCCTGCCCTGTTTACCCTGAGCCTCGAAGGGACGAAGGAAGGGTCAGACCCGAGGCTTTTTCCCAGCTCCGCTCGCGCTTCAAAAGACGACCGAGAGGCCTCACCTCTAAAGAGGCGGGCGATATTTGCCCGCCTCCAAACGGGCCGCTCATCACTCGTCACCCGCCCGCCCTGCCCAGCCTGAGTCTCAAAGGGAGGCTCGACTTGAGGCCGAATGGATCACTCAAAACCGCATTTCTAATCGAGACACCCAAACGATTAGAAATCGCCGTAACTCACACAAAAAAAAGAACCGAGGTCAGTTCTAATCGAGACAATTTTGCACCCTCTTCGCACCCCAATTTACCCCGGATTCTGACCCATGTTTGAGAACCTAACCGACAAACTCCAGCGCGCTTTCAAAAATCTACGCGGCCAGGGCAAGCTCACCGAAGAGCACCTCGACGCCGCCCTCGCCGAAATCCGCGAAGCCCTCCTCGAAGGCGACGTCAACGTCGGCGTCGTTGACGAAATCATCGCCCACATTCGCGAAAAGGCTCTCGGCTCCGAGGTTCTCCTCCAACTCTCGCCCGATCAGCAAGTCGTCAAAATCGTTCGTGATGAGCTGAGCGATCTCCTCGGCCGCGAGGTCAAAATGCAATTCGCCTCGCGCCCGCCCTCCGTCTGGCTCATCGTCGGCCTGCAAGGCTCCGGCAAGACGACCACCACCGGCAAGCTCGGCAAATGGCTCGGCGAACACGGCCACCGCCCGCTCGTCGTTTCCACCGACGTCTACCGCCCCGCCGCCCGCGAGCAACTGGCGCAAGTCGCGAAAGCGGTGAACACGCCAGTCTGGCCCGGCGCCGGCACCGACAAGCCAGTCGAAATCGTTCGCGGCGCGATGCGCGAAGCCAAACTCTCCGCCTACGATGTAATCCTCGTAGATACCGCGGGCCGACTGCACATTGATGACGAACTGATGGGCGAGCTCTCGACATTGAAGCGCGAACTCTCGCCCTCAGAAATTCTCTTCGTCGCCGACGCAATGATCGGCCAGGACGCTGTCCGCTCCGCCGGAGAATTTCACAAACGCCTCGGCGTCACCGGCGTAATCCTCACCAAACTCGATGGCGATGCGCGCGGCGGCGCAGCGCTCTCGATTCGCAAAGTAACAGGCGCGCCTGTGAAATTCGCGGGCGTCGGCGAAAAATACGATGCGCTCGAAGCGTTTCATCCCGACCGCATCGTCTCCCGCATCCTCGGCATGGGCGACGTCCTCACCCTCATCGAAAAAGCCGAAAAGACAATTGACGAAAAGCAAGCGCGCGAGATGCATCGCAAGCTGCGCGAAAACGATTTCACGCTCGAAGATTTTCGCGATCAGCTCCGCCAGATTCGCAAGATGGGCTCGCTCGAACAGTTGATGGGCATGCTGCCGAAAATCGGTCCGTTCGCCAAACTGCCGAAAGATGTTGATCTCGACGACAAACAACTCAAGCGCGTCGAAGCCATCATCAACTCGATGACCGCGGGCGAACGGTCCGACCACAATCTGATAGACGGCAAGCGCCGCAAGCGCATTGCGCGCGGCAGCGGCACTTCGGTGCAGGAAGTAAATCAGGTCCTGAAGCAATACGGCGATATGCGCCGGATGCTGAAGCAGTACGGCAACCTCGCCAAAAGCAAAATTCGCGGCATCGGCAAATTCGCCGGAATGAAGCCGCCCGTTTGAAGCAGGAACTGAGGAGAAGTGTAAGGAAAGAAGACCGCGGCGCGGCTGAACGCGCAGCAAACACGCCGCAATTCGCGCTAGGGTAAACACAGCGGATTCGCTATAATTGCGTGATTCGAACTAGGAGGAATTTTAAGTGGTAACGATTCGTCTTGCTCGCATTGGAAAAAAGAAGAGGCCATTCTACCGCGTCGTGGTCACCGAAAAGACTCGCCCGCGCAACGGCCGCTTCGTCGAAATTGTTGGTACCTACGATCCGCTAAAGAAACCCGCCGAAGTGAAACTGGACGCCGAACGCATCAAGTATTGGCTCGGATGCGGCGCGCAGCCCAGCGACACCGTCCGCAGTTTTCTTCGTAACCAAAAGATTGCCTAACACGTCGTAGCCACAGGGAAGGTGTTTCTCTGTTCATTGCTCAAAATCGAGTGAATGGGCGCGCTCAATCCCGGTACCTGTGGAGGAAACCCAATGAAGGACCTCGTGGAGCAGATCGCAAAAGCACTTGTCGATCACTCCGATCAAGTCAGCGTTCGCGCGATTGATGGGGAGCAAGTTACGGTCCTGGAATTGAAAGTGCATCCGGAAGACTTGGGGAAGGTAATCGGCCGCCAGGGCCGCACCGCAAAATCCATTCGCACCATTCTCGGCGCGGCAGGCATGAAATTGCGGAAGCGCTTTACGCTGGAAATTCTCGAGTAGTGAGTTCGGAAGACTCGAGCTACGTCACGCTGGCACGCATCGTCCGGCCGCAAGGCCGGCGCGGTGAGGTTGCGGCAGAAATCCTGACAGATTTTCCCGACCGGCTGAAACAGCTGAAATCAGCCATCCTGTGGGATGGCAAATCAAACAGGCGCAGCGTTGCCGTGCGCTCGTGCTGGCTAAGCATGAGCCACGGCGGTCAAGCCATCTTTCACTTCGAAGGCTCAGAATCTATCAACGACGCTGAGAAATTTGTCGGCCTGCAAGTGCAAGTGCCGTTCAAAGATCGCGTCGTTCTCCCCGAAGGCAGTTACTTCATCTCGGATTTAATCGGGTGCGATGTGCTGGTCGCCGGAGGAAAACGCCTCGGCGTCGTTCGTGACGTGCAGACAACCGGCGAAGGCACCGCCGGAACGCCGCTGCTCTCCGTGGATTCGCCTCAAGGCGAAATCCTGATTCCTCTCGCCGTCGAAATCTGCACCAAAATTGATCCCGCCGCTCGCCGAATTGAAATCTCGCCCCCCGAAGGCTTGCTCGACTTGAATCGCAGCGAGTAAATCTGCGCTACACTTCTCTGCAATGCGATTCGACATCGTCACAATTTTTCCTGAATTTTTTGCCGGCCCGCTTGATTATGGAATCGTGAGGCGCGCGCGCGAGGCGAATCTGATCGAAGTTGCGGTACGCGACTTGCGCGAGTTCGCGCATGACAGGCATCGGACCGTGGACGATCGCCCGTTCGGGGGCGGCGAAGGCATGGTGCTGAAGCCCGAGCCGCTATTCGAAGCCGTCGAATCCATTCTCGGAACGAATACGGCTTTCGGCGTGAGCGGCGCGCCAGATGGAACGGCAATCGTCCTGCTCTCGGCATCCGGAAAAATGTTTCGCCAAGAATGCGCGCGGCGATTTGCAAAACTGGAACGCATCTTATTGCTCTGCGGCCGCTATGAAGGAGTGGACGAGCGGGTGGCTGAGCATCTCGCCACCGACGAAATCTCCATCGGCGATTTTGTTCTCTCTGGCGGCGAACTCCCCGCAGCGATGGTCATTGATGCGACCACTCGGCTTCTCCCCGGCGCTCTCGGCAACGAAGATTCCACGGTGAACGAATCATTCAGCGAAGGAACGGCGAGCGAACAATCCCGCGTGATCGAAAATCCGCCTGTGAGCACGGAGCCGCGGCTTTCAGGAAGAGGAATTCTCGATTATCCGCATTACACGCGCCCGCAAATTTTTCGCGATTGGACTGTGCCGGAAGTTTTGATGAGCGGCAATCACGAGGAAATCCGCCGCTGGCGCCGCCAGAAAGCGCTCGAGAAGACGTTGCGAAATCGCCCCGAATTGCTCGAGGCCGCTGCGCAAGAATTCGGGAAGCGCAATGGCTGAAGCGAGCGATTCCACAAACAATTCCGGCCGCAATTCCGGCCAACCAGGTGTGATCTCACGCTGGTTACGCATTTTGGTGGTCGCCGCGAGCGCCGTACTTTTCTTCCGGCTCTATCCGAAGCAGCCGATGACGCCGGTTCGCGTGGCGGGAGTTTGCCTGATGATTTCAGGCCTGGCGCTCTGGCTCGTAGCCCAATTTCAGCTGGGAGATTCTTTCTCGGTTCAGCCGAAGGCGCGGCATCTCATCACGCATGGAATCTACTCGCGGATCCGGAATCCAATTTATGTGTTCTCGACAATCCTCTTGGCCGGAGTGGTTCTGTTTACTGAAAGGCTCGAGATGCTGGTAATTGTTCTAGCCATCGCTGTGATGCAGATTTTCCGCGCGAGAGCAGAAGCGCGAGTCCTTGAAGAAAAATTTGGCGACGAATATCGCGAGTACCGCCGGAAGACTTGGTTCTGAGACTGCTGAGCGAGACACCGATGTGACCAGTGGCACGGAACTGCAGCAGTTTCTGTGGAAAGATGGCGCAAATCTGCGTATAATCAGGGGTTGTCCGTAGAGTGCTGGCCCCACCTAAGCGGGTCTGCCGGGAAATAAAACTATGAATCCAACACTTGCAAAAGCGCAGCAAGCGCAATTGCGCAAAGACCTCCCCAATTTTCGGCCGGGAGACACTATTCGGGTCAACGTGATCCTCAAGGAAGCGGACGGCGAGAAGGAAAAGGAACGCGTGCAGGCGTTCGAAGGCGTGGTGATGCAGCGGCGGGGCGAGTTGGCCGGCGCGTCATTCACGGTGCGGCGCGTCACGTTCGGAATCGGCGTCGAGCGCATCTTCCCTCTGCATTCACCGACGATCAGTTCGATTGACGTGGTTCACCAGGGTCGCGTGCGCCGCGCGAAACTGAATTATCTTCGCGGGCGAAAGGGTAAGGCCGCCCGCATCAAGCGCGTGGGACGGACGGAGGCAACACCCGCTGCAGTGGCAACAGTGGCCGCCGAATAGCTGCGAATCTTTTGTTTCGTTTTTTAGGAAGGGCCGGGATACCCCCGGCCCTTTTTATTTTTGCGCGACTGGACGAAGAGACTCGAATTCAGGAGAGCTCGAAAACCGCTGTGGGAATGAGAGCTCGTAGGAACCTAGGGAGCTGCACCAGTTGCGGTGAAATGCGTCGAAGCCGTAATCAATCATTTCGCGGCGCGCTTGCTCCGGAGTCCAGCCCTGCTCGGCCATCCGATACGCAGCTATCATGAGACCGGTGCGATCGACTCCATGCTCGCAATGGACGAAAATTTTCTCGCCGGGATTCGCGCGGACAAATTGCAGGAACCGCGCGGTGATTGAATCGCGGGGAAAGTGGCAGCTCCACGGCATAGCGACGTACTGCATTCCTGTGTGAGTCACCGCTCGCATTTCGGCGTCGCGATCTCCTTCGAAACGCAGATCCACCACGACGGCAATTCCATGCTTGGCGAGAGAGTTGAATCCATCCGGCTCCGGAGGCCACTGAAAACGCTACGTCAACACGCGCGCGTTTCGTCTTGGTGCATTTCGAATGTCCACTACTATAAGTAGACACTTTGGACACGAGCACCACATTATTTTGTACTTCAAGTCTGATTTCCTCTTGACATCATTTCCACATCCCCTATACTCGCGTCCCAGACTCAGAGGGAAGCAGGACACGGTTCGCACTCGTTCTTAGCGCGCGATGCCAAGTTCGCACTGGGTTTAAATCTCAAAAAGAGCGGCTTTAGCGCCAGCAAGCCTGCCCTTGACAGATACAGTGTCATGGACTGGCTGCGCTATTCTATTTTTTGACCAACTCGGCGGGACGTTCCCAGACGGTCCGCGACATCATCCGAACGGCACCCGCGGGTTTATAATAGAACTTCCCGCATTGCCGTGCGGCGACTTCATTGAGCGGCTCGATTGCCTGCGCGGAGGCATTTATGGCGGAAGTTCGAATGGCTATCGGAAACAAACTCCAAGAAATTCAGCAAGAGAACTGGTCCAAGACGGGGCAGGAGTTCCGCCGTGTATTCACTGACGGAAAACTTTCGCCCTATGATGCAGTCGAATGGGAGAAGCGCACCGCAGCCATTGGAAACGATAAAGGACAGACGATTTTCCGACAGGAAAACGTCGAAGTGCCCAAGTCGTGGTCGCAGACGGCGACGAATATCGTCGCGTCAAAATATTTTCACGGCAAACTAAACACGCCCGAGCGCGAGACTTCAGTGCGGCAATTAATCGGCCGCGTGGTGGATTCGATTGTGCGCTGGGGCGAGAGCGGCGGCTACTTTGCATCCGCTGAATCGCGCGACAATTTCCGCGACGACCTTGCGCATCTTCTCGTCGAACAGAAGATGGCGTTCAATTCCCCGGTGTGGTTCAACGTCGGCGTGCAGCCCAAGCCGCAATGCTCCGCGTGCTTCATCAATTCCGTTCAGGACAACATGGAATCCATCATGGGCCTGGCGCGGACGGAAGGCATGCTTTTCAAGTGGGGCTCGGGAACGGGCACTAACTTTTCAACGCTGCGCGGCAGCCGCGAAACGCTTTCGGGCGGCGGAATTGCATCGGGCCCGGTGAGTTTCATGCGCGGATTCGACGCGTTCGCCGGCGTAATCAAGAGCGGCGGGAAGACGCGTCGCGCTGCGAAAATGGTGATCCTCAACGTGGATCACCCGGACATAGCGGAATTCATTGACTCCAAAGTGAAGGAAGAGCGCAAGGCGCAAGTGCTGATCGAGCAGGGCTACGATCCCGCGATAGACGGCGAGGCTTACACTTCCATTTTCTTCCAGAACGCGAACCACTCCGTACGTGTGACCGACGAGTTCATGCAGGCGTCCGAGGAAGACCGCGACTGGTGGACGAAGAATGTGACCGACGGACAGCCGATCGAGAAATTCAGAGCGCGCGAATTGCTGCGGCGGATGGCTGAATCGGCTTGGCAGTGCGGCGATCCGGGGATGCAGTACGACACGACCGTGAATCGCTGGCACACGTGCAAGGCTACCGATAGGATTTACGCGTCGAATCCGTGCTCGGAGTACATGTTCCTCGACGACACGGCGTGCAATCTCGCGTCGCTCAATCTCCAGAAGTTCCTCAGCTCGAACGGCACATTCGATGTCGCGGGATTCAAGCATGCGGTGGATGTGACCATCACGGCGCAGGAAATTCTGGTGGACAACGCGAGCTATCCGACGGAGCGAATCGCGAAGAATTCGCATGAATACCGTCCGCTGGGACTCGGCTACGCAAATCTCGGCGCGCTGCTGATGTCGCTCGCGGTGCCGTACGATTCCGATGCGGGCCGCGACATTTGCGGCGCCATCACCGCGCTGATGACAGGCGAAGCGTATTACCAGTCGTCGAAGATTGCGGAGCGCATGGGACCGTTCGAAGGCTATCCGCGGAATCGCGAGGCGATGCTGGACGTGATTCGCATGCACCGCGATTCGACGCGGCCGATCAAGGCAGAGAACGTGCAGCCGTCGCTGTTGCGCGCGGCGCAGGAGGCGTGGGATAACGCGCTCGCGCACGGCGAAAAATTCGGATACAAGAATTCGCAGGTTTCAGTGCTCGCGCCCACCGGCACTATCGGATTCATGATGGATTGCGACACGACCGGCATCGAGCCTGACCTAGCACTGGTGAAGCAGAAGCGCCTCGTGGGCGGCGGCGTGATTAAGATCGTCAACAACACTGTGCCGCAAGCGCTGATGCGCCTGGGCTACTCGGGCGATGAAGTGGCGCAGATCGTGGATTACATTGACAGCAACTCCAAGATCGAAGGCGCGCCGCACTTGAAGCCCGAGCATCTTTTTGTTTTCGATTGCTCGCTTGCGCCGTCGGGCGGTGGACGCTCGATCGCCTGGCGCGGACATTTGCGAATGATGGCTGCGGCACAGCCGTTCCTTTCCGGCGCGATCAGCAAGACGATCAACATGCCGGAAGAATCGACTGTCGAAGATATTATGGAAGCGTATATTGAGTCCTGGAAGCTGGGGCTGAAGGCCGTGGCGATTTACCGTGACAACTCGAAGCGCTCGCAGCCGCTTTCGGCCGCGCTCTCGAAGAAAGATGCCGCCGCTGCGCAGATCTCCTCAGGTTCAGCCGCGAGTTCAATAGGCTCAGCTGCTGAAGAGCCCGAACGCCACCAACGGGAACTTTTCCCCGAATCGAATCGCAGGAAGCTTCCGGCTGAGCGCCCAGCCATCACGCACAAGTTTTCTGTCGCCGGGCATGAGGGCTACATCACCACCGGAATGTACGAAGACGGGAATCCCGGCGAAATCTTCATCAAGATGGCGAAAGAAGGATCAACGCTGTCCGGTTTCATGGACGGAATCGCGATTTCGATTTCCATCGGCTTGCAGTACGGAGTTCCGCTGAAGGCTTACGTAGACAAATTGATGAACACGACGTTTGAGCCGCTGGGATTCACGGACAATCAGGATATCCGGATTGTGAGTTCGGTGCTGGATTACATCGCGCGTTATCTTGGCGGAAGATTTATTTCGACGTCGTATCTGAAAATTCACGGAGCGCCCGGCGAGGCTGCAGCTTCAGCCGGTCCGACGCCGCTCTCGGCGATTGCCACGGCGAATTCCACGCCGTCAACGCGGATGGTAGATCCCACACAGGGGCGGCCGATTATGGCGACGGGGCCGCTGTGCTCGGAGTGCGGGACGCCGATGGTGCCAAACGGCAGTTGCTATAAGTGCGAGAATTGCGGCGGGACGTCGGGCTGCAGCTAGTAGCGGCAGCATCCAGTTCACCTCTTACATGTAGAATAGCGGCGCGATGCTTCGCACGCGCGAAATTATTCCTCCTTTGACGCTTCACGCTCTCGACGGGCGTACTGTGCGCGCGTGGGATTTCAAACAGAAAAAAAATCTTATTATTTTGTTTCTTGATGCGGGCTGCGTACTTTGTGAGGATTACCTGCGGAGAATCGCAGCTGATGCGGCGGCGTGGAAAGAGAATGGCGCCGTCGTTCTAGTGGCGCTTCTCGGTTCTCCTTCCCGCGCCGTGACGGATTTTCTGCCGGACAATATAATTGTTGGTTTGGATCCATCGGGGCGCGCGGCTAATGCTTATCTCGGCCGAGATACACTGGCTCCAGCGGGCGACGCTCGATTGGGAGTGTTTGTTACGGATCGCTACGGCGAATTGATCGCGCAATGGGAGATTGGGACGAACCACGAATTTCCGAGTCCGGGTTCGCTCCGCGCACATTTGGAGCGAATCGAAATGAGTTGCGACGAATGCAGCACTCCGCTGTGGCGAGTTGACGAGGGATAAAAGCTAGGCGAAAAAAAAATGAAGGGGTCCCGCGGACGAGACCCCTTGCTCAGCTCCCAGAAATCCGGTTCCGGCGCGGCGAAACCGGCCCACCCCGGGAAGAAGAGACAGCCAGGATACGCGGAGCACGCGCGATGCCACGAAGTTCTGTTTTCCGATCGAGTTCCACATGACTGTTTCGGTGAGACTTATGCGAAGCGCCGCCGCCGAAACGATTCGGTTGAAATGTGCCGCAATACGCTTTCTCACAAATTGCGACGCCGCGTTCTACAGTCTTTTGTATTTGAAGAACTAGGACCATCGCTTGAACCGTCGCGAATACGAATAAGCGCTCAGTTGGCGGCGATGGAGAAGCGGATTGCCTGACGGTTGCGCAAGAGCTTTCGGGTGGGCCAGAACAGGATCGCGCACCAGAGCAGCACCGTCGGGCCGTAAGCCATCAGGAAAACGGCTAAGTCCAGCAGGCTTGAGGCTGCGTCGCGTACGCCGCCGACGATCGCGTTCCGCATCCGATTAACTGGCGACGCGGGTTCTATTTCGATTGATACGCCTTATATTCTTCGCCCGCATGCAGCTTAATTGAAGCCAACGCGACGCGCTTATCCAATGTCGCCAGCTCCGCTTCCATACGCTCGATTTCGCCGCGCGTCTGCGAAATCTGCTCCTCGACTTGAAGAATGTCACTCACCTTGCCCGTCCGCTGCCTCAACACCTCGATGAGTCTTTGTTCCGTCTCCCGCGCGTTGTGAAGGCGCGCGTCAAGATCGACATGTCGTTCCTGAACGTCGTCGCCGGATTGCGTTTCGCTCTCGACCTTGCCGAGAGTGCGCAATTCCGAGAGCACATTGTCGAGTTGAGAAGTTGGGACGCGAAGCTCTGCTTCTAGCGAGGGAGCTGTGCCGTGAGTATTGTCCACCGTCATTTCGCCCGCGTACCCGTTGTGGCGCTTGAGAATCCGTTCTAACTCGTCCCGCACCGGTTCCAGCTTCGCAACGACCAAGTTCATCGAAGCCGACCGCGCGATCATGGGACCATCGGATACGTTCCGTTGTGGAGTTACGAGGCCATTTGTGTCTAATTCGCTCCGTGGATCGCCAAGTGTAGTCGCGATCTTTGCCTTAGCATTGCTCGCGGGCTCTGTCGACCGCGCGACCGTGGCATTGTCGACGTGGCGAATGTCCGCCATCATCGCCTGAGGTGACGTTGTCGGCGCTGGAAGCAGGAGGTGCGGATACAGGTAAACAAAGACGAGGAAAATGCCACAGGCCACTGTCGCGAGTCTCCACAACCAGGCACCAGACCACAATGCTAGAAGGAAGCGTCTCGTGTTCTGATTGGAAGATCTGACTTGCTTGCCCGCGCGTTGATCGACGGCGCGGGAAATATTTTTGCCCAAAGACTCCGACGGAACGCCGACGTTCCAGTTCGAGGTTTTATCTGATATTCCGCGCAGCTCCAGAGCCAGCGCGGCGCAACCGCTGCAATGCTCGAGATGGGTTGCCACTTCGAACGAACGGGACGGCGAGAGTTCGCCGTCGAGATAAGCCATCACCTCTTCTTGTTCCACTTCGTGTGTCGGGACATTCATTATTCCTGCCTCGCGGGCGACATATTCACTACTTTGCCTTCGCTGAGCGCGGGCGACGCGTGAGTTTCTAAAGCCGCCTTGAGTTGCATTCGCGCCCGGAACAATCTTGAGCGAACCGTATTCGTTGGAATCTTCAAGGCCGTAGCGACTTCCTCGTAGCTGAGACCTTCATATTCGCGAAGCATCAGGACTTCGCGATAGTCTGAATCCAAACCTTTGATCGCGCTTTGGACCACGAGCGTCAATTCGGTAGATTCGCTTCTTGCGATTTCCTCCGGATCAATTCCGCTTGTGAGTTCACGCGACTGCTTTCGGTACTCGGCCGCAATCATACGGAGCGCGATGGAGTATATGTAGGTACGAAACGTGGCGCGAGGCTCATAATGTTCAATGCCCTGCAAGATCGCGAGGAAACATTCCTGGGCGAGTTCTTCGGCTCGTGTCGAACTCGACAGGCGACGGCGGAAGAAACCGTATAGCGGATCGCGATAGCGAAGGAACAGTTCCGTAAAGGCTGCGGTTGAGCCTTTCTGGAACTCCAGAATCAACTCTTCGTCGCGTTTCATCAGGCGTTCTGCCTTCTACTAGCTTCCGCCCCTGAATCAGCAACCTTCACTAGTAGTAATGCCAGAAAGAGGGAAAAAGTTCCCGGGCGAGCGTGAATTCCTAAGACGAGCATGAATCCGATGTCGGCTGGGACAGCGGTCAAGCGCCGATGGAGGAGCGGAGGGCGGCGGCTAAGGATTCGGACCAGCGGCTGACGTCGGCGTCGCGCTCGGCCTCGACCATGATGCGGGCGAGAGGCTCGGTTCCGGAATACCGGAGGACGATTCGGCCGGAATTGCCCAGTTCGTGTTCGGCTTGGGCGAGGAGCGCTGCAATTTCGGGAAGCGTATCGAGGGCAGGCTTGGAACTGACGCGCACGTTGACGATCGTCTGCGGGAAAATTTTCAAATCGGCGACGAGCGAATCGAGCGGGCCTTTTAATGTAACGAGTGAAGCGATTTTTATGGCGGTCAACATTCCGTCGCCGGTAGTCGCGTCGTCGAGAAATAGAATGTGACCGGATTGCTCGCCGCCGAGGTTTGCGCCGGTGCGCTGCATTTCTTCGAGGACGTAACGGTCGCCGACATCGGTGCGCGCCAATTTGAGCCCGGATTTTTCGAGAGCGCGCTCGAGCCCGAGATTGGCCATCGTGGTTCCGATAATCGCGGGGCCTTTGAGCAATCCGTGCGCTTGCATGTAGCGGCCCATGGAGAGAAGCACGCCGTCGCCGTTTACCAGGCATCCAGATGCGCTTGAAAAAATTGCGCGGTCGGCATCGCCATCAAATGCGACGCCGAGAGAAGCATGGGTCTCGAGCACTTTTTTCTGCATGCCCTCGGGATGAAGCGAGCCGCATCCGGCGTTGATATTTCGCCCGTCGGGTTGATCATTAATGGCGATTATGTCGGCGCCCAGCGAGCGGAAGAGAAGCGGCGCGAGGCGGCTGGCAGCGCCGTTCGCGCAATCGAGAACGACTTTGAGGCCGTTGAATTTCGCGCCCCCGAGAACGTCGGCGCGGAGGGATGCGAGATAGTCATCGTCGAGCTTCGGGTCGGTGCGGATGCGCGGCGGCGCGGCGTCGCGCATGTGCGAAGACTGCGCCAGGATTTCGCGCTCAATTTCGGCTTCCGTCGCGTCCGAGAATTTCATTCCTGACGAAGACACGAGCTTTACGCCGTTGTCGTGATAGGGATTGTGCGATGCCGAGATGACCACGCCAGCCGCGAAGCCTTCGTTGCGGACGAGCCACGCGACGCCGGGGGTGGTCAGCACGCCTGAGGAAACAGTTTCAACGCCGCTTGCCGCGAGACCTCGCGCGATGCACTCCTCGATGTGTGGCCCGGATTCGCGCGTGTCGCGGCCGAAGAGAACGCGCGCTTGCGACGCGCCGGACGAAGCTTGAGACGTGAGATAAATGCCGAGAGCTGCGCCGACACCTGCGAGTGTTGCGTCGTCGAGCGGATATTTGCCGGGAACTCCGCGAATGCCGTCGGTGCCGAAAAGTTGTTTGCTCATGGAAGAGGACGAATGCCGAGTCTAGCACAGCGGCTGTGGCCGCGATTTTGCGGCGAGCGAAGGCGTGGCTGAGTACGCAACGCTGCGGTTCGTCGCGGTCGGACGGCCACTTTGTGTGTGTTATCTTTAGGTGAAATTATGGATACCCAGACTCCCATTATTACTGTGGCAAACGCGACGGTGCGCGCCAGTTCGACAAGCGCTCGGATCATTGCGGGCGGAATCGTGATTGCGTTCTGCTACTGGGCGTCGAGCGTCATCGTGACGCTGCTTGTTGCCGTGCTGCTGGCGTACTTCCTCGATCCCCTCGTGAGCTGGCTAGAAAATTGGCGGGTGCCGCGCGCGCTCGGGGCATTTTTGATCGTGATCGTTTCGTTGGCGGCCGTCGGCTTCGTGGCCTGGATTTTGATTGACCGCCTTGACACATTTTTTGCCGACTGGCCGAAATTCCGGGCGCCGTTGCGCTCGTTCACGGATGCGATTCAGAAGCACATCGAGGGTTTTGAGGCGCGCGTCTCTGAAATCACGCCGGCGGAGCACGGGTCGAAAGTCGAGTTGGTCACGGAATCGCATCCGTTTCGTTCGGTGGTTTTCGAACAGCTCAGCTCCGTTTATTCGGTGCTCTTCGCATTTACGTTCGTTCCCTTTCTTCTTTTCTTCATGCTCGCGGCGAAACGGCAGGTGTGGCATGCGACGATGCAGCTTTTTCCAGCGTCGCAGCGCACGCAGGTGAGAGACACACTGGACGACGTGAGCGGCGTATTGCGCAGCTACGTGGTGGGCACGCTGCTGGTGGGAGTGATACTCGTGGTGTTGAGCTGGCTTTTCTTCTGGGCCATCGGATTAGAATTTGCGTTTCTTACCGGACTCGTGTGCGGGCTGCTGAACTTGGTGCCGTATCTCGGAGTGGTGCTCTCGTGGCTCCCCCCGACGCTTGTAGGATTGAAGCAATATCACACGATCGGGCCATTCCTGGGAATTTACGCGGTGCTGACGTTCCTTCACCTGGTTGCGGCGAACCTGCTTTTTCCTGCAATGGTGGGGCGGCGAGTGCACTTGAATGCGCTCGCGGTGACAATCGCGTTTTTATTTTGGGGATGGCTGTGGGGCGCGGCGGGACTGATTCTTGCGATTCCGATTACAGCAACTATCAAAGTAATTTGCGATAACGTTGACGGCTGGCAACCTGTGGGGCGCTGGCTGGGCGCGTGAGCTGTTTACTACGGTCTGCTTACTTCAGGTTCGCTTCAAACTTTTCAATCGTTTAATCACACTTCGCAAGTCATTCTCGTCGCGAGAGCTCCCAGGGGGCGTCCCCGGGTTGTGAAATGAATTGCGAGCTTCCTGAAACATGCGGATTGCGGCGATGCCTGCCGCTCCGGCGCGAATGCAATCGGATGCGTTCGCAGCATTTACGCCGCCGATCGCCAGTACCGGAATTTTGGTTTCGGCGCAGACGTTGCGCAGCCGCTCGATTCCTTGCGGCGGACCGAAGCTTGCTTTCGACGGCGTTTCGAAAACGGGACCGAAGATGACGTAATCGGCGCCGTCTTGTTCCGCGGATTGCGCTTGCTCAAGACTATGGCACGACGCGCCAATTAGAAAATTAAGTGTGCTTGCCGCTGCATGGCTTTCGCGCCAACCTGCCACAGCGCGAACTGGAAGCGATGCCGCGCCGAGATGAACGCCCGCGGCGTGCACGGCGATCGCAACATCGAGCCGATCATTCACTAGAATTTTCGTGCGCGTGCCGGTTGCAGCCGCGACGGCTTCTCGCACGAGATAAATTAACTCCCGACCCGGAAGATCTTTCTCGCGAATTTGAATCCAATCCACGCCCGCCTCAACCGCGCGCCGAATTATCGCCAGAAGTTGCTCGATTGGATTGGGTTCCAGACCGAGAGCTTTGCGGCTGGTAACGTAGCAGAGGATCGGCGAATCAGGTGTTGTCAACAAGTACGGTGGCCCGGCGGCGAAAAGTCTCGGCAGCGAGGAACGCGTCGAGCAATCCTAATCCGGAAATGGCGCCCCGCAAATACGGATTCAGAAGAAACGGGATGAGGCTCGGGAAGCGATTCAGAAAATAGTTCGCTTCCCAATAGGGTGACCATGGCACGAGAATCAAGAGGAGACCGATTTCCAGCCACATCAGCAGGAAAAGCACACGAAAGACACGATTCATTAAGTAGTCAGCGCTTTTGGAGCGTTGCGATGCGCTCGGCCACATCGCGATAATCAATATTCACGGCGTAGACCTGACGGAAACTACTCAATGCGGCGCCATTTTCGCCCGCCAATTCCTGCGCGAGACCCAAATCGTAGCGCAGAGCGAGAATCGTTTCCTGATCGAGGCCCGGAATTTCGAGGGCGCGAGAATACCACACTGTGGCGATATGCGGCTCACCCTTATCAATGAAGGTTAGGCCGAGAAGAGTCGAGCACTGCATAGCGTAACGGAAAGGCTTGCCGCGCTGAACGGCTTTGGCGACCTTCTGGAATTCACTGATTGCTTCGTCGAGAAGACCCATTTCGCGGTAGGCGATGCCGAGGTTGTAGTGCGTTTCGAGGTCCTCGTCTTCATCGGCCATCTCGCCAAGGTCGCTGCGAAATTCCTGGAAGACTTCTTCAAGCTGATTGAGATTTGCAGGGCTCGATGGGTCGTTGTCTGAGAGAGGCACAGTGGCAACGGCGTGCGGCGCAGCCGATGCGGACGCGGCAGGCTGTCCTGCGGGAGCCTTGGCGACAGGAATTTGGTGCGCCGGGATGGTCGCGCGAGTCGACACGGGCTCTTCTACATCGCCGAATTCAGCGGCGAGATCACTAAGAAATTCATTCGAGGTCATTGGCGCAGATACAGACGAGGGCACGGGAGACGCCGGCGGCGCGTACATTGGCGATGAAGCTTTCGGCTCTGGCGCTTCCGCAGGAACCAATTCGAACTCTTCTGCTTCTTCGGGCGCGGGCACTTCGGCTTCCGGCGCGGTTTCTGCTTCTGGTGCTGCTTCGATTGTCGGAGTTGCTTCGTTCTCGGGCGGTGCCTGCGTTTCGGGCTCAACATTTTCTGACGCGGCTACCGGGCTTTCCGCGACTGCCTCAGGGGCTGCTTCGGCAGCCGGCGATATTTCTGGCTGCGATTCCGGAATCGCCTCTGCGGCCTCGTCTTCGGCTTTCAGTGTGTCGAATTCGGCGCTTGCAACTTCCGTCGCGCGAACCCGGCTTAGTGATTCCCATTCAGCGGAGAGGTCGACCTCCGCTGGCTGATCCGCAGACTCCGGTTCGGGCTCGATTACGTTGACGACGAACTCCGGCGGGCCTTCTGGCGCCTTAGTCGATGTATCAGGAGGCGCGGCCGATGCGGAGATGCTTGGGCGCGCCGGAGAAGCCGCCTGTTCGGAGGGGAATTCAACCGCGTGCGCGTATCTCTTACGCAGTTCGGCGAAACGCTCGGCGCTAGCCCGATCTCCGCGTTGCGAATGAATCCGCTCGAGTTCGGCGGCCAGCGCAGCCGTGCGCACATCGTTGCCGGAGCCCAACGTAATATCGAGAAGCCGCTCGAGCGCCGGCGTATAACGGGGCGCGCGCTGCAATACGCTCTCGAGGAGATTCGTCGCTTTTTGCGTCAAGCCATAGCTCGAGAACAAATCCACGTCGGTGAGAGCCTGCGCAATGTAACGTTGCGTATCTTCGTCAGGCGGAGTTTCTTCGAATGTGGGAACGGCGATCTCCGCGGTGTCAGCAACTTCAGTCCGAGGCGCTTCGTCCGTGTCCGATATTTCTTCGACTGACGCGTCTTCCTCGAGCGTGGCGGAGTCGCCATGCAGCTGCTTGCGAACTTCTCTTAGGCGCTGCGCAACTCGTTCGTCGTCGGGCTTTTTCTCGTAAAGCTCCTGCAAAAGCGATTCGGCGCGATCGAGGTGCCCCGCATCCGCATTCGCCTGCGCGAGGTCACTCAAAGCGTCGGGCAAACGGAAAGAGTTGCTAGTGACGCGACAGAACGCAACGAGCTCTTCCAGCGGCTCGATTTCTCCGGGCAGAAGTTGCGCCACTGAGCTAAGGGAGTCTAGATATTGATCCTGCTCGCCGCCGTCGATCATGGCGTCGCGAACACCCTTGAGAAGCGCGAACGCTTCGGCCGGCTGCGAGGCTTGCAAGAGCGAGCAGGCCACGCGATAAGGAACGGCGAAGAGGCGATTGTCCTTTTCGAATATGCGTCGAGCAAGCGCGGTGGCTTCCGAGTGATTCTCCGATTGGTGAAGCAGATTGAGAATGTGAGTTGTCGTTTCGCCGCCGCCTTCGGCGTCAGGAAGCGTCTGCAACAAAGCGATTGCCTGCGCTGCGTTTCCGGTCGCCCCGAGCGATTGAGCCTTCAAGGTGATAGCGGGCACGCTCGTTGGCTCGAGCTCAAGGGCGCGGTCGGCGAGTTTTTGCACTTCGACAAAATCGCCGCGGTCCATCAGGCGCTGGGCGCAAGAGAGGTACATGCGCGACGCTTCGAGCTTGTGACCCATCACGTTGTAAAGCTCGCCGAGGCGCATTTGAACGCGCAGATTTTCCGGTTCGACTTCGAGTAGCCGCCGCAGAACTTCCACGGCCCGCTGCGCGCGATTCGCTTTCAGATGGCCTTCAGCGATCTGGAGAAATAGCGGCCGGGCTTCGCTGAGGACGCCCTGCTGCACATATAAGTCGGCTAAACGCTCGAGCGGATCGAGTTCGTTTGGCGCGAGCTTGGCAATTTTCTTGTAGATGGCGATGGCTTTGCTGTTGAAGCCGTCGTTCAAATAAACATTGGCCAGGCGCTCGAAATATTCGGTGGCCTGGTGGAGATCGGCTTGGCGGACAAACAGGTCACCGAGAGTCATCAGGGTGACCTGATCGCGGGGATCCATGCGGAGAATCTGCTGGTATTCGCGAATGGCGTCAGGCAGGCGGCCCTGATTCATGAACTTCAGCGCCGATTCCAACGCTTTACTTTTGTTGAAAGCCATCGTCTTTTTAGCCGAGTGACCCGACACGGGCGCTCGCCGAAAGGCATGCAAACGGAACCAACGCGGAAAACGAGCCCGTTGGCCGCGGCGAGCGAACGAAAATCGGAAACTCAATCACGGTAGCACACGCGAAAAACGAGGGTCAACGAAGGGCCACGAAGCCTGTACGGAACACGATAATAGGCAATGGGAACCGTTTATTGGTGTCCAGCGGCTGGCGGGCAACCCCAATGAATGCGCGGGGCCGGACTGCCTGGTCAATTCGCCGGTTCGAACTCCGGATCAAAGTCAGGTTCAAATCCTGGCTGGCCGGAGGGTGGCGTGGTTGCGAGGGGCAGAGGCTCCTGAGTAGCGCCGGTGGCCCAGCATTTTGATTCGCGAACCGGAGCGAACGAATAGCGGTGATGAGGCGTGGGACCGTAGGACTTCAGTGCTTCGAGATGCTGCGGCGTGCTATAGCCTTTGTGGCTCGCTAGGCCGTACTGCGGGTAGACCTTATCCCATTCTTCCATGATGCGGTCGCGCTCGACCTTCGCCAAGATCGAAGCGGCGGCGATGGAGACGGAGCGCGCATCGCCGTGAATAAGCGATTGTTGCTCGCAGCAGACGTCGAGATACATTGCATCAATCAGGAGATAGTCGGGCGAGAGGGCGAGGGCTTCGAATGCGGCGGTCATGGCCTGGCGGCTTGCCTGGTAGATGTTCCAGGCGTCAATGCGCGAGGCGTCCACTTCCGCGACGGCCCAGGCGAGCGAATGCTCGCGAATACGCGGCGCGAGCTCCTGGCGATATTCGGGAGTGAGTTTCTTGGAATCGTCGAGGCCGACGATTCGCCGCCGCGGATTGAGGATGACGGCAGCGGCTACGACCGGGCCGAAGAGAGAGCCGCGACCAACTTCATCGAGGCCTGCGATACGTTGCCAGCCGCGTTGCCGCGCGAGCCGTTCGTACCGCGTACAGCAGAGTCGTGGCATCGGTGGAGGATTTTATCACATGCGATTGCGGATGAAGTGATTAGACCCGCAAAAATTTCTTGAGAGTCTAAAAGTGATTCTGATACATGGCGAGTGTGCGTGGCGGGATGTAACAAGACGGCACAACGGCAATTGACTTCGGCGGCGTTCTCTACAAAATAAAATGTATGGGTTCAGCGGCGATTGAAATTGATGGGTTGACGAAGGACTATGCGACGGGCTTCTGGCGCAAGAAGCGGCGGCGCGCTCTCGATGGCGTGAGCTTTGAGGTGAAGGAAGGGGAAGTCTTTGGATTCCTCGGGCCGAATGGCGCGGGGAAAACTACGACGATTAAGCTGCTGCTGAGCCTGATTTTTCCGACGTCGGGCACGGCGCGAATTCGCGGGCGTTCGATTGACGATGTGGAGATGCACCGCGACATCGGCTTCCTGCCCGAGCAGCCATATTTTTACGATTATCTCACTGCACGCGAGTTTCTGGACTATTCAGCGCAGTTTTTTGGATTCAATGCTGCGGAACGCCGCGGACGTGTGGCGCGATTTCTCGATCGAGTGGGCCTCACTACTGCGGCGAACGTACAGCTTCGCAAATTCTCGAAGGGCATGATGCAGCGCGTGGGAATCGCGCAGGCGATCCTGCATGATCCACCTGTGGTAATTCTCGATGAGCCGACGTCGGGGCTCGATCCCGTGGGGCGGCGAGAAGTTCGCGAAATCATTCTGGATCTCAAGAAGCAGGGCCGCACCGTTTTCTTCTCCACGCATATTCTCCCGGATGCTGAAGTCTTGTGCGACCGCGTTGCCGTGCTGCTCGGCGGAAAATTGCAGGGTGTGGGCACGCCGCGAGAAATTATGGCGATTGAAGTTCAAGGAATGGAGATTCACTTCGAATTGGCTGCGGGACAGCCGCTGCCGATAGCGCTCGCGAATCGTGCGACGCCGACCGGCTCGCTCTATCGCCTCGAAGTGCCCGAAGCGCAGCTCTACGAAACGATTGAACAATTGCGTGGCGCCGGAGCGCGGATTCTTTCCATCACGCAACTTAAGCCGACGCTCGAAGATTATTTCTTCCGGCTGGTGGGCCAGGAAAAAGGACCGGCATACGCAATCGAAGGGAGCGTGAAATGAGCAACGTTCCCGCGGTCGTGGCCGTCAATACGTTTCGCGAGTCGGTGCGCGACCGCGTTCTCTACAATTTGATTTTCTTCGCGCTGGTGATGATTGCCGCGGCCGTGATTGTGGGAAAGATTTCGATCGGCGTCGAACATGAAGTGATCATCAATCTCGGGCTCACGGCGATTTCCCTTTTCGGGCTGGTGATGGCGATCTTCATTGGCGTTGCGCTGGTTTACAAAGAGATCGAGAAGCGGACGCTTTATAGCTTGCTGGCCAAGCCGGTGCGGCGTTGGCAGTTCCTGACGGGGAAATATTTCGGGCTGCTGCTGACGCTGACCGTCAATACGGCGGTGATGTCCGCGGGAATTTTTGTGGCGCTGCTTTACGTGAATCACAGACTGGTGCGCAGCGACGCGCACATTCTAGTAGCCGTGTATTTCATTCTGCTGCAGCTCGCGTTGATAACGGCCATCGCGCTTTTCTTCTCGTGCTTCTCTACGCCGATGCTCTCGACCATTTTCACGCTCGGGTTCTATGTGGCGGGAACGTTTGCATCGGACATTCGCGGCGTTGGGACGCTCACGGGCAGCTTGACGCTAAAAATTGTGACCTCAATGATTTATTACCTGCTGCCGAATTTCAGCAACTTTAACGTCATCGCGGTGACCGCGCACGGCTATGCGATCCCGAAAGCTCTGATCGCGCTCAATACTGCTTACGCTGTGATCTATATCGGCGCTGTGCTGCTCGCGGCCTCCGCGATTTTCTCAAACCGGAATTTAAAATGACGAGGGATGCGCGCGGCGTTCAAATTAGAAACGCGACGATGGCGATTCCGCTGCTTCTCGTTTTGCTCTATCCGCTGCAAAAGCGGATCGCTCTCCGCACGGACTTCATGGAGAACGAAATGGGCGACACGCTCTTCGCGACGGGCCCGATGCTGAAGAGGTTGAGCTTGGGCTACGATTCGCTGCTTGCCGATATTTACTGGACGCGAGTCGTCCAGTATTACGGCCGGCGGCTGGGCCACGCAGGCGCAAACTTCGATCAACTGGCGCCCCTTCTCAACGTCACCACGACACTTGATCCGCATCTTCTGATCGCATACCGCTTCGGGGGGACTTTTCTCGCGGAAGGGCGGCCGATCGGCGCGGGGCGGCCGGATCTCGCAGCCGATTTCTTGAAGCAAGGGATTGCCGCGAATCCGAATGAGTGGCAACTCTATTCCGATCTCGGGACGATTTACTACTGGCACACCAAAAATTATCAAGCGGCGGCGCAGGCGTTCTGGCAGGGCGGTGACGTCGCGGGCGCGCCCCCGTGGATGAAGCCCTTCGCGGCGCACATCGCCCAGGAAGGAATGTCGCGCGACGCGTCGCGGTTCATGTGGTCACAGGTCTACAGGGAGGCGACCGACGAACGGATTCGACGCAACGCGATGAACCATTTGAAGGGACTGCAGACGGAAGCGGATCTCGAAGCTCTGACGCAGATCGCCGCCGATTACAAAGCGAAATTCGCCCATTTCCCGGCATCGGGAGCCGATTTGGTTGCCGCGGGAATGGCGCGCTCGGTTCCGAGAGATCCTGATGGTTATGCCTACCGATTGAATGCTGACGGCAAGCCGAGCATTGATCCAGCAAGTCCCATCGCGGCGGTGCTCCAGGAATTATCGCGACAATAGATCCAAAATGATTCCCTGATAAGAGATGGGAGCGACCGTGCGAAGTTTCGCTACTAGTGGCGCTATCGCTTTTGCTGAAGCCGCCGAAGAAGGCGAATCTGGCCGGCATGATAAATATCGTGATACGCGACACCGAATATCATTCGTAGTTGCGTCTTCACGACGCGCGAATTGCGCGCATCGGCCACTGTAGCCATGAGCTTGCGGTGCTCATCGTCGAGGAGTTGGCGGGCATCGCGCCACGCTGCATCGGTGTGCGGCTTCGGCATCGCGAAAAGGTTGCTGCCCTTGAGCGCGAATGAACCTTGCGGCAGGCTAAGCAGACGGCGCCGCACGGCGTATTTCCAGTACGCCGCATGCAGAGTGAGTTCCCAAATGTTGTGGCGGCCGGAAGCGGGTCGCCAAGCTGCGGCGCTCGCTGAAACGCCGCGAATGGATTGCCTCAAATTTGGGCCGTGCCATGTTTTCTTCTCATAAGCTTCGCTCAGAAGCAGGAGCATGAGTTCGATCTCGCTATCTCTCGAGAGCGCGGGCATCGCGTTATCTCCCAGGTCGGGCGGAACTGAAGAATCGCCGTTCACTCATAGCGCAGGGCTTCGACCGGATCGAGATTCGCGGCTTTCACGGCGGGCCATACGCCGAATATAAGGCCGATGCTGATTGAGACGATCAGGCCTGCCGCGATGGACCAGAGTGTGATCACCGCATTCACTTTTGTCAGCATGGGAATCAGAGCCACGGCGCCGCCGCCGACAACAATGCCGATGAACCCGCCGAGGCCGGTGAGAGTCATGGCCTCGAACAGAAATTGCCAGGTGATGTCGGCGCTCCGCGCGCCAATCGCTTTGCGAATGCCGATCTCGCGGGTTCGTTCGGTAACCGAGACGAGCATGATGTTCATCACGCCGACGCCGCCGATCAAGAGTCCGATCGAACTAAGGACTACGATCACGACGACCGTCCCTTTGATGATGTCGTTGAACTGCTGCGCGGTCTCGCGATTGGTTTGAATAAAGAAATCGTCCGGCTTGTTATAAGGCACGTTGCGGCGGCGGCGCAGGACATCGCGAACTTCGTCAACGGCGGTGTCCACTTTGCCGGGATAAGCGAGGAAACGAATGAAAATTTCGTAGGCTGCCGGATAGAGCTTGCGGAACGTGTAATAAGGAAGAATGACGCGGCGATCTTCGTCGTCCATGCCGAACGTGCCGGCGGGCCTTTCGAGGACGCCGATTACGAGGAACTGGGAGCCGTCTACGTTTATAGTTTTGCCGACGGCGTCGTCGATGTTGCCGTAGAGGGCCGTGGCTACGTTCTCGCCGATGTCGGCCACATTGTCGCGATGGTTATTCTCGGAGTCGGTGAAAAAGCGGCCGGCGCGCATCGCGGCGTTCGAATAAACTTCAAGAAATGCCGGAAAAGTTCCGCGGAACTCTACGCCTTGTACTTCATTGTTCTGGTAGCGGACGCTGTGCGTGAGCTCCCATTGGAAAATCGAGACGGCGACGGATTTGACGGCTGGAGACGCGGGTAAAATTGCATCGCCGTCCTCGAGTGTCAGCGGCTTGCGCTCGCGTTCTTCCTTGGGCCGGCGGCCGTTGGTTCCAAAACCTTCTCCGAAGCGCTGGACCCAAGCGGTATCAATGCCCTCGGAAGTGATTTCCTTCTGAATGTTGGCGCGAAATCCTTCGACGAGTCCGACAACAAGGATGATCAGACCGACACCGATGGTCACGCCGAGAACGGCGAGGAAGCTGCGCAGTTTGTGGCTGCGCAGCGTATCGAAAGCGAGCGTGAGGTTTTCGCGATAGTCCTGCTTCATCGGAGTTCCTAAGCTTCTGCGCGCAAAGCTTCGATGGGATCGAGCCTGGCCGCTCGCATCGCTGGATAAATGCCAAAAAACAAGCCGATTACGGTCGAAAGAGTCAGCGCGATGGCTATCGTGAAAATTGGGGTAGAAATTGGAAGCGCCGTTGTGGACCGCACAACAAATGTGAGCGCGAGCGCGAGAGCGACGCCCACAAAGCCCCCCGTGGCGGCAAGCAAGGATGACTCGACCAGGAATTGCATGAGGATGTGAATGCGGCGTGCTCCGAGAGATTTTCGCAAACCGATTTCGCGGGTACGCTCGGTCACGCTGGCCAGCATGATGTTCATGATGACGATTCCGCCGACGACAAGAAAAACGCAGGTAATCCAAATGGCGATGGCGAACACATTTCCCGTGATCCGGTTCCAAAGCCCCGTAATCGAATTGGGGGCGACGACGGCGAAATTATCCTCCGCGTCATATGGGACGTGGCGGCGTGCGCGCATAATCACACGTGCTTCGTCTTCTGATTCCGGCATGAGGTCCGGGCTCGGCGCTTGAATGAACACGCTTACTGAATCGAGCGGCGCGAGCCAACCTTTCCGGTACGTTCCGAGCGGCATCATGATGAAATTATCGAGCGATTGACCAAGGATGGTTCCACGCGCTGTGGCGATGCCGACCACTTCGTACTGTTCTGCCCCAGCGCGAATTTCCTTGCCGATCGGATCGCTGCCCGGGAAAAACTGATTGGCGACATCCGCGCCGATAACGCAGACCGAAGATCGGTGATCTTCGTCCACATCGGTGAGCAAGCGGCCAGAGGAGACTCCGATGTCGCGGATCTCGGCATAGCTGGGTGAAGTACCGAGGATGGTCACATTTTCGCGAAGCTCGTTGCCGTAGCGGACGTCGGCGACGGTCTGCATGGAGCCGGCAATATTCGTGGCCAGCGACACGCCAGCGCGCAAGGCATCCAGATCGGAGATATCGATTGGCGGACGCTTGCGAGCCTTCGTCCATTCCTCCATATTCGTAACGATTCCGACGCGATCGACGATATAGGCATTAGCACCGAGGTTTGCGACTTTGTCGGCGACGTAGAGATTGAGGCCATTCAGGACAGACATCACTGCGACCAAGGTCGTTACGGCGAGGATCACTCCCAGTAACGTTAAGGAACTACGGAGCTTATGAGCGCGCAGCGTGTCGACGGCGAGTGCGAATGTCTCGCGCAAAGCGATGGCTGTCTGTCGCGCGGAAGCCTTGAATTGGGTTCGATCCATGGCTTTTCATATTATAGACGGTAGAGCGGCGGGAATAGTGTGCGCTCATTTCGTTTCAAAAAATACTGAGTCGGCATCTATCGTTTGGAAGCAGTTTACAATGCTGCTGCAACTGGAATTGGGCAAATCGAATCGGAGATAGAAGTCGTTGAGTGCTGGAGAACTGTGAGAAAGATCTTGCTCAATCCAATTGCGTCAATCGCGAGCGCCGCGCTCGTCTGCCTAACGTTGGCGCCTCTACCGGCGAGTAACGCGTATTTCGGCGGCGCCGGCATCGCCGCGTGGCAATCCGGCGCACCATCAGATGCTGACTTGAAAGCTCTCGGCGACCGCATCATCGCCGCGCTACACAACAACGACACCATGATGGACGAATACGAGCGCATCGAACATCATTCGACGTTTTCGGGACCCGATCGCCACGTCGTCGATGACAAGACATTTCGGGTGGTTCCAACCGGTACGGGTACATTGCGCTTGCTTGTGAAAGAAAACGGAAAACCCGTCGACCCCGAGATTTACAAGAAGCAACTGCGCGATTGGGAACAAGTGCTCGAGATTGCTATCAATCCGAAGGATTCACGCCAACAGGCTGCGTACGGGAAATGGCAGAAAAAAATGAAGGAACGCCGGGATGCTGTGGAAGCAGCACGGCAGGCGTTTCACACCACCTGGGTAGGCCACGAAACGCGCAACGGCCGCTCCGTGACTGTGTTGGCTCTCGAGCCGAATCCCAATTACGCAGCGCAGACCATGCTCGAGAACGTCCTGACGCATACGCGCCTAAAAATCTGGGTGGACGAAGCCTCCGCCAATATCGTCCACGCCGAAGCGGAAATTGTTCGAGATGTACCGTTTGGCGGCGGATTACTCGGAAAACTTTATCGTGGCGCGCGATTCTCGATCGACACTGCTGAAATTGCCCACGGCTTTTGGGCGCCGACGCGCGTGCAATACGATTACACGGGACGAAAATTTCTCTTCGTGTTCGAAGCCCATGAGATCACGGAGACGACGCGGTACCGGCGTGACGGTTCTCCCGCGCAGGCTCTCGCTCTGGTGCGAGACGAACTATCGCGCGGCGTCGCTGCGGACCCTTAGATTTGGAAACTGGATGGCAACTCAATCGTGAATAGGTAACTTTCGGGCTGACAATGGTTTTACACAGGAGGCGCTATGCGCATCCGGCCATTGTTTACGATTTTACTTTACGTCGCCGCCTTATCTTTTGCCTTTCCGTCACACGCGCAGAATCAGCAACCTGCTCCACTGCCGGCTGCAACAAGCGAGGCGCCCGCCGCACCCACGCAACCGGCGACGAAAAAAGTTTGGACGAATGATGATTTCGACTCGCACGCGGCTCCAGCGCCAGCGTCGAATCCCAGTAGGGTGACGAAGTCCAAACCGGCGAAGCCGAAACCCAGTGGCGGAAAAAATGCGGGATGGTATCGAACACAAATCAGCAAACTGAATGACCAGGTCGCCGTTATTGATCAGCAAATCGCGTCGTATCAGGCAGCGCTCAATGGCGAGCCGCCGCCAAATCAAGGCGTGCAGGAATATCACATGCGGCGCGCAGATTGGCAGACGGAAATTCAGAAGCTAACTAAGCAGAAACACGATTTGCTCGACAAAATTAGCGCACTTGAAGACGAAGCGCGGCACAACGGCATCGAAGACGGCCAACTGCACTGAGCTACATAAATCACACCGGGGAGAGCCCGCCACCGCTCGCCTCGTAGTCGATTCGAAGTACCCAATCGAACTGGACTTCTCCGCGGCGAGCCACTTTTCCAATTCTTCGCGGTTCGTGGCATCGAATTCGACGAGCAAACTTGCCATCGTGCATGGCGAGAAGGACGCGACGCGCCTTGACCTTTGTGGCGGCATTGAGTCTTGCCGTCAGTTCCTCGGCGCCCTGCCGCGTGTGGCACGCAAGAGTGTGTTGCGATAGATAGCGGGGCATTGCGTCCTCCGGCTTCGCAGAAAATCGCGTTCGCGCTTCGCGAGTCTATCGGATACACTGCCGCGGGAGAAGACGCAAATGCCCGAGACCCGAGACAAACACCCGTTTTTCCTCTACGACGCGATTCAGGCGCAGCCTGACTTGATCGATCAGGTGTTTGCAAAGCAGCGAGCGAAGATCGAGGACGCCGCGGGCGCAGCGGCGGGAAAGAAGCGGTTCGTGTTCATCGGCATCGGAACGTCGCTGAACGCGGCGAATGTTTGCGAGCGCTGGATGCGATTTCATTCGGGAGGGCGAGCGTCGGCGCGGGCCGAACAATCGTTCGAGTTTGTGCACTATCCGCTCGCGCTCGGGCCTGAGGATGTTGCTATCGTCATCACGCACACTGGGACCACGACGAAATCGATTGAAGCTCTTCGCGCTGCGAAAGCCGCAGGAGCCATGACGATCGCGGTCACAGGGCAAAAATCCGGCGACGGGATTCAGGGCGCCGACTTCCACATTGAGACTTGTGAACAGGAACTTGCATTTGCGTACACGAAGAGCTACACAACGGCGCTCGCGGCGCTGGCGAAATACATTCTTGCCGTGCTTGAGCAGCGCAGTTTGATCAAGGATGCGAGCGGCGCCGATGTGGCGCTCGAAAAGGTGCCGTCATTGATGCGGCTGGCGCTTCGCAGCGAAATCAAGATCCGCGAAATTGCGAAACAAGTCGCGCCAAAACAGCGGCTTATCTTTTTCGGTTCGGGTACCGGTTGGGCCACAGCGGTGGAAGCCGCGCTAAAAAATAAAGAGACGAGCTACATCGCCGCGGAAGGCTTCGAGACTGAAGAACTTCTGCACGGCCCGTTCTCGGAAATTGATTCGCGCGGCGTGATCGTGGCGATGCTGACGGGTGAGCCCGCCGATGATCGCGTGCGCACGATTCTTCGCGCGGCGGGGGAGCTTGGAATGTTGCGCGTCGCGGTTACGGTGCCCGATGCGAACCGCGATATCGGAGCTGAGCACGTTATCGTCCTGCCGCAAATGGCAGCGTGGCTCGCGCCATTCATTCATCTCGTTCCGCTGCAATTGTTGACCTACTACATCGCCATCGCTCGCGGCGTGAACGCCGACTCGGGCCGCCAGGATCAGGAAGCTCACGCCCGCGCGCATAAAGTTTACAAGCTGTAGCCCCGGTTTTTCTTCGGCTCTACGTGAATTCCCGTAAGACTTCTAATAACCAATGGTAGCCGACGAAATGAGCGGGCTAACCTTTACGGCGCAGCGTCTGCACGGCGACCGCGTGCCGGGATAGAATGTGTACGGGCGGGAAAGGAGGTAGGTTGTTAAAGCGTATTTCGGCAGTCTGCGTTGTCGCATTACTGTGCCTTGTGGCAGCGCCCGCAAATTCTCGCGACGTTACGAGCACGATCGAAGGCGTTGTTTACGGCCTCGACGAGAAACCTGTGCCTTTGGCGCGTGTAATTGTGCAGGAATCCGGCAACGGCGAACACCCCCATGCGGCGCTGGCGGATCAGGAAGGACGATTTTCGTTCCCGCGTTTCTTACCAGGCGCGTATGATCTTCGGGCTTCGTACTTAGGCATTTGGTCGCCTTGGGAGAAGAACGTTAGGCTCCAAACGGGCAAAGTAACGAAAGTCACTCTGCGCATTCCAGCCAGTCCATCGAAGGACGTTCCTACGCAGCCCGCGCCAGCACCGGCTCCCTCTCAACCAGCAAGCCCCAATTCTTCAAAGCCTTAGCGTCAGGCGCCGCCAGGATGTCAGCCTCGTAGTACTGTGCCCCGAGTACCCGCAAAATGAATCTTCCGAGCCATTCCGACGAACCATTCTGGTTTCTACTATGGCATTGCGGGTTGGGGGCTGCGTTGCGGGGACGACGGCTTCGAGAGGAGCCGGGGCACGCTTCCAACCCGTCCAAGCCCACCCTGTCGGCGTACCCCTCCTGACCCCCCGCTGACAGAGTGGGCCCATTTTTTCTAACCTTCCTGCGCTCATGCTGAATTCCAATTCTTCTGATGAACTGCATCCCGAGACATGCGCCCGGCTAGGCACTCGCATCATCGCTATTTTTTCGTTAATAAGCGCTTAGAAAGATGACGCGACGAGGAAGACATCGCCGAAACCAGTGGAGTAATTCGAGACCAGATTGGTGGCCGGAGATATTAACGCCACAGTGTGGCCGTCGCCGCTGATGGCGGCGTGCAACGACACGTTGTTAGCGAGCGTGCCGTTTTGCGAAGTACTCAAGAGCACGGTGCCGGGCAGGCACGTGGGCGAACTGCTTGCGCCAGCGCACGTATTCCGCACGAAGGCATTTTCAAATCCATTGGTAATGTTCGCGGCAAGATTCGTCGAGAGCGACGAGAACGCGACGTACTGGGCATCGCCCGCGCCTGACGAAGTCGAATTAATGGTCGGCTCCTCGCTCAAAGCATTGCCGGGCGTCACGTTGTCGTTGGCAATAGAAACAAGCGATGTCGCGGCCGTGCACCCGGAAGTTAAAGTGCCGCAGGTGTCGCGAACAAAAATTTGCTGGACGCCGGACGAGGCCGTTTGCACCAGATTCGTCGCCGCGGAGGCGAACGCGAAGTAGCGTCCATCGCTTGTCATCGAGGATTCGGAGCTGGCCGCGTTCGCAGGTGTCATTCCGTCATTCGAGGAAACGAGGGTAACTACGGGAACGCAATTGACCAATCCGGAGATGCAGGTCGTGGTGCGGTAGATCTGCGTAAACGAAGGAACGACACTATTAATAAGATTCGAAGCTGCGGATGTGTATGAGACATAGAGGCCGCCGCTTGCCACCGAGGGCTGAGACGACGGAGCGTCGCCGGGCGTCACCCCATCGGCGGAAGAAACCAGCTCCGTGGTTGGGGTGCATGTTGTTGTGACATTGAGGCAGGTGTCGCGCAGATAGACTTGGGCTGTTCCGCCGGGGTTGACGTTCGGAATCAAGTTCGTCGCCGCCGAAACAAACGCGACGTACCGGCCGTCGGAGCTGATAGCGGGCTGCGTGGCGTCGGCATTCGCCGGATTGACACCGTCGGCAGCGACAGAAACTAATTCGGTGAAAGCAGATGTACAAGTCGTAGTGGAAGTCGTAGTGAGGCACGCGCTATGGAGGAAAACCTGTCTTGTTGTGCCGTTCAAGGTCGGATAATTCGGATCCAGATTGGTTGCGTGAGAAGAAAACGCGACGTACGCTCCTGTCGAATTCAGCGACGGCTCGAGACTATCCGAATTTCCTTGCGTGCCTGGGGCGCCATTACCACTTGATGCCGAAATGCTGATGAGTTGGGTGGAAGGAACGCACGATGTCACAGCGAAACAAGTGTCCGTAAGAAACACGTCGGGACTTCCGTTCGTGTCATTGAAAACGAGATTGCTGGCCGCAGATGCGTAAGCCACGTATCGGCCGCTCGAACTGATAGAGGGCCCGGAAAGATTGAGGTTGCCGACGCCGCTATTCGGCCCGAATCCGAGATAGCTATAGTCAACCAACTCCGGCAATCCGCTATAACCCGGTCTTGCTGTCGTCGGAACGATTCCATCCACTCCGAAAACAGCGGCAACAGAAGGGCCGCCGCCAGGCGACGGATTTACTGCAACAATCTGCGCGACTTGCGCCGAGAAGAGATCGGATTCTGTCAGATTCACGCTCACCGCGGTGTTCGACATATAAGTAGTCGTCCGTGGGCTGCCATTGAACGTAATTACCGTGGCGGGAGTCATGCCCGTTCCGTTCACAGTGAGAACCTGCGAATTTGCTCCAGCGCCCGCGCTTGTCGGCGAAAGCGAAGTGACGGCCGGCACGGCGTAATTGACAGTCAGCGGCAGAGTTTGCGAGGTTCCCCCACCGGGCGATGGATTCAAAACAGAGATCGAAAGAACGCCCGCGGAAATGAGTTCGGTGGCCGGGATCTCAACCTGAAGGTCCTGGCTGTCGAGAAACTCCGTCTGCTGGCCGTTACCATTAATTGTCACAACTGATTGCGATTCAAAGTTGTTTCCAACTAAATGCAGTAAGAACTGATTCCCGCCTGCGAGCCCAGCCGACGGGGAAATCGAGGTCAGAACCGGAATCGGGCTACTGACCGTATTGATGGTAAACGTCAACTGGCTTGTCATACCGCCGCCCGGCGCGGGAGTCTGTACTTCGATAATTGAGGAGCCTGGCGTGGAGATGAACGACGACGGAATTGTGGCCTGCAGTTGGCTGCCCGTCAGAAAAATGGTGGAGATCGCGGACCCATTCCAATAAATCAGCGACTGCGGAGCGAATCCGCTTCCATTTACGGTAAGCGTGAACCCGGGCTGTCCAGCGTTGATGCTCGTCGGAGAAAGGGAGCTGATAGAAGGAGCGGGGTTATTGACGACGCCGCCGCAGGACGGTAGCAGAAGCGCCGCTGCCAGCAGAATCCAAATCGAAAGTGAAGCCTTCCCTCTCAAGAATGCAACTCCTTGGGCGCGCTGTTCGCATCTGGCTACCTCACGGGTGGGACCGGAGCCTGATGGAATGAGAAAGACTACTAGAGATGGTGGATTGGGGCAATCTGGATGCCTGGGATTATCTGACAGTTTACGCTTGCAGCGGATCCCAATTGCGGCCCACGCCAGCGTTATACAAGCCCAGATAAATTTTATGTAATCTTCGATTTCACGTGCTTGAATTCGGGGGATGTAGATTATTCTACGGCCGTGAACGCGGATAGCACTATTGAACTGGCGTTACGAATCGAGTCCGATGCCTTCGAAGATCAGCCTCCGGATGTGGCTACTCCTCAGTGCGCTCCTGCTTTGTTCGGGCGCAGTGTGCGGGCAGGATGCACCGGCCCCTTCCAGCGGCCAGGCGCCTTCCGAGAACACCGAAGCTTCCGCCCCGGAGGAGATGCCTTTAACCATCTTCCCTCACTCCAGAACGAGCCGATACTGGATCTCGGGCCAGGCAAACATTGTTTTTCAATGGCACCCGACTTTTCCGGCCAAGTACAGCGGCACGAACAGCCTGTCGCCCGCGGCGCAGAGCGCTACCACGCATATCCTGACGCTCTACATGGGTTACCAGCTTACGCATACGACAGAGGTTTTGGCTGACATCGAGAACGCAACGGGCGGCGGGATTGGGAGCGCTCTCGGGCTGGCAGGCTTTACTGATTTGGATTCGGTGCGTACAGTCCAGGGTGTGGCGCTCTCGAAAGCGCCATACCTTGCGCGTCTGATGTTGCATCAGATCATTCCACTTAGTGACGACCAGATCAGCGCCGAGCGAGGGCCGATGGGCCTGGCGACATCGCTCCCGGCGCGGCGAATTGAATTTCGGGTAGGCAAAGTCAGTCTCGTGGATTTCTTTGATGTGAATTTGGGCGGCAGTGACAGCCACCTGCAGTTTCTCAACTGGACGGTGGACAACAACGGCGTCTACGACTACGCGGCGAACACGCGCGGCTACACCGATGCGGCCATTGTTGAATATGACGATCACGCGTGGTCGGTGCGCTTTGCTGAAGCCATGATGCCGAAAGTCGCCAACGGAATTCATCTTGATGCCGATCTCGCACGCGCTCGTGCGGAAAATCTCGAGGGCGAGTGGCGCAGAGATTTTCTGCCCGGACGCGCCGGCGTCGTCCGCGCGCTGACATATTTGAACCACGCGAACATGGGTAACTATCGTGAGGCCATCGACGAATTTCTGGAAGGCGAAACCGGCACTCGGCCGAGCATTGTCGCAACGCGCCGCCAGGGGCGGCATAAATACGGCTTCGGATTGAATTTCGAGCAGGATTTGGCTTCACAATTCGGGATATTCGCACGCTTGGGCTGGAGCGATGGGCGTAACGAGTCTTTCGCCTATACCGAAGTCGACCGAACTGCCGAAGGCGGTCTGTACTTCAAAGGGGCCGCGTGGCACCGGCAGAACGATCGGGCGGGCGCAGTGTTCACGATCAACGGCATTTCGGGCGACCACGCACGATATTTGGCGCTGGGTGGGCTCGGATTTCTTCTTGGAGACGGCGAACTCAGTTACGGCGGTGAGAAAATCTTCGAAACCTATTACACCGCACATGTGTGGCGCGGGATTTTTGCGTCTTTCGATCTGCAACACGTCAACGATCCCGGGTACAACGAAGCGCGCGGCCCTGTGCTAGTTCCGGGACTTCGCGCCCATGTTGATTTCTAGCAATTTCACTCGTCACGCGGCCCCCAAACCGTCTTTCTGACGGGATCCCTAATTGTCTCGCGCAGTCCGCGCGCAATCCCTTAGAGTGTCGATGTAAAGATCATGGGAACGAAAGGCGGTGGATCATGTTTGAGCGGAATTTGCTGAAGGGCCGCAACATTCTGATCACGGGTGGCGGGACCGGTCTCGGTCGATCGATGGCGCTGAGATTCGCGGAGCTCGGTGCGAACTTGTTTCTTGTTGCGCGTCGCGAAGAGCCACTCGCACAGACCGCGAATGACATCCGCGCCAAAGGCGTGAAGGCTGGCTATGCGACATGCGATGTCCGCGATTTTGCGGCCGTTGAGAACGTCATCTCAGCGTCCGAGAAAGAAATAGGCGTTGTAGACACACTGGTGAACAACGCCGCTGGAAATTTTATCGCACGCACTGAGAAGTTGTCGCCAAATGCGTTCAACGCCGTCATCGGAATCGTCTTGCAAGGATCGTTTCATTTCACGCTGGCGCTCGGCCGCCGGTGGATCGCCGCGAAACAGCCAGGAAACATTTTGAGTATCGTGACGACTTACGCGGCTGCGGATTCGGGCTCGGGATTTGTGGTGCCGTCAGCATGCGCGAAAGCTGGAGTCTTGGCGATGACGCGCTCGCTCGCTGTCGAATGGGCGCCTCACAGGATCCGACTAAACGCCATCGCCCCCGGGCCATTCCCGACGGAAGGGGCGTGGTCGCGGCTGCTTCCTTCGAAAGAATTGGAGGACCGCGCCAAAAATTATCATCCGATGAAACGCTTCGGGCGGCACGATGAGCTAGCGAATCTGGCTTCGTATCTTCTGAGCCAGCAAGCTGAATACGTGAACGGCGAATGCGTGGTAATCGATGGCGGGTTATGGCTGCGAGGCGCGGGCGAGTTTAACGATTTCCTCGATTTGCCCGAAGAATCTTGGGACATGCTCGAACAGGCCCGAAAGAAATGAGCTTCCCGCGCCAGTATGATATGAGGGCCCACGAGTCCGGACTGACTGGCGTCACGGTGTTCCAGTTCGTGCGTATTTACTCCGAAGATTCGTTGCGCTAGGCTCGTGGCACGTCAGTTTAATCACGCGGAGCTAGGAGGCTTTTATGCACGCGCGCGTGACCCAATTCCACATCCTTACGGGCAAGAGCGAAGAATTCGCCAAAGCTGTCGCCTCACTGATTCCGTTAATGAAGCAGCAAAAAGGATTTCGCGGGGTCTTCGTGCTTCACACGCACGCGACTGATCCGATTCAGGTTCAGGTACTTTCTTTGTGGGATTCGCTCGAGGAGCTCGATAAGAGCGAAAAGAATCTATATTTTTATCAAGCACTCGCGCGCGTGCAGGCATTCGCGCAGGGCTTTCCAAGCATTCACGTCCATCAGGTGCTGGTGAGCGAATACGAGCAAAGCTGAATTTCTTCCGAGCTCATCCGCTCCGAGGTTCGCTATCGCGCCTTGACCCTGCGGGCGCTGGGCCAGTAAGCTAAGAAATTCAGAGGCTCACAGCTCACATCCATGGATACCATTCAAATCACGCTGCCGGACGGCGCAAAGCGCGAAGTTCCGAAGGGAACGACTCCGGCCGAAGTGGCGAAACAGATTTCGCCGCGATTGGCGAAAGAGGCTCTCGTCGCGCGTACAAACGGCGATCTGATCGATCTCGGTCGGCCGCTCGACCAGGACACGTCGCTCGCGATTCTTACCGCAAAAGATCCAGATGCAGTTCAAGTGTTCCGGCACTCGGCGGCGCATCTGCTCGCCGCGGCGGTGCTCGAACTCTATCCGAATGTCAAGTTGGGCATCGGGCCGCCGATTGAGTACGGCTTCTTCTACGAGTTCTTGCGGCCCGAACCATTCACCCCCGAGGATCTCGAAAAAATTGAAGCGAAGATGCACGAGATTGCGGCGCGCGACGTGCCGAACGAACGGAAATTCCTGCCGAAGCCTGAGGCACTGAAGCTGTACAAAGACTCCGATCAGACTTTCAAGTGCGAGCTCGTGGAAGAAAAGGCCATCGAGCCAATGGTTTCGTTCTATACCACGGGAAAATTCATCGATTTCTGCCGCGGGCCGCACATTCCTTCGACCGGACGAATCCAGGCATTCAAGCTACTCAATGTCGCCGGCGCATACTGGAAGGGGCACGAAGGCAATCCACAGATGCAGCGGATTTACGGCGCGTGCTTCGTAGAAAAATCGCAACTCGACGAGTACTTGCACAAACTCGAAGAGGCCAAGCGCCGCGACCATCGCCGCCTCGGCACAGAGTTGGATCTTTTCAGCATCGAGGAACTCGCCGGGCCGGGACTGATTTTCTGGCACCCCAAGGGCGGGTTGGTTCGCAAGTTGATTGAAGACTGGCTGCGCGACGAGTTGCTGCGCCGGGGCTACGATCTCGTTTTCACTCCGCACATTATGCGGCTCGATCTCTGGAACACCAGCGGGCACACGAACTTCTACCGCGATAGCATGTTCGGCCCGATAGAAGTCGAAAAGGCCGAGTACCAGCTCAAGCCGATGAACTGTCCGGGACACATTCTGATCTACAAATCGCGGTTGCGGAGCTACCGCGATCTGCCACAGCGTTACGCGGAGCTTGGCACTGTCTATCGCTACGAGCGCTCCGGCGTGCTGCATGGCCTGCTGCGCGTGCGCGGCTTCACGCAGGATGACGCGCACATTTTCTGCACCCCGGACCAGATCGAAAAAGAAGTGGAAGCTTGCGTGGATTTCGCGTTTGCAGTGATGAAGACATTTGGCTTCGACCGATATGAGGTGGAGCTATCGGATTGGGACGCGGGGCATCCAGAAAATTACGCCGGCAAGCCCGAAGACTGGCAGCGCGCCACACATGCGCTCGAGTCCACGCTCGAAAAAATGCGTATTCCGTTCAAGCGCATTGAAGGCGAAGCTGCGTTTTATGGGCCGAAGATTGACGTCAAGTTAATTGACGCCATCGGCCGGCCCTGGCAGCTCACCACCGTTCAGTTCGATTTCAATTTGCCGGCGCGATTCGATCTCGAGTACGTCGGCGAAGATGGCGCACGGCATCAGCCTTTGATGGTCCACCGCGCTCTGCTTGGCTCGGTCGAGCGATTCTTTGGCATTTTGATTGAGCATTACGCCGGCGCGTTTCCAGCGTGGCTCGCACCCGTGCAAGTGGAAGTGCTGCCTCTCAGCGAAAAAGTTTCGGTGTACGCACAGCAAGTGACGGAGAAACTTCGCGGCGCTGGATTCCGTGTCCACCTCGATGATCGCAACGAAAAGTTGCAGGCGAAAATTCGTGACGCGCAACTTCAGAAGATTCCTTACATGCTTGTCGTCGGCGGCAAAGAGGCCGAGGCTGGCACCGTTTCGGTGCGCCATCGCGCGAAAGGCGACCTCGGCGCACGCCCACTTGACGAGTTCATCGGCTCCCTCAACGCAGAGATCGCACAAAAGGGCGCCAGCTAACGCGGTTCCGGCGATCCTCTCGACATTCTTCAGTCAAACATTTCAGCCGCAGTCAAACATCGGGGATTCGAGCGGAGGCTATTCTGGATTTCGCTCGCTGAGGTCATTCTCGGCGTCACTAATAACCGGATAAATTCGGAAGAGCTTGTCGACGCTCATGTTTCTAAGCGTCTTTCGAACGCGGTCGCTCAGACCCACCAGCGCCAGCTTGCGGCCGGATTCACGGCTGCTGGTGTAGAAGTGAACCAGCACACCGATCGCGGAGGAATCCACATGGGGAACATCAGTGAGATCAACGATCAAGACTCGCGCGCTGATTCCTTCTCCAGCCTTTCGCAGGGCCGGGGCCGTCGTGATGGTGACCGGGCCATGTATCGCAATGATGTGGTGGCCGTCGCGGGAACCGGCATGACTTTCAATCCGAGTCGTGTCGTCAGCCATTCGCCGCGATTCTGACCTTCTATGAATGCAGGTGTCAAGCCCTGCCACGTCCAAAGATGGTAGCAGGTCACTGTCCGGCTAACGGGTTTGTCAGGCGCCACTTCACGTCCCGCCGGTGGCGGGCCGGGGACATGAGCTACACGGACGGCACTAGAGCGCGCGTGCTCCACAGATTGCCTTTTAACGAACGCGCGGCGGCTCGTGCTATACTTCCTAACCCAAACCCCCGACGGGCTGGCCCGCGGGGGTTCGACTTTCTGGAGGTGGGTTTATCGCTGAACGTGGTGGTGGTCTGAGGGTTAACGAGCGCATCCGAGCGCGCGAAGTGCGAGTTATCGATGAAGCGGGGAACCAGCTCGGGGTGATGTCCTTGTTCGACGCGATGAAGGCAGCGCGCGAGCAGGGGATCGATGTTGTGGAAATTTCCCCCAACGCCGTGCCGCCGGTCTGCAAGCTCGTCGATTTCGGGAAGTTCCTCTACGAGCAGAATAAAAAGGCGCACGAGCAGAAGAAGCATCAGAAATCCACGCACATCAAGGAAGTAAAATTCCGGCCGGCGACGGCCGAGCACGATTACCAGGTGCGGAAAAACCAGATCATCAAGTTCCTGGGCGAAGGCTCGAAAGTTAAAGCGATGATATTTCATCGCGGGCGCGAGATGGCGCACCAGGACGTGGGACGCGCCAAGATGACTCGACTCTTGCAGGATATCGGCGAGCACGCGATCGTCGAATTCGGACCGCGGATGGAAGCGAATATTCTGCTGGCGCTGCTGGCGCCGAAAAAAACTAGCACGGGAGGCGGGGCGTCAAAACCCGCGTCGGCTCCCGCGGCCGGACAGGCCTAAAAATTTTTCTGAGAAGGTGCAATTGTGTCGAAAGCGAAAGCAAAAGTTAGGAAGCTAAAGACGCATCGCGGCGCAGCCAAGCGATTCCGAGTGACCTCGACAGGAAAGGTTATGCGCGCCCATTCCGGCAAGCGTCATTTGCTGGGCTCGAAGGCGCCCGGCAGAATGCGGAAGCTGCGCAAGTCGATCCAAGTGAGCCCTGCCGACGCGGCGAACGTTAAGCGGATGATTCCGTACGCGTAATTTTCTGGCATAGCGGAATCCTCAGGGAATCCGTTGTGCGATGGAAGAAGTTGTTCTGCGCCAGGCAGCGCGAAATCCCGCCACGACGGGCCTGCCGGCCGGATGTCCCGGATTTGAGTTGGGACGTAACGCTGCGCCGATGATTCGTTGATTGAATCGCGGCGAGCGGCAACCGAAACACGCCGTGGAGATGCGCCAGCCGATTCGCGTATTGTGCGCGCAAGCGCCCGGTCCGCGTCGGTTCGTTGCGATTCTCCACGTCTGGATCTAAAAGAACTCATTAGAAACAGGAGAATCAAAACATGCCTCGTGTAAAACGCGGTACAAAGCGGCGCGCCAAGCGCAAGAAGCTTTTAAAGCACGCCAAGGGCTTTTTTCTTACCAAGAGCAAACTCTACCGGTCGGCAAAAGAAGCGGTGAATCGCTCGCTACGCTATTCCTTCCGCGACCGCCGGACGAAAAAGCGCGATTTCCGCACGCTATGGATTCAGCGCATCGGCGCAGCCGCGCGGAACAACGGGATTTCTTATAGCCAGTTGATTCA